>CM001438.1:4991361-5600627 GCA_000244995.1 Burkholderiales bacterium JOSHI_001 | reverse complement strand
TTTGACCGCAAAGGGCGTTTTTGCTCTAATGCGCGGTTTCCCGGAATCGCTTGGCTTGCAGTGGGACAATGCCTTCCCGCTTCACCAAGGCGGCCTGGTTCTTCGCGGCGGCAGGTTTTGCCAGGCAAGCCTTCAGCTCCAGCGTGCGCCCAGAATGCCCGCGTTCCACCCACCCGATGTCGTTATGTGAAGGGCCCGGCCCGGCTGTGCCCGACGAACTGTCCCCGAAGGAAATGCCATGAAGCGCACCTACCAGCCCTCCAAGATCCGCCGCGCCCGCACCCACGGTTTCCTGGTGCGCATGAAGACCCGCGGCGGCCGCGCCGTCATCAACGCACGCCGCGCCAAGGGCCGCAAGCGCCTGTCGCAGGTCTGACCCTCGGCCATGCTCGGCCGGCTGCTGCGATCGGCCGATTTCGAATCCGTGCTCGCCGTTCGGCCACGTTCGCGAAGCGCTCACTTCGCCGTCCACCATGTGGCGGCTCGCCCTGGCGTTTCTGCGGCCCAGGCCCGTGCACAGGCTTCACGCAAGGTATCCACCGAGTTATCCACAGGGCCTGTACTTTCTTGCCAGCCGCCTGTGGATGACTTGTCCGCCGTCATCCCGCCCACGGGCTGGTGGCTGGGCAGCGTGGTGCCCAAGCGCCACGCGAAGCGGGCGGTCACCCGCAACCTGATCAAGCGCCAGATCCGCGCCGCGTTTGTGCGCCACGCGGCCGCCCTGCCGCCCGGGCTGTGGGTGGTGCGGCTGCGCACCGGTTTCGACCGCACGGCCTTTCCCAGCGCCGCGTCCGACGCCCTGCGCCGTTGCACCGGGGGTGAACTGGACCAGTTGCTGCATCAGGCGGCCCAGGTGACGCCAGGTGCTGCCAGCACGCGGAGCGCAGCAGGTGCCCGCGGTGCCTGACCCGGGCTTGCCTCCCATGGTGCCGTCCCTGCCCCAACGGGGCCTGCTGGCGCTGGTGCGGGGCTACCGCCTGCTGCTCAAACCCTGGCTGGGCAACGCCTGCCGCTTCGAGCCCACCTGTTCGGCCTATGCGCTGCAGGCCTTGCAGCAGCACGGCGCCGGCGCGGGCACTTACCTGGCGGCGCGTCGCGTCCTGCGCTGCAACCCCATGTGCTCCGGCGGCTGCGACCCCGTGCCCGCGACGGCCCCTGCGCTGTTCACCCGATTCACCTCCCGCTTTTCCGCAAAGACCCGCCCATGACCGACATGCGCCGAACCCTGTTGTGGGGTGTGTTCCTGATGTCCCTGTTCTTCCTGTGGGACAACTGGAACAAGCACAACGGCCGCCCTTCCATGTTCGCCCCGCCCGCCCGCGTGGCCCCGGCGGCGTCCGGCCCGGCCAACGGCACGGCGGGCGGCGTGCCCACGGTACCGGCAACGCCGGGGGCGGCCGGCACGGCCGCGGCGGCACCGGCGGTGGCCGCCGCGCCGGCGTCTGGCGTGGCGCCGACATCTGAAAAGGTGACGGTCACCACCGACCTGGTGAAGGCCACCTTCGACACCCAGGGCGGCACGCTGGTGCGGCTGGAACTGCTGAAGTACAGCGACGCCGCCGACGCCAAGACCAACGTGGTGCTGCTGGACAACAGCGCGCAGCGCGTGTACCTGGCGCAAACCGGCCTGGCCCAGGCCGGCCTGGTGGAGCAGGGCCTGAAGCTGCCCAACCACCGCACCGTGATGACCCTGACCACGCCCGAGCGTGAACTGAAGGACGGCGCCAACGAACTGCAGCTGCGCTTCGAGTCCCCGGTGGAAGGCGGCGTGAAGCTGGTGAAGACCTACACCCTGCGCCGCGGCGACTACGCGGTGGGCGTGCGCCACGAACTCAGCAACAGCGGCAGCGCGGCGGTGAACCCCTACCTGTACCTGCGCCTGGTGCGCGACGGCAACCCGCCCCCGGGGGAAAGCAGCTTCTACAGCACCTTCACCGGCGGGGCCCTGTACACCAAGGACAAGGCCTACCAGAAGGTGGACTTCAAGGACATCGAAAAGGGCAAGGCCGAGCACGTGAACCAGGCCGACAACGGCTGGGTGGGCATCGTGCAGCACTACTTCGCCAGCGCCTGGCTGGTGAACACCACCGGCCCGCGCACCTTCCGCACCGAAAAGGCCGGCGACAACCTCTACGCCATCGACATGACCCTGCCGCTGGGCGAAGTGGCGCCCGGCGCCACCAAGGCCCACGACGCGGTGCTGTACGCCGGCCCGCAGGAAGAGAAGAAGCTGGAAGCCCTGGCCCCGGGCCTGGAGCTGGTGAAGGACTACGGCTTCCTGGTGATGCTGTCCAAGCCCCTGTTCTGGCTGCTGCACTGGCTGCACGGCGTCATCGGCAACTGGGGCTGGGCCATCGTGGCCCTGGTGGTGCTGCTGCGCATCGCCTTCTTCTGGCTGAACATGAGCGCCTACCGCAGCATGGCCAAGATGAAGGCCATCAACCCGCGCGTGATGGAGCTGCGCGAGCGCTACAAGGACAAGCCGCAGCAGATGCAGCAGGAGATGATGCGCATCTACCGCGAAGAAAAGGTCAATCCGCTGGGCGGCTGCCTGCCCATCTTCATCCAGATGCCCTTCTTCATGGCGCTGTACTGGGTGCTGATGGCCACGGTGGAAATGCGCGGTGCGCCCTGGATCGGCTGGATCCACGACCTGTCCACCAAGGACCCGTTCTTCATCCTGCCCGTCCTGATGACGCTGAGCACCCTGGTGCAGACCTGGTTGAACCCGCCGCCGCCCGACCCCGTGCAGGCCAAGATGATGTGGATCATGCCGCTGGCCTTCAGCGTCATGTTCTTCTTCTTCCCCGCGGGCCTGGTGCTGTACTGGCTGACCAACAACCTCTTGGGCATTGCCCAGCAGTGGTACATCAACAAGACGCTGGGGGTGACGAAGTGATTCGCCCCTGGTGTGCGCAAGTACCGTGAACTACGCACACTAGGGATGACTCCCCCGCTCGTGCGGGGGATTGGAGTGGCGGCCCGCCGCTACGATCATTTCGCTTCTTCCAGTCAATGCGGGGTCGACCCGGCGCCACTGCCTGTTGCGGCGGCGACGTCGGCTCTGGAGCGTGCCAGGAGCGGTTGCCATGCAGCCGCTCGGCGCTCCCTCCGCGCCAATGCCCCAGCGCCCGCCCTGCCTTCATCGGCAGCGCGGGCGCTGCTGCGTTTGGCGACAATCGCGCCGCCATGTCCCTGTCCCTCGCGCGCCACCAGGACCCCATCGTCGCCATCGCCACCGCGCCGGGGCGCGGCGCGGTCGGCATCCTGCGGGTGTCCGGGCGCGGCCTGGCGCCGCTTGTGCAGGCCCTGCTGGGCCGCAGCCTGGTGCCGCGCGTGGCCACCTTCCTCCCCTTTCGGGACGAAGCCGACCAGCCCATCGACCAGGGCCTGGCCCTGCACTTCCCGGCGCCGCATTCCTACACCGGCGAGGATGTGCTGGAACTGCAGGCCCACGGCGGTGCGGTGGGGCTGCAACTGCTGCTGGCGCGCTGCCTGCAGGCGGGCGCCGGCCTCGGCCTGCGCCTGGCCGAGCCGGGCGAATTCACGCAGCGTGCCTTCCTGAACGACAAGCTGGACCTGGCCCAGGCCGAGGCCGTGGCCGACCTCATCGACGCCAGCACCGAAGCCGCGGCGCGCTCGGCCGGCCGTTCGCTGGCCGGTGTGTTCTCCCACACTGTGAAGGCCCTGGCCGCACAGCTGCTGGACCTGCGCACGCTGGTGGAAGCCACGCTGGACTTTCCGGAGGAAGAGATCGATTTCCTGGAAAAGGCGCGCGCGCGCGAACGCCTGGACGCGCTGACCCGTGAACTGGCCGCGGTGCAGCAGCGCACGCGCCAGGGCGCGCTGCTGCGCGAAGGCCTTCGGGTGGTGCTGGCCGGCCAGCCCAACGTGGGCAAGAGCTCGCTGCTGAACGCCCTGGCCGGGGCCGAACTGGCGATCGTCACCCCCATTGCCGGCACCACGCGCGACCGCGTCAGCGAAACCATCCAGGTGCAGGGCGTGCCCCTGCACATCACCGACACCGCCGGCCTGCGCCGGGACGACAGCGCAGGCGACGAGGTGGAACGCATCGGCATCTCGCGCAGCTGGCAGGCCATTGGCGAGGCCGATGCGGTGCTGTTCCTGCACGACCAAAGCCGACGCGCCGAGCCCGCCTACGAAGCCGCCGAAGCGCAAATTGCGCGGCGCCTGGCCGACGTGGCGCCGGACCACCTGGTGCATGTGCACAACAAGGCCGACCTGGCGCCGCAGGCGCTGCCGCCCGTGAACGAGCCCGGCGTGGCGCTCTCGGCCAAGAACGGGCAAGGCCTGGAAGCGCTGCGCGAACGCCTGCTGGCCGTGGCCGGCTGGCAGGCCCGGCCCGAAGGCCTGTTCATCGCCCGCACGCGCCATGTGCAGGCGCTGCAACGCGCGGCCGAACACCTGGCCGGGGCCCAAGCCCACGCCGCCCAGCGCGATGCCGCGCTGGACCTGCTGGCCGAAGAGCTGCGGCTGGCGCACGCGGCCTTGGGCGAGATCACCGGCCAGGTGACGCCCGACGAACTGCTGGGCCACATCTTCGGCAGCTTCTGCATCGGGAAATAGCAGCACGCCCGGCCCCGGCCCTGGGTATGCTTCGTGGGCAATGCCGACGGGTCCGGCGCCTGCCCCTTCATGCGCCACGCAAAGAGGACGACACCATGGCCAAGTTTTCAGACCTGCTGCTGCAACTGCTGGCCGCCCGGCAGGAAGCCCGCCTGGGCGGTGCCACGGCCGCTGCGGCCAACCAGGCCGCCGTGATCACGGTGCTGGCGGCGCAGTCGGCCGGCAGCGCCGCCAGCAAGGACGGCCCGGACAGCCCGCGCCAGCTGCGGGCCGAGAACAAGCTGCTGCGCAAGGCGCTGGCCCAGGCCCTGGGTCACCTGAAAGACGCCTGAGGGCCGCGCAGCGATGGCCCAGCCAACGCGGCGCGCAATCCTGGCCCTGGGCGCAGGCCCGGTCTTCGCGGCCACCGCCGCCGATGGCGGCGCCAGTGCCAGCCCGGCGCCGCCCGGTGCCGTCGCCCTGCGTGCGGCCCTGCAGGCCGGCGAGCTCTCGGCCGAAGCCCTGGTGCAGCAATGCCTGGCTCGCATCGAGCGCCATGACCGCGCCGGCCCCAGGCTGAACGCGGTGATCGAGCTCAACCCCGACGCCCTGGACACAGCCCGGGCGCTGGACGCCCGGCGCGCGCACGGTGACGCCATCGGCCCGCTGCACGGCCTGCCTGTGCTGCTGAAGGACAACATCGCCAGCGGCGACCGCATGTTCACCAGCGCCGGTTCGCTGGCGCTGACCCATGGCCCGGCCACGCGTGACGCCCACCTGGTGGCGCGCCTGCGTGCCGCCGGTGCGGTGGTGCTGGGCAAGACCAACCTGAGCGAATGGGCCAACATCCGCAGCACGCGTTCCAGCAGCGGCTGGAGCAGCCGCGGCGGCTTCACGCGCAACCCGCACGACACGGCGCGCAACACCAGCGGGTCCAGCTCGGGCGCAGGTGCCGCCGCCGCCGCCGCGCTGGCACCGCTGAACGTGGGCACCGAAACCGACGGCTCGATCACATCGCCCGCCCACTGCTGCGGCGCGGTGGGCTTCAAGCCCACGGTCGGCGTGGTCAGCCGCGACGGCGTGATCCCCATCTCGACCAGCCAGGACACCGCCGGCCCAATGACCCGCAGCGTGGCCGACGCGGCGCTGCTGCTCGCGGCGATGGCCGGGGCGGATGCGCGCGACAGCGCCACCGCGCGCGCGCCGGCGGGCTTCGCGGCGACGCTGTTGCCGGGCCTGGCAACAGCCAGCCTGCGAGGCGCACGACTGGGCGTGGTGCGCGACGCCGTGCCGGCGCAGCCCAGCGTGGCCACGCTGTTTGACCGTGAACTGCAGCGCCTGCGCGAAGCGGGCGCCACCTTGGTGGAAATTCCCAAGGGGCCGAACGGCGCAGCGCTGTGGGACCATGAACTGGTCGTGCTGCTGCACGAGATGCGCGGCGCCCTGCCGCGCTGGCTGCGTGAATTTGCACCTACCGCGCCAGTGAAGGACCTGGCCAGCCTGATTGCCTGGAACAGCGAACACGCGGCGCAGGTGATGCCCTTCTTCGACCAGGAGCTGTTCGAGCAGGCCGAAAAGGATGCGCAGGTCAACGCCAGGCGCTACGCCCGCGCCCGGGCCGCCTGCCTGCGCCTGGCGCGCCGCGAGGGCCTGGACCCGCTGTTCACGCGCCACCGGCTGGACGCGCTGCTGGCGCCCACCGGCAGCACCGCCTGGCTGACCGACACCGTGCTGGGTGACCACTACGTGGCCGGTGGCATCGGCACGCCACTGGCGGTGGCGGGCTACCCGCACCTGACGGTGCCCATGGGCCTGGCCTCGGGCCTGCCGGTGGGCCTGAGCTTTGGTGGCCCGGCCTTCAGCGACGCGCGGCTGCTGGCCCTGGGCCATGCCTATGAACAAGTGCGCGGGCCCTTGCCGCTGCCGGTGCGGGTGGCCATGCACCCCTAGAAACAGGCAATCTTCACGGACGTGTTACACCGGGTGGGCCGGATAATCCGCGGCCACCCCAACCGCCTGTTTCGTCCGCCCAAGAACCATGGACACCCCGCCGCTTGTTGCCGCCATCCAGACCCTGAACACCGCCGACGCGCTGCGTGTGCGGTTGTCGATCGAGCAGTGGCGCCTGGTGATGGCCTACCTCACGCGCCACGAGCTGGCGGCGGGCCGCCAGTTCATTCGCCAGGGCGACAGCGAGCGCACCATGTACCTGCTGGAATCGGGTTCGCTCACGGTGTTCGTGACCGCCTCGCGCGCCGCCGGCCAGAAGCTGGCCATCCTGCGCGCCGGCTCCGTCGTGGGTGAACCGGCCATGTTTGGCGACAACCCGCGCATGGCCAATGTGGAAACCATGACGCCCTGCGTGGTGTGGGAACTGTCGGGCCCGCGCATGGAGGAAATGTGCAGCAGCAAACCGGCGCTGGCGCTGGAATTTCTGCGCGGCTGCGGCGCCGTGATGGCCACGCGCATGCGTGCGAACCTGGAATCGGGTCAGCCGATCACCTGAACCCCCCCGCAGCGCCTGCGGCGCCTCCCCCCAGGGGGCGTCGCCTGCAGCCCGGCGGAGCCGGATCTGCGGCGACTGCTTGGCCCAGCGGACCCGCTGCTTGCGGGAGGTGGGCTCAGTGGCCTTCGAAATCCACCAGCGTGAACAGCGCCAGGCCCGCGGCGCGCAGCTTGTCGCTGCCCTTCAGTTCGGGCAGGTCGACGATGGCCGCGCCTTCGATCACCTGGGCGCCCAGGCGCTGCAGCAGGCGCATGCCGGCCATCATGGTGCCGCCGGTGGCGATGAGGTCGTCGATCAGCACCACCCGGTCGCCGGCTTTCACCGCGTCGGTGTGCATCTCCACCGTGGCGCTGCCGTATTCCAGCTCGTAGGTTTCTTCCACCGTCTGGTAGGGCAGCTTGCCCTTCTTGCGGATGGGCACGAAGCCCACGTTCAGCTCGTAGGCCAGCACGCTGCCGATGATGAAGCCGCGCGCGTCCAGCCCGGCGATGGCGTCGGGCTTCACGTCGAAGTAGCGGTGCACGAACTCGTCGATCAGCACCCGGAACACCCGCGGGTTGGACAACAGCGGCGTGATGTCGCGGAACTGCACCCCCGGCGCCGGCCAGTCGGGCACGGTGCGGATGTGGCGCTTGATGTAGTCGGCGTGCAGGGCGTGTTGCATCGCAGGCGGCTCCTGGGTGGGGGGTTTCAGCGCGCGGCGCCGCGCAGCAGCTTTTCTTCGGCCAGCGCCAGCGGCTCCGGCAGCCCGGAGATGACCAGGGTGTCGCCCGGGTTCACCACCAAGGCGTCGTCGGCCGGCTGCACCCGGCCATTGGCCTGGCGCACGCTGACCACCTGCACGCCCATGGCGGTCAGCGCCAGTTCGGCCAGGGGGCGGCCCACCGCGGCGGCGGCGGCCGGCACGGTGACGCTGGCCAGCCGGGCCTGGTTCAGCTCTTCCACGGTGTCGTCGTCGGCGCCGTGGAAATAGCCGCGCAGCAGGTGGTAGCGCGCGTCGCGCGCGTCGCGGGTGATGCGCACCACGCGCCGCATCGGCACGCCCACCAGCACCAAGGCTTGCGCGGCCAGCATCAGGCTGCCTTCGATGGCCTCGGGCACCACCTCGGTGGCGCCGGCCGAACGCAGCTTTTCCAGGTCGCTGTCGTCCAGGGTGCGCACGATCACCGGCACCTTGGGCGCGTGCTCGTGCACCAGGTGCAGGATCTTCAGTGCCGAGGGCGTGTCGGGGTAGGTCACCACCACCGCGCTGGCGCGCGCCAGGCCGGCGGCCATCAGGCTTTGCAGCCGCGCAGCGTCGCCGAACACCACGCTCTGGCCGGCGGCGGCGGCCTGGCGCACGCGGTCGGGGTCCAGGTCCAGCGCCATGTACGGAATGCCCTCGCCCGACAGCAGCTTGGCCAGGTTCTGCCCGCTGCGGCCGTAGCCGGCGATGATGACGTGGGCTTCGGTGTGGATGGCTTTCTTGGCGATGGTGGTCAGCTGCAGCGACTGCAGCATCCATTCACTGGCCGACAGCCGCATCACGATGCGGTCGGCGTGCATCACCAGGAAAGGCGTGGCCAGCATCGACAGCACCATGCTGGCCAGCACCGGGCTCATCCACTGGGGCGCCACCAGGCCGCGCTCTGCGCCCAGGGTCAGCAGCACGAAACCGAATTCACCCGCCTGCGCCAGGTACAGGCCGGTGCGGATGGCCACGCCCGGCGAGGCGCGAAAGGCCCAGGCCAGCAAGGCCACCAGCACCGCCTTGGCCAGCACCGGCGCGGTGGTCAGCAGCAGCACCAGGAACCACTGGTCCAGCACCGGCCGCCAGTCCAGCTTCATGCCGATGGTGATGAAGAACAGCCCCAGCAGCACGTCGTGGAAGGGCCGGATGTCGGTTTCCACCTGGTGCTTGTATTCGGTCTCGGCCACCAGCATGCCGGCGACAAACGCGCCCAGCGCCAGGCTCAGGCCGGCGTGCTCGGTCATCCAGGCCAGGCCCAGGGTGATGAGCAGCAGGTTCAGGATGAACAGCTCTTCGCTCTTGCGCCGCGCCACCAGGGTGAGCCACCAGCGCATCGCGCGCTGCCCGCCCACCAGCAGGATGGTCAGCAGCACACCGGCCTTCAGGAAGGCCAGCGCCATGGCCTGGGCCAGGTGCTGCGGGCTTTCGCCCAGGGCCGGAATCAGCACCAGAAGCGGCACCACAGCCAGGTCCTGGAACAGCAGCACGCCCATCACGCGCTTGCCGTGTTCGCTTTCCATTTCCAGCCGCTCGGCCATCAGTTTCACCACGATGGCGGTGGAACTCATCGCGATGGCGCTGCCCAGCACCACCGCGCCCTGCCAGCCCAGTTCCCAGGGCCGCGGGGTGTAGGAAAACACCCACATCAGCAAGCCGTTGCCCAGCAGCGCGCCCAGGATGGTCAAGCCCACCTGCGACAGCCCCAGGCCGAACACCAGGGTGCGCATGCTGCGCAGCTTGGGCAGGTTGAACTCCAGCCCGATGACGAACATCAGGAACACCACGCCAAACTCGGCCAGGTAGCGCACGCCGGCCGAGTCCTTGGCCAGGGCCAGCGCGTTGGGGCCGATCAGCACGCCCACCGCCAGGTAGCCCAGCATGGGCGGCAGCTTCAGCAGGCGGCAGCCCACCACGCCCAGCACGGCTGCCACCAGGTACAGCAGCACGACTTCGAGGGTGGTTGCCATGCCCGCATGCTAGCCGGGCCCAGGCTTGCGGGCCGGGGGCCGGGGCGCTCCTAGAATCGGTGCTCCTTGCGCCCGGGCCTGCGTGCCCCCGTTCCACGTGGCCACTGCCCCCCTCGAGTTCGACGCCCCGCGCGTGCGCCAGATGGCGCAGCGCACCTTCGAGATCGAAGCCCGCGCCGTGCAGGCCCTGGGCCAGCGCCTGGACGAGCGCTTTGACGCCGCCGTGCGCGCGGTGCTGGCCTGCACCGGCCGGGTGGTGGTGATGGGCATGGGCAAGAGCGGCCACGTGGGCCGCAAGATCGCCGCCACGCTGGCGTCCACCGGCACGCCGGCGATGTTCGTGCACCCGGGCGAAGCCAGCCACGGCGACCTGGGCATGGTGACCGCCGCCGACCTGGTACTGGCGATTTCCAATTCCGGCGAAAGCGACGAGCTCAACCTCATCCTGCCGCTGCTCAAGCGCCTGGGCGTGCCGCTGCTGGCCCTGACCGGCCGGGCCGATTCCACCCTGGGCCGCCACGCCGACCAGGTGCTGGACAGCGCGGTGGCCGAAGAGGCCTGCCCGCTGAACCTGGCGCCCACCGCCAGCACCACGGCGCAGATGGCCTGGGGCGACGCGCTGGCGGTGGCGCTGCTGGACGCGCGGGGCTTCCGCCCCGAGGACTTCGCGCGCAGCCACCCCGGCGGCGCGTTGGGCCGCAAGCTGCTGATGCATGTGCGCGACCTCATGCGCAGCGGCGACGCCCTGCCGCGCGTGGCGCCCGACACGCCGCTGCCCGCCATGCTGCGCGAGATGAGCGCCAAGGGCCTGGGCTTCACCGCCGTGGTGCAGGGCGAGCAGGTGGCCGGCATCTTCACCGACGGCGACCTGCGCCGCCTGATCGAGCGCGGTGCCGACCTGCTGAAGCTGAGCGCCGCTGAGGTGATGCACACCCGCCCGAAGCTGGTGCTGCCCGACGCCCTGGCGGTGGACGCGGCCGACCTGATGGAGCAGCACCGCATCACCAGCGTGCTGGTGGTGGACGGCGAGCAGAAGCTGGTCGGCGCGCTGAACAGCAACGACCTGATGCGCGCGAAAGTCATCTGATGCCGGCGCAGCACTTCCCGCCCGAATTGCTGCTCAAAGCCCAAGGCCCCGGGCTGGGCATGAAGCTGGCGCTCTTCGACGTGGACGGCGTGCTGACCGATGGGCGCCTGTACATCGGCGCCGACGGCGAAAGCTTCAAGGCCTTCCACGTGCTGGACGGCCACGGGCTGAAGCTCATCGCAGAGGCGGGCATCACCCCGGCGGTGATCACCGGGCGCGACTCGCCCGCGGTGCGGCGCCGCCTGGCCGACCTGGGGGTCACGCGCGCGCTGTTTGGCGTCAAGGACAAGCTGGCCGCGGCCCAGGCCCTGCTGGCCGAGTTGAATCTGGACTGGCCTGAGGTCGCCGCCATCGGCGACGACTGGCCCGACCTGCCGCTGCTGGCGCGTGCCGGCTTGGCCTGTGCGCCGCCCAACGCGCATGTGGAGGCGCGGGCCCTGGCGCACCACGTCACCAGCGCCCGTGGTGGTGAGGGCGCGGCGCGCGAGTTCTGCGACCTGCTGCTGGTGGCCGCGGGCCGCTACGCCGACCTGCTGCGCCAGCAGCAGGGCACGCTGGACGGTCGGTGAGTGCGCATGGCCGCTCCAAAGCGCTCACACCGGAGCGCCCCCGGCGCGCAGGTTGACCTATGACCCCGCGCGCCAGCCCGCCCGAGCTGCACCTGCCGGACCTGCCGGAGGTCAGCGTGAAGCTGCACGCGCCGCCACCCTTGCGGCCAGCCGGGGTGGTGAAGCTGTCCTGGGGCTACCGGCTGCAGCAACTGCTGTCGTCCTACCTGCCGCTGCTGCTGATGGCGCTGCTGGCCGCGTCCACCTGGTGGCTGGTGAAGAACACGCCCACCGCCCCGGCGCCCACGGGCGTGGCGGCCCCGCGCAGCGAGCCCGACTACCAGATGAGCGGCTTCGCCATCACCCGCTTTGCCAAGGACGGCCACATCAGCGCCCGCATCGAAGGCGACACCCTGCGCCACTTCCCCGACGTGGACCGCATCGAGATCGACACGGTGCGCCTGCAGTCCCAAGGTGCGTCCGGCCGCAGCACCCGCGCCACCGCACGCCAGGCCCTGGCCAATGGCGACGCCAGCGAGGTGCAGCTGCTGGGCGGCGCGCGCGTGCAGGTGGACAGCCCCGGCGCCGCGCCCCTGGTGCTGGAAAGCGAGTTCCTTCACGCCTGGCAGGCCACCGAAACCCTGGCCAGCCACCTGCCGGTGCGGGTGCAGCGCGGCGGCAATGAAGTGCGCGCGGGCGGTTTCAAGGCCGACCTGCTGAACCAGCGCATCGAACTGCGTCCGCCGGTGCGCATGAGCTGGCAGCCACGCGGCGCGGCGCCCAAGCCCTGATGGCCGCCGCCCCGCTGGTCTACATCACCGGCGCTTCCAGCGGCATCGGCCAGGCGCTGGCGCTGCGCTACCACCAGGCGGGCTGGCGGTTGGGTCTGGTGGCGCGGCGCGGCGCCGAAATGCAGGCCTGGGTGGATGCGCAGGGGCTGGCGCCCGAGCGCGCGCGCGTCTTTGCGGCCGATGTGTGCGACAGCGCGGCCATCACCGCCGCCGGGCGCGACTGCATCGCCACGCTGGGCCTGCCCGATGTGGTGGTGGCCGGCGCGGGCATCAGCATCGGCGTGGACACCTCGGTGTTCGAGGACCTGGCGGTGATGCGCCGGGTGTTCGAGACCAATGTCATCGGCACCGCCGCCACCTTCCAGCCCTTCATCGCGCCCATGTGGGCGCGGCGCAGCGGCACGCTGGTGGGCGTGGCCAGCGTCAACGCCATACGGGGCATGCCGGGCCATGGGGCTTATGGCGCCAGCAAGTCGGCGGTGGTGTCCTACTGCGAAAGCCTGCGCGGCGAATGCCGGCCGCACGGGGTGCGCGTGGTGACCATCCTGCCCGGCTTCGTGGCCACGCCGCTGACCGCGCGCAACCGCTACCCCATGCCCTTCATCCTGAGCCCCGAAGCCTTTGCCGAACGCGCTTTCCACGCCATCGCGTCGGGCACCAGCTACCGGGTCATTCCCTGGCAGATGGGCGTGGTGGCCAAGCTGTTGCGCCTGGCACCGAATGCGGTGTTCGACCGCTTCTTCGCCGGCCGCCCGCGCAAGCCGCGCCAGGGCGAGTGAAGCCTTCTACCTGGGCGGGTGGGCATGAAAAAAGCGCCCCGGGGGGCGCTTGTTCTTTGGGGGCGGGTGGGCCGGTTTCAGTAGCCCTGGCTGCCGCCACCACCGCCGTAACCACCGCCGCCGCCGCTGCCGCCGCCGCGCGGGCCACCGCGGCCGGTGCCGTAGGGGCTGCGGCCACCGCCGCCGCCGGCGCCACCGCCACCACCGTAGCCGCCACCGCCACCACCGCCGTAGCCGCCACCCCCACCGCCGCTGCGGCCACCGCCACCGCCGCCGTAGGGGCCACGGCCACCGCCGCCGCCACCACCACCGCCGAAGCCACCCGGACGCTCTTCACGCGGGCGGGCTTCATTCACCACCACAGCGCGGCCTTCCAGGGGTTGGCCGTTCATGCCGTTGATGGCGGCCTGGGCCTCGGCGCCCGTGCCCATCTCAACGAAACCGAAGCCCTTGGAGCGGCCGGTTTCGCGGTCCATCATCACCTTGGCAGAGGTCACCGTGCCGAACTGCGAGAAGGCCGCCTGCAGCGATTCATCACGCACCGAATACGCCAGATTCCCGACGTACAGCTTGTTTCCCATGGGGAAAGCTCCTGATCAAGACAAGAAATCCATGTGGAGCTTCAACCCAGCGTGAACCATTCAAGCGAAGGCGCCGTCTCCAGACACAGGCCTCGGGCACTGTGACGTGCCCGCGGGCATTATCAACAGAACTGCCATAACGCGCCACGGGGGGTGCTTGGTGCAAACCCGCGGCTATGATCCGCCGCTTCGGCCCCTGGGCCGTGCAGCGCGCACTGTCCCGGTGCCGCGCACCTGTCACCCGGGGTGCCGCCCATGGATCTGCTCAAGCCCTTGATCGCGTTGCTGGCCATCGTCAACCCGATCGGCGCGGTGCCCTTCTTCCTGGCCTTCACCCAGGGCCTGTCGCGCGAGCAGCGGCAACGCACCATGAGGGTGTCTGCCTTCTCGGCCTTCTGCGTCATCGCCATCAGCGGGCTGTTGGGCCTGCGCATCATTTCCTTTTTCGGCATCAGCATCGCCAGCTTTCAGGTGGGCGGCGGCATGCTGCTGCTGATCTCGTCGCTGCACATGCTGAACGCCAAGCCGGCCGAAAGCGGCAAGGACGATGTTGACGAAGGGCAAGCCCGCGCCGACGCTGGCGACAGCTTCGCGGTGGTGCCGCTGACCATCCCGCTGCTCACCGGCCCGGCCACGATCAGCACCATGGTCATCTACGCCGAGAAGACGCGCCACTTCTGGGAGCACGCGTTGCTGGTGGGTTACGGCGTGGTCATCGGCGCAGCCACCTGGGTCGCCTTCGCGGCGTCCGGCCGCATCGCCAAGGTGCTGGGCCGCACCGGCATCAACGTGATGACGCGGCTGATGGGCCTGATCCTGGCCGCGATGGCGGTGGAACTGCTGGCCGACGGCTTGGTGCAGTTGTTCCCGGTGCTGGCCAGTCCCAAGCTGCGCTGAACGCCGTCGCCGCTAGCATCGCGGCATGCGCACCGACTCCCCCAAGCTCGACTTCGACTACGTGATCGTGGGCGGCGGCACCGCCGGCTGCCTGCTGGCCAACCGGCTGTCGGCCGACCCGAAGCTGAACGTGCTGCTGATCGAAGCGGGCGGGCGCGACGACTACCTGTGGGTGCACATCCCGGTGGGCTACCTGTACTGCATCGGCAACCCGCGCACCGACTGGCTGTACTTCACCGAGCCCGACCCGGGCCTGAACGGCCGCAGCCTGCGCTACCCGCGCGGCAAGGTGCTGGGAGGTTGTTCCAGCATCAACGGCATGATCTACATGCGCGGCCAAAGCCGCGACTACGACGGCTGGGCCGCGCAGCTGGGCGATGAGGCCTGGCGCTGGGACGCCTGCCTGCCACACTTCAAGGCCCATGAAGACCACTGGCGCGGCGAAGACGAGATGCACGCCGCCCCCGGCTGGGACTTCAAGGGCCGGCGCCCCGGCGGCGAATGGCGGGTGGAGAAGCAGCGCCTGTCCTGGGACGTGCTGGACGCCTTCTCGGCCGCGGCGCAGCAAGCCGGCATCCCGGCCAGCGCCGACTTCAACCGCGGCAACAACGAAGGCGTGGGCTACTTCGAAGTGAACCAGCGCCGCGGCTGGCGCTGGAACACCACCAAGGGCTTCTTGAAACCCGCCTTCCCGCGGCCCAACCTGCAGGTGTGGATCGGCGCACAAGTTTCGCGCGTGCTGCTGGAACACGGCGACGCAGGCCCGCGTGCGGTGGGCGTGGAGGTGTTCAGGCGCGAAGGCGGCGCCCCGGTGCAGGCCCGCGCGGCGCGCGAGGTGGTGCTGTGTGCCGGCGCGGTGGGCACGCCGCAGATCCTGCAGCTGTCGGGCATTGGCCCCGGCGCGCTCTTGCAGCGCCATGGCATCCCGGTCCAGCACGACCTGCCCGGCGTGGGCGGCAACCTGCAGGACCACCTGCAGATCCGCGCCGTGTTCTCGGTCCAGGGCGTGAAGACATTGAACACCCTGGCGAACTCCTTGTGGGGCAAGGCCCTGATCGGCCTGGAATACGCGCTGAACCGCAGCGGGCCGATGAGCATGGCGCCTTCGCAATTGGGCTGCTTCACCCGCAGCGCGCCGGGCTTTGAATGGCCGAACGTGCAATACCACGTGCAGCCGCTGTCGTTGGACGCCTTCGGCGAGCCGCTGCACCGCTTCAACGCTTTCACCGCCAGCGTCTGCAACCTCAACCCCACGTCGCGCGGCACGGTGCAGATCAAAAGCGCCAACCCCGCCGACGCGCCAGCCATCCTGGCCAACTACCTGAGCACGCCCGAAGACCGCCAGGTGGCCGCCGACTCGCTGCGCCTGACGCGCCGCATCGCCGCGATGCCCGCGCTGGCGAAATACCAGCCGCAGGAGGTGAAGCCCGGCGTGCAATTCCAGAGCGATGAGGACCTGGCGCGCCTGGCCGGCGACATCGGCACCACCATCTTCCACCCCGTGGGCACCTGCAAGATGGGGCGCGACGGCGATGCCGACGCGGTGGTGGATGCGCGACTGCGCGTGCGCGGCGTCGCTGGCCTGAGGGTGGCCGACGCCAGCGTGATGCCCAGCATCACCAGCGGCAACACCAACGCGCCCACGCTGATGATTGCCGAGCGCGCCGCGCAATGGATCCGGGCCGACGCCGCGAGGGGTTAACACCGATGTCACCGCGGTGACGCCACCCCTAAAGTCTCGCCACTCGCGACGGCCATCCCTCTAAAGGGTGATGTCCTGTCGTCGGGGGGCTGAGGAGACATACAAGGCCGTCGCCGGGACCACCCCGGCAGCACGACCGGTCCGGCCGCCAACGGGCGCCGGGCACAATCGAAGGGGCGCCAGGCAATCAGCCTGGCGCCTTTTTCACTTCTGGCGTCCCCCCTCCTTTCCCATGCTCGAAACCCTGCTGGTGGTGGCCGCCTCGGCGCTGGCCGGCTTTGTCGATGCCATCGTGGGCGGTGGGGGGCTCATCCTGGTGCCTGCCCTGTTCGGCGCCTTTCCCGGTGTCGCGCCGGCCACCCTGCTGGGCACCAACAAAAGCGCGTCGGTCTGGGGGACGGCCTGGGCCAGCGTCCAGTATTTCAAACGTGTTTCGCTGAGCTTGCGCTCACTTGCGCCGGCGGTTGCGGTGGCCGCGCTTGGTGCCTGGGCGGGTGCCTGGGCGGTGAGCTACGTGGACCCCACCACGATGCGCCGCGCGCTGCCGCTGGTGCTGTGTGCGCTGTTGGCCTACACCCTGGCGCGCAAGGACCTGGGCCGCACCCACGCGCCGCGGTTCTTCGGCGTGCGTGAAACCGCGGCGGCGGCCGGCATCGGCGCCCTGGTGGGCTTCTACGACGGCCTGTTCGGCCCGGGCACCGGCAGCTTCTTCGTCTTCGCCTTCGTGCGCCTGCTGGGCTACGACTTCCTGCACGCGTCGGCCGCCGCCAAGCTGATGAACCTGGCCACCAACGGCGCGGCCCTGGCCTTGTTCGCCTCCAAGGGCCAGGTGCTGTGGCACCTGGCACCGATGTTGGCACTTGCCAACGTAGTTGGCAGCCTGCTGGGCACCCGGCTGGCGCTGCGCCATGGTGCGGGTTTCGTGCGGCTGATGTTCGTGGTGGTGGTGCTGGCGCTGATCGCCAAGACGGGCTGGGACGCTCTGCACCTGTAGCCAGATGTCTGGCCGGTGGCGGCCCGGCTTTTCGGTCGATCAGGCTGGGGGCCAGCTGCCTACCCTCGTCAGATCGGGCGCCGTTCGCCCATCTCAGACACCGAGCCCGCCATGCCCGTCGCCCAAGCCCTGCGCCAACTGGAAATCGACATCCCGGCCCTGCCGGACGTGCTGGTGCGGCTGTCGCTGCTGATGGCCGAGGACGAGGTGAACCTGCATGCCGTGGCCCAGCTGATCGAAGGCGACATGGCGCTGGCCGCCGCGGTGATGAAGGCGGTGAATTCGTCGCTGTACGGCCTGAAGGGCCGGGTGCAGAGCGCCCAGCAGGCCATCACCTTCCTGGGCACCGCCGAGGTGTCGGCCATCACCTTCGAGATCGGGCTGCGGGCGGCCTTCGCCCAGGCCGGTGAACTGGAACCGCTGTGGAAGCGCGCCGCCGAGCGCGGCGTGCTGATGGGCCGTTTGGCCCAGGGCCTGGGCCAGGACGCCTGGGCCGCGCACTCGGCCGGGCTGTTTGAAGAGTGCGGCAAGGCGGTGCTCTTCCGCCACGATGCGGCCCAGTACCGCCCGCTGCTGGAAGACGCCAGCGACGACACCACGCTGTGCGCGCAGGAGCACGCCGCCTTCGGCGTGAGCCACGACGCGCTGGGCGCCGCCCTGTGCGAAAGCTGGGGCCTGGCGTCCCACGCGGTGGTATGCGTGCGCCTGCACGTGCAGGCCCAGGCACAGCGCGTGGTGCCGGCCGGCCTGGCGCTGCCGCGGCGCGGCCTGCTGGGCCTGTCGCTGCTGGCGCACGCCATGATGAACACGCCCGACGACCTGGAAGCCGTGGCCGAGGCCGTGGCCCCGGCGATGGAGCACCCGGCCGAGCTGCTGCTGCGCAACGCGCGCCGGCTGCTGGAGCGCCAGGAAGAAGCGCTCCAGCATGGGCGTTGATCAGTCCACCTTCGCGCCCGAGGCCTTCACCACCTTCGCCCACTTCGCCGTTTCGTCGGCGATCAGCTTGGCAAATTCAGCCGGCGTGTTGCCGCTGGGGATGGCGCCTTGCGCCTGCAGCCTTTCCTTCAGCGCCGGGCTGCCCAGCGCCTTGGCGGTTTCCTGCTGGATGCGCTGCACCACCTCGGTGGGCGTGCCCACCGGCGCCAGCAGGCCGAACCAGCTGCTGGCTTCGTAGCCCTTCATCGCCGGCCCGCCGGCCTCGGCCACCGTGGGCAGGTCGGGCAAGGCGCTGGAACGCACCGCGCTGGTCACCGCCAGGGCCTTCAACTTGCCGCTCTTGATGTGCGGCATGGCCGACGGCAGGTTGTCGAACATGATGTCCATCTGCCCGCCCATCAGGTCGATCAGCGCGGGACCTGAGCCGCGGTAGGGGATGTGCAGCATGAAGGTGCCGGTCATGCTCTTGAACAGCTCGCCGGCCAGGTGGATGGACGTGCCGTTGCCCGAACTGGCCATGTTCAGCTTGCCGGGGTTGGCCTTCAGCGCCTGGATCAGGCCGGGCACGTCGTTGGCGCCCATTCGCTGCGCGCTGGCCGGGTTCATCACTACCACGTTGGGCACGCCGGCCACCAGGGTGACGGGCACGAAGTCCCTCACGTGGTCGTAGGGCATCTTGGGGTACAGCGAGGGGTTGATGGCGTGCGTGCCCACCGTGCCCATCAGCAGGGTGTAGCCGTCGTTCGCGGCCTTGGCCACCTCGGCCGCGCCGTTGTTGCCGCCGGCGCCGGGCTTGTTGTCCACCACGAAGGGCTGGCCGAAGGCCTTTTGCAGTTCCGGCGCCAGCGCGCGCGCCAGGATGTCGGTGGTGCCGCCGGCCGCGAACGGCACCACGATGCGTACCGCCTTGGACGGCCACGCCGATTGGGCGCTTGCGGCCAGCGGCAGCAGCAGGAAACCGGTGGCCAGTGCGGTGCAGGCGGCGTGCAGCCAGGAGCGGCGGGGGGTGGTCATGCGGCGGCGTCAAGGGTTGAAGCGGATGCGTCCAGTGTGCCCCAGGCCAGGGTGCGGCAGGCAGCGCTGCGGCGACATGGCGCCTAGGGGTCAACCCATGGCGGGCCCTGGTTCTAAGATGCGCTTCCGCCGACGCGCTTGCGTCCGCATGCCATGACCGTGTTGTCCGCATTGCCGCTGCTGCTGCTGTTGGCCCTGGCCTTGGTCGCGGCGCTGTTGCGCCTGCGCTCGGCGCTGCGCCGGGCGCAGCAACAGGAGCAACGCCAGGCCGACCTGGTGCGCATCGCCAGCGACTGGACCTGGGAGTCCGACCCCGACGGCCGGCTGCGCGGCCTGTCGCCCGCCTTCGCCGAACACACCGGCCGCAGCGTGGACGAGTTCCTGCGCGCCGGCTCCGACGGCGGCGCGGTGCTTCAGGACGACGACCAGGTGCTGGCCCTGGCGCTGGCTGCGCGGCTGCCGTTTCGCCACCTGCTCACCCGCTACCGCTGCGCCGACGGCGTGCTGCTGGAGGTGGTGCTCAGCGGCGTGCCGGTGCTGGACGCGGCCGGCCAGCTGACCGGCTGGTGGGGCGTGGGCCGCAATGTCACCACCGAGCGCGCGGCCGAGCGTGAACGCCTGCGCTCGCAGGCCATGTTGGACCGGCTGGTGCAGTTGTCCCCCGACGCCATCTGCGTGGCCAGCCTGAGCACCGGCCGCCAGCTGATGGTCAACCCCGGCTTCGAGCGCCTGAGCGGCTGGCCGCAGGCGCAGTTGCTGGGACGCAGCGCTTTCGGCCTGGGCCTGTGGCGCGACCCCCAGGAAGCCCCGCGCCTGGCCCAGTCGCTGCGGGCCAGCGGCTGGGTGCGCGACCTGCGCTCGCGCATCTACCCGCGCGAAGGCGCGCCGCGCGAGGTGCTGATCACCGCCGCCGCCTTCGACTGGAACGGCGAGCCGGTGGCGGTGATCACCACCCGCGACATCACCGACAGCGAGCATGCCCGCGTGGAGAGCGAAGCCATCGTCAACCACGCGTCGGTGGGCATCGCGCTGGTGCGCGACGGCCGCTTCGTGCGCGTCAACCCGCAGCTGGAACGCATGTTCGGCCGCCCGGCGGGGTCGCTGGCGGGTCAGGCCACCGCCAGCTTGTTTCGCAGCGACGGGCACCACGCCGACTTCGTGGCCCTGGCCGACCCTGCGCTGGCGCGCGGTGAGGTCTACGAGGTGGAGCGCTGGACCGAACGCGCCGATGGCAGCGCCCTGCTGGTGCAGCTGCGCGGTGCCGCCATGGACCCGGCCGAACCGGTGGCCGGCGGCAGCATCTGGGTGGTGAACGACGTGACCACCCGGCACGAGGCCGAACACGCGCTGGCACGGGCCAAGCAGCAGGCCGAAGCCGCCAGCCACGCCAAGAGCGCCTTCCTGGCCAGCATGAGCCACGAGATCCGCACCCCGCTGAACGGCGTGCTGGGCCTGGCCGAGCTGCTGCGCGACACGCCCGAAAACGACCACGCCCGGCGCCGCCACTACCTGGGCCACCTGATCGATGCGTCCGAGGCGCTGGGCGGCATCGTCACCGACGTGCTGGACCTGTCGCGCATCGAAGCCGACAAGCTGCAGGTGGAGCACGAGCCCTTCGACCTGCACGCCTTGCTGCAGGCAGTGGCCGCCAGCCACCGCGCGCTGTGCGAAGCCAAGGGCCTGAGCCTGCACGCGCACATCGCCCCCGAGGTGCCGCCCCAGGTGCGCGGCGACGCCCAGCGGCTGCGCCAGATCCTGGCCAACTACCTGGGCAATGCGGTGAAGTTCACCGAGCGCGGCGGCCTCAGGCTGCGGGTGCTGCCGCTGGACGCGCCCCTGCTGCGGCTGGAGGTGCAGGACAGCGGCATCGGCATCGCGCCCGAGGCGCAGGCCCGGCTGTTCCAGCCCTTCTCGCAGGCCGACAGCTCCACCACGCGGCGCTACGGCGGCAGCGGCCTGGGCCTGTCCATCTGCCGCGAGCTGGCGCGCCTGATGGGCGGGCGCGTGGGCATGAGCAGCACGCCGGGGCAGGGCTCGCTGTTCTGGGCCGAACTGCCGCTGCCCGCCGTGACGGCGACAGCGCTGCGTGTGGAGCCCAACCACCCCCAGCCCCTGGCCGGGCTGGTGGCGCTGGTGGCCGAGGACAACCCGATCAACATGCTCATCACCGAGCAGATGCTGCTGCGCATGGGCGCGCGGGTGGAACAGGCTGAAAACGGGGTGCAGGCGGTGCAGCGCGCGCTGGCGCTGGCGGCCGAGCTGCATGTGGTGCTGATGGACCTGCACATGCCCGAGATGGACGGCGCCACCGCCGCCCGCGCCTTGTTGAACGACGCTCGCACGGCCGCGCTGCCGGTGGTGGCCCTCACCGCCGCAGCCCTGGACCACGAGCGCGAAGCCGCCCTGGCCGCCGGCATGCGCAGCTTCCTGCCCAAGCCGGTGCACCACCTGGAATTGCTGCGGGTCTTGCAGCCCTATGTGCCGGAACCGCCGCAGCCGGCTGGCGCGGCGCTGGGGGGGGGCTGAAAAAGGACGGGAAGCGGGACCGTTGGGTGCCCGGGGCGCTCGCTCAAAACCCCCAGGCCGGCCCGCTTCCCTTGGACGTCAACCCTTGTCGTCCTGGGCGGCATCGGCGCTGGCCGGTGCCGGCCCCCGGCCGCGGGAGCCGGGGCGGAAATCAAGTTCCAGCTGGCGCTGCGTGGCGCCGCGGCTGGGCAGGGCGCGGCGCATCACGCGCGGCCCGGTGCTGGTCGCCTGGGTTGCTGCGGGCAGGGCCGCCGCGGCCGCCTCGGGCAGCACGCGGTGGGTGTTCAACATTTCCAGCAGCGACTTCAGGGACATGGGACCTTTTCAGCGCCAGGACAGCGCGCCGCTGGGCGCCAGCGGCGTGACCAGCGCAGTGGATGAATGATCGCCAATGGCCACCATGTCGGCGGCCATCGCGCCCGCGGCGCGCTGGACCCAGCGGGCCAGGCCTTCGCCGGTGGGCAGGCGCGGGGCGGCCGCTTGCGTCAGGCGCAGCATCGACGAAGCGCCACCGTGCAGCGCGAAGGCGGCAGGGCGGATGCGGCGGCTGCGGGGCATGGCGTGCGGGGTCATGGGGCGAGGCTCCTGTCGGGCAGTGCGCAGGGGGTGCCCCGCGCTGGAACCCGTACAGCGCAGCAAACATGCCAGCCCTGTTCCGGGTTCCGCGCGTGACGACCGTCACGTCCCAACCCCGTCATGCTGCCGCCCTTCGGCGGCTGCCGCAACACTCACTTACAGGTACGACCAGACACGTTGAGGGCGCCTGTGCCCCAGGGCGAAACCCGGGGCGGGACGCCCCTCAGGCGGCGGGGGTCCAGCCGCGCGGAATGGCGCCCAGCAGGCGGCGGGTGTAGTCCTGGCGCGGGGCGGCCAGGATCTGCTCGGCGCTGGCCTGTTCCACCACCTCGCCGTCCTTCATCACCAGCACCTCGTCGCTGATGAAGCGCACCACCGCCAGGTCGTGGCTGATGAACACATAGGCCAGGCCCAGTTCGTCCTGCAGGTCGCGCAGCAGGTTCAGCACCTGGGCCTGCACGCTGACGTCCAGCGCGCTGACGGCTTCGTCCAGCACCAGCACCTCGGGGTCCAGGGTCAGGCAGCGGGCGATGGCGATGCGCTGGCGCTGGCCGCCGGAGAACTCATGCGGGTACTTGCCCAGCACGTCGGCCCCCAGGCCCACCTTGGCCAGCAGCGCGCGGGCGCGCGCCTCGCGCTCGGCCGTGCTGGCGCCGATGCCGTGGATGACCATGGGCTCGGCCAGGGTCTGGCCGATGGTGAAGCGCGGGTTCAGGCTGGCATAGGGGTTCTGGAACACGATCTGGATGCGCCGGCGCATGGCCTGGCGTTCCGTGTCGTTCAGCGTGAGCAGGTTCCTGCCGTCGAACAGCACCTCGCCCGCCGTGGGTTCGTGCAGGCGCAGCAGGGTCAGGCCCATGGTGGTCTTGCCCGATCCCGATTCGCCCACCACGCCCAGGGTGTGGCCGCGCTTCAACCGGAAGTTCACGTCGCGCACGGCCTTGAACTCGCGCTTGCCGAACAGGCCCTTGGGCAGCCAGAAGCTCTTGGCCAGGCTGCGCACTTCCAGCACCACGGGCGCGTTGGCGTCCTTGGGCGCGGGCGGGGCGGCCGGTGCCAGGGTGAGGCCCTCGTTGCCCATGTGCTCGTCCACCACGGTCAGGCGCGCGGCCCGGTTGTCCAGGCGCGGGCGGCAGGCCAGCAGGGCGCGGGTGTAGGCGTCGGCCGGGGCGCTGAAGATCTGCGCCACCGGGCCCTGTTCGCGCACCTGGCCCTGGCGCATCACCACCACCTGGTCGGCGATCTCGCCCACCACGCCCAGGTCGTGGCTGATGAACAGCACGCTCATGCGGTGCTGGCTTTTCAGCTTGTCCAGCAGTTCCAGGATCTGGCGCTGGATGGTCACGTCCAGCGCGGTGGTGGGCTCGTCGGCGATCAGCAGCTTGGGCTCGCAGGCCAGGGCCATGGCGATCATCACCCGCTGCTGCTGGCCACCGGACATCTCGTGCGGATAGGTCTTCAGGCGCCGCGCGGGTTCGGGGATGCCCACCTCGGCCAGCAGGCCTTCGGCGCGTTCCATGGCCTGGCGCGGGCTCAGGCCCATGTGCCGCACCAGCGGTTCGCACAGCTGCTGGCCGACGGTGAACACCGGGTTCAGCGAGCTCATCGGGTCCTGGAACACGCAGGCGATTTCCTTGCCGCGCAGCGCCTGCAACTCGGGCAGGCTGGCCTGCAGCAGGTTGCGGCCCTGGTACAGCACGGCACCGCTGCGCTCGGCATTGCCAGGCAGCAGGTTCAGCATGGACATGGCGGTGACGCTCTTGCCCGAGCCGGACTCGCCCACCAGGGCCACGGTGGTGTTTTCCGGGATGTCGAAGGACACGCCGCGCACCGCCGGGATGCGCTGGACCGCGCCGCGTTCGCCGACGCGGAAGGCCACTTCGAGGTTCTGGATGCTGAGCAACATGCTCATCACTCGGCCCCCCGCAGCTTGGGGTCCAGCGCGTCGCGCCAGGCGTCGGCCATCAGCGCAAACGCCGTGACGAACACCGCCATGAAGACCGTGGCCGCCACCAGCTGCCACCAGTGGCCCAGGATCAGCTCGCTTTGCGCCTCGGCCAGCATGGTGCCCCAGCTGACCTTGTCCACCGGCACGCCCAGGCCCAGGTAGGACAGGATGACCTCGGTCTTGATGAAGCCCACCACCAGCAGGCTCATGCGCACCAGCACCACGTGGCTGACGTTGGGCAGGATGTGGCGGAACATGCGCGACGAGGTGCTGGCACCAATGGCCTCGGCCGCGCGCACGTACTCGCGGCTGCGGTGCTTGATGAATTCGGCCCGCACCTGGCGGTACACCCCGGCCCAGCCGGTCAGCCCCAGGATCAGCACCACGGTGCCGATGCCGCGGCCGAACACCGCCGCGAAGGCGAAGATGAGCAGGATCTCGGGAATGGCGGTGAACACGTTGTACAGCCACTCCAGGAAGTCATCGACCCAGCGGCCGAAGAAGCCGGCAAAGGCGCCCAGCGCCGTGCCGATGAAGGTGGCCAGCACCGCCGACAGCACGCCCACGAACACCGACACTTCGGTGCCCTTCACCGCCTTGGCCAGCACGTCGCGGCCCAGGCGGTCGCCGCCGAAAGGCAGGGTGTCGAGCTTGACCTCTTCCACCGTCTTCATCTGCGCGGCGCGTTCGGCCCATTCCTTGTAGCGTGGCGCCAGCGGGTCGATGTCGGAGAGGTCCACGTTCGGCCCCTTGGGCGACTCGATCGCGCTTTCAGCCTCGGCCGCGCGCGGCCCCAGGAAGCTGGGCGGCGCATTGGGCACGCCCACTTCCTTCTGCCAGCCGCTGGCCACCAGGCCCACGGCGGACAGCGCAATCAGCACCAGGAAGGCCGCCACGATGGCCAGCGCCACCATGCCCACCCGGTCGCTCTTGTAGCGGTGCCAGCCGGCCAGCCACACGCCTTCGCTTCGCTGCACCACGGGCCCGGTGCCGGCTTGCACGGCGGCGCTCATCGCAGCACCACCCGGGGATCGACGACCTTGTACAGCAGGTCGGTGGCCAGGTTGATCAGCATGGTCAGTGCGGCCAGGTAGACCGTGGTGGCCTGGATCACGGGGTAGTCGCCGCGGTTCACCGCCAGCAGCACCTCACGCCCCAGGCCGGGGATGGAGAAGAACACCTCGATCAGGAAGGACCCCAGGAAGTAGCCCGGCAGGTTGTAGCCGATGTTGGTGAGGATGGGGATCATGGCGTTGCGCATCACGTGCTTGTAGAGCACCGTGCCCTCGGTCAGGCCCTTGGCGCGCGCGGTGCGCACGTAGTCGTGGCCCAGTTCGTCCAGGAAGAAGCTGCGGTACAGGCGCGTCTGCGGCGAGATGCCCACCAGCACCGCCAGCATCACCGGCAGCGGCACGTAGGTGCTGAGGTTGGTCCACAGCGAATCGCTCCAGCCCTGCACCGGGAACCAGCCCAGCTGGAAGCCGAACAGGTACTGCCCCAGGATGATGTAGACCAGCAGCGAGATTGACAGCGCGACGGTGGTGATGACCATCAGCGCGCGGTCGGTGAGCGAGCCCCGCACATAGGCCACGCCCAGCGCGATGGGAATGGCGATCAGGGTGTCCAGCACCAGGATGGGAATCATCACCGTCAGCGTGGCCGGGATGCGGGTGGCGAACATGTGCGCCACGCTTTCGTTGGTGGCCCAGCTCTTGCCCCAGTCGAAGGTGACGATCTGCTTCAGGAAGATGCCCAGCTGCACCCACCAGGGTTGGTCCAGCCCCAGTTGCGTGCGGATGGCCGCGATCTGGTCCTGCGTGGCGTTCAGCCCGCCCAGGATGATGGCCGGGTCGGAACCGAAGAACTTGAACAGCACGAACACCAGCACCACCACGCCGATGAGCGTGGGCACCATCTGCCAGATGCGTCGAATGAGGTAGGCCAACATCAACGGTGGAGGGCGCCGCGCAGGCCGGCAGACCCTGGAAACGATTCAGGTGGCGCGAGTGTAGGGCTCGCGTCACCGCGGGCTGCGCTATCGCAAACCCCGTGCCGGCGGGGTCTTTCCCCGAGGCGCAGGGGGTGGGCCGCGGCTAGACTGCGCTGGCATCCCAGGTGAGCACGATGACCCGATTCCCGTTGCTGGCGCTGGCCACGAGCCTGTTGCTGGCGGGCTGCGCGGCCGGCGCCGCCCCGGCTTCGGCCGCGGCCCCCGCGTCCGCCGGCGCCGCAAGCGCCGGCACCAAACTGCTGCGCTATGCCTTCCCCGCCGCCGAATCCGGCTTCGACCCCGCGCAGGTGACCGACCTGTACTCCAACACGGTGGTGGCCAACATCTTCGAGGCGCCGCTGGAGTACGAATTCCTGGCCCGGCCGGTGCGCATCCGCACCAACACCGCCGCCGCCCTGCCCGAGGTGTCGGCCGACTTCACCCACTTCGTCTTCCGCATCCAGCCCGGCATTTACTTTGCGGACGACCCGGCCTTCAAGGGCCAGCGGCGCGAGCTCACCGCGGCCGACTACGTCTACAGCCTGAAGCGCCACTTCGACCCGCGCTGGAAAAGCGGCAAGCTCTACGTGCTCGAAGAGTTCAAGCTGCTGGGCATGGACGCGCTGCGCAAGAAGGCCACCGACGGCAAGACGCCCTTCGACTACGACAGCGAGGTGCCCGGCCTGCGTGCGCTGGACCGCTACCGCTTCGTGCTGCGCCTGGCCGAGCCCGCTCCGCGCCTGCTGCACACCTTTGCCGAACCTTCCATCGTGGGCGCAGTGGCGCGCGAGGTGGCGGAATACTATGGCGACAAGATCAGCGAGCACCCGGTGGGCACCGGCCCCTTCCAGCTGGCCGAATGGCGGCGCAGCAGCAAGATCGCCCTGGTGAAGAACCCCGGCTACCGCGAAGTGCTGTACGACGAACACCCGGCCGCCGGCGACACCCGCCGCGAGGCCATTGCACGACAGTTCAAGGGCCGGCGCCTGCCGATGATCGACCGCGTGGAAGTGTCCATCATCGAAGAGCAGCAGCCGCGCTGGCTGACCTTCCTGAACGAAGAACAGGATCTTTGCGAACGCGTGCCGGAGGAATTCACCGGCGTGGCCGTTCCCGGCAACCAGCTCGCACCGCACCTGGCCAAGCGCGGCATCCAGATGATCCGCTACCGGCGCGCCGACGTGTCGGTGAGCTACTTCGCGATGGAGAACCCGGTGGTCGGCGGCTACACGCCCGAAAAGGTGGCCCTGCGTCGCGCCATTGCGCTGGCGCAGGACGTGCAGCGTGAAATCGACCTGGTGCGCCGCGGCCAGGCGGTGGTGGCGCAGTCCATCGTGGCGCCCGAGACCTGGGGCTACGACCCGAACTTCAAGAGCGAGATGGGGGAATTCAGCCGCGCCAAGGCCAATGCGCTGCTGGACCTGTACGGTTATGTGGACCGCGACGGCGATGGCTGGCGCGAACAGCCCGATGGCAGCCCGCTGGAGATTGAATACGCCACCCAGTCCGACGCCATGTACCGCGCGCTGTACGAGCAGTGGCACATCAACACCCGGTCCATCGGCGTGCGCTTCAAGCCCATCATCCGGCAGTGGCCGGAACACCTGAAGGCGTCCCGCGCGGGCAAGCTGATGATGTGGGGCGTCAACTTTTCGGCCACCGCGCCCGACGCCGAAGCCCAGCTGGCCCTGGGCTACGGCCCCAACAAAGGCCAGGCCAACCACGCGCGCTTCGACCTGCCGGCCTTCAACGCGATTTACCGGCGCCAGAGCCAGCTGCCCGACGGACCCGAACGCCTGGCGCTCATCAACGAGGCCAAACGGCTGATGATTGCCTACATGCCCTACAAGGTGCACACCCACCGCATCTGGACCGACCTGACCCAGCCCTGGGTGAAGGGCCACGACCGCAACCTGTTCGTGCGCGATTACTGGAAATACCTGGACGTGGACCCCGCCGAACGCGCCCGGCGCAGCCGGCGCTGACGCGGCGGGCCCCTTCGGACCGACATGAGCCACAAGACTTCCAACACCCGCCGCCGCCTGGTGCAGGGCCTGGGCGCCGCGCCGCTGGCGGCGGCCTGGGGCGCGCCCAGCGCCGCCGGCGAAGGCGAACGCAAGGTGCTTCGCGTGCTGTTCCAGAGCGCCGAAACCAGCCTGGACCCGGCGCGCATCTCCGACCTGTATTCGCGCACCCTCACCGCCCACATCTTCGAGGCGCTTTACACCTACGACCACCTGGCCCGGCCGGCCAAGGTCAAGCCGCTCACGGCCGACGGCCTGCCGCAGGTGTCCGAGGACTTCCGCACCTGGACCATCAAGCTCAGGCGCGGCATCTTCTTTCCGCCCGACCCGGCCTTCAAGGGCCGCCCGCGCGAGCTGGTGGCGCGCGACTACATCTACGCCCTGCAGCGGGTGGTGGACCCGGCCAACATCAGCCCGGTGGAGGCCGAGATCGCCGACATGGGCATCATCGGCCTGGCCGAAGCGCGCCAGGCGGCCTTGAAAGGCAAGAAGCCCTTCGACTACGACGCCCCGATCGAGGGCCTGCAGACCCCCGACAGCCACACCCTGCGCATCACCCTGAACCGGCCGCGGCCCCGGTTGCTGTTCAAGCTGGCCGCCAGCGATGTGCTGGGCGGCGTGGCGCGCGAGTTGGTGGAGTTCTACGGCGACAAGATCAGCGAACACCCGGTGGGCACGGGCCCCTTCCGGCTGAAGTTCTGGCGCCGCAGCAGCAAGATCGTGCTGGAGCGCAACCCGCACTACCGCGAGGTGCGCTACGAGGCCGAGCCCGCGCCGGACGACGCCGCCGGCCAGGCCCTGCTGGCGCGCTTCAAGGGCCGCCGCCTGCCGATGGTGGACGAGGTGGACGTGAGCATCGTCGAGGAGTTTCAGCCCGAGTGGCTGAGCTTCCTGAATGCCGAGGTGGACGCCCTGGCCGGCCAGACCGGGCAGCTGCCCAGCCAGTTCGCGCCGGTGGCCATTCCCGGCGGCAAGCTGGCGCCGCACCTGGCCAAGAAGGGGGTGCAGGCCTTCACCCAGCTCACGCCCGACCTGGCCTTCATGTACTTCAACATGCAGGACCCGGTGGTCGGCGGCATGGCACCGGCCCAGGTGGCGCTGCGCCGCGCCATCAGCCTGGCCTACGACCCGGTGGAGGAAATCCGCAACATCCGCCGCGGCCAGGCCGTGGTGGGCCAGTCGCTGGTGATGCCGCACACCCGCGGCTACGACCCGAAGTGGAAAAGCGAAATGGGCGACCACGACCCGGCCCGGGCGCGTTCGCTGCTGGACCTGTACGGCTTCGCCGACCGCGACGGCGACGGCTGGCGCGAGCGCCCCGACGGGTCGCCGCTGGAACTGGTGATGGCCACCGAGCCCGAGCAGATCTACCGTGCCTACAACGAGCTGTTCAAGAAAAGCCTGAACGCGGTGGGCCTGCGCGTGCGCTTCGAAATCCGGCAGTGGCCCGAGAACCTGAAGAACGCCGAAGCCGGCAAGCTGATGATGTGGATGCTGGGCACGTCGGCGGTCAGCCCCGACGCCCAGGACGCCCTGGCCAGCCTGTACACCGCGCAGGCCGGCAACAACAACCTGGCGCGCTTTTCGCTGCCGGAGTTCGACCAGCTCTACGACCGCGTGGCGGCGCTGCCCGACGGGCCCGAGCGCGACGCGCTGGTTGAACGCGCCAAGCGCATCATGGTGGCGTACATGCCCTACAAGGTGCAGGCCCACCGGGTGTTCACCGACTTGCTGCACCCCTGGGTCAGTGGCTTCCGGCGCCCCTTGTTCTGGAACGAGTGGTGGCACATGGTGGACGTGGACATGGCGCTGCGCCGCCAGCGCCTGAAGTCATGACCCACGGCCCGGTGTCTCTGCGCCGGCGCGGCGCCCTGGTGGCGCTGGCGGCCGGCCCGGCCGCGCTGGCCGCGCCCTTGGCCGCGGACGACGACGGGTCCGCCGGCCGCAGGCTGCTGCGCCTGGCCTTTCGCAATGCCGAAACCAGCTTCGACCCGGTGAAGGTGACCGACACCTACTCTGCCACGGTGCTGTCCCACATCTTCGAGGCGCCCTACACCTACGACCACCTGGCGCGGCCCTTCCGCATCCGCCCGCTCACGGCCGACGGCATGCCCCAGGTGTCGGTCGACTTCAAGACCTGGACGCTGCGCCTGAAGCCCGGCACCTTCTTTGCCGACGACCCGGCCTTCAAGGGCCGGCGGCGCGAACTGGTGGCGCAGGACTATGTCTATGCGCTGCAGCGCGCGCTGGACCCGCGCAACAACTGCCCCTGGGTGAGCGACCTGCTGCAGACCAAGATCGCCGGCATGGCCCAAGCCTGGAACCAGGCCAAGGCCGCCGGGCGCCTGGACTACGACCAGCCCATCCCCGGCCTGCAGGTCCTGGGGCGCCACGAACTGCGCATCGTGTGCACCGAGCCGCGTCCGGGGCTGCTGACCGAACTGGCGCGCAGCGCGCTGCGCGGCGCGCAGGCCCGCGAGGTGGTGGAACACTACGGCGAGGCCATCGCCGAACACCCGGTGGGCACCGGGCCCTTCCAGCTCAAGGCCTGGCAGCGCAGCTCGCGCATCGTGCTGGTGCGCAACCCCGGCTACCGCGAACACTTGTACGACGCCCAGCCCGCGGCCGATGACGCCGAAGGCCAGGCCCTGGCGGCGCGCCTGAAGGGCCGGCGCCTGCCGATGGTCGACGAGGTGCAGATCAGCATCATCCCGGAAGAGCAGCCGCTGTGGCTGTCCTTCCTGCGCCAGGACATCGACGGCCTGCTCACCATCGCCGGCGGCCTGCCCATCACAGCCGCGCCCCTGGCCGTGCCCGGCGGCAAGCTGGCGCCCTTTCTGGCCCAGCGCGGGGTGCAGATGCGCCGGCAGGTCAATGCCGACGTGGTGATCACCTACTTCAACATGGAGCACCCCGTCGTGGGCGGCTACACGCCCGACAAGGTGGCGCTGCGCCGCGCCATCGCGCTGGCCTACGACAACGAACGCGAAATCCGCCTGGTGCGGCGCGGCCAGGCCGTGCCGGCGCAAAGCTATGTGCTGCCGCACTGCTCGGGCTACGACCCGGCCTTCAAGAGCGAGATGAGCGACCACGACCCGGCCCGCGCCCGCGCCCTGCTGGACCTGTACGGCTATGTGGACCGCGACGGCGACGGCTGGCGCGAGATGCCCGACGGCAGCCCGCTGAAGCTGGTGATGGCCACCGAGCCGCAGGCCATCTACCGCGAATTCAACGAGATGTGGCACAAGAGCCTCACGACCGTGGGCATCCGCTGCGACTTCGCCACCGCCCAGTGGGCCGAGAACATGAAGGGCGCGCACGCCGGCCGCCACATGATGTGGGGGCTGGGCAACACGGCCACCTCGCCCGACGGGGCCGACGGCCTGGCCCGCATGCATGGCCCGCAAAGCGGCAACGAAAACCTGGCGCGCTTCCAGGACCCGCGTTTTGACCGCCTCTACGAACGCATCATCGCCCTGCCCGACGGCCCCGAGCGCAACGCGCTGTTCGCCCAGGCCAAGCGCTTCGAGGTCGCCTACATGCCCTACAAGAGCCATGTGCACCGCATCAGCACCGACCTGGCCCATCCCTGGGTGATCGGATTCCGCCGCCCCCAGTTCTGGAACGAGTGGTGGCACATGGTCGACGTGGACCTGGCGCTGCGACAGCGCCACCTGAAGACATGAAAGTCAACGCATTCAAGCTTCGCCGCCGCCGCGCCCTGCTGGCCATGGTGTCCGGCGCCGCGGCCGCCGCTGGCGTGCGCGCCCAGGCCGGCCCGCAGGCCGATACCGCGGGTGGCCGCAAGGTGCTGAAGCTGGCCTTCGTGCGCGCCGAAACCACGCTGGACCCGGCGCGCATCGTGGACCTGTATTCGCGCAACGTCACCGCCCACATCTTCGAAGGCCTGTACCAGTATGACCACCTGGCCCGCCCGCCGAAGATGAAACCGCTGACCGCCGAGGGCATGCCGGTGCCTTCGGCCGACTTCCGCACCTGGACCGTGAAGGTCCAGCCCGGCATCCACTTCGCCGACGACCCGGCCTTCAAGGGCCGCAAGCGCGAACTGGTGGCGGCCGACTACGCCTACGCCATCCGGCGCTTCGTGGACCCGGCCAACAAGAGCCCGGTGCTGGCCAGCTTCCTGGACTACAACATCCTGGGCCTGCGGGAACTGCACGAGGAGGCGGTGAAGAACAAGGCCCCGCTGGACTACGACAAGCCCCTGGAAGGCCTGCAGACACCGGACCGCTACACCTTGCAGATTCGCCTGAAGGACCCGCGGCCGCGTTTTGCCAGCTTCTTCGCGGGTTCAGACCTGACGGGTGCGGTGGCGCGCGAGGTGGTGGAACATTACCGCGACGACATCGGCGCCCACCCGGTGGGCACCGGCCCGTTCAAGCTGAAGAGCTGGCGCCGCAACTCCGAAATCGTGCTGGAGCGCAACCCCGCCTACCGGCCTGTGTTCTACGACGCCGAGCCGGCTGCCGATGACGCCGCCGGCCAGGCGCTGCTGGCGAAGTACAAGGGCCGGCGTCTTCCCCTGGTGGACGAAGTGCGCGTGGCCATCATCGAAGAAGACCAGCCGCTGTGGCTGGCCTTCCTGAATGGCCAGGTGGACGCCCTGGCCACCAACGCCGGGCGGGTACCGCCGTCCTACCTGGGCCAGGCCATGCCCGGCGGCAAGCTGGCGCCCTACCTGGCCAAGCGCGGCATCCAGGCCACGCGCTCGTTGAACGCCGATGCCAGCCTGTTCTTCTTCAACATGGAAGACCCGCTGGTGGGTGGCTACACGCCCGAGAAGGTGGCGTTGCGCCGCGCCATCAGCCTGGCCTACGACGCGACGGCGGAAATCCAGCAGATCCGCCGCGGCGGCATCCTGGCCCAAAGCGCGGTGGTGCCACACACCAGCGGCTACGACCCCACGTTCAAGAGCCCGATGAGCGACTACAGCCCCACCCGCGCCAAGGCGCTGCTGGACCTGTATGGCTACGTGGACCGCGACGGCGACGGCTGGCGCGAACGGCCCGACGGCCAGTCGCTGGTGATCGAGATCGGCAGCCAGTCCGACCAGTACTCGCGCCAGTTCGATGAACTGTGGAAGCGCAGCCTCACGGCCATCAACGTGAAGGTGAAGTTCAAGACCGCGCAGTGGCCTGAAAACCTGAAGGCCGCGCGCGCCGGCAAGATGCAGCTGTGGTGGTTGTCGTCCAGCGCCGCCGGGCCGGACGGGCAGGAGTCGCTCACCCGGCTGTACGGCCCGCAGTCGGGCAGCCAGAACATCGCGCGCTTCAAGAATGCCGATTTCGACCGCATCTTCGAGCGCATGCGCGTCATTCCCGACGGGCCCGAACGCGACAAGGGCTTTCTGGAACTCAAGCGCCTGGCCGCGGCCTGGATGCCTTACCGTTACGTGGCGCACCGCATGGAGGCCGACATGCTGCACGGCCATGTGAAGGGCTACCGCCGGCCGGTCTTCTGGCTGGAATGGTGGCACCTGGTCGACCTGGAGGGCGGTGTGAAGGAGGCCCCATGAGCGCTGCCGCCACCGAACTGCCCGAGCCGCAGATCCAGCACTACCTGCGCTGGTTGCGCGCCACCAGCGGCCAGCACTTCGACAGCTACGACGCGCTGTGGCAGTGGTCGGTGGACGACCTGCGCGGCTTCTGGCGTTCGATCTGGGACTACTTCGACATCCAGTCGCCCACGCCCTTTGCCACCGTGCTGGACGAAGAGAAGATGCCTGGCGCGCGCTGGTTCCAGGGCGCCCAGCTGAACTGGGCGCAGCAGGTGCTGCGCCATGTGGACGTGCAGCACGCCGTCGGCTGCCCGGCCATGGTGTTTGCCGACGAGCCCATGCTGGCGCGCAGCGAGCTGCGCGAGCTGTCCTGGCCCGAGCTGCGGGCACAGGTGGCGCGGGTGGCGCATGCGCTGCGCGCCATGGGCGTGCAGCGTGGCGACCGGGTGGTGGGCTTCCTGCCCAACCGGCCCGAAACCGCCGTCGTTTTCCTGGCCGCGGCCAGCATCGGCGCGCTGTGGAGCCTGTGCTCGCCCGACATGGGTCCGGTGGCGGTGCTGGACCGCTTCCGGCAGATCGAACCCACGGTGCTGGTGGCGGTGGACGGCTACCGCTTCGGCGGCGTGGCGCACAGCCGCAGCGCGGTGCTGCAGGAACTGCTGGCCGGCCTGCCCAGCGTGCGCCATCTGCTGCTGTGGCCGTTGTTGGACGAGGCCGTCGCGCCGGCCGCTTTCGCCGGCCCGCAGCGCGCCGTGCACGACCTGCGCAGCGTGCTGGCCACGCCGGTGGAAGGCGAACAGGCCTTCGCGCCCGAAGCGCTGCCCTTCGACCACCCGCTGTGGGTGGTGTATTCCAGCGGCACCACCGGCCTGCCCAAGGCCATCGTGCACAGCCATGGCGGCGTGATGCTGGAAATGCTCAAGGGCAACACCCTGCACAACAACCTGAGCTCGGGCGCCGCGGTGGGCGAGCGCTTCCACTGGTACAGCAGCACCGGCTGGATCATGTGGAACTGCCAGGTGGGTGCGCTGCTGGGCGGCACCACCGTCTGCCTGTTCGACGGCAGCCCGGCCTGCCCGGCCACGCCTGGGGGGCCGCCGGACTGGGGCACGCTGTGGCGCTTCGCCGGCCTGTCGGGTGCCACCTTCTTCGGCGCCGGCGCGGCCTTCTACGCCAGCTGCCTGAAGGCCGGTGTGAAGCCGATGGATGTGGCCGACCTGTCGGCGCTGCGCACCATCGGCTCCACCGGGTCGCCCTTGTCGCAGGACTGCTACCGCTGGATCTGGGACCAGTGTCCCCAGCGCGACGGGCAGGACATTTTCATCGCCACCATCAGCGGTGGTACCGACTTCGCCGGCGCCTTCATCGCCGGCCTGCCCACCCTGCCCACCATCGCCGGCGAAATGCAGTGCCGCGGCCTGGGTGCGGCCGTGCAGGCCTTCGACGAACAGGGCCGGCCGGTGCTGGACGAGGTGGGTGAGCTGGTGTGCGTGAAACCCATGCCCAGCATGCCGCTGCGGCTGTGGGGGGATGAGGACGGCAGCCGGCTGCGCGACAGCTACTTCGACATGTTCCCGGGCGTGTGGCGGCATGGCGACTGGATCCGCCTGATCCCGCACCCCGAGGCCGGCGCCACCGGCGCCATCATCTACGGCCGCAGCGACGCCACCATCAACCGCCACGGCGTGCGCATGGGCACGGCCGAACTTTACCGGGCTGTGGAGGCGCTGCCCGAGGTGCTGGACAGCCTGGTGGTGGACCTGGAATACCTGGGCCGCGAATCGTGGATGCCCTTGTTCGTGGTGCTGCGCGAAGGCTTCACCCTGGACGAGGCGCTGGCGCGCCGCATCAAGGACGTGGTGAAAACCGCGCTCAGCCCGCGCCATGTGCCCAACGACGTGTACCAGGTGCCGGCCATCCCGCGCACCCTGTCGGGCAAGAAGATGGAGCTGCCGGTGAAGAAGCTGCTGATGGGCGCCGACCCGGGCGGGGTGATGAACCGCGACGCCATGGCCAATGCCGCGGCGGTGGACTGGTTCATCGCGCTGGCCAGACAGCGCGCCAAACCGGCCCCTGCTTGACCTGACCCCACCAGGCGCGGCCGCGACGTTGACCGCGCGCATGTGCACCGCAGCGAGCGCTTCCAAGAATGGGTCATCGACCGTCCGGTCGTGGCACCCAGGAGAAGCGCAATGTGGTCGATGCACCCGTCGTTCCAGATCGAGATTCAGGCCCATCTCAGCGCACCGGCGCCGTCGCTGGTGCTGCGGCTGCAGTTGGACACCCAGGCCCTGCAGGTGCACGGCACCCAACTGGGCCAGCGGCTCGCGCTGCCGGGTTGGCCCCGCAGCGGGCCGGTCGGTGGGCCCGGCCTGCCCAGCCGTGCGCTGTGGGTGGCGCTGCCGCTGCAGACCGTTGTGAGCGAAGCGCCTCGCGTGCGCGTGCTGCGCCAAGTGCCGCTGGCCGCCACCCTGCAGGCGCTGGTGCCGCAACGCGCGCCCTGGCGAGATGCCCCCGATGGCCTCTCCGCAGCCCGGCCCACCGAGGCCCGCGTGCCGGCCTTGTACCTGGACGCAGCGGCGCATTCGCCGCCGCTGGTCCGCGTGTTGGGCACGCAGCGCTGCGGAGCCACGCTGATGGTGCAGGTGCAGGTGCAGCCGGTGCAGGTGCTGCCGAATGGCCAGCTCACCCTGGTCAGCGAGCTGGAGGTGACCTTGCCCCTGGCCGTGGCCGACGACCGACCGGCCTTGCTGGGCCAGCCCGTGCCCGTGTCTGGCGCGCAGCAGCAGCGCATGCTGGCTTTGGCGCGTGCACTGGTGGTGAACCCCGGCGATGTGCCCGGCCCCGGCGTGCGAACCGTGAAGGGGCCTGCGCTGCGCGACCTGCCGCCGTGCTGGGACTACCTCATCCTCACTGACGACACGCTCTGGAACGCCGCCGCCAAGACACCCGGCGCCGCGCTGGGCGCCAGCCTGGTCAGCGCCTTCGAGCCGCTGGCCGCCTGGAAGACCCGGCTGGGCCTGCGCGCCCGTGTGGTCAAGCTGGCCGACATCGTGGCCAGCCGCAAGGGCAGCGGTTTCGGGCAGGACTTCAGCACCGGGGCGGCCGACCTGCAGCACATCATCCGCCGCTTCCTGCGCTGGGCGCATGACAGCTGGGGAACGGCCTATGTATTGCTGGGTGGCGACGAGCGCATCGTGCCCTTCCGTCACCTGGCCATTGGCAGCGGCTCGCACCCGTCCATGCCCACCGATCTGTACTACGCCGCCTTGAACCCGTCCAACGACGAATGGACCGAAGGGGCCAAGCCCGACATCGCCGGTTACGGCTTCGAGCGCCTGTTGCCGCATCTGAGCATCGGCCGCGCCCCGGCCGCGAATGCCGCCCAGGCCACGAACTTCGTCACCAAGACCTGCCGATACGAGGCCTTGCGCGAGGGCGGCAACCCGCTTGCGCACGCCTGGTTGTCGCGCATCCTCTATGTGTCCAGCAAGTGGGGTGGTGATGTGCCCACGGTTCTGACGCCGGCCGCCTCCTTCCCGCCGGCCGGAGACCGGTTCGCCGCCGACGCCGCGCGCCAGCGCACAGTCATTCACCTGGTTGACATGCTGCCGGTGGCGCGCGATGCCAACCCCAGCGCTGACAGCCCGGGCGAGGGCCGCTTCTCGCAGCCCAGCGGCAAGACCTACCTCAAGCTGCACCTGCGCGGCACCTGCCGCAACCCGAAGACGGTGGTGGCGCTCACGGCCACCGGGGCCCGCGTTTCGCTGCTGCACGATGCCGCCGCCGGGCCGCAGCGCCCGGGCTGGTACTACACCGACTGGATGGACAAGGACGGCCCCTGCCGCGACGCCATGGGCCAGAACAACCCGACGGTGTGGCTGATCGCCTTCCTGCCGTCTGGCACAGTGGCCACCAGCTTGGAAGTGCAACTGGCCGCCGAGCTGCGCCTGGCCCACCAGCTGCTGGCCCGGGGGGCCACGGCCGACTACCAGGTGCTGGCGCACGACGTCCAGGCCGCGGCCAAGGGCAAGGGTTGGTGCTTCGTGGCGTCGGCCACCGATGCCGCGCCCCTGCCCCTGGAGCCCGCCACCGGGCTGCAGAAGCCCAGTTCCTGGATCGCGGTGTATGGCAGCGCCGCCGAGCGGGCGCCGCAGGCCTACCTGCTGGACCCCAGCGAGCAGGCCGACACCATGCGCGAGCAGGAAAGCCTGCGCCGGCGCATCCGCCAGGACATGCCCGGCTGGGACAGCGAGGCCGCGCTGTACCCCGACGTGGCCGATCTGCCGGACGCCGACCGCCAAGGCATTGACCTGCAGTACTACAGCCGCGAGCGCCTGCTCGCGCGCCTGAACCAGGGCCAGCACATCGTCAGCATTGGGGGCCACGGCAACGTGGGCCTCACCTGCAGCGGCGGCGAAGGCGGCAGCTTCGACACCGCGCTGGCCGACGCGCTGACCAACGGCCCGAACTGCGGCATCGCTTATGCCAATTCCTGCCTCACCAACCGCTGCAGCGAGGACAGCCTGAGCCGCCACCTGGTGATGAACAATGCCAATGGCGGCATGACCGCCTATGTGGGCTATGCCGACGAAATCTCCATCGGCCTGGGCCATGCGGTGGAGGACAAGTTCTTTGCCGACCTGGCGCGCACCGGCGTGCTGGGACTGGCGCTGGACGCCCGCGCCGGCATGGTGCTGCCAGGCTCTGGCTTCGACCCGACCAGCCGTGACCTTCGCTATACCACCTTCATGATGGGCTTGCTGGGCGACCCGGCGTTGAAGGTGCACGGCGCCGACCGCGAGGTGCAATCGGCGTTGGCGCTGGACGTGAGCACCGACACCGCCGGCCGCCTGAACGTGCTGTACCTGCGGCCCGATCACCGCATTGCGCAGCTGCGGCAAAACCCCGCCATCGGCGGGTGGTCCCGGGCCGATGTGATCGACCGCGGCAGCTGGGCCAGCCACCTGGTCAGTGCGTCCAACGCTGACGGCCGCCTGGAGTGCTTCTACATTGGCTCGGATAGCAAGATCTACCACCTGTGGCAAACGACGCCAGGTGGTGCATGGTCGCAATCGGGCGTGCTGGACATGCGCAGCACGGCCCGACAGTTGGTGGCACTGGCCCATGCCGACCACCGCATCGAGCTTGTCTACATCGGTTCAGACGACAGGCTGTATCACATTCACCAGACCGCGCCGAACAACGGCTGGGCGGCTGGCGCGGTGCTGGACCCGGGCAGCTTTGCGCGCCAGGCGGCCGGGGCAACCAACCGGGACGGCCGGCTGGAGCTGGTGTACATCGGCTCGGACAACAAGCTTTACCACCTTTGGCAGACCGCCCCGAACAATGGCTGGAGCGGCTCGGGCGTGCTGGACAAGGGCAGCTATGCGCGCCAGCTGGCCCTGGGCAGCAACCAGGACGGTCGCATCGAGGTGGTCTACATCGGCTCGGACAACAAGCTCTACCACCTGTGGCAGACGGCGCCCAACAACGGGTGGAGCGGCTCGGGCGTGCTGGACAATGGCAGCTTTGCGCGCCAACTGGCTGTCAAGCCCAACCGGGACGGGCGCCTGGAGGTGGTGTACATCGGCTCGGACAACAAGCTCTACCACCTGTGGCAGACCGCCCCGAACAATGGCTGGAGCGGCTCTGGCGTGCTGACCAACGCCGGCCCGGCCAAGCAGGTGGCCTTGGCCGTCAATGCCGACCAGCGCCTGGAGGTGGTGTACATCGGCACCGACGACCGCCTTTACCACCTGTGGCAGAAGACACCCGGCGGCGCCTGGTCGGCGGGCACCGCGCTGTTGGGCTGAGGCGCGGGAGCTCCGCCGCGCCCTACTTCTTCTTCTTGCTGCGGTCCGGCACCACGGTGGTGACCGTGGGGGTCACCGCGAAGGGCGACACCGTCTTGGTCGGGCCGCTGTCCTTCTTCGGCTTCTTCGCTTCCTTGGTACTGCGCTGTTGCCCTTTGGCCATCGTCTGCTCCGGAAAAGGTGGTGCATGCTCGCCGCGCCACAGGCCGGCGTCAAGCGGGTGGGCGGGCGGGGTCGCTTCGTGCCGACAGGCGCTGCGCGATGGCGTCGCCCACATGTTCCATGAAGGCGCGCACGCGCGCGGTGTGGCGCAGGTCGGGGTGGGTCAGCATCCACACCGGCACCGCCAGCTCGGCGATCGGCTCGCTCACCGCCACCAGCTGCGGGTGTGCGGCTTCCATGAAGGTGGGCAGCACGCCCACGCCCACGCCGGTGTGCAGCATGGCCGCCGCGGCGTTGAAGATGTCCACCCGCACCCGCACGTTCGCGCGCGCCAGGTGGGTGCGCATCCAGCGGTCGTACACGCGGGCCTGGCCGTCGCGCTCGAAGGCCACCCAGGGCGCGTCGCGCACCAGCTGCTCCAGCGGCGTCACCGCCTGCGGCAGCCCCTGCGCGCCGCGCAGCGCGTACACCTTGCACGCGGTGTTGCCCAGCGGACGGCCCACCAGGTGGTCGGCCACCTGGGCCGAGATGCGCAGCGCCACATCGGCCTCGCGCCGCGCCCAGCTGGACGATTCGTCGGAGTGGCGGCGCGCCAGGTCGGCCAGGAAGGCGTTTTCCACCACCTCCACCTCGATGCCCGGGTAGGCCTGCGCGAAGCGGGCCAGCGGCTGCGGCAGCAGGTGTTCCATGATGACGAAGGCGGTGGTCACGCGCAGCAGGCCGTTCAACTCGCGGTCGCGGCCCAGCACATGGCGCTCGATCTCATCGGCCTGCGCGGCCATGTGGTTCAACTTCTGCAGCACCGCCGCGCCGGCCTCGGTGGGCCGGTAGCCGCTGCGCAGGCGTTCGAACAGGCGCGCCCCCAGCTGCGCTTCCAGGTGGTCCAGGCGGCGCAGCACCGTGGTGGCGTTCACCCCCAGCTGCCGCCCGGCCGCCGCCAGCGAGCCGGTGGCCCCCACCGCCAGCGCATAGCGCAAGTCACCCCAGTCCAGTGCGTCCATCGCCGCAGTATGGGCCCGCGCTGCAAGTTTGCAGCGGGCGGGTGGGGCTGGCCGTGCGGCATGCAATTCCGGCGCCACCGATGCCGGGACCCCGCAACCCGGGGGCGGCAGGTGAATGTTTGTGATCCAGATCACATGCTGTGTGAAGTGTCATCACACGCTGGAATAATCCGCCACCCCATCTCGTAATCCATGCACGTGCAAGCCAGTGACGTTTTCAAACAGCAGCTGCTGGGTGCCATTCCCAGGCTGCGACGTTACGCGCGCACCTTGGTGTTCGACGCGCAAGCGGCGGACGATCTGGTTCAAACCGTGCTGGAACGAGCGCTCACCCATTGGCATCAATTCGACCCGGAACGCGACATCCTCGTGTGGGTGCTGTCCATCGCGCACAACGCGCACCTGGACTGGCGCCGGCGGGAGTCCCGCATGACGGTGGTGGACCCCGCCCAGGCCAGCGACGAGCAGGACGCGGTGGCGGCCGACCTGGGGCCTGACGTGGGCCTGCGCATCGACCTGCAGCGCGCCCTGGCGCAGCTGCCCATGGAGCAGCGCGAACCGCTGCTGCTGGTCAGTGTGGAGCAGCTGTCCTACGCCGAATGTGCGCAGGTGCTGCACATCCCCATCGGCACGGTGATGTCCCGGGTGTCCCGTGGGCGCGCGGCGCTGCGCGAGTGGATGAGCGGCGACGGTCCCTCCGCGGCGAAGCGCTCGACCTTGAAGCGGGTGGTATAGCGGTGACGACGATGGACAACACACCCGACGGGCAAGGCCTGTCGGCCTGGCTGGACGGCGAGCTGGAAGGCGCGGAGCGCGATGCCGTGCGCGCCTGGCTGCGCGCCCACCCCGACGACGACGCCCAGGTGCAGGCCTGGGCGAGCGACCGCGACGCGCTGCGCGCCTTGTTCGACCCGGTGCTGGACGAGCCGGTGCCCGAGGCCCTGCACCAGCTGGTGCAGGCGGCCGAGCTGCCCGCACCTTCCGCGGGGCCGGCCGCCTCCGCCGAAGCCGCGCGCGCCTGGCACCAGCGGCCATGGGCCCAGGCCGCCCTGGCCGCCGGCCTGCTGCTGGCCGGCGGCCTGCTGGGCAGCGCGCTCAGCCATCGCCAGGGCGGCACGCACCTGGCGGCGGCCGGCGCGGGAGCGTCTGGCGCCAACCCGGCCGCCACCGACGCCACGCCGCTGTGGGCGCAGCGCGCCGCGACGGCGCATGCCGTTTACGTGCCCGAAGTGCGCCACCCGGTGGAGGTGAGCGTGCGCGAGGGCGACCCCGCGCAGCAGAAGGCCCAGGAAGAACACCTGGCCAAGTGGCTGACCAAGCGCCTGGCCATGCCGGTGAAGCTGGTGGACCTGTCGGCCCAGGGCTACAGCCTGGTGGGCGGGCGCCTTCTGCCCGACACCAACAAGCCCAGCGCCCAGTTCATGTACGAAAACGCCCAGGGCAAGCGCATCACGCTTTACCTGCGCAAGCCCGAGAACAACGCCGAGGTGGCCTTCCGCCACCAGCAGCAGGGCGACAACGGCCTGCTGTACTGGGTGGACGAAGGTTACGGCTGGGCCCTGGTGGGCGCCATGCCGCGCGAACAGCTGCTGGCCATGGCCGAGGTGGTGTACCACCAGACCGAAGCCCTGGTGCACGCCACGCAGGCGGCGGCCTCGGCGGCGGCGGCGTCGGGTGCCGCCGCGGCGCCACCCGCGTCGGCCCCCGCGCGCTAAAGCCCCCTGGCCGGGCTGCCGGCCGAAACCACCGGCGGGTCCCCTTCTTCCTGGTGTCCACCGCGCGGGCGCTGCCGGCGTTGGCGCTGCTGGGGTGGCTGCGTGGCAGCATCCGCGCCCTGGACATGCCCGCCCGGGCCGCATTGGGCGATGATTGAAACCGGCGTGCGCAGGCCCCATCTGCCCGAGGCCTGCGAATGCACAGGGAGAAAGACGGAGAACCACGATGAGCAGCCCCTTCCACACCCAGGCCCATGTGCCGCCGCCCGAATGGGCCGCGCACGGCCCCACCTGCCGCTGCGCCCTGCACGGCCGGCGTCTGTTCACCGGCCTGCTGGCGGTGGCCGGTGCGGCGCCGCTGTCGGCGCTGGCGCAGAACCGGGCCCCCATTGCCGAGTGCAAGCGTTCCTCGATGACCAAGCTGGTGTCGGCCAAGACGGTGGAAGGCCAGGCCGGCCAGCAGTACAAGCAGATGCTCACCCAGGCGCAAAGCCAGAAGGCGCTGGGCCCCACCGAGCACCCGCAGGTCAAGCGCCTGCGCGCCATTGCCAACCGCATCATCCCCTTCACCCACGACTGCAACCCCGCGGCGCGCAACTGGCAGTGGGAGGTGAACCTGATCGGCAGCCAGGACCTGAACGCCTTTTGCATGCCCGGCGGCAAGATCGCCTTCTATTACGGCATCCTGGCCAAGCTGCAGCTCAACGATGACGAGGTGGCCATGATCATGGGCCACGAGGTGGCGCATGCGCTGCTGGAGCACGCGCGTGAACGCATGGGCAAGAACGCCGCCACCAACCTGGGCGCCACCGCGCTGTCGGCGGTGCTGGGCCTGGGCCACCTGGGCGACGCCGCGCTGCGCCAGGGCGCCGGCCTGCTGAGCCTGAAGTACAGCCGCGACGACGAAAGCGAGGCCGACGCGCTGGGCCTGATCCTGGCCGCCCAGGCCGGCTACAACCCGGCCGCCGGCGTCACGCTGTGGCAGAAGATGCTGGCCGCCAGCAAGGGCGCGCCGCCGTCCTGGCTGTCCACCCACCCCTCGGGCGAGGCCCGCATCCAGTCGATCCAGGCCCGCCTGCCGGGGCTGGAGCCGGTGTACCAGGCGGCGGCCAAGCCGCCGGTGCGCTTCGGCCCGCCCGCGCCCCTGGCGGTGGCCAAGGCCGGCAGCGCCGGCGCGGGCGACACCGCCCGGCCGCAGCCCGGCGCCGCCACGCGCTGAACCGCGTTGCTTCGCGCTACCAGCGCTGCGGCAGGGGCTTGAGCAGGCGGATGCCGCGGCGGTCGGCGTCGATGTAGCCGCCGCGCTGCAGGTCCTTCATCAGGCGGGACACCATCTCGCGTGAACAGCCCACGCGCTGGGCCATGTCCAGGTGCGTCAGCGGCCCGGCCACGAAGGGCGTGCCGTCGGCCAGCAGCCGTGCCAGGTCGTTCAGCAGCGCCGCCAGGCGGCCATAGGCGTCGTTCAGCGCCATCTGCTTGGCGTTGAGCGACGCGGCGCGGGCGCGCCGGATCACCTTGCTCAGCAGCTCGAAGGCGAAGTCCGGGTGTTCGGCGATGAAGGCCCGCAGCGTGGTGCGCGTGACCACCACGCAGGTGCTGGCCTCCAGCGTGACCACGCTGGCCGAGCGCGGGCCGCCGTCCAGGCTCATCTCGCCGATGTACTCGCCCGGGCCATAGGTGCCGTAGGTGAGTTCGCGGTCCTTGTCGCCGGTGGTGTAGGCGCGCAGCCGTCCCTTCAGGATGATGTACAGCGTGTCGCCGACATCGCCTTCCTGGATCAGCAGGGTGTCCTTGCGGTAGCGGCGCTCCTCCCCCCGCTGCGCCAGGCTGGTCAGCAGCGGGCTCATGTCGCAGGTGGCGGGTGCAGGGGGCTCGCTGGGAGGCAAGGGCATGGAGGCGGCGCGGCGTGGCGCAGGTGCAGCCGCGCTTGCATGCTACACGCCACCCGCGCCGTCATGACGCCAGCGCCTGGCCCCCCGCCTGCAGCATGCCCACCATGGGCGGCAGTTGCGCCACCATCTGCACCAGGGCCCGGATGCTGCCGGCGCCGGTCTTGGCCCGGATGCTGCCGATCTGCGTGCGCACGGTGGACAGCGCCACGCCGTTTCGGCCCGCAATGTCCTGGGGCGGCAGGCCGCCGCACAGGCCCTTGAGCACCTGGGTTTCGGCCAGCGTCAGGCCGTGGCTGCGGGCAAAGCCCTCGACGCTGAGCTCTTCGCACATGCTGCGCTTGCCCAGCATCAACAGCACCGCCTGTTCGCCGCTGGCGCCGCCAAGGCCCAGCGGCACCACCGCCACCGAACAGCGCTGCGCCGCGTCGCCCAGCTTCAGCAGCCGACGCAGCCCGCGCCGCGCGGCCTGGCCCACCGCTTCGCGCAGGGCCACGCCGTCGGCGTCCAGCCGGGGCCGCAGCTCGCGCCCCAGCAACTGCAGCGGGTGCTGCGCGTCCAGGTCGCGCCGCGCCGCCTTGTTGGCGTGCAGCAGGTGGCCGTCCTGGGCCAGCAGCAGCATGCCGTAGTCCACCTCGTCGAGCATGTGGCCCATGCAGCGCTGCGCCAGCGACGCGCTGCGGCGGCGCTCCGGCCCGCAGTAGCCGCTGGCGGCGGCGCCGGTGACCGGTCCGAACAGCGTGCCCACCATCGACGCCAGGGACGCCGCGGCGCGCGGCCCCGCTTCGCGCGCACTGTGCAGGGCGGGGCCGTCATTTCCGATCAGTTCCAGCATGGTGTTCTCCAAGGGTCTGTCATGCCTGTTCCATCAGGCACCCAGAGCTTAGAGAACGGGCCGCGGCCCAGGTGGTGAAGCATTGGCCAGGCGGCCTGTGAGGTATTCACCTTGCGGCGGGCGAGCGCCGCGCGCGGCGCCGGGCGGTTCAGGCCGCCAGCGGCTGGGCGCAGACGCCGTGCAGCGCATTCACCATGGGCGGCAGCCGCGCCAGCTGGGTCAGCTGCGCGCGCAGGTTGTGCGAGCCGGTTTTCTGGCGGATGCTGCGGATCTGTGAACGCACGGTGCACAGTTCCACGCCGTTGCGGCGTGCAATGTCCAGCGGCTGCAGGCCCGCGCTCAGGGACTTCAGCACTTGCGTCTCGGCCAGGGTGAGGTGGCGTGAACGGGCGAAGTTCTCCACGCTGAGCTCTTCGCACACCTTGTGTTTGCCCAGCATCAGCAGCACCGGCCGCGCGCCGTCATCGGCCGCATCCAACGGCACCACGGCCAGGCTGCTGGCCAGCGCGCCGCTGCCCAGGTGCAGCAGGCAGCGACGGCCACGCTGTGCCGCGTCCTGCAAGGCGGCCTGCAGCTTGGCAGCGTCGTGGTGCTGGGCGGCGCGCAGCAGCTGCTGCTGCAGGTGCAAGGGGTGGCCGGCACCCAGGACCCGGCGCGCGGTGGCGTTGGCGTGGATCAGGCGCTGATCGGCCGTGACCAGCAGCATGCCGTAGTCCACCTCGTCCAGCATGCCCACCAGCCAGCGCTGGGGCAGTGCCGCCATGCCGCCGGCGTGCAAGGCTCCCGGCATCGGCACCGCCTGGGCATGCGGGGGAACAGGCGCGTCCAGTTCGAACATGGCTTCTCCTTGTGGTGTGGCGGCCGGCCTGGCCTGGTTCGGCCCTGGTGCGGGCCCTGGTTCGGGCCTGGTGCGGGCATCGGGCGTGGGCACCAGCGTAGGCAGCGCTTCGGGGGCCGGGAGGTGAATTTGCCCGCCCGGCGATGTGACGTATTCACCTTGTGCCGCTTGCTGCAACAGGTGTGTCGCGCCGCGGGCGGACCCAGGGGCCCGGCGCCCGGGGGGCTGTGCAGGAACAGGCGCGCCTTGAACCGGGTTTTCCAGCCAATGCGGCGCGGTCGGATGCGCGCCAATGAAGCCTGATCAAGGAGCTTCAGGATGGCGACGACCGCAATGTTCAAAGGGCTGCTGGCGCTGGGCGCCGCGCTGTCGGTTCAGGGGGCGCTGGCCGTGCCCACGCTGTGGGTGAGTGACGGCGACGGCACGCTGGGCCGGGTGGACCTGGCCAGCGGGGCGGTCAGCATCGTGGGCCAGATGGGCCAGGCCATGACCGACATCGCCTTCAACGCCGACGGCGAACTGTGGGGCGTGGACGGCGACAGCCTCTACCGCATCGACCGCCGCAATGCCAGCACGCGCTTCGTGGCCAACCTGGGCACCACGGTCAACTCGCTGGCCTTCGACGCCGACGGCACGCTGTACGCGGCCAACCGGCGGCTGATGACCGTGAACACGCAAAGCGGTGTGGTCAGCCCGCTGGGCCGCACCCAGCCCGGCTTTGAATCCTCTGGCGACCTGGCCTTCGTGGGCGGCAGCCTGTACCTCAGCTCCACCCGGCCCGTGGCCGACACCCTGTTTCGCATCGACGCCACCACGGGCAACGCCAGTGCGGTGGGCAGCGGCCTGGGCGTGGCCCGGGTCTATGGCCTGGCCACCGACGACAACGTTCACCTGTACGGCCTGACCGGCCAGAGCGTGGTGCGCATCGACCCCGCCACCGGCACCAGCGCCTGGCTGGTGAGCTACAGCGCGGCCAGCGGCCTGGGCGCCGCCTGGGGCACGGCCTTTGCCTCCGAAGCGGTGGCGGCGGTGGCGCTGCCGGTGAACAGCCTGCCGGTGTCAGAGCCCCCGACCGCGGTGCTGATGGGCGCGGCCGGCCTGCTATGGGCCCTGCGCCGGCTGCAGCAGGGCGCGCGCGGGGCGCGTGCCGATCAGGTGCCGCCCACGTAGGGGTTGCCGCGCCGTTCGCGGCCGAAGCTGCTTTCCGGCCCGTGGCCGGGGATGAACACCGTGTCGTCGCCCATCGGCCACAGCCGCTGGGTGATGCTGGCGATGAGCGTGTCGTGGTCGCCGCCGGGGAAGTCGGTGCGGCCTATGCTGCCCGCGAACAGCACATCGCCTACGAAGGCGCGCTTCGCCTCGGCGCTGTGGAACACCACATGCCCCGGCGTGTGGCCCGGGCAGTGGCGCACGGCCAGCGTGCTGTGCCCCACCGTCACGGTGTCGCCATCGGCCAGCCAGCGTGTGGGCGTGAAGGGCTCGGCCGGCGCAAAGCCGAACATCTTGCTTTGCTGCGCCAGCCCGTCGATCCAGTACTGGTCGCCCGGGTGCGGCCCCACGATGGGCAGCTTCAGCTCTCGCGCCAGCGTGCCGGTGCCACCGGCGTGGTCGATGTGGGCATGGGTGAGCAGGATCTGCGTCAGGTTCAGGCCCAGCCGCTTCACCGCGGCCGCGATCTCAGGCAGGTCGCCACCGGGGTCGATGACCGCGGCCTCCTTCGTGTCACTGCACCAGACCAGGGAGCAATTTTGTTGAAAAGGGGTGACCGGGATGGTTTCGTAGTTCAGCATGTTCAGGTGAGGCGAAAGTGACGCCGGTTCTAGAAGACGCGGTAGCGCAGGTAGGCCGCCTGAGGGTCTTCGCCGGCACGGATGGCGCGCACCATGTCGCCCTCGGTGGCCATCTTGCGTTCGGCGGCGGCCACCACGGCTTCGACCTCGGCCGCGCTCACCAGGATGATGCCGTCGCGGTCGGCCAGCACGTGGTCGTCGGGCAGCACCTGCAGGCCGCCGATGGCCACCGGCTGCTCGAAGGCCTCGGCGCGCCAGGCGCACACGATGTCGATGGGCGTGGCATAGCGCGCGAAGACCGGGAAGCCCTGGTCCACCACGGCCTGGATGTCGCGGCAACCGCCATCGACGATGTAGCCGCGCACACCCTTCAGCTTCAAGGCCTCGGCCGACAGGCCACCGAACAGCGCGCGCGTGTCGTCCTGCGGCTGGCACACCACCACGTGCCCGGCCGGTGCACGCGACAGCAGGCCGGCCCATTCATAAAGAGAGGTGTGCTTGTCCAGCGTGGGGTCCGGCCGCCCGCGGATGGTGAACACCGGGCCGGCGGCCTTCATCGTGGGGTCCAGCCCGACGATGCTGCGCGGCAGCACGCGCAGCGGCAGGCCCAGGTCCTTCATCACGTCGTGCACCACAGAACTGTGGCAAGCCTGCAGGCGGTCGGCCAGGGTCATGGGGTCTCCTTGGGGATTCAGGCGGTGGGGGCAGAAGCGCGTGCGCGTGCGGGGGCCATTCTGCGGCCAGCGCTGCGGCGGCCTGGGAAGGTCCCGATGGCCGCGCCAGGGTGATCGGGCCGGAAAGTCAACCCGCGCGCCTGGCGCCGACCCATTCCGGCTTGATATCGCCGCGGTTTTGCCGATATGCCTTGGATGCCCCGGCCCGCATTTGCCCTGGGTGCCCTGTTGCTGGGCGCCAACGACCGACAGCGCATGCGTGTGCTGCAGTCCCTGCTGGGCGTGCCGGCGCTGCTGTTGATCCAGGCGCTGCTGGTGCTGCAGTGGCAGCAGGGCCGGATCGCCGGCGCCCCGGTGGCCTGGTACGTGGTGCTCACGCTGGCCGGCTGTGCGGTGTTCTACCTGCTGGTGCGTTGCGGCCTGGGCGAGCGGCTCAGCCAGGAGGCGTCCCTGAGCGCGCCCCAGATGATGTACGCCATGGTCTGCGTGGCCTGGGGCTACACCCTGGCCGGGCCCAACCGGGCGGCGCTGCTGTGCCTGCTGCCGCTGATCCTGTGCTTCGGCATCTTCGCGCTGCAGCCCCTGGCGGCGCGGGCGCTGTCGCACTTCGGCATCGTGCTGATGGGCGCGGTGATGGCCTGGCTGGCGGTGGCGCGGCCGGCCGGGCACGAGCCCCTGCAGGAGGCCGCGAACTGGGCCTTCGTGGCGGCGTCCATGGCCATGATCCGCATCCTGTCGGACCGCCTGGGCCGCATGCGCGCGCGCCTGAGCGCACAGAAGGCCGAGTTGACCGAGGCGCTGGAGCGCATCCGCCTGCTGGCCACGCGCGACACGCTCACCGGCCTGCTGAACCGCCGGGCCGCCCAGGACGAGTTGCGCCGCGCCAGCGGCCAGGCCCAGCGCGCCGACCGGCCGCTGGTGGTGGCCCTGGCCGACCTGGACCATTTCAAGCAGATCAACGACAGCTTCGGCCACCAGGTGGGCGACCGCGTGCTGCAGGCCTTCGCGCGCGCCGCTGAGCGCGAACTGCGCGGCGCCGACCGCGTGGCGCGCTGGGGCGGCGAGGAATTCCTGTTCGTGCTGCCCGACACCGATGAGCAACAGGCCTGCATCTGCCTGGACCGGTTGCGCCTGGCCTACTCGGGCCTGGGCGTTGACGGCGTTGCCGCGGGGCACGGCCTGGGCTTTTCCGCCGGGGTGGCGCTGTGCACCGGGCCGGACGACATCGACGCGGCCATCGAGCGCGCTGACCGCGCCATGTACGGCGCCAAGCTGGCCGGGCGCGGCCGCACCCAGGGCCTGCCGCCGCTGCAGTAGCCTGGCATGGCACCTGGGCACCAGCGTGCCCGGAATGCCGGCCACGGTGGCCGCGGTGTTCGCCCCGGTTGGGCCGCGCGCCAGCGGCGTGCCATGCTTGCGCCATGGCGGCCGACCCCGAACCCACCTTGCCACAGCAGGCCGCGCTCGTGGCGGCGCTGCGCCAGCACCTGGCCGCACAGACCGGCGCACCGGTGCTGCTGCTGGAAACCCACATCTCCTGGGTGCTGGTGGCGGGTGAACGGGCCTACAAGCTGAAGAAGGCGCTGCGCACGCCCTTTCTGGACGCGCACACGCTGGCGCTGCGCCACGCCCAAGGGCTGGAGGAGCTGCGGCTGAACCGCCGCCTGGCGCCCGCGCTGTACCTGGACCTGCTGCCGGTGACCGGCCCGGCCGCTGCGCCGCGACTGGGCGGCCCGGGCTCGGTGCTGGAATGGGCCGTGGCCATGCGCGCTTTCGCGCAGCAAGGGCTGTGGCAGCACCTGGCCGAACACGGCACGCTGCGCCCCGAGATGGTGGACGCGCTGGCGCTGCAACTGGCGCAATTCCATGCCGCCGCGGCCGTGGCCCCACCGGATGGCCCCTGGGGCAGCGGCGCGCGGGTGCGCGACGCGCTGCAGGACAACCTGAATGAACTGGCGCCCTTGCTCGAAGCGTCGCAGTGCGCAAAGGTGCTGGCCCCGCTGCAGGCCTGGGCCCAGGCGCAAGGCCCGCGGCTGGCGCCGCTGTTCGCGCGCCGCCTGGCGCAAGGCTTCGTGCGCGAAGGCCATGGCGACCTGCACCTGGGCAATGTGGTGCAGATCGACGGCCAGCCCACGGCCTTCGACGGCATCGACTTCAACCCGGCGCTGCGCTGGATCGACACGGCCGACGACATCGCCTTCCTGGCGATGGACCTGCAGGCTCACGGCCTGCCGGCGCTGGCACACCGCTTCGTCAACGCCTGGGTGGAAGCCAGTGGCGACGTGCAGGGCCTGCGCCTGCTGCCCTGGTACCAGGTGAACCGCGCCCTGGTGCGCGCCAAGGTGGCGCTGCTGCGGGCCGTGCAGCCGGGCGAACGCGGCGGCCCGGGTGAAGCGCGCGACCGCGAAAGCGCGCAGCGCTACCTGGACCTGGCGGTGGCGCTGGCCACGCAGCCGGCCCGGCTGCAGGGCCGCCCGGCGCTGCTGCTGATGCACGGCCTGGCCGGCAGCGGCAAGTCCACGCTGGCCCTGGCGCTGGTGCAAGCCATGGGCGCGCTGCGCCTGCGCAGCGACGTGCAGCGCAAGCGCCTGGCCGGGCTGGCGCCGGGGCAGGCCAGTGGCTCGGCCCTGAACGCCGGGCTGTACGACGCCGCGAACACGCAGCACACCTACCGCCACCTGCTGCGCCTGGCCGCGGCGGTGTTGCACGGCGGCCGGCCGGTGGTGCTGGACGCCAGCTTCCTGCGCCGCGCCCCGCGCGACGCCGCGCGCCGCCTGGCGCGTCGCCTGGGCGTGCCCCTGCTCATCCTGGACCTGGTGGTGGACGAAGCCACGCTGCGCCAGCGCCTGCTGCAGCGCCGCCAGGCCGGGCAGGACCCGTCAGAGGCCGACGCCGCGGTGCTGCAAGCCCAACTCGCCAGCGCCGAAGCCCTGCAGCCCGACGAAATGCCGCAGGTGCTGCGGCTGCCGCCGCCGCTGGACCTGCAAGCGGTGCACGACGCGCTGGCCCGCCAGGGCGCGTCAACACTTTGCCGGATGGCAGGAACGTAACAAGACGCTAACGTCGCCGGTCAGGGTCGCCGGGCTGGGCCGCGCCGAAGTCACGGCGTGTCGCCCGGCACCTGGGGGGAGCCGCACATGAGATCGAAGACCAAGGGCCAGGGCCTGGCTGGCGTCACCAACCTGGCCCTGATGGCACCGGTTCGCGACGAGATCGTCGACTGCGAAGAGACCATCACCTATGTTGAACGCCTGCAGCGCCTGCTGAACGCCTTGCACAGCGCGCGGCGCAACCAGCGCGAGGCCGAACTGGACGCGCCGGTGTTCCCCGAGACCATAGGCCGCTTCGGCATCATCCAGCAGTTCCGCTATGCCATCTGGCCGCCGCTGAACAACGGCGACACCCAGGCCCAGCGCTACCTCACGCTGAACGTCAGCTTCGACGGCGGCTGGGAACCCTACATGCGCGTCATCTACCGCGACATCGGCCCGCTGCTGGACGCGCTGCTGTGCCATTGCGGCGGCTACCCCGGTTCCCAGGACACGCATTTCGACGACTACTGCCGCTGGGTGCGCGACCACGAGATGGACGTCGGCCTGTTCTACACCGACTCGGCCGCCACCGCCGCGGACACGCGCTACCTGGCCGAGGTGGAACGCATCCAGCGCGAATGCCCGGACCCGGCCGCCGCCGAGCAGCGCCTGGCGCGCTTTGCGCTGCCGCCCTTCGTTCAGCAACGCAACGAGGCCCTGCGCAAGGTGCTGGCCGACCCGATGCACGCGCTGGCGCTGCCGGTGCGCACGCTCAAGGGCCTGTACCGGCTGGCGCCTTTCTTCGGCAAGAACCTGGGCCGCGACGACCTGGTGCTCAAGCGCTTCGCCCGCCTGGTTCTGCGGGAGTTTTCCGAACTGATGGAAAAACTGCGCGGCGGCGAGGGTGACCCGGCCCTGGCTGCCCGCCTGGGTCCGTACATCGCCCTGCTGAAGCCGGAACTGGACTGGCTGTTGCTCCCGGACCCCAAGCCGGAGCCCGACGCCAGCCCGGAACCCGACGCCAGCCTGGCACGCCCGCGTCCGAAGGACACGCTGGTCTTCCGGCCCGACTTGCTGCAGGACATGGTGCTCAACCGCAACGACCCGGTGACCCACGGTGCGCTGGTGATGCTGCAGGTGGACGACGCCAGCAAGGCCGCGGCGGCACTGCAGCGCTGGGCCGCGCGCTGCGGCCCGCCCGCCGACCCGCAGGTGGTGCGCTGGCACATCAGCTTCAGCCATGCCGGCCTGCAGGCGCTGGGGGTGTCGCCACAGACCCTGGATCGGCTGCCGTCGGAATTCGCCGACGGCATGGAGGCGCGCTGCGCCCTGCTGGGCGACGTGCGCAGCAACCACCCCGAGCACTGGCGCCGGCCCTTGCGCCACGGCCCCGCGCGCGACCCGGACGACCGCGTTGACATGGCCAGCGTGCACGTGGTGGTGGTGCTGCGGCTGGTGGATCCCAGCCCGACCGATGCCAGCCTGCACCCGAAGCTGGCCGAAGAAATCCTCACCCTGCAGGCCCCGGTCACCGGCCTGACGGTGCTGGCGGTGGAGCCCACCCGCAGCCGCCGCACGCCGTCTGCCCCGCAGGCGAAGGAACATTTTGGCTTTGTCGACGGCGTGAGCCAGCCCACCCCGGTGCAGCGGGCCGACCCCGTCCCCAGCCCGGGGACCGACGAGGTCAGCGTGGGTGAGTTGCTGCTGGGCTATGGCAACGACCGCGGCGACGGCCCGCTGCCCGCCCAGGCGGAGGACCCGCTGCTGAACAACGGCAGCTTCCTGGTGGTGCGCAAGCTGCGCCAGCGCCTGGACCGCCTGGAAGCCCGGATGGACGCTTCCTTCGCCGGCCGGCCCGATGCCGGCGCGCTGGCGCTGGAAGCCCGGGCCCGGATGATGGGCCGCACCCAGGGTGGCCAGGCGCTGCTGCACCCGGCCGAAGCGGTGACGGACAACAAGTTCAACTACGACAAGGACCCCGACGGGCGCTACTGCCCGCACCAGTCGCATGTGCGGCGCGCCAATCCGCGCGATGGCCGCGAGTACATGCCCCGCATCCTGCGCCGCGGCATGTCCTACGGCCCGGCGCGCACCGAAGCCGAGGCCGATGCCGACCGGGGCGCGATGTTCATGGCCTACTGCGGCAGCATCGCCGAGCAGTTCGAGGTGCTGCAGCGCTGGATGGCCGGCGGCAACAGCTCGGGCCTGTCCTCGGCCCAGGCTGACCCCTTCCTGGCCGTGCCGCGGCGCGGCGAGCTCCGCACCTTCCGCTACCTGGACGGGCAGGGTGCGGTGCAGCGCGTGGACCTGGGCGACCAGCCTCTGGTTGAGCTGCAGTGGGGCCTGTACCTGTTCGTGCCCAGCCTGGCGGCCTTGCGCGATCTGGTGGTGCTGACCCGGCCACCCGAGCCCGAGCCCGGCGCCAAGACCCCGCCGCCCGAATGGGACCCGGCCGGCACCCGGGACAGCTGGCGCCTGCTGATGGACGACGAGCAGCGGTCGCCGGCTGTCTGGGCCCAGGTGCGGGCGCAGCCAGGTGGCCAGGCGCGGGCCGACGGCTACGGCCAGCTGGTGGGCGGTCTGGCGGCGGTGAAGGCGGTGCTGCAGGACGACGGCGCCGACCAGTACTCGGTGGCCGGGTATGGCCTGCGCATGAAGGACACCATCGGGCTGAACCTGCTGGGCCTGGACCGCGGCGACCCCGGCCGTGCCGTGCAGGCCGCGGCGGTGAACCCGGTGATCGAGGGCGTGGAAGAAAAACAGGCCTTCATCGACGCCTGGCCCTTCGTGCAGCAGGTGCTGAAGGGCTTTGCCGCGCTGGAACAGCCGCGCGGCTGGCCGGACGGGGACGTTCGGCTGCGTCGGCCGATCGAGCTGATCACGCTGAGCGAGCGCGTACTGGGCCTGCTGTGTCGGCACTGGTTCGGCCTGCCGCCCGCGGGAGCGGACCCCTGCATGGTGCTGGACGGCCGCCCGGACGCCGGCCAGTTGGGCCAGGGCAAGCCCCGTTGCCCCGGTGAGCTGTTCAGCGTGTCGCGCAACACCTTCGCCCCGCACCCGAACCGTATGGTCGAGCAGCGGGCCGGGGTCGAAGGGCCGCGGATGAAGGCCGCCGTGGCGAAGTACCTGGAGAACCGCACGCCAGGCGTGCCGGCGCCCGCCCATGACCTGACCCAGAAAATCATCGACAACCTGAGCCGCGACATGGCGCGCCAGCCGCCGGAAGCGATCCAGGAGGCCATCTCGAACAGCGTGGCCGGCATGCTGCTGGGCTTTCCGCCCACGGTGCACGGAAACTTCCTGCAGGTGTTGAAGCTGTGGATCGAAGAAGGCACGCTCTGGTCCCACCAGCGCGCGGTGGACGACGCCGCGGGGGTGCAGGCCTGCCACGCCACCAACCTGGAGGCGCTGTACAACAGCCTGCAGCTGGCGCTGCGCCCGCTGGTGATGGCCACCATGCGCCGACAGCCCGTGCCTGCGGTGCTGTGGCGCTGCCCGGTGGACCCCAAGGCCGGTGTGGAGCACGGCGCAGGCCGGCGCGTGGTGGTGGGCATCCGCTCGGCGATGGCCGAGGTGGCGCAGACCTACGGTCCGGACGAACACGCCTTTGACGAACTGATGTTTGGCGGCAGCCGAAAGGATGGCGATCTGAAGGCCGAACACGCCTGCCCCGGCTACGGCATGGGCGTGGGCGTGCTGCTGGCGCTGCTGGGCGGGCTGCTGCTGGCGGGCGACCTGCGCAGCACCGGCTCGCCGGTGCTGTTGATGCTCACGCCACCTTCGCCGCCGCCTCCGTCTCCGCCGTGACCGGCAGCGGCCGCGGGCACAGCAGCGTGGCGGCGTCGAAGTGGGCGCCGTGTGCCAGCAAGGCCTGCGCCTGCGCCAGGTGCCAGGGCATGGCCAGCCGTTCGAAGGCCATGGCCGCCGGGTCCAGCAGGGCGCGGGCCTGGTCGCCGCGGCCTTCGGCCAGCGCCAGGCGGGCCTCGCACAACTGCGTGCCGGCCGCTTCGTGGGGCGACTCGCGTCGCCGTGCCGCGTCCCGGGCGCGGGCCAGGTGGCGGGCCGCGGCCTGCGGCCGGCCCGTGGCCGCGGCATCCAGCGCCAGCGCGCGCTGGCTCATGGCCAGGCCCAGGCGGTCGCTGTGGCGCGCGCGGCGCAGCGCCAGGGCGCCGTGGTGGCGCGCGGCCTCGCGGCGGCCCACGGCCAGCAGGCCTTCGGTCAACCAGCCGTGGTTCAGCGAGCGGTACAGGCCGGTCTCGCGCGGTGCCAGCCAGGCGGTGGCGTCTTCGATGCCCTGCAGCGCCGTGGCCTGCCCAGTGTCCATCCAGCGTGCGTAGTGTTCGATCGCCCAGGCGATGGAGTACTGCGCCAGGCTGCGCGTGGCGCGGGCGATGCGGGCCGACTCGGCGGCGGCCGACATGGCGGCCTGCCAGCGGCCCTGCCACAGCAGCACCGCGGCGCGCCAGCCGTGGATGGTGGCGCCGATCTCGTGTTCTTCGCCCACCATGCAGGTCAGCGCTTCGGCAAAGTTGTCCTCGGCCGCGGCGAAATCGCCGCGATCACCCAGCAGGCAGCCGCGGCACACGAGTGAAAACGCCAGGCCCACGTTGGTGCGCAGGCCACTGCGGTGGCGCCGCTTCACGTCGATGGCCTGCTCCAGCAGCGGCAGGGCCTGGGCGTACTGCCCGGCCGCGGTGTGGGCTTCGCCCAGCACCGCCACCAGCTGCACGGCCAGCCGGTCGTCCTGGCAGCGCTGTGCCTCTTGCAGGGCCTGCTCGCCCTGGCGCACGGCCTCCAGGGCGTTGCCCAGGCCGTAGTGGATGTAGCCCAGCCAGTAGCGCGCGCGGGCGCGAACGGCCAGGTCGGCTTGTTCCTCGGCCAGCACCAGGGCGCGCCGGGCCAGCGCCAGGTCGGCGCGTTTGGCGTCGTACAGCGACACCATGCCCAGCCGCTGCGCGATGGCAATCCAGCGCAGCGCGCGGTCCCCGTTCGGCACCAGCCGGTCCAGCGCGGCCAGGGCCACGCGGTAGTGGCCACGGGCCCGGTCCAGGGCCGACGCGGCCAGGGCGCGGTCGCCGGCGCGTTCGGCGTAGCGCGCCGCCAGGGTGCTTTCGCCGCCGGCGTCGAAGTGGTGGGCCAGCGCGTCCAGGTGTTCGTCGTCGGGCTGGTCGGCCGTGCGCTGCAGCAGGGCCGCGGCTGTGCGCAGGTGCAGCCATTGCCGCTGGTGCAGGCCGATGCCGTCGTAGACCACGTCGCGCGCCATGCCGTGCTTGAAACGCAGCATGCCCGGGCGGTCGCCGGGGTAGAGGAAATCCTGCCCGGCCAGCGCACGCAGCGCGGGGTCGTCGGCGCCATGCCCGGTCAGGTGTTCCAGCAACCAGGCCGGCACCACGTTGCCGATGACGGCCGCCGCGCGCACCAGGTCGGCCTGCGCGGCTGGCAGCGCGTTCAGCCGCGACAGCACCAGGTGGCTCAGCCAGCCGGCGGTGCCGGGCAGCCGGTTCAGCCCCGGCAGGCCCGCCTGATCGGACGCCTGGGTCAGCAGCGTGTCGTGCCGGTGCGCACGCAGCACCGAGTGGCACAGCTCGTCGATGAACATCGGGTTGCCGCCGGCGTGGCGGCAGACTTCGCCCTGCACGAAGGGGTCCACCCCCGGCAGCCGGGCGGCCACCAGGCGCAGCGCTGCCGCGTCGTCCAGCGGGGCCAGCACCAGCGTGTGGTCGGTTTCTTCCAGGCCCGCCGGGTGCTCGGTGTGGCGCGTGGTCAGCAGCACCAGCAGGGCGCAGCCCGTCAGCTGGTGCAGGGCCAGCAGCACCTGGTGCGAGGCGTCGTCGGCCCATTGCCAGTCGTCGATGAACAGCACCAGCGGCTGGGACTGGCTGTGTGCCTGCAGCGCGCTGCGCACCGCGGCCACCGTGGCCGCGGCCTTGTCCGGCGGCGCCACGCCCAGCCCGCGCAGCACCTGCTGGAAGGGTTGCATCGGTTCGGCGCCCAGCGTGTCGTCGCAGTGGCCGCGCAGCACGTGCCAGCCTTGCGCGGCCGCGTCGTGCAGCACCGCCTGCGCCAGCCGCGTCTTGCCGATGCCGGGCGCCCCGGCCAGCGCCACCACCTGCACGCCCTGGCTGCGGGCCTGCTGCAGGCAGGCGTGCAGGCGGTCCCGTTCGGCGCCGCGGCCCACCAGGTCGGCGCCGCGGCCCAGGCCCACCGGCATGGCCAGGGCGGCGTCGGCCTCGGCGCTGATGCGGGTGACGCTGACCGGCTCGTTGCGCCCCTTCACGCGCAGGGGCGCCGGGGCGCTGCCCACGAAGTGGCGCAGGGATGGTCCCAGGGTCTCGGTGCTGACCACGATCTCGTCCGGCCCGGCCGCGTCGGACAGGCGGGCGGCAATGTTGGGCACCGGGCCCATCAGCTCGAAGCGGCCGCGTTCGATGTCGCCCTGGCCGATCAGCACCAGGCCGCCGTGGATGCCGGAATGCAGGCTCAGCCCGAAGCCCGGCGGCAGCGCGATGCGCAGCCCCCGCACCTGCGCATGCAGCGCCAATGCGGTCTGCACGGCGCGGCGGGCGTCGTCCTCGCGGGTTTCAGGGTGGCCGAACATGGCCAGCAGGCCGTCGCCCTGCACCCGCACCACCTGCCCGCCATGGCGCTGGACCTGGTCGCCATAGGCCCGGCGCAGCTGCGCCAGCAGGCCGGCGTAGTTCTCGGCCTCCATCGCCGCGGCCAGTTCGGTGGAGCGCGACAGGTCGGCGAACAACAGCGTGACCACGTGCCGACCCGGCGCCTGGTCGGGTTCACTGCGATGGGGAGCGGGCGCCTCGTGCGCGGGGGGGGAAGACACGCGAAACGGTCATTGACTGCCAGGCGAAATGGCCTCGCGGCGCAGTGTAGGGGGTGGCCGTGGGCGGCGCCAAGCGCGGCCCGGGTCGGCGCCCGCTACAGGTGGGCCTTCAGCGCCACCGCCGGATCGCACAACACCGACGGTGCCAGGCTGCAGCCGCGCTCGATCAGCTTGCGCGCGGCCAGGTGGTCGGCCGCCGCGTTGACGCTTTCCACGCAGGCCAGGCGCTCGCCCACGAAGTGCAGCAACGAGAAGCTCTGCGGGTTGGCACCGGGGCGGCGGCGGGATGTCGCCCCGGCCGGCAACAGGCCCACCATCTGCAGCCGCATGGCACCTTGTTCGGACCAGAACCAGGGCAGCGCGGCATAGGGTTCTTCACGCTCCTGCAGCGTGGCGGCGGCGGTGCGGGCCTGGTCGTTGGCGTTCTGCACCGACTCCAGCCGCAGCCGCGCGCCCGGTTCACCCGCTTGGGGCTGGGCCGTGAAGTTGCTGCAGTCGCCCATGGCCAGGATCTGCGGGTCGCTGCTGCGCAGGCACGCGTCCACGCGCACGCCGTTGTCGCAGTCCAGGCCGGCGGCCTGCGCCAGGGTGGTTTCCGGCACCGCGCCGATGCCCAGCACCAGCAGGTCCACGGGCTGCGGCTGGCCGTCCACGCTCAGCGACGCCAGGCGGCCACCGGCCACCTGGAAATCGCCCACCGTCACGCCCAGGCGCACCTGGGTGCCGGCGGCCTGGTGCGTGGCCAGCACGTGCGCCGCCAGTTCAGCGCTGACACTGCGGCCCAGCAGGCGCGGCGCGGTTTCCAGCACCGTCACCGCCTTGCCCTGCGCCCGCGCGGTGGCCGCCAGTTCCAGCCCGATGAAGCCCCCGCCCAGCACGGTGACCGAAGACGCTGCCGCCAGCAGGCCGCGCAGGCGCTGCGCATCGGCCGCGGTGCGCAGCGCGGCCACATTGGCCAGGTCCGACCCCACGCCTGGCAGCAATCGCGCCCGGGTGCCGGTGGCCAGCACCAGCCGGGCATAGGGCAGCACATGGCCGTCGGCGAGCGTGACGGTGCGGGCTGCGCGGTCGATGGCCGTGGCGCGCTGGCCGACGTGCAGGGTGATGCCCTGCTCGCGCAGCCAGGCTTCGGCCTTCAGCGTCTGCAGGGGCTCGTCGGGGTTCTTGAGGTAGGCCTTGGACAGGGGCGGGCGCTGGTAGGGCAGCAGCGGCTCTTCGCACACCAGGTGCACGCGCGGGCCCAGGCCGGCTTCGGCCAGGCTGGCGCACAGCTGCGCGGCGGCATGGCCGCCGCCGACGATGACGATGGGTTCGGTGCTCATGGGGGGCTCCTGCGTTGCCCGCATCTTAGGCAGGCGGTGCGCCGCCTTCTTCGGCCAGGGCTTCGTCGGGCAGCGGCGGCCAGTCCAGCAGTTCGGCCAGGCGGCGCAGCACCCAGCGCGCTTCGGCCGGGCTGAACACGTTGATGCTGGCCAGCAGGCCGCGGCCCACGCGCAGCAGCACATCGTGCTCGGTGACGCTCAGCACCGCCCTCTGGGTGGCGGCCTGCTCGCTGAGCATTTGCGCCATGTCCTCGCACAGCTCGTGGCGCTGGGCGATGTGGGCGCGGGTGTCGGTGGGCTTGCTGGAACCGGGGCGCAGGTACAGCGCCACGAAGGACGGTGGCACCATCACCTGGCTGTCGCGGTGCAGGTCTTCGTCGTGGGACACGGGGCCTTCAGGCGGCGGTGGCGCCTGGGCCGGCCGCAGCCACCCAGCACGCCACCTGTTGGGGACCCAGGGCCTGCAGCACCGGACGCTGGGCCTGGCATGTCGGCAAGGCCCAGGGGCAGCGGGTGTGGAAGGCGCAGCCGCTGGGCGGGGCCAGCGGCGAGGGCAGCTCGCCCGCCAGCACGATGCGTTCGCGCCGCGTGCCGGGGTCCACGCTGGGCGTGGCCGACAGCAAGGCGCGGGTGTAGGGGTGCTGCGGGTGGGACAGCACCGCGGCGGCCGGGCCCTGCTCCACCACCGCGCCCAGGTACATCACCATCACCTCATCGGCCACGTGTTTCACCACGCCCAGGTCGTGGCTGATGAAGACATAGGCCACGCCGAGTGCCTGCTGCAGGTCCACCAACAGGTTCAGCACCTGGGCCCGGATGGACACGTCCAGCGCCGACACCGGCTCGTCCAGCACCAGCACGCGGGGTTTCAGCACCAGGGCGCGCGCAATCGCGATGCGCTGTCGCTGGCCGCCGGAGAACATGTGCGGGTAGCGCCCGGCGTGTTCCGGCCGCAGGCCCACCTGGCGCAGCATGTCCTGCACCGCGGCCTCGCGTTCGGCCGCGCTGCCCGCGCCGTTGGCACGCAGCGGCTCGGCCAGCGCATCGCCCACGGTCTGGCGCGGGTTCAGCGAGCCATAGGGGTTCTGGAACACGATCTGCACCTGGCGGCGCAACTGGCGCTTCAGGACCGCATCGGCCTCGGCCACGTCGGCGCCGTCGATCAGCAGTTCGCCTTCGGTGGGCGGCTCGATCATCGTCAGCAGGCGCGCCAGCGTGCTCTTGCCGCAGCCCGATTCACCCACCACCGCCAGCGTGCGGCCCGCGGCCACCGAGAAGCTGACGCCGTTCAGCGCCCGCAGCGTGGCCGGCGCCGCAAACAGGCCGCGCCGCACCGCGTAGTGGCGGTGCAGGTTGCGGGCTTCAAGAACAAGGCTCATGCGGCGGCCCGTGCCGACAAGGCCTGCGGCACACCATCCACCAGCGGCGTGTGGCACAAGGCGCGACCCAGGTCGTCGCCCGCTGCTGCGGGCGCCAGGGTCTGGCAGGTGGTGGTGGCATGGGCGCAGCGGGGCGCGAACAGGCAGCCCGCCGGCCGGCTGCCCTGGGCCGGCACCAGGCCCGGAATGGCGGCCAGGCGGCGGCCCTGGGCGCGTTCGGGCAGCGCGGCCAGCAGCGCGGCGGTGTAGGGGTGGTGGGGATCGCGGAACAGCGTGGCGGCGCTTTGGCTTTCCACCTGGCGCCCGGCGTACTGCACCACCACGCGGTCGGCCAGTTCGGCCACCACGCCCAGGTCGTGGGTGATGAGCACCAGGCCCATGCCGGTGTCGCGCTGCAGGCTTTTCAGCAGGTTCAGGATCTGGGCCTGGATGGTGACGTCCAAGGCCGTGGTGGGTTCGTCGGCGATCAGCAGCTTGGGCGCGCAGGCCAGGGCCATGGCGATCATCACGCGCTGGCACATGCCGCCGGACAGCTGGTGCGGAAAGGCGCGCGCGCGCCGCGCGGGGTCGGGAATGCCCACCTGCGCCAGCAGCGCCACCACGCGCTCGCGGCGCTGCGCGGCGTTCAAGTCCAGGTGGGCGGCCAGGGCCTCGCCGATCTGCCAGCCCACGGTGAAACAGGGGTTCAGCGAGGACATGGGTTCCTGGAACACCATGGCGATGTCGCGGCCGATGACGGCGCGGCGCTGGCGCGCTGACAAAGCGGCCAGGTCCTGGCCGTTGAACACCATGCGCTTTGCACTCACCGTGGCGTTCCACGGCAGCAGGCCCATCAGCGCCAGCATGGCCACGCTCTTGCCCGAGCCCGATTCGCCCACGATGCCCAGCACTTCGTTGGGCGCGACCTGAAGATCGATGCCATCCACCGCGGTGAAGGGCCCGGTGCGGGTGCTGAAGGTGACCGTCAGGCCTTGGATGTCCAAGAGGCTCATGACCGTCTCATCTTCGGGTCCAGGGCATCACGCAGTCCGTCGCCCGCCAGGTTGATGGACACCACGGTCAGCAGGATGGCCAGGCCGGGGAAGGTGACCTGCCAGGGGTTGCTGCGGATGAACTCGCGCGCGTCGGCCAGCATGGTGCCCCACTCGGCGGTGGGCGGCTGGGCGCCCAGGCCCAGGAAGCCGAGCGCGGCGGCTTCCAGGATGGCGTCGGAGACGCCGAGGGCGGCCTGCACGATCAGCGGCGCCAGGCAGTTGGGCAGCACGGTGGCGAACATCAAGCGCACCGGCCCCACCCCGGCCACGCGCGCGGCGGTGACGTAGTCCTTGCCCAGTTCGGCCAGGGCGGTGGCGCGCACCAGGCGCACGTAGCGCGGCAGGTACACGATGGTGACGGCGACGATGGTGTTGACGAGACTCGGCCCCAGCACCGCCACCACCAGGATGGCCAGCACCAGGCTGGGAATGGCCATGATCAGGTCCATCAGCCGCGTCACCACCACGTCCACTGCCGAGCCCAGCGCGGCGCAGGCCAGGCCCAGCAGCGTACCGATGAGGCAACTGACACTCATCACGGCCAGCCCGATGAACAGCGAAATGCGCGCGCCGTGAATCAGCCGCGAGAGCATGTCGCGCCCCAGGCCGTCGGTGCCCAGCACGAATCGTGAGCTTCCGCCGGCTTCCCACATGGGCACGGCGCGCACGGCCTCGCGGAACTGTTCGGTGGGGGAATGCGGCGCCACCACGTCGGCAAAGACGGCCATCAGCGCGATGAACACCACCACCACCAGGCCGGCGACGGCCCCCTTGTTGTCCTTGAAGGCGAGCCAGAAGGACTTCAGCGGTCCGGGTGGGGCGGCTTGAACCGCTTCCAAGGCTGTGGTGTTCATGGCAGGGCCCTGCATGCGGTTTCCTGCGCGAGGCAACGGTGCACCGGGGCGCTTTGCTCCGTGTCCCCCGCCGGCCTGCGGCCGGCTCCTCCTTGACCTGCGCAAAGCGCCCCGGTGCACCGCTGCCTGCACCACCTTGGCATGCACCTGGTGGCGTGCCACGACGGGTTCGGAAGCGATGCGGTGGGGTGCCGTGTGGAGCGAAGTAAAGGAGGAGGCCCGGCGAAGCCGGGACGGGGGACATGAGCGGAACACGGCACCCCGCCGCAGCGCTTCTTGCGCAGAACCCGGCCAGCAGCAACTTCACGCATGCCGAATCCGCGGGTTGATGAACCCATAGGTCAGGTCCACCAACAAATTCACCACGATCACCAGCATCGACACCAGCATCACCCCGCCCTGAAGCGCCGGGTAGTCGCGCCGCGAAATCGATTCGATCAGCCACTTGCCCACCCCGGGCCAGGAGAAGATGGTTTCGGTCAACACCGCACCCGCCAGCAGCGTGCCCACCTGCAGCCCGATGACCGTGGCCACCGGGATCAGCGCATTGCGCAGCGCGTGCAGCCCCACCACGCGCCAGGCCGGCAGCCCTTTGGCGCGCGCGGTGCGCACATAGTCTTCGCTCAGCACCTCCAGCATGGACGAGCGCGTCATGCGCGCAATCACCGCCAGCGGCAACGTGGCCAGCACCACGCCGGGCAGCACCAGGTGGTGCAGCGCGTCCTTCACCGCCCCGGCCTGGCCCGACAGCCAGGCGTCGATCAGCATGAAACCGGTGACGGGCTCGAAGTAGAACTTGATCAGGTCGATGCGCCCCGACACCGGGGTCAGCCCCCAGCGTTCGCCCACGAACATGATCAGCAGCAGGCCCCACCAGAAGATGGGCATGGAGTAACCCGTGACCGACAGGCCCATCAGCGCCTGGTCGTAGAAGCTGCCGCGCCGCGCCGCCGCCATCGCGCCGGCCGGCACGCCCAGCAGCACCGCCAGCAACATGGCAAACGCACTCAGCTCCAGCGTGGCCGGGAACAGCGCCGCGAACTCGGTCAACACCTTCTGGCTGGTGGACAGGCTGGTGCCGAAGTCGCCGTGCAGCAACTGCCACACATAGTCCAGGAACTGCTTGCCCACCGACTGGTCCAGACCCAGCTCGTGGCGGAACTGCGCCAGCCGCTCCGGCGAGATGCCGCGCTCGCCCACCCGCACCTCCACCGGGTCACCCGGCACCAGCCGGATGGCCACGAAGGTGACGAACATCAGCGCGATGAAGGTCGGGATGGTCAGCGCCAGGCGCCGCAGCAGGTAGCTCAGCATGGCGCCGGCAAGGCGGTCTTACTTCAGGTCCACCCCGTTGAACTGGTGCGACCCGAACGGACTCTGCTTGTAGCCGGCCACTTCCTTGCGCATGGTTTCATACACCACCGAATGCGCGATCTTGAAGCTGGGCGCCTCTTCCTTTTCGATCACCTGCATCTCCTGGTACAGCTTCGTTCGCTCCTTCACGTCGGCCACGCTGCGTGCCTTTTCCAGCCGGCTGTCGAATTCCTTGTTGCACCACTTGCTCAGGTTCTGGCCGCCGGCGCGCGCAGCGTCGCAGCCCAGCAGGAAGAAGAAGTTGTCCGGGTCGCCGTTGTCACCCGTCCAGCCCAGCATGCCGGTCAGGTGCTCGCCTTGCTGCAGGCGCTTGCGGTACTCGCCCCATTCATAAGTCACCAGCTTGGCGTTCACGCCCACCTTGGCCAGGTCGGCCTGCATCATCTCGGCAATGCGCTTGGCGTTGGGGTTGTAGGGCCGCTGCACCGGCATGTACCAGAGGTCGATCTCCAGCGGCGCCTTCACCCCCGCCTTGGCCAGCAGGTCTTTCGCCTTGGCGGGGTCGAAGGGATAGTCCTTCACCGCGTCGTTGTAGCTCCACAGCGTGGGCGGGATCAGGTTCTTGGCCGGCTGGCCGGCGCCCAGGTACACGTCCTTCAGGATCGCGCCCTTGTCGATGGCCATGCTGAAGGCCTGGCGCACCTCCTTCTTGTCGAAGGGGGGCTTCTGGGTGTTGAAGGCCCAGTAGGCGATGTTCAGCCCGCTCTGGTTGATGACGCGCAGCGCGGGGTCCTTCTGCATTTCCGGCAGGTCGGCCGGCCGCGGCGCGATCATGAAATGGCACTCGCCGGCCTTCAGCTTGCTGTAGCGCGCGGTGGGGTCGGGGGTGATGGCGAAGACCAGGTCATCCACCAGCGCCTTCTCGCCCCAGTAGTCCTTGTTGGCCTTGTAGCGAATGACCGCGTCCTTCTGGTAGACCACGAAGGAGAAGGGCCCGGTGCCCACCGGCACCTGGTCGAGCTGTTCCTTCTTGTTGGCCTTCAACAGCATGTCGGCGTATTCGGCCGAATGGATGCTGGCGAAGTCCATCGCCAGGTTGGCCAGCATGGTGACGTTGGCGCGCTTGAGCGTCATCTTCACGGTGTAGGGGTCCAGCTTCTCGATGCTCTGCAGGTCGTCGGGCAGGCCCATGTCGGCGAAGTAGTCGTACTTGCCGCCCGAGGTCTTGGCGTAGGGGTGCTCGGGCTTCCACTGGCGTTCGAAGGAAAACAGCACGTCGTCGGCGTTGAACTCGCGCGTGGGCTTGAAGCCGCCCGGGCCGCTGTGCCACTTCACGCCTTTGCGCAGCTTGAAGGTGAACACCTTGCCGTCGGGGCTGACCGTCCAGCTTTCGGCCAGGCCCGGTTCCACCTGGGTGCTGCCGCGGGCGAACTGGGTCAGCTTGTCGTACACCGGCCGTGCGGCGTCGAAGCTGGTGCCGGTGGTGTTGATGGCCGGGGTGAAGTTCTCGGGCGAGCCCTCCGAGCAGTACACCAGGGTCTTGGCGGCCGCGGGCAGCGCCAGCGCGGCCAGGGCCAGCAGGGTGAGGGCGGAAGTGGCAGCAGGGCGCTTGGGCAGCATGGCGGGGTCTCCGGGTTCCGATGGGGCACTGTAGTACGGCGGCAGGCCAGCAAGCCTTGCGCCAGTGTGGCGACTTTGTGCGGCGCGCCAGCGTGCTGCGATGATGGGGCGTGACCCTGAAAACCCTGCTCATCCTGGGCGCCACCGGCAAGGTGGGGCAAGAACTGCTGGCCCAGGCGCTGGCCCACCCCGGCGTGGGCCAGGTGGTGGCGCCCACGCGGCGCGCGCTGGCGCCCCAGGCCCGATTGCACAACCCGGTGGTGAACTACCGCGCCCTGCCCGCCGCGCCCTGGTGGCACGCCGACGCCTGTCTGTGCGCGCTGGGCACCACGATGAAGCTGGCGGGTTCGCAGGCCGCCTTTGCCGAGGTGGACCACGACCACGTGCTGGCCGCCGCCCGCCTGGCGCAGCAGGCCGGCACGCCCTGCTTCGTGCTGAACTCGTCGCTGGGCGCCAGCGCGGCTTCGGGCAACTTCTACCTGAAGGTGAAGGGCCAGGCCGAAGACGACCTGGCCGCGCTGGGCTTCGCGTCGCTGACCCTGGTGCGGCCCTCGCTGCTGGACGCCGGCCCGCGCGCCGAAGCCCGTCCGGGCGAAGCCATCGGCCTGTGGGTGGCCAAGGCCCTGGCGCCGGTGCTGCCCCGGCGCCTGCGCGCGGTGCGCACCAACAGCGTGGCGCGCCACATGCTGGCCGCCGCCCTGGCCGCGGCGCCGGGCCGGCGGGTGCTGGAGTCGCAGGACCTGCACTGACCCCGCCTGCGGCCGCCCCCGTCGCGGCCGGCTGCAAAAAAGTTCGCGAAGTTCAAAGCGAGCGCGGCAGTGCGTTGCCGTATATTACATCTTTATCATTATTGCTGTTTTAACAGAGAGCCCTGCCATGCATGCAGCCTCCATCGCCCGCGCCCGGCCCCGCCCCCAGCGCGCTGCCCGACCGGCAAACGCCGCGCCCACGGCGTCCGCCCTGCAGTTCGCCGAACGCGGCCACTTCAGCCAGGTGCGCGCCTTTGCCGGCGAGGTGCTTTACACCCAGGACATGCCGGCGGGCCACATGTATGTCATCAAGGACGGCGAGGTGGACCTGTACCTGGTGCGCGACGAGAAGCGCACCGTGGTGGAAACGCTGAAGAAGGGCCAGTGCTTCGGCCTCGAGCCGCACCTGCACCAGCAGGTGCGCCTGCACAACGCCGCCGCGCGCACCTACTGCGAGCTGTTCCTGGTGGACAACGAGACCGTCACCGACGCCATGGCCGCCAGCCCGGACCTGGTGCAGAGCCTGCTGGACACCCTGTCCCAGCGCCTGTCGGTGGCGCACCAGCTGATCGCCACACGGGTGAACTACCAGAGCGACCTGCTCATCTACGCCCAGCTGCTGCAACTGCTGGGACTGGCCGACATCGGCAAGCCGGCGCCGTCCCTGCGCGGTGGCCCGGCGGCCCAGAGCGCCCCGCTGGCGCGCCCCCTGCTGCAGGACGTGTACACCAACGCGCGGCTGATGTTCGGCCACTCGGACACCCACATCCGTGGCTGCCTGGGCAAGCTGCTGGCGCTGCACCTCATCCGCATCGAGGACGAACGCGGCGCCGGCAAGCAGGTGCTGTTCGCGCCCAAGGACATCGTGGCCCAGGTGCGCAAGGCCGTCAGCCCCGACCCCGACGCCGACAAGCTGAGCTACGAATACGTCAGCGTGGACGAGTTCGCCGGCCTGGTGGAAGTGGACCGCGCCGTGCTGTTGCGCAAGCTGGCCGCGGGTGAATTCGCCGACGACGTGTTCACTTTCCGGCGCGCCGAGATCCTTCGCTTGCTGAACGCCAAGGGCAAGCGCTTCTTCGCCGACCGCAAGATCAAGCCGCCGGCCGAGTTTTCGGAAGTGGCCGACCTGGAGTTCGCCGACGCCAAGACCCTGTTCGCCGTGGTGTCCAGGGTGGACACCTACGACCTGGCCAAGGTGCTGGCCGGTCTGGACGACGAGGCGGTGCGCGCCAAGGTGCTGGGCGCGCTGTCGCGGCGTCGTCGCGACGAGGTGGAAAGCGACCTGAAGGACATGGGGCCGGTGGACCCGCTGGAAGCCCAGCAGATCGGCAACGCCCTGGTTGCCGAGGTGAAGGCCCTGATGCTGCAGCAGGCGCGCTGAAGCCCTAGAGCTTGAAGTCGTAGTCGATGGTCAGCGGCGCGTGGTCGGAAAAGCGCTGCGCCTTCAGGATGGCGGCGCTTTTCGCCTTGGCCGCCAAGGCCGGCGTGGCCAGGTGGTAGTCCAGCCGCCAGCCCACGTTGTTGGCCCAGGCCTGGCCGCGGGCGCTCCACCATGTGTAGCAGGTGTCGGTGGTGTCGGGGTGCAGCCGGCGGTACACATCCACCAGCCCGGCCTCCTGCAGCAGCCGGGTCATCCAGCCGCGCTCTTCGGGCAGGAAGCCGGAATTCTTCTGGTTGCTTTTCCAGTTCTTCAGGTCCGCCTCCTGATGCGCGATGTTCACGTCGCCCACCAGGATGAACTCGCGCTCGGCCATCAGCTTCAGCAGACGCGGGTACACCACGTCCAGGAAACGGAACTTGGCCGCCTGGCGCTCGGGCCCCGAGGAGCCGCTGGGGAAGTAGCAGCTGATGATGGACAGTTTGCGTTTGGCCGTGTCGAAGCGCGCTTCCACGTAGCGGCCCTCGGCGTCGAACTCCGGCACGCCCAGGCCGATGACCACGTCGCTGGGCTTCTTGCGGCTGTACAGGCCCACGCCGGAATAACCTTTCTTCTCGGCATAGTGAAAGTGCCCCGTCAAATCGCCAATGCGGTCGAAGCGGCCACTCACATCGTCGTGCTGGGCCTTGACCTCCTGCACCCCCATACAATCGGCCGCCTCCTGTTGCGCCCACTCGACGAAGCCCTTGTTGGCGGCCGAACGAATGCCGTTGAGGTTGAGTGTCACCAGCCTGAAACCCACGTCGCGCGCTCCTTGAAGTGCCCCTGCCGATGAACCCACCCCCGACCCCCGACACCGCCGCCGCCCACGCCGAGTTGGCGCAAGACTTTGTGCGCTTCGCCGTGGATGCCGGCGTGCTGCGTTTCGGGGAGTTCAAGACCAAGGCCGGGCGCCTGTCGCCCTATTTCTTCAACGCCGGCCTGTTCGACGACGGCGCCAAACTGGGCCGACTTGCAACATTTTATGCACGCCGCCTGATCGATTCCGGGCTGGAATTCGACATGCTTTTCGGTCCGGCCTACAAGGGCATTGCGCTCGCGGCAGCGGTGGCCATCGAACTGGCGCGGGCCGGGCGCAACGTGCCCTTTGCCTACAACCGCAAGGAAGCCAAGGACCATGGCGAAGGCGGCACCCTGGTCGGCGCCCCGGTGGCGGGCCGCGTTGTCATCATCGATGACGTCATTTCGGCCGGTACCTCGGTGCGCGAGTCCATCGCCATGATCAGCGCCGCCGGCGCCATGCCCGCCGGCGTGGCCATTGCGCTGGACCGGCAGGAGAAAGCCGCCGAAGACGGCCAGGACCTGCCGTGGTCGGCAGTGCAGTACGTCACGAAACAGTTGCAGCTTCCAGTGATATCTGTCGCCAGTCTGGCGGACCTTCTGAAGTATCTTTCTGGCACAAGTGAAAGTGCCCTCGCGCAGCATGCTGCGCGGGTGGCCGCCTACCGCGACCGCTACGGAGTCTGAACATCCCATGGCCCTGGGCCACCGCCGCCACTTCGATGCCGCCTCGCGCCTGACTGGCGCGGCCCGGCTGTGGGCGGTTGCCGGGCCGGTGCTGGCCTTGGGCTTGAATTCCGGCCTTGCGCTGGCCCAGGTGAAGGACGGCCCCAAGGCGCAGATCTACACCTGCGTGGACGACAAGGGCCGCCGGCTCACGTCCGACCGCCCGATCAACGAGTGCCTGGCCAAGGAGCAGCGCCTGCTCAACCGCGACGGGTCGGTGCGCCAGGTCGTTCCGCCCACGCTCACCGCCGAAGAGCGCGCCGACCGCGAAGCCATGGAAGCCCGCGCCGCCGAGGTGCGCGCCGCCCTGGCCGACGCGGTGCGGCGCGACCGCAACCTGCGCAACCGCTTCCCCAATGAAGCGGCGCACCGCAAGTCGCGCGAGCTGGCGCTGGACACGGTGCGCGTGGCGATGAAGAACTCCGAAGCGCGGCTGATCGAGCTGAGCAAGGAGCGCAAGCCGCTGCTGGAAGAGGCTGAATTCTTCAAGGGCCGGGCGCTGCCGCCCAAGCTGCAGCAACAACTGGCCATCAACGACACCTCGGTCGACGCCCAGCGCTCGGCCATCGCCAACCAGGAAGCCGAGCTGGTGCGCATCAACCGCCTGTTCGACGCTGAACTGGAGCACCTGCGCAAGCTGTGGGCCGGCGCGCAGCCGGGCACCATCGGCTCGCCGCCGCTGCCAGCCGACATGCCCATCGTGCAGAACACCGCGCAGCGCGCGGTGGTACCGCGATGAGGCGCCTGCCGGCCCTGCTGCTGCTGGCCGTGGGCACATCGCAGGCCGCCCCGGTGACCTACCTCTGCCCGGCCGAGAAGACCGAGTTCAAGGCCAACTTCACACCCGATAGGGTTCAGGTGAGCCTGGGTGAGGTGCAACTGGACCTGGCCCGGGTGCCGGCCGCCGGCCAGGCGTTGTACGTGAACAAGAAGCTGAACGCTTCGCTGTCCACCTTGAAGCGCGAGGCGGTGCTGAAGATCGGCAGCAGCGAGCTGCGCTGCGAGTTCTTTGTGAAACCCTAGCTGAGTTTCTTCTTCAGCAGCTCGTTCACCTGCGCCGGATTGGCCTTGCCCTGGCTGGACTTCATCACCTGGCCCACCAGGGCGTTGAAGGCCTTGTCCTTGCCGGCGCGGTATTCCTCGACGTTCTTCGCGTTGGCGGCCACCACCTGGTCGATGATCTTTTCCAGCGCCCCGCTGTCGTTCATCTGCTTCAGGCCCTTGGCCTGGATGACGGCGTCCACGTCGGTGGCTTCGCCTGACCACAGCGCGTCGAACACCTGGCGCGCGGCGTTGTTGCTGATGGTGCCGTCGCCAATGCGGCCGATCAGCGCCGCCAGCGTGGCTGCGCCCACCGGCGCGGCCTCGATGCCGCGGCCCTCCGCGTTCAGGCGCTTGCTCACCTCGCCCATCAGCCAGTTCGCCACCAGCTTGGCCGGCGCGCCCGCGGCCTTGGCCGCTTCATAGAAGCGCGCGAAGCCCAGGTTCTGCGTCATCATGGCCGCGTCGTGGGCCGCCAGGCCGTCGTCGCGCACGAAGCGCTGCGCCATGGCCTGCGGCAGCTCGGGCATGGTGGCCTTCACCTCGGCCACCCACTCGGGCGCGATCACCAGCGGCGGCAGGTCGGGGTCGGGGAAGTAGCGGTAGTCGTGCGCGTCTTCCTTGCTGCGCATGGCCCGGGTCTCGCCGGTGTCGGGGTTGAACAGCACCGTGGCCTGCTCTACGCGCAAGCCGTCCTCGATCTGGTCAATCTGCCAGTTCACCTCGAAATCGATCGCCTGTTGCATGAACCGGAAGGAGTTCAGGTTCTTGATCTCGCGCCGGGTGCCGAAGGCCGCGCCGGGGCGGCGCACCGACACGTTGGCGTCGCAGCGGAAGCTGCCTTCCTGCATGTTGCCGTCGCAGATGTCCAGCCACACCACCAGGGCGTGCAGCGCGCGGGCGTATTCCACCGCTTCGGCGGCGCTGCGCATGTCGGGTTCGGTCACGATCTCCAGCAGCGGCGTGCCGGCGCGGTTCAGGTCGATGCCGCTCTGGCCGTGGTAGTCCTCGTGCAGGCTCTTGCCCGCGTCTTCTTCCAGGTGCGCGCGGGTCAGGTTGACGGTCTTTTCCACCTCACCCACGCGGCAGGCGAGGCTGCCGCCCTGCACCACCGGGATCTCGTACTGGCTGATCTGGTAGCCCTTGGGCAGGTCGGGGTAGAAGTAGTTCTTGCGCGCGAAGATGGACAGCGGCGCCACCTTGGCGCCCACCGCCAGGCCGAAGCGGATGGCCAGGGCCACGGCCTGGCGGTTCATCACCGGCAGGGTGCCGGGCAGGGCCAGGTCCACCGCGCAGGCCTGCGTGTTGGGCGCGGCGCCGAAGGCGGTGCTGGCACCCGAAAAGATCTTGCTGTTCGTGCGCAGCTGGGCGTGGGTTTCGAGGCCGATCACCACTTCGTGGCCGCGGATGAGCTGGGGCGTGCCGCTCATGGTCAGATTCCCTTCGGGGACTGGCGGTGCCAGTCGGTGGCCTGCTGCAGCGCGTGCGCGGTCTGCAGCAGCGTGCCTTCCTGGAAGTAGTTGCCGATGAGTTGCAGGCCCACCGGCATGCCGGCCTCGCCAAAACCCGCTGGCACGCTCATGCCAGGCAGGCCGGCCAGGCTGCCCGGCAGGGTGAAGATGTCGGCCAGATACGCCTTCACCGGGTCGTCGCCCTGTTCACCCAGCTTCCACGCCACCGTGGGTGCCACCGGGCCGGCGATCACGTCGCACTGCCGGAAGCAGGCCTGGAAGTCGTCGGCGATCATGCGGCGCAGCTTCTGCGCCTGCAGGTAGTAGGCGTCGTAGTAGCCATGGCTCAGCACGTAGGTGCCGATCATGATGCGGCGCTTCACCTCGGGGCCGAAGCCTTCGGAGCGGCTCTTGCGGTACATGTCGGCCAGGTCGGTGTACTGCTTCGCACGGTGGCCGAACTTCACGCCGTCAAAGCGCGACAGGTTCGAGCTGGCCTCGGCCGGCGCGATGATGTAGTACACCGGGATCGACAGCTCCGTGCGCGGCAGGCTCACGTCCACCAAGGTGGCGCCCAGCTTCTGCAGTTCAGCCAGGGCGTTGCGCACCGCCGCTTCCACGTCGCCGGACAGGCCCTGCGGAAAGAACTCCTTCGGCAGCCCGATGCGCAAGCCCGCCAGCGGCTGCGCGGCGCTGGCGCCGGCGCGCGGACTGAGCATCTGCGCATGGAAATCCTGCGGCGGGCGCTGCACGCTGGTGGCGTCGCGCTCGTCGAAGCCGCTCATGGCCGACAGCAGCAGGGCGCAGTCTTCGGCGCTGCGCGCCAGCGGGCCGGCCTGGTCCAGGCTGGAGGCGAACGCAATCATCCCGTAGCGGCTGCAGACCCCATAGGTGGGCTTGATGCCGGTGACGCCGCAGAAGCTGGCCGGCTGGCGGATGGAGCCGCCGGTGTCGGTGCCGGTGGCGCCGGGCAGCAGGCGGGCGGCGACCGCGGCGGCCGAACCGCCGGACGAGCCACCGGGCACGCGGCCCAGGTCCCAGGGGTTTTTCACGGGCCCATAGGCCGAGTTCTCGTTGGCCGAGCCCATCGCGAATTCATCGCAGTTCAGCTTGCCCAGGCTGATGGCACCGTGTTGCGCCAAGCGCGCCACCACAGTGGCGGCGAAGGGGCTTTGGTAGCCGGCCAGGATCTTCGAACCCGCGGTGGTGGGTTCACTGGCCGTGACGAAGATGTCCTTGTGGGCGATGGGCACGCCGGTCAGCGCGCTGGCCTGGCCCGCGGCGCGGCGGGCGTCGGCGGCGCGCGCCGCCGCCAGGGCGCCGGCCTCGTCGGTGTGAAGAAAGGCGCCCAGGGCGTTGGCGTTGGCAAGGCGTGCGAGCAGATGTTGCGTCAGCTCCAGCGCCGAAACCTCTTTCGCGGCCAGCGCGCGGCCCAGTTCGGCCACGCCCCGGGTGTGCAGGTCGCCGGCGCTCATTCGATCACCTTGGGCACCAGGAACAGGCCGTCTTCCACGGCCGGGGCGCTGCGCTGGTTGGCGTCACGCTGGTTGGTTTCGGTGACCAGGTCCTCTCGCAGTCGCAGGGCCACCTGCTGCACCGCCGACAGCGGCGTGTACAGCGGCTCCACGCCGCTGGTGTCCACCGCGCTCATGCGTTCGACGATGCCGAAAAACCCGTTCAGCTGCGCCAGCAGGGTGCTGGACTCGGCGGGTGAAAGTTCCAAGCGAGCCAGGTGCGCGATGCGGCTCACGTCCTGCGGTGTCAGGGCCATGGGGAGTTACGTCCGGAGCGGGTTTCCGGAACCGGAAACACAGAGGTGATGGGGTATTATCCCTGGTTCATTGAAGCCCCTTGCGGGGGCCGAAACACCGTTTGAAGGCCCGGGGCCTGCGCCCCCCGCCGCAAGCGCCAGAACAACCCCCGCCGCCCACGGAATTCCTGCGTGCCTGCAGCGCCCCGACCGGCCGCCTGACCTTCGTTTTGTCTGCCTTGTCCGCCCGCTGCTGGCGCCCCACTGCCTGACCATTCATGTTCGGATCCCTGCGCCGCTACTTCTCCACCGACCTGGCCATCGACCTCGGCACCGCCAACACGCTGATTTATGTGCGTGGCAAGGGCATCGTGCTGGACGAGCCCTCCGTCGTCTCCATCCGCCACGAAGGCGGCCCCAACGGCAAGAAGACCATCCAGGCGGTGGGCGCCGAGGCGAAGGCCATGCTGGGCAAGGTGCCCGGCAACATCGAAGCCATCCGGCCGATGAAGGACGGCGTGATCGCCGACTTCACCGTCACCGAGCAGATGCTCAAGCAGTTCATCAAGATGGTCCACCCCCGGTCCATGATGAAACCCAGCCCGCGCATCATCATCTGCGTGCCCTGTGGGTCCACCCAGGTGGAACGGCGCGCCATCCGTGAATCGGCGCTGGGCGCCGGGGCGTCCGAGGTCTACCTGATCGAAGAACCCATGGCCGCGGCCATCGGCGCCGGCCTGCCGGTGAGCGAAGCGTCGGGCTCCATGGTGGTGGACATCGGCGGCGGCACCACCGAAGTGGGCGTCATCAGCCTGGGCGGCATGGTCTACAAGGGCTCGGTCCGCGTGGGCGGCGACAAGTTCGACGAAGCCATCATCAACTACATCCGCCGCAACTACGGCATGCTGATCGGCGAGCCCACCGCCGAGGCCATCAAGAAGCAGATCGGCTCGGCCTTCCCCGGCAGCGAGGTGAAGGAGATGGAGGTCAAGGGCCGCAACCTGTCCGAGGGCGTGCCCCGCAGCTTCACCATCAGCAGCAACGAAATCCTGGAAGCACTGACCGACCCGCTGAACCAGATCGTCAGCGCGGTGAAGAATGCGCTGGAGCAGACCCCGCCCGAACTGGGCGCCGACATCGCCGAGCGCGGCATGATGCTTACCGGCGGCGGCGCCTTGCTGCGCGACCTGGACCGCCTGCTGGCCGAAGAAACCGGGCTGCCGGTGCTGGTGGCCGAAGACCCGCTGACCTGCGTGGTGCGCGGCTGCGGCATGGCCCTGGAGCGCATGGAGCGCCTGGGAAGCATCTTCACTTCCGAGTGAACATGGGCACCCGGTCCCGGAGTACCGGGCCCGCCCTCCAAGAGGGCGCTCATCCGGCTTGGGGCGGCCCGGCGCTCGGCTGAGCCCAGCCCGGGAGCCGCCCGACCACTGCTGCCGCCATGCTGGGCACCCTGGACCGCACACCGCCGCCGTTTTTCCGGCAGGGCCCGTCCGCGCTCACCAAGCTGGCTTTCTTCTCAGCCCTGGCCCTGTTCCTGATGGCCGCCGACACGCGGCTGAACATGACGCACCCGCTGCGTTCGGCCCTGTCCACCACCTTGCTGCCGGTGCAGCGCGCCCTGCGCGTGCCGCTGGAAATGGCCGAGGGCGGGCGCGGCTACCTGCAGGGCCTGAAGGCGGCGCTGGACGGCCAGCAGAAGGCCCAGGCCCAGGTGGCCGGCATGTCGGTGCGCGCAGCCCAGGTCAGCCAGCTGGCGGCTGAAAACGCCCAGTTGCGCGCGCTGCTGGAACTGCGCCCGGCGCTGACGGTGCGCTCGATCGCCGCCGAGGTGATGTTCGAAGCCGCCGACCCCTATTCGCGCAAGGTCTACATCGACCGCGGCGGCCAGCACAACATCCAGCGCGGCGCGCCGGTGCTCAATGAAGCCGGCGTGGTGGGCCAGGTGACGCGGGTGTACCCGCTGTCGTCCGAAGTGACCCTGCTGATCGACAAGGACGCCGCCATCCCCGTGCTGAACCCGCGCACCCAGCAGCGCAGCGCGGCCTTCGGCGGCGCCGAGTCCGGGCTGATGGAGCTGCGCTTCATGGCCGGCAACTCCGACGTGCAGGAAGGCGATGTGCTGGTCACCAGCGGCATCGACGGCGTGTACCCGCCGGGCCTGGCGGTGGCCAAGATCGCCAAGGTGGACCGCCGCAACGACTCGGGCTTCGCCCGCATCCTGCTGCAACCCGCGGCCAACGCCGACGGCGTGCGCCACGTTCTGGTGCTGGAGCCGTTGAGCGCGCAGATGCCGCCGCGCCCTGTACCCGCACCCGAACCGGAAAAGCGTGGCCGTGCCGACGCCAAGAAGAACGACAAGGTGGGGGGCCGGCGATGATCATGCCGCGCGGGTCCGACCAGCTGCTGCTGCCGGTCAACCCCTTCTTCATCGGCTTTTCGCTGCTGGTGGCACTGGCGCTGAACATGGTGCCCTGGGGCCGGCAGGCGTCGCTGCCCGACTGGCTGGCGCTGGTGCTGGTGTTCTGGAACGTGCACCAGCCGCTGCGCGTGGGCGTGGGACTGGCCTTCTTCTTCGGCGTGCTGATGGACGTGCATGCCGGCGCTGTGCTGGGCCAGCACGCGCTGGCCTACACGCTGCTGTCCTTCTTCGCCATCACGGTGCACCGGCGGCTGTTGTGGTTCCCGGTGCTGGCGCAGGCGGTGCAGGTGTTCCCGCTGTTCGCCGCGGCGCACGGGGTGTCGCTGCTGGTGCGGCTGGTGGCTGGCGGCATGTTGCCGGGCTGGGAACTGGCGCTGGCACCGGTGTTCGAGGCCGTGCTGTGGGCGCCGGTGAGCTGGTTGCTCCTGGCGCCGCAGCGCCGCGCCCCCGATCCGGACGAGAATCGCCCCCTGTAGGCCCTGTCTATGCGCGGCATGACGGAACTGAAGAACCTGGAACAGGAACTGGACCGGTTCAGGACGCGCGTCCTGGCCGCGGCTGCGTTCGTGCTGATCGGCTTCGGGCTGCTGAGCGCGCGCCTGGTCACGCTGCAGGTGATGCGGCATGAAGAACTGTCCACCCAGGCCGAGGCCAACCGCGTGGCGGTGGTGCCCATCGTGCCCAACCGCGGCCTCATCCTGGACCGCAATGGCGTGGTGCTGGCCACCAACTACTCGGCCTACACGCTGGAGCTGACGCCCTCGCGCATGGACGGCGAGGTGGACGCGGTGATCGACGAGCTGTCGCAGGTGTTGGAAATCCAGCCGCGCGACCGCCGCCGCTTCAAGCGCCTGCGCGAAGAAAGCAAGAGCTTCGAATCCCTGCCCATCCGCACCAGGTTGAGCGACGAGGAAGTGGCCCGCTTCATGGCCCAGCGCTTCCGCTTCCCTGGCGTGGACGTTCGCGCGCGCCTGTTCCGCACCTACCCGCTGGGCGAGGCCGGCGCGCACCTGCTGGGCTACATCGGCCGCATCAACCAGTCCGAGAAGGAGGCCATGGAGGACTGGGAAGACGAGCGCCAGGCCAACTACCGGGGCACCGACTACATTGGCAAGCTGGGCCTGGAGCAGAGCTACGAACAGGAACTGCACGGCACCGCCGGCTACGAAGAGGTGGAAACCTCGGCCGGCGGCCGCGCGGTGCGGCGCCTGAACAGCCACAAGGCCACGCCGGGCAACACCCTGGTGCTCAGCCTGGACATCAAGCTGCAGGCCATGGTCGAAGAAATGTTCGGCGACCGCCGCGGCGCGCTGGTGGCCATCGACCCACGCAACGGCGAGGTGCTGGCCTTCGTCTCCAAGCCCGCCTTCGACCCCAACCTGTTCGTCGACGGCATCGACGTCGAGAGCTGGAAGGACCTGAACGAAAGCATCGACAAGCCGCTGCTGAACCGGGCCCTGCGCGGCACCTACCCGCCGGGTTCCACCTTCAAGCCCTTCATGGCGATGGCGGCGCTGAAGACCGGCAAGCGCGGGCCCTACACCATCATCAACGACGGTGGTTCCTTCATGTTCGGCAACCACCGCTTCAGAAGCCACGGCGACCACGGCCTGGGTCCGGTGGACATGACGCGTTCCATCGTCAAGAGCAGCAACGTCTACTACTACTCGCTGGCCAACGAGATGGGCGTGGACCTGATGCACGAGCAGCTGGCGCCCTTTTCCTTCGGCCAGAAGACGCAGATCGACCTGGAGGGCGAACTCACCGGCGTGCTGCCGTCCACCGATTGGAAGCGCCGGGCCTACAAGCGGCCCGAGCAGCAGAAGTGGTACGCGGGCGAGACCATCTCGCTGGGCATCGGCCAGGGCTACAACAACTTCACCATGGCGCAGCTGGCCACGGCCACCGCCACGCTGGTCAACGGTGGGCTGCGCTACAAGCCGCGCCTGGTGCGCGAGATTGAAAACGTGGTCACGCGCGAACGCACCAGCACCGCGGTGGAGCCGGCCAACCTGGGCTTCAAGCCCGAGCACGTGGCACTGATCCGCCGCGCGATGTACGGCGTCACCCAGGAGGGCACGTCCACCCGCGTGTTCCTGGGCGCGCCCTACAAGAGCGGCGGCAAGACCGGCACGGCCCAGGCCGTCACCATCCGCCAGAACGAGAAGTACAACGCCGCCAAGATGGAAGAGCACCAGCGCGACCATTCGCTCTACATCGCGTTCGCGCCGGCCGACGCCCCCACCATCGCGCTGGCGGTGGTGGTGGAAAACGCCGGCTTCGGCGCCGAAGCCGCGGCGCCCATCGCGCGCCGGGTGTTCGACTACGTGCTGCTGGGCCAGTACCCCAATGCCGAGGACATGGCCGCCACCCAGCGCGGCAAGTCCAGCGCGCCCATTGGCACACCCTTGCGCGCGGCCGATGTGCCGCTGCCGGGCGTGGCGGCGTCGGCGCCGGCCACGGCCGCAGAAGCTCAAAAGGTCGCATTGAAATGATGCCCCCACGCTCACTGCGTTCGCTGCCCCCTGAGGGGGCGGTCAGTCCCTTCGGAACGGCCGGGCGGGACTGACATGAGCACCGTCTTCGAGCGCCCATCGCTCTGGCAACGCGCCAAGCCCATGTTCAGCGGCTTCGACATCCCGCTGTCGATCGCGCTGTTGCTGCTGGCCGGCGCGGGGCTGTTCACCATGTATTCCGCCGGCCACGACCACGGCACGCGTTTCGTGGACCATGGCCGCAACATGCTGATCGGCCTGGCCGTGCTGTTCATCGTGGCGCAGGTGCCGCCGCAAAAGCTGATGCACCTGGCGGTGCCGCTGTACACCGTGGGCGTGGTGCTGCTGGTGGCCACGGCGCTGTTCGGCATCACGAAAAAGGGCGCCACGCGCTGGCTGAACCTGGGCGTGATCATCCAGCCGAGTGAAATCCTGAAGATCGCCATGCCGCTGATGCTGGCCTGGTGGTTCCAGAAGCGCGAGGGCCAGCTTCGCGCGCCGGATTTCGTAGTGGCCGGTCTGCTGCTGCTGGTGCCGGTGGGCCTGGTGGCCAAGCAGCCCGACCTGGGCACCGCCATCCTGATCCTGTCGGCCGGGCTGTACGTGATCTTCTTCGCCGGGCTGTCCTGGAAGCTGATCCTGCCGGTGCTGCTGGCCGGCGGCGTGGCGATCGCGGCGGTGGTGCTGACGCAGGACCGCATCTGCGAGCCCGACGTGGTGTGGCCCATGATGCGCGACTACCAGAAGCACCGCGTCTGCACCCTGCTGGACCCCACCACCGACCCGCTGGGCAAGGGCTTCCACATCATCCAGGGCATGATCGCCATCGGCTCGGGTGGCCTGTCGGGCAAGGGCTTCATGAACGGCACGCAGACGCACCTGGAGTTCATCCCCGAGCGCACCACCGACTTCATCTTCGCCGCCTTCGCGGAAGAATTCGGCCTGCTGGGCACCGGCGGGCTGATCCTGACCTTCACCTTCCTGATCCTGCGCGGCCTGCTCATCGCCAGCGAGGCGCCCACGGTCTTCGCACGCCTGCTGGCCGGCGCGGTGACGCTGAGCTTTTTCACCTACGCCTTCGTGAACATGGGCATGGTCAGCGGCATCCTGCCGGTGGTGGGCATCCCGCTGCCCTTCATCAGCTACGGCGGCACCGCGATGGTGACGCTGGGCCTGGGGCTGGGCATCCTGATGTCCATCGCCCGCAGCCGCGGGCTGATGCAGAGCTGAGAAGGTGTGAACGAACCCAACATGCCCCCTCATCCCGCCAAAACAGGCCCAATCGTCGTTGCAAATGCTCGCCGTAGCCCGAGCTACGGCTGTGCTTTGCGCCTAGATTGGCCCTGTTTTGGCGGCCTGCTCGGGCACGCCGGGTTCATTCACACCTTCTGAGCCGGACCGGCGCGTTCAGTCGGCGGCCGCCACCGTGCCGCCCGCACTGTGCAGCAGCACCTGCTGCAGGTGCTGGCCACGGTCGTCCACCACGGTCAGGCGCACCATGTAGGCGCCCGGCACGGTGTAGCGGTGGCGCGCGCTGTGCAGGATGGACCAATCGGTGGCGGGCGTGCCGTCGCCGAAATCCCAGCGGTAGCGCGGGCGGATGCCGCCCGACACCTGGGCGCTGACCTGCACCGCCGCGCCTTGCGGGTCCAGCAAGGGACGCGTTTGCAGGGCCTCGATCTTCATGCGCTCGGCGCGTCCCGGGCGGGTGGCGGCGTGGTTGCCGAACTGCCAGGCGGCGTCAATCGCCATCTGGGCGTCGCCGTTGCGCGGCAGGGCCGCAGCGGCCGGGGTGAAGCAGCGCTCCAGCACGGCCTGGGCGTCCACCGACAGGGCGGCCACCACCGCCAGCAGGGCCGCCAGCACGAAGGAGCGGCGCGGTGCGGCGGCGGGCAGGTGCGTCGGGGTGGTCATGGTGTGACGGATTTCGCGTCTGGCTGTTTCTCATGATGCGCCGTCCCGGCGGCGCTGCCCCTCCCACGGCCGTGGGGGTGGGTCCACCCTGAACAGGGGCGGACGGGCCAGCGGACGGGGGCGGGGTGGCCCGGCCGGCCGATGCGTTCCGGCGGCTCAGCCGGCCGTGGGGGCCGCCGGGCTGGGTGCCGGCGGCTCGGCCGGGGCCAGCGGAAAGCGCACCGTGAACAGCGCGCCGGGCCCCTGGCCCTGGGTGCTGGCGTAGCCGCGGGGCCGCGCGTCGGCGATGCTGATCTCGGCGTTGTGCTTTTCCACCACCTCGCGCACGATGGCCAGGCCCAGGCCGCTGCCATCCACCTGCGTGCCCAGGGCCCGGTAGAAGGGCTGGAACACCTGCTCGCGCTCGGCCTCCGGGATGCCAGGGCCGGTGTCTTCCACCTGCAGCACCACCACCTGGCCGAAGGGGTCGGCCATCACCCGCGCGGTGACGGTGCCGCCGGCCGGCGTGTACTGCAGCGCGTTGTCCACCAGGTTGCGCACCAGCTCGCGCACCAGCAGGGGCTGGCCCAGCAGGGTGCCGGGCGGCTCGCCGGTTTCGGGCCCTTCGTAGCCCAGGTCGATGCCTTTGTCCAAGGCCTTGGGCACGAAGTCCTGCACCGTCTCGCGCGCCAGCTCGGCCAGCGGCACCGGCTGCAGGCGGCGCGCCATTTCCTTGTCCTCGGCGCGGGCCATGGCCAGCAGCTGGTTCACCATGTGCGCGGCGCGCTCGCTGGACAGCGCGATCTGGTGCAGCGAGCGCTTGATGGATTCGGGGTCGCCCGCGCCAGTGTCGATCTCGCGCTGCGCCAGCTCGGCCTGCATGCGCAGCCCGGCCAGCGGGGTTTTCAGCTGGTGCGCGGCGTCGGCCAGGAAGTGCTTCTGCGCCCCGATGCTGGTGTCCAGCCGCGCCAGCAGGTCGTTGATGGCGCCCACGAAAGGCGCCACTTCCTCGGGCGCATCGCGTTGTTCGATGGGCGACAGGTCCTGGCTTTCGCGCTTGCGGATGCGCTGCTGCAGTTCGTTCAGGGGGCTGATGCCGCGCGCCAATGCCAGCCACACCAGCAGCACCGCCACCGGCAGGATGACGAACTGCGGCAGGATCACGCCCTTGATGATCTCGGTGGCCAGGCGCGAGCGTTTGTCCAGCGTTTCGGCCACCTGCACCAGCGGCGGCATTTCGCCGGCGCGGCCGGTGCTGGCCAGCCAGAAGTAGGCCACCCGCACCTGTTCGGCCTGCACCTCCTCGTCACGGTAGCGCAGTTCCTGCTGGGGCGCGGGCGGCTCGTCGGGCAGTGGCAGTTCGCGGTCGCCGGCCACGAACTCGCCGCGAGCGCCCAGCACCTGGAAGTAGATGCGGTCGGTGTCGTCGGCGCGCAGCACGTCGGCCGCCAGTTCGGGCAGCTTCAGCCCCACGCGGCTCTTGCCGCCGGTGCCGGGTTCCACCACCACCTGGCGCGCGATGGTGCGCGCCAGTTCGCCCAGCTCACGGTCGTAAGGGCGGTTGGCGATGTTCTGCGCCACCAGCCAGGTCAGGGCCACGCTCATGGGCCACAGCAACAGCAGCGGCGCGAGCATCCAGTCAAGGATCTCGCCAAAAAGCGAACGCTGTTCACGCGGGGACGAAAGCGGCATGTTTGGCCCGAGCATAGCGGCCTGATGTCGACGGCGGACTTACGCCAGCGTCGCGGCCAGCGTGGAGTCCTGCCAAGCGGCCGCCACGGAACCGGCTTTGCCGGGCCGAAGGCGGCGCCCCCTTGAGGGGGAAGCGGCGAAGCCGCATCGGGGGTGTGCCCGGTCAGGCGCGGATCTTTTCCAGGCAGTAGCCCAGCCCGCGCACGGTGGCGATGCGGATCGGGCCTTGCTCGATCTTCTTGCGCAGCCGGTGGATGTACACCTCGATGGCGTTGTTGCTCACCTCTTCGCCCCACTCGCACAGGCGCTCCACCAGCTGGTCCTTGCTGACCAGCCGGCCGGCGCGCTGCAGCAGCACTTCCAGCAGGCTGAGTTCGCGGGCCGACAGCTCGATCATCTGGTCGTTGATGTAGGCCACGCGGCCGGTGGCATCAAAGCTCAGCGGCCCGTGCTTGATCACGCTGCTGGCGGTGCCCAGTCCGCGGCGCGTCAGCGCGCGCACCCGCGCCTCCAGCTCCTGCAGCGAAAAGGGCTTGGCCATGTAGTCATCGGCGCCCAGGTCCAGGCCCTTGACGCGCTGCTCCACGCCGTCGGCCGCGGTGAGGATCAGCACCGGGATGGACGAGCCGCGCGCGCGCAGCTTTTTCAGCACGTCGAAGCCGTGCATCTTGGGCAGGCCCAGGTCCAGGATCAGCAGGTCGAACTCATGCGACGACAGCGCCGCATCGGCTTCGGTGCCCGACCCCACCTGGTCCACCGCATAACCGGTGGCGCGCAAGGTGCGCAACAGGCCGTCGGCCAGCACTTGGTCGTCTTCCGCGATCAGGATCCGCATGACCTGTCTCCATCCGGCTCTGATGGACCGGCCGGTGAAATTGATTCTAGGCAGGTCAGCCTGCCTTCCCGCTTACGGGGGCCCCCACCGGTTCCCCCAAAAGTGCTGTACAAACATCCAGCTTTCAACATAAACTAAAAGCCATCAAGGAGATGAGCATGGACGCACCCGTCAAGGCATTGAACACCGAAAAGGCCAAGGCCCTGCAGGCCGCACTGGCGCAAATTGAAAAGCAATTCGGCAAGGGCTCCATCATGCGCCTGGGCGACGGCGAAGTCGTCGAAGCCATCGAAGTGGTGTCCACCGGCTCGCTCGGCCTGGACATTGCGCTGGGCGTGGGCGGCCTGCCGCGCGGCCGGGTGGTTGAAATCTACGGCCCGGAATCCTCGGGCAAGACCACCCTCACACTGCAGGTGGTGGCCCAGATGCAGAAGGTGGGCGGCACCTGCGCCTTCATCGACGCCGAACACGCGCTGGACACCGGCTACGCGCAGAAGCTGGGCGTGAACCTGCAGGAACTGCTGATCAGCCAGCCCGACACCGGCGAGCAAGCCCTGGAAATCGTTGATTCGCTGGTGCGGTCCGGCTCGGTGGACCTGGTCATCATCGACTCGGTGGCCGCGCTCACGCCCAAGGCCGAACTGGAGGGCGAAATGGGCGACTCCTTGCCCGGCCTGCAGGCCCGGCTGATGAGCCAGGCCCTGCGCAAGCTGACCGCCACGGTGAAAAAGACCAACACCATGGTCATCTTCATCAACCAGATCCGCATGAAGATCGGCGTGATGTTCGGCAACCCCGAAACCACCACCGGCGGCAATGCACTGAAGTTCTACTCCTCGGTGCGCCTGGACATCCGCCGCACCGGCAGCATCAAGCGCGGCGAAGAAGTCATCGGCAGCGAAACCAAGGTGAAGGTCGTCAAGAACAAGGTGGCCCCGCCCTTCAAGGTGGCCGAGTTCGACATCCTGTACGGCGAAGGCATCAGCCGCGAAGGCGAAATCGTCGACATGGGCGTGGTGGCCAAGGTGGTGGAAAAGTCCGGTGCCTGGTACGCCTACAACGGCGAAAAGATCGGCCAGGGCAAGGACAACGCGCGCGAGTTCCTGCGCGAGAACCCCGACATCGCGCATGAAATCGAGAACAAGGTGCGTGAATCGCTGGGCGTGCCGCTGCTGCCCGCCATCCTCCCTGCGGAGTGAACGCCAAGCGACCCCTGTCGCTGAAGGTGCGCGCGCTTCAGTGGCTGTCGCAGCGCGAGCACAGCCGGTCTGAATTGCGTCAGCGGCTGCTGCGGCTGGCCGCGGCGCCGCATGCGGCGCCGCGTGGCCATGCGGTCTCCGAGGCGGACGCTGAACTCGAGCCGGCCACGGACAATCAGGATCTTGCGGCTGACGAACCCGTGGACCACGCCGCCGAGGTGGACGCGATGCTGGATTGGCTGCAAGCCCATCGCTACCTGAGCGATGCGCGCTTCATCGAAAGCCGCGTACAGGTGCGTGCCCAGCGCTTTGGCAATGCGCGCATCGAAGGTGAGTTGCGCCAGCATGGGGTGGATCTGGACGCCACCACCCGCCAGCAACTGCGTGACACCGAACTCGACCGCGCCCGCGCCCTGTGGCAACGCAAGTACGGCACAGCCGCCCCCGATTCCGCCGGCCGCATGAAGCAAATGCGCTTCCTGGCCGGGCGCGGCTTTTCGTCCGAGGTGGTGCGCAAGGTGGTCAAGGGCGACGACGGGGCCTGACCCTGCGCTCCGGCCCCTGTGCGTGCATCGGGCGCCCGAAGCCTGCATGGGCTGTTTGCCGCGATGCAGCATGCTAAATTCCGCCACTTCCGCAATGCCCCGCCCGTCCCAGGGTGGCCGCCGCACGCCCGCATCCCCCGCCTGACGTCCCCTCCGCCACCGCCCCTGCGGACGCGCGGTCCGTCACGCCCGGGCCCTTCCACCTGCTTGAAACGAGCGAAGCCAGATGAAGATCCACGAATACCAAGGCAAGGAAATCCTGCGCCAGTTTGCGGTGCCGGTGCCCAAGGGCTACCCGGCGTTCACGGTGCAGGAAGCGACCGAAGCGGCGCAGAAGCTGGGCGGCAGCGTCTGGGTGGTGAAAGCGCAAATCCACGCCGGTGGCCGCGGCAAGGGCGGCGGCGTGAAGGTGGCCAAGAGCGTTGACTCGGTCAAGGACCTGGCCGGCCAGATCCTGGGCATGCAGTTGAAGACCCACCAGACCGGCCCCGAAGGCCAGAAGGTGCGCCGCCTGTACATCGAAGAAGGCGCGGACATCAGCAAGGAGTTCTACGTCTCGCTGGTCACCGACCGCGGCTCGCAGAAGGTGGCGCTGATTTGCTCCAGCGAAGGCGGCATGGACATCGAAGAGGTGGCGCATTCCACCCCCGAGAAGATCATCACCGAGCTGGTGGACCCGCTGGTCGGCCTGACCGACGCGCAGGCCAAGAAGGTGGCCGAATCCGTGGGCATGAGCGGCGACACCGTCACGCAAGCCATCACGCTGCTGAAGAACCTGTACCGCTGCTACATGGAGACCGACGCGTCGCTGGTGGAAATCAACCCGCTGAACCGCGACTCCAAGGGCAACCTGATCGCGCTGGACGCCAAGTTCAACTTCGACAGCAACGCCCTGTACCGCCACCCCGAGATCGTGGCCTACCGCGACCTGGACGAAGAAGACCCGGCGGAAGTGGAAGCCAGCAAGTTCGACCTCAGCTACATCAGCCTGGACGGCAACATCGGCTGCCTGGTCAACGGCGCGGGCCTGGCGATGGCGACGATGGACACCATCAAGCTGTTCGGCGGCGAGCCGGCCAACTTCCTGGACGTGGGCGGTGGCGCCACGGCCGAGAAGGTGACCGAGGCCTTCAAGATCATGCTCAAGAACAAGAGCGTCAAGGGCATCCTGGTCAACATCTTCGGCGGCATCATGAAGTGCGACACCATCGCCGAAGGCGTGATCGCGGCGTGCAAGGCGGTGAACCTGCAGGTGCCGCTGGTGGTGCGCATGAAGGGCACCAACGAGGACCTGGGCAAGAAGATGCTGAAGGACTCCGGCCTGCCGATCATCTCGGCAGACACCATGGCGGAAGCCGCCACCAAGATCGTTGCGGCCGTCAAGTAAGGAACCGATATGAGCATCCTGATCAACAAGGACACCAAGGTCATCACGCAGGGCATCACGGGCAAGACGGGTCAGTTCCACACCCGCATGTGCCGCGACTACGCCAACGGCAAGAACTGCTTCGTGGCGGGCGTGAACCCGAAGAAGGCCGGCGAAGACTTCGAAGGCATTCCCATCTACGCCAGCGTGGCCGATGCGAAGCAGCAGACCGGCGCGACGGTCAGCGTGATCTACGTGCCGCCCGCCGGGGCGGCCGCAGCCATCTGGGAAGCGGTGCAGGCCGACCTGGACCTGGCGATCTGCATCACCGAAGGCATCCCGATCCGGGACATGCTGGAAGTCAGAAACAAGATGAAGGCCAAGGAAGCCGCGGGCGGCAAGCGCACGCTGCTGCTGGGGCCGAACTGCCCGGGCACGATCACGCCGGAAGAAATCAAGATCGGCATCATGCCGGGGCACATCCACCGCAAGGGCCGCATCGGGGTGGTGTCACGCTCGGGCACGCTGACCTATGAGGCGGTGGCGCAGCTGACCGAAATCGGGCTGGGCCAGTCCAGCGCGGTGGGCATCGGCGGCGACCCGATCAACGGGTTGAAGCACATCGACGTGATGAAGGCCTTCAACGAGGACCCGGACACCGACGCCGTCATCATGATCGGCGAGATCGGCGGGCCGGACGAGGCGGAAGCGGCGCGCTGGTGCAAGGCCAACATGAAGAAGCCCATCGTGGGCTTCATCGCCGGTGTGACGGCCCCGCCCGGAAAGCGCATGGGCCATGCCGGGGCGCTGATCAGCGGCGGCGCGGACACCGCCGACGCCAAGCTGGCCATCATGGAAGAGTGCGGCTTCAAGGTCACCCGCAACCCCAGCGAGATGGCCAAGCTGCTGAAGGCGTTGATCTAGGTCGGCCTCTCTTCGCCCCGCGGGCCCGCCGTGTGCGTAGTTCCACGCACGCCGCGGGCCCGATGTCTTTCTAGACTGCGCGCACCATGGAATACACCTCCGCCGCATTCTGGGCCGCGCTCGGCTCCATCATCCTGGCCAACATCCTGCTGTCGGGTGACAACGCGGTGGTCATCGCGCTGGCGGCGCGCTCCTTGCCCCCGCACCAGCAAAAGAAGGCCATCTTCTTCGGCAGCGCGGCGGCCATCGTGATGCGCATCGTGCTGACGCTGATCGCGGTGGAAATGCTGAAGTGGCCGTGGTTGAAGATCGTGGGCGGCGTGCTGCTGTTCTACATCGGCGTGACCCTGCTGCTGGAAGACGATGGCGATGAAGAGGGCGGTGATCATGCCCAGAGCAGCCTGATGTCGGCCGTGCGAACCATTCTGGTGGCCGACCTGGTGATGAGCCTGGACAACGTGCTGGCCGTGGCCGCCGCGGCCAAGGGCAACCTGGTGCTGCTGGTGGCGGGCTTGGGCATCAGCATCCCGCTCATCATCTTCGGCAGCACGCTGCTGCTGAAGGTGATGCAGCGCTTCCCCATCATCATCACCATCGGTGCGGCCTTGCTGGGTTTCCTGGCCGGCGAGATGCTGTTCACCGACCCGGCGGTTGCCGCACGCTTTGGCGAACTGCCGCATGCCGTCGTCACGACCGCGGGGGCGGTGGGCGCCGTGCTGGTGGTGGCCGTGGGCCTGTTGCTGAAGCGCCGGCGTGAAAAGTTGGCGCCGCAGGCCGAGCCCCGCACGGCCTAAGCCCCTGAAGGCGCCCATGGCATTGCCCCATCTGGTTTAATACTCGCCAGAAGGGGAGTAGCTCCAACCGTTCCGACCCAGGGGGATATAGGTCGCGTTGCGGGGGACGACAGGCCGTCAATACGAAGCTCAACACTTCCGGCCCGTCAGGCGATTTGCAAATCACTCCATGCCGAGCCAGACCTTCGATGCGCTGTCGCGTGATGCGACGCCTCGAGGGTGGCCGTGAGCTTCCTGTCCGGGTGTTGCCTCGTGCGCCTGTGCGTCGTTTGTCGACCAACACAGACTCGGAGCAACCATGGAATTCCTGTCGTCGGCCTGGTTTTCGGCCCTTCTCGCGATCATCCTGATCGACATCGTCCTTGCGGGCGACAACGCCATCGTCATCGCGATGGCCGCCCGCAACCTGCCTGACCATCTGCGAAAACGTGCTGTGCTCTGGGGCACGGTCGGTGCCATCGCCGTTCGCGCCGCGATGACGCTGGTGGTGGTGTGGCTGCTGAAGGTTCCCGGCTTGATGCTGGTGGGCGGCCTGGGCCTGGTGTGGATCGCCTACCGGCTGCTGGTGCCCGCCGGCAGCAGTGACGAACACGGCCCGGTGGCCAACACCTTCTGGGGAGCGATGAAGACCATCGTCGTGGCCGACGCCCTGATGGGCGTGGACAACGTGCTGGGCGTGGCCGGGGCGGCCCACGGCGCTTTCGACCTGGTGGTCATCGGCCTGCTGATCAGCGTGCCCATCGTGGTCTGGGGCAGCTCTTTGGTGCTCAAGCTCATTGACCGCTACCCGGCCATCACCTACCTGGGCGCCGGCGTGCTGGCGTTCACGGCGGCCAAGATGATTGTCAGTGAACCCATGCTGGCCCCCGTTTTCGACCCCCACCTGCCCGCCCGCCTGGCCACCTACGCCACGATGGTGGCCGGGGTGCTGCTGGCCGGCTGGTGGGGCCTGCGTCGAAGCCAGACCCAAGACCCGGCCAGCCCGGCCTTGCCCGTCGCCTGAATCCCCACAGCCAAGGAGCTATGCAATGGAACGAATGGCCGTCTTTTATGACGACGCGGCCCACGCCCGGCGTCTTCTGGAACCCCTGCTGGCCCGAGGCAATGAGCCCAGCCTGTGGGTGATGGTGGCCTGCGCGCCGCGCATGACCCACCGCATCGGCAAGTGGCTGTCCCACAGCGCGCGCGAACATTGGCGCACGCAGTGGGCCGACCAGCAGCGCCAGGCGCTGGAACCTGCCTTGCTGGCACAGTGCGGCAACGTCCGTTTTGACTGGATGCTGGCCAAAGGCCCCCTCCCCCCCCTGACCCAGCGCCTGCGCCAGCGCCACGGGGTGGCGCTGCGGGTGCTGGACGCGCGCCGGCCCAAGCTGGCCGAGTTGAGCCAGCCTCTGCAGGTGCAGCCGGGCGACGCCGCCGCCTCCGCAAGAGCCGGCCGGCTGGCCGCGCCGCTGGCGGTGTCGTCCAGCCTCGCTCTGGTGTTGACGCTGGCCGACTGAGGCTGGCGCCGGGGCGCCGGGGACCGCCGAAGGGACTGTGCTAACTTGCCGACTGAACATTCAGGGCGGCACACGGGCCGGGCCACACATGATCAGCAGCGGGGCCGATACCCAGCCAGGGCAGTCCGGCGGCGCGGCAATCGCCGACCTGGGCGGTTGCCGTCTGCTGCGTCGACTGGGTGGCGGCCGGGGGGCCGAGGTGTTCGAGGCGCTGGACCTGGGCAGTGGCGAGACCGTGGCGCTCAAGCGCCTGGCGGTGGCCGTCGACGCCACGCCCGCGCAGGCGCGGGAGTGGCGCGAGCGCTTCCTGCGCGAGGCCCAGGTGCTGCAGCAACTGCAGCACCCGGACATCCTGCACTTGCGGCGCTTCGGCGTGGACGCAGCGCAGGCCTGGATGGTGACCGACCTCGTCGCGGGGGGCGACCTGGGCCGGCACGTGCGCGCACCCGCGCTGCTGCCCCCGCAGCAGGTGGCCGCACTGGGCGCACGCCTGGCGGCTGCACTGCACCATGCCCACGGCCGCGGCGTGCTGCACCGGGACCTGAAGCCGGCCAATGTGCTGGCCGACCTGCCGGCCGGCGTGCTGCGGCTGGCCGACTTTGGGCTGGCCCGGCTGGACGGCGCCGCGGCCACACGCACCGGCCTGAACCTGGGCAGCCCCGCCTACAGCGCCCCGGAACAGCTGGCAGGCCTGGGCGAAACGCCGGCCACCGACGTGTGGGGCCTGGGCGTGACCCTGTTCGAACTGCTGGCCGGCCGATTGCCCTTCGAGTCGGACTCGCTGGGGCAGTTGCTGCGCCAAGTGGCACAAGCGCCGGCGCCGGACCTGCGTTTGCTGCGCCCTGACCTGCCGCCGGGACTGGCCGAGGCCGTGGCCTGGGCACTGCAGAAGCCGCCCCAGCAGCGCCCGACCACCGCCGACGCCCTGGCCCAGGCGCTGCGGCGCTGCGCCGCCGCAGGGGCTTGACCTGTCTTGAAGCAAGGCACAATCGGTGTTCGGGCGCATGCGCCGTTCCAGCCTTCCCACAGCCCCCATGACCTTCGAGTTCTTCCATGCCATCGACAAGGGTCGGGCACGCTCGAACAATGAAGATGCGGTGGCCCTGGACGAGGCCAACGCCCTGGCCGTGCTGGCCGACGGCATGGGCGGCTACAACGCCGGTGAAGTGGCCAGCGGCATGGCCACCGAGTTCATCAAGAGCGAGCTGGGCCGCTGGCTGCACGAAGCGGCTGACAACGCCAGCGACCCCGACGTGCGCCGCGCGATGGACATCTGCGTGGACAACGCCAACCGGGCCATCTTCAACGCGGCCAATTCCAACCCGCAGTACGCCGGCATGGGCACGACGCTGGTGGTGGCGGTGTTCCGCGCCGGGCGCCTGCTGCTGGGTCATGTGGGCGATTCGCGCGCCTACCGCCTTCGGGGCGACCAGTTCGTGCAGATCACGCGCGACCACTCGCTGCTGCAGGAACAGATCGACGCTGGCCTCATCACGCCCGAGCAGGCGGTGTTCTCGGCCAACAAGAACCTGGTGACCCGCGCCGTGGGGGTGGAAGACACGGTGCTGCTGGAAACCCACCTGCACGACACCCAGGCCGGCGACATCTACCTGATGTGCTCGGACGGGCTGTCGGACATGCTGGACGATGCAAGCCTGGGCCAAACGTTGCAGATGCACGACTCTCTGGAGTCTGCGGGCCGGGCTTTGGTGGATGCGGCCAATGACGCGGGTGGAAAGGATAATATCTCCTTGATCCTGGTCCGAGTGGCCGGAGGCACCGCACCGCACGCGCGTTCCTGGTGGCCTTTCCGGCGCTGAAGACGCTTTGGTGCGCCTTGCGCATCGGCAGCGGGGAGACGGGCTGGAGCAAAAAAGCCGACGGAAAAAAAGGATAGCCCATGGGCAAGCTGGTCGTGTCGCTCGACGGTGTGGTCATCAAGGAAGTCCAGATCATCAAGGACAAGACCACGCTCGGCCGGCGTCCCTACAACGACATCGTCATCGACAACCTGGCGGTCAGTGGCGAGCACGCGGTGCTGCAGATGGTGGGGCAGGACGTCTTCATCGAAGACCTGAACAGCACCAACGGCACCTACATCAACGGCAAGGCCATCAAGAAGCAGCTGCTGGTGCACAACGACACCGTCGAGATCGGCAAGTACAAGATCAAGTACCTGCTGGACGAGAGCGGCGAATACGAAAAGACCATGGTCATGCGGCCCGGCACCCAGGGCGCCGCCGCCAGTTCGGGCCATGCGTCGGGCTTCTCCCACACCGTGGCGGCCAGCGCGCTGTCGGGCTTCGGCAACCTGGGCGCGGGCAGCAATGCCACGTCGCCGGCATCGATCAGGGTGCTCAATGGTGCGGCGGCCGGTCGCGAGGTCACGCTCACCAAGGTGGTCACCACCGTGGGCAAGCCGGGCGTGCAGGTGGCGTCCATCACCAAGCGTCCTGGGGGTTATGTCATCGCCCATGTCGAAGGCGGCAGCCGCCCCAACATCAATGGTTCGCCGCTGGTGGGGGACTCGGTGCACCTGAAAAACGGCGACGTGATCGAGCTGGCCGGCACCCAGATGCAGTTCGTCCAGCACTGAACCCGGGCTGCGGCTCGCCCGCCGTGGCCCCTTAACGGCGCGTGATGCAATTCACGGCGCCTTGCAAAGCCTGCCTTGCGGGGCCGATGCTCCCCCCAGAATGCCCGTCATGCTGCCTTGTGCAGCAGGCGCCTCGGCCGCACCATGTCTGCCGCTGGCGTTAGGCCCCCCGCGGGGCGTGGTCGCAACGCTTCCGTTTGAATCTGCTCGTGTGCAGGCCCTTGGGCCCGGCACCTCACTTCATGCAAGTTCGCGTTCTTGGCTGTTCGGGTTCCATTGCGCAGGGCAGCCGCACCAGCTCCTTCCTGCTGGACGACGACGTGCTCATCGATGCCGGAACCGGCGTGGGCGACCTCACGCTCGACGAGCTGGCGCGCATCGACCACATCCTGCTGTCGCATTCCCACCTGGACCATGTGCTGTCGGTGGGCCTGCTGGCCGACAGCGTGATGCGCCGCCGCGTGGGCCGCGCCCCGATCAAGGTGCATGCGCTGCCGGCCACCATCGACGCATTGCGCCAGCACATCTTCAACGGTGTGATCTGGCCCGACTTCACCCGCCTGCCCTCGGCCGACGCGCCGGTGCTGGCGTTTTCACCCATCGAGGTGGGCCAGGTGGTGCGCCTGGGCGCGCGGCGCATTGAAGTGCTCAGCGCCCACCACACCGTGCCAGCGGTGGGCTATGCGGTGCTGGGTGCCGAAGGGTCGAACCAGGGCGCCTGGGTGTACACCGGCGACACCGGGCCCAACCCGGCGCTGTGGGCGCGGCTGGCGCAGATGCGGGTGGCCGCGCTGGTGATCGAAACCGCTTTCCGTGATGGCGAGCGCCAGCTCGCCCGCATCAGCCGTCACCTGTGCCCCACCGCGCTGGCCCATGAACTGGCCCAGCTGGGGCCCGATGCCGCGCCGCTGACGGTGTACATCACGCACATCAAGCCGGGCGAAACCGACACCGTGATGCGCGAGGTGCTGGGTCTGGGCCTGGTTCACCAGGTGCAAGCGCTGGTGGCGGGTCAGGTCATCTCGCTCGACTGAAATTCGTCAGACTGACCAAATTGGTCAGTGCCGCAACCAGAGGTATCGACGAATTGCGGCACACCCGGCCTCCGCGGCGTGACGAATCTGGCAGTCCACACCCCCGCACCCTGCCACAGGCCCCTGGCACACCATCTGCAAATAAGAACCCGTCTTCCACCCCAAACCCACTCTCAAGGAGTTACAGCATGAAGCGCGTCCAACAAGGTTTCACCCTGATCGAACTGATGATCGTCGTGGCGATCATCGGCATCCTGGCCGCCGTGGCCCTGCCGGCTTACCAGGACTACACGAAGAAGGCCCGTTTCGCCAACGTGATGTCGGTGGCCGAGTCGTACCAGAAGGCCGTGGTGGACTGCATGAACACCCCGCTGCCGAAGGCTGACTGCGACCTGGGCACCAACGGCATCCCGGCCGCCCCGGCCACCATGCCCGCCAACGTGACGTCCCTGGGCGTGGTCGACGGCGTCGTGACCGTGACCGGTGACGCCAAGGTTGACAGCAAGACCTTCGTGGCCGATCCCACCATCGACAACGGCGTGCTGCGCTGGACCCAGACCGGCTCCTGCCTGGCCCTGGGCTGGTGCAAGCAGTAATCTGACAGCAGCCTAGTGCTGCTTCTCAAAGAGGGCCCCATCGGGGCCCTTTTTTCATGGGCGCAACGCCAGCAGGACGCGGCCGAACATGCACCACAATCCGGGCCGGCGTTTGGCACGGGCCAGCCGTCGGCCCGTTCCATGACCGGGATCTCCCTGCCGACCCGGTGCCCCGCCCCCCATGCCTGCTTTCACCCCTGCTGTTCACGTCGACCCCACCGCCTGGCCCGCCTGGGTGCTGGTGCCTGCGGTGGCCGCTCCCCCCCTGTTGGCCGCCAGCCTGCCACCGTCGCCCACGCTGTTGAACCAGTGCCTGTCGCTGGCGCTGTGGGGCGTGAGTGTGCTGATGCTGTCCTTGTACCGCCAGTCATCGGCCCGGCCCTGGCGAGCGGGCGGTCCGGTGCTGGCGGCGCTGGGCCTGATGGGGGTGTCGGTGCTGTTCACCTGGCTGGCAGGCGCCTTGCCGGCGGAGATGGCGTTGGCCAATCTGGCGGTGCTGGTGTGCGCCGGTGCGGTGGTGCATGCCGGTGCGGCACTGGCCCGTGAGGACCGCGCCGCCGAGGTGTTCTCGGTCTTCCTGTTTGCCTTGCTGGTGGCCGGGCTGTTGAGTGCGATGGTGGCCTTCGTGCAGGTGTTCGCGCCGGCCTGGACCGACGGCACGCTGGTGGCGGCTTCGGGTCTGGTGCGGCGGGCGGTGGGCAACCTGCGCCAGCCCAACCACCTGGCCAGCCTGCTGGTGTGGTCGCTGGTGGCGCTGGCGGCGCTTCAGGCGCTGGGCCGGCTGGACCGCTTGACCGCCGTGCTGCTGGTGCCCCTGCTGGCCGGCGCGGTGGTGCTCACCGGTTCACGCACAGGCGCCCTGGACATGGCGCTGCTGGCGCTGTGGGGCGCGCTGGACAAGCGCCTGCCGCGCGCCGCCCGCGCCACCCTGCTGGCCGCGCCGTTGGTGTACGGGGTGGGTTGGTTGCTGTTCCAGCAATGGGAAGCGCTGGCCGAAGCCGCCGCCGTGGCCGGTGGGGCCGCGCCCACGCCGCCGCGGCGCGGCGACATCTCCAGCTCGCGCTTCGGCATCTGGAGCAACACGCTGGCGCTGATCGCGCAGCAGCCGCTGCGCGGCGTGGGCTTTGGGGAATTCAACCTGGCCTGGACGCTGACCGAATTCCCCGGCCGACCGGTGGCCTTCTTCGACCACGTGCACAACCTTCCGCTGCACCTGGCGGTGGAAATGGGCCTGCCATTGGCCTTGGCCACCGTGGGCCTGCTGGGCTGGGCGCTGTGGCGCGCCGGACAGCGGGTGTGGCCCCCCGAGGGTGACGCTGGCATCGCTGCGCGCAGCGCCTGGATGGTGGTAGCGCTGATCCTGGTGCACAGCCTGCTTGAATACCCCCTGTGGTACCTGTACTTCCTGCTGCCCGCCGCCTTTGCCTTCGGGTTTGCCTTGGGCCAGGCGTCGCAGGCCGAAGCGCCAGCGCCGCAACGTGAGGCGGCCGCGCCGGCCATGCACTTCGAGCCGGCGGGCACGGCCCTGGGGCTGGCCATGCTGCTGGCGGCCGCGGTGACCGTGGTGGACTACATGTCGGTGGTGGTCATTTACGCGCCCCCCGCCAACCCCGCGCCGCTGGCCCAGCGCGTGTCCAGCGGCCAGCACAGCTGGCTGTTCGGCCACCATGCCGACTACGCGGCCCTGACCACCGGCGAGCCCGCCGATGACGCGGCCCAGCGCCTAGCCATGCGCCGGGCGCCGCACCACCTGCTGGACACGCGCCTGATGGTGGCCTGGTCGCGCGCGCTGGCCGAGCGCGGCGACGTGGACCGCGCGCGCTACCTCGCGGCGCGGCTGCGCGAATTTCGCAACCCCGGTGCCGACGAGTTCTTCGCCGACTGTGAGCGCCCCGATGGCGTGGAGCGCGCCTTCCAGTGCCAGGCGCCGCAGCAGCACCACGACTGGCGCGAATTCACGCGGCCCTGAGCGGGCCGCCGCGTTCAGGGCGCAGGCGTGTCGCCAGCCACCCAATGGCCCGACTTGCCGCCGCTTTTTTCCAGCAGGCGGATGTCGGTCATCACCATGCCGCGGTCCACGGCCTTGCACATGTCGTAGACCGTCAGCAGCCCCACCTGCACGGCGGTCAGCGCTTCCATTTCCACGCCGGTTCGCCCGCGCGTTTCGGCCTGCGCGGTGCAGCTGACGCTGTTGTCGTCAGGGTGCAGTTCGAAGTCCACCGTCACGCGCGTCAGCGGCAGCGGATGGCACAGCGGGATGAGCTCGGCCGTGCGCTTGGTGGCCTGGATGGCGGCGATGCGGGCGATGCCGATCACGTCGCCCTTCTTCGCCTGGCCGCTGGCGATCAGCGCCATGGTGGCCGGCAGCATGCGGATGCGCCCCTGGGCACGTGCCACCCGGTGCGTCTCGGCCTTGTCGGCCACATCCACCATGTGGGCCTGGCCCTGGGCGTCGAAGTGGGTGAGGGCGGAGTTCATGGCTGGAAACAAGGGGGAAACCGGTCGGTGCCATGATAGGCGAATGAGACCTGTCGCCCCCCGGCTTCCCTCGCGCGCCCTGGCGCTGTGCCTGGCGGGGGCACTGGCGCTCCCGGTCTCGCCGGCGCTGCACGCACAGGCGGCGCCTTCGGCCTCGCCACCCTCGGCGGTGCGCCTGCCGGCCTTGGGCGAGGCGGTGTCCGACGATGTGTCGGTGGGCGCCGAAAAGCGCCTGGGTGAGCAGATCATGCGCGAGATCCGGCGCGACCCCGACTACATGGATGACGCCCCGCTGCTGGACTACCTGCAGGCCACCTGGTCGCCCTTGGTGAGCGCGGCGCGCCAGCGCGGCGACATTGGCGCCGATGTGGACACCCAGTTCGCATGGGAAGCTTTTCTGGTGCGCGACCGCAGCGTCAACGCCTTCGCCTTGCCGGGCGGCTACGTGGGGGTGCACCTGGGCCTGATCGCGATGACCGCCACGCGCGACGAACTGGCGTCGGTGCTGGCGCACGAGCTGTCTCACGTCACGCAACGCCACATCGCGCGGGGCTCGGTCAGCGCCTCGCGCCAGGGCAACCTGGCCATGGCGGCCATGATCCTGGGCATGCTGGTGGCCAGCCGCGCCAACAACGCCGATGTGGCGCAAGCCGCGGTGATGGGCAGCCAGGCTGCGGCGGCGCAGGGGCAGCTGAATTTTTCGCGCGACATGGAACGCGAGGCCGACCGGGTGGGACTGGCCGTGCTGGAAGGTGCGGGCTTTGCCGGTGCCGGCATGGCCGCCATGTTCGAGAAGCTGGACCACGCCAACCGTCTGAACGACAGCGGCGCCTACCCCTACCTGCGCAGCCACCCGCTCACCACCGAACGCATCGGCGAGGCGCGCCAGCGCGCCGCGTCCAGCGGCACTGCACCGCGACCGCTGTTGTGGCACAGCCTGATGCAGGCCCGTGCGCGCGTGCTGATGGACCCGTCCAGCCAGGCCCTGGCGCGCCTGCAGGACCTGGACAGCAACACCGCCAGCGCGGGACCCAACGAGCGCGCGGCGGCCCTGTACGCCAGTGCGCTGGCCTCCGCGCTGCTGCGCGACAGCGCGCGCGCCGAGCGGGCCTGGGCGGCGGCCTGGGCCCTGCCGCGTTCGGGCATCAGCCGCGAAGACGCCGCGGCTGAGCGTGCGCTGGCGCTGCTGGGCGCGCAGGTGGCGCTGCAGCGCGGTGATGCCGCGCGGGCCATGGACCGGCTGGCGCGCTTGCGCGACGACGAGTCCCGGCCGGCCCAGCTGCAGCGCGCGCAGGCGGCACTCGCCTGGCAGGCCAGCGCCGGCGCGGACCAGGCGGCGGCCGATGCCGCGTTGCGCGCCAGCGCCGAAGCCCTGCAAACCTGGACCGCCGAGCACCGCAAGGACAGTGCCGCGTGGACCGCGCTGTCGCAAGTGGCCGACCGCCTGGGGCTGAAGCTGCGCGCGGTGCGCGCCGAAGCCGAATCGCGGGCGGCCATCGGTGACCTGGGCGGCGCCATCGACCGCTTGCGGGCCGGCCAGCGCCTGGCGCGCCAGCGCACGCAGGCCGACTTCATCGAAGCCTCGGTCATCGACGCGCGGCTGCGAGACCTGCTGGCGCAGCAGCGCCAGCTGATGGCCGATTCACGCGGGCCGCAGCGTCAGCAGCCGCAGGAATAGCGGCGGCGGCTCAGGCGTCCGAGCGGTTGAACAGCCGCTGCCGGTCAGGAATCCGAGCGGCTGAACAGCCGCTCGATGGCCACGTCGATCACCATGCTGCACAGGCTGTAGATCACCGAACCGATCAGCGCCGCGGCGAAGCCCGTGACCTCCAGTCCGTCCAGCAGGCTGGCGGCGGCCCAGAACATCAGCGCGTTGATCACGAACAGGAACAGCCCCAAGGTGACCAGCGTCACCGGCAGCGTCAGCAGCACCAGCAGCGGCCGGACCAAGGTGTTCAACAGGCCCAGCACCAGCGCCGCCACCATGGCCGAGCCGAAGCTCCTGACCGTGACCCCGGGGTACAGGTGCGCCACCAGCAGCAGGGCGGCGGCCAGCAAGAGCCAACGAACGATGAGTTTCATGGCCATGAGCATAGCGCCGAGGCAGCGTGCCGCGCTCCCGCCGCAAGCCGGGTTGTCTCGCGCACGGTGCGAGTGCTGCGTGCCAATGTGATGCCTGCGGGCGACAAAAGCGCGTTTTACGAGGGAAGAAAGTGCGCTCCACGAGGGAAAACCGCTTCTCACTGTGCGTAGAGGGCAGTACCATTGCGGGCGCAGGAATCAAGAGAGAAGCGTTTGGCCATGTGCCGCCGCCCGGATTCCGGCACATCAACAACTCACTTGATGGAGTAATTCGAAATGGCAACTGCGAAGAAGGCTCCCGCCAAGAAGGCGGCGGCGAAGAAGGCGGCGCCGGCCAAGAAGGCCGCGCCCGCGAAGAAGGCCCCGGCCAAGAAGGCCGCTCCCGCCAAGAAGGCCGCGCCGGCCAAGAAGGCTGCTCCCGCCAAGAAGGCGGCAGCCAAGAAGGCACCGGCAAAGAAGCGCACGCCGAACGCGGCCTTCATGAAGGCCATGACCCCCAGCGCCGCGCTGGCCGCAGTCATCGGCGAAAAGCCGATGCCGCGGACCGAGGTCACCAAGAAGGTGTGGGAGTACATCAAGAAGAACGGTCTGCAGGACAAGGTCAAGAAGACCATGATCAATGCCGACGCCAAGCTGAAGGAAATCTTCAAGCAGGCCCAGGTGTCGATGTTCGAGATGACCAAGCTGATCAACGGCCACCTGAAGTGAACCCTGCTGGCCGCGGCGCCAGGGCTCGAGCCCTTGGCGCAGCGACCGAGCCAACCGGCCCATGTGGCCGGTTTTTTATTGCCTGACGGGTTTGCAGTTCAGGGGCTGGGCAGGCCCTGCAGCACCGAAGCGCACCAGGCCTGCAGGTCGGCGTCCTGCACCTGGGGCAGCAGCGCCACCATGGCCTGGTGGGCCGCCTGCTGGGCTGCGGCATCGGCCGCGGCACGGTGCGCATGCCACAGCGCTTCGTGGGCGAAAAAGCGCTCCGCTGCGTCGGCACCTTCGCGCTCGCACAGGGCCAGGCACTGACGGGCATGGCCCAGCGAAGGCCCTGGCCGGCCCGCAGCGGCATGGCACAGCGCCAGTTGGTACTCGGCGCGCTCCACGCTCAGCCAGGTCCCTGCACGGGCCCACAGCCGCGCTGACGTGGCGGCGGCCTGCAGCATCAAGGCGGTGTGCGCTGTGCTGCGGTCTGGTGCTTCGCGCAGGTGCAGCGCCAGGTTGTTGGCGCTGGCGGCCAGGGGCTGAAGGGCCGCTGCTTCGGGCTCGGCCGCGGCTGCGCGTTCTTCGTCGGCCAGAACCTGAGCGGCACGATCACACTCGCCGCGCGCCACCCAGGCCAGCGCCACGCTCTGCAGCGCGCGCCAGCGCTGCGGCAGCGGCGGCGCGGTGGCGGGGCCCCGGTCCAGTTGCGCGGCGGCCCAGCTTGCGCGCTGCACCGCGGCGGCGGTGGGCGGCCGGTCGGCCAGACCCGTGGGCAGCCGGGCCAGCCAGCACCGCAACGCACCCGCATCGCCGCAGTGGCCCAGCATCACGTGCTCGGCCAGGCGCAGGGCGTCGGCGCCGGTGTCGTCGGCGCGCAGTTCTGCCGCCAGGTCGTTCAAGGCCTGGGCCGCGACAGCGGGCGCGCCGGCATGGTCATCTTGAAGGCGGGCCAGCGTGGCGGCCAGGTCGTTTGCGCTCATGGTGTGCTCCACAACTGGGCCAGGGCGGCCCGGTGTTCCAGGTCATGGGCCTGCATGGCGGCCAGCAGTTCGCCCAGGTCCACGTGCCGGCCATCGAAGCGCGCAGGCCGGGCCAGCGCCGCCTCGCCGTGGGCCAGCAGCGCGCTGAGTGCGGCCAGGGCGCGCTTGCGCTGGGCGCCGAAGCGTCGCAGTGCGCCCCGCCAGGGCCGCTGCTGGTAGCGCTGCTGCACGGCCAGCAGGTCGCCGTCCACGCCGGCCAGCGCCGGCCGCTTCTCGTCCCGCAGGCGCGAAAAGCGCAGCGCCCAGCCGGCTTCTTCCACGTCGGCCAGGTGCCAGAGGTGTTCCACGATCGAGAAACTGCCGTCGGCGGGTTTGGCGTAGGCGCGGCGATGGCCAGCGTCGCCTTGTTCCTTCAGGGCCTGGCCCAGGTTGGTCAGGGCGCAGGCGGTGCCGGCCAGCCAGGCTTGCAGCGCCATGGCTTGCGCCAGGCTGGCCACCCGCGCGGCGGCCGGCGGGCCTGGGGGGGCCTGCAGCAGCGCGCGGGTGATGGCATCGGCGCGCGGAGGCAGCACCGCCATGGCAGGCCGCTTGCGGGCCTGCGCCAGCGCGGCCTGCGCGGCGGCAAAGCGCTCGGGGTCCAGCCAGGGGCCGGGCAATGCGGCCAGCGGCGCGGGGTCCAGGTGGTGGAGTTTCTCGCGGCCCAGCCACTGCGTGTGCAACAGGCCGGCGGCTTCCAGCAGCGCCAGGTGCTGCGACACCGCCTGGCGGCTGCAGGGCGCGCCCTCGGCCAGCGCGCTCAGCGTGGCGCCGGGCTGGGCGGCCAGGCGCCCGATCAGCGCGCGGCGGGTGCGGTCGGCCAGCGCGCGCAGCAGGCGGTCCAGTTCGTCGTCGGTCATGCAATATTTTGATTGCATGATTGGCAAAAAGGCAAGCTTATGCTTGCCTTTTTTCCGGACGCTCAGCGCGGCGCGGGCAGGCCGTACAGCGCGGCGCCGTTGTCCCAGCCGATGCGCCGGGCCACGGCCGGCGGCAGGTCGCCCAGCCACTGGCGGGCTTCGGTCATCAGGCTTTCGTAGTATTGCCAGCGCTGGTTGACCCAGGTGTCCGAGCCGACCAGGAAACGGTCGGGATGTTCAGTCAGCAGCACCTTCCACTCGGGCGCCAGGCGCCCGCCCTCGGTGGTGAGGCCGGGCCGGTAGCTCAGCTCGCCCATCAGCGTGGGATGGCGGCGCATCAGGTCGCGCACCCGCGCCACGGGCGCGCCGCCAATGCCGGTGTGGGCCCACACCAGCTTCGCTTTTGGGGCGTGGCCCATCAGCTTGTCCACCGCCACGTCGTCCACATGGGCCAGCACCACCAGGCCGCGCTCGGCGGCCAGGCGCATCAGCTTCACGGCCACCGGGCCATCGGCGTTGGCGCTGTCGTACAGGTGGAACTCCCCCAGGCCGCGGTAGGGCCCGGCCGGCGTGCCCGCGGCCAGTTCGGCCAGCACCATGGCGTGGATGCTCTCGTCGGCGAACCAGGTGCTGTAGTCGTCGCGGTTGCGGTACAGGCGCACGAAGGGCACCACGGTGACGCCTGCGGCGCGGGTGGCTTCGGTGGCGCTGGCCAGGTTTTTGGTGCCGTCGTTCGGGCGGCTGTTGGCCACGATGGCGCGCACGCCGCTTTTTTGCATGCGCCCCAGCACGTCGGGCAGCGGGTGCGGGCAGGCGGCGTTCGCCGTGCAGGCCTCGTCGTTGTAGTGCAGGTGGGCGTCAAACAGGGGGCCGTCGTAGGGCGCGGCGGTGGCCGCTGCGGTGAACGCGGCCAGCAGGGCGGCCAGGGCCTTCATGGCTGTGCCAGCCGGCGCTTGAGGAAATCCAGCCGGTCCTGGCCCCAGAACAGTTCGCCTTCCACCACGTAGGTCGGGGCGCCGAACACGCCGGCGTCAATGGCCCGCGCGGTGTAGGTTTCGAAGGCGTCGTGCACCCGCTGCGAGTGCGCCTGTTCCAGCCGCGCCTCGGGGAAGCCTTGTTCGGCCAGCAGCGCGGCCAGCGTGGCTTCGTCGGCGATGTTGCGCTGTTGCACCCACACCGCGGCCAGCAGCGCACCACCCAGGCGCATGGCAGCGTCGGCACCGTCGTGCAACTGCACCGCGATGGTCAGTCGCGAGGCGTCGTCCGGGTTCACCGGGAAGTAGTCGGGCTGCAGGTTCAGCGGCACGCCCAGCCACTGCGAGAAGCGCTTCAGCTCCACCAGCCGGTAGGCCTGGCGTTGCGGCGCGCGCTTGGCCAGCGGCAGCCCGCCCGAGATGGGGAACACCTTGCCGCCCAGGTCCACCGGCAGCACCTCGATGCGTGCGCCCGCAGCGCGGGCCATGTCCCACAGGCGTTGGTGGCCCAGGTAGGTCCAAGGTGAATTCGGCGCGAAGTAATACTCGACCAGCCGGCTCATTTGCGCGTCTCCCCCATTGGCAACAGGCGCGCAGTGTAGATACTCACCCGCTGGCTTGGTTGTAGCGGGTTGTTCTGTTGAAGAACGGCCCGCCGCCGCCGTCGCCAGCCGCCACAACAAAAAAGTACCGGTGGTGGAACCGAAAGCCCCAGGGAGCCTGGAGCCGCCTGAATCCCTGGAAGGGTCGGGCGCAAGGCAGAGGCTTAAAAAGCGTGAAATACGAAGAATCCATCGAGCGCAGCGCCGAGCTGCTGCGTCTGGCCGTGCCCATGATGTCGCGTCAGGGCGTGGCCCTGCACCCGGTGAGCTACGCCATCTGGTACGAGTACGTGGCGCAGACCAACCCCTCGCTGAACGGCGCGGTGGACGACCTGATTGCGCGCCACGGCCACCTGGACGAAGCGGCCACCGAGGCGCTGTACCGCAAGCACGTGGCCGAGGTGGACCCTGACCTGGCGCAGCGTGTGACCGACGGCTTCCAGCAGGTGCTGGGCAACATGGCCGATTCGGCCGCGCAGGCCGGCGACGAAACCGCGCGCTTCGACACCGTGCTGGCGCGGCTGTCCAACGAACTGTCCCAGGACAGCGCCCAGGCCGCCGGCGAGGCCCTGGCCAGCGCGCGCCAGATGCGCAGCGCCATGGACACCCTGCAGCAGCACCTGACCGACAGCCGGCGCGAGATCGACACCCTGCGCGACGAAGTCCGCCGCGCGCGCCGCGACGCCCTGGTGGACGCCCTCACCGGCCTGGCCAACCGCCGCGCCTTCGACCAGCGCCTGGCCGCCTGCCTGGCCGAGCTGCAGACCGACCCCACCCGGGCGCCGCCCTGCGTGGTGATGCTGGACATCGACCACTTCAAGCGCATCAACGACACCTACGGCCACGGCTTTGGCGACCAGGTGCTGCGCGCCGTGGCCCAGGTGCTGAACCAGCTGAGCAACGAAGGCGTGCTGGCCGCGCGAGTGGGCGGCGAAGAATTCACCCTGCTGTTGCCCGGCACGCCGGCTGAAGCCGCGGCGCGCGTGGCCGAGCGGCTGCGCCAGACCGTGGCCGCCAGCCGTGTGCGCCGCAAGGGTGCGCAGGAGGTGCTGGAGCGCGTGACCATCTCGCTGGGCGTGGCCAGCTACCACCGCGGCGAAAGCGCGCGCCAGTTCATCGAGCGCGCCGACCAGGCGCTGTACGCCAGCAAGAAGGGCGGGCGCGACCGGGTGACGGTGGTGGCCTGAAGCCGCCGGGCCGCTGGCTTCAGGCCAGCGCCAGCGTCGCCTTCAGGAAGCGCCCGGTGTGGCTGGCCTCGCAGGCCGCCACTTCTTCCGGGGTGCCGGCCACCACCTGCTGCCCGCCGCCGGCGCCGCCTTCGGGGCCCATGTCGATGACCCAGTCGGCGGTCTTGATCACGTCCAGGTTGTGCTCGATGACGACGATGGTGTTGCCCGCATCGCGCAGCGCGTGCAGCACCTTCAGCAGCAGCTCGATGTCGGCGAAATGCAGCCCGGTGGTGGGCTCGTCCAGGATGTACAGGGTGCGGCCGGTGTCGCGCTTGGACAGCTCCAGCGCCAGCTTCACGCGCTGGGCCTCGCCACCGCTCAGCGTGGTGGCGCTCTGCCCCAGCGTGATGTAGCCCAGGCCCACGTCCAGCAGGGTTTGCAGCTTGCGCGCCAGGGCCGGCACGGCGCTGAAGAAGCCGTGCGCTTCTTCCACCGTCATGTTCAGCACCTGGTGGATGTTGCGGCCCTTGTACAGAATTTCCAGGGTCTCGCGGTTGTAGCGCTTGCCCACGCAGGTGTCGCAGGGCACGTAGACGTCGGGCAGGAAATGCATCTCCACCTTCAGCACGCCGTCGCCCTGGCAGGCTTCGCAGCGACCGCCGGCCACGTTGAAGGAGAAGCGCCCGGCTTCGTAGCCGCGCTCGCGCGCCGCGGGCACTTCGGCGAACAGCTCGCGGATGGGCGTGAACAGCCCGGTGTAGGTGGCCGGGTTGCTGCGGGGCGTGCGGCCGATGGGACTCTGGTCCACATTGATCACCTTGTCGAAGGCGTCCAGACCTTCCATCTCGTCGTAGGGCGCGGCTTCCAGGTGGCTGCCGTAGAGCTTGCGCGCCACCGCGGCATACAGGGTGTCGTTCACCAGCGTGCTCTTGCCGGAACCCGACACGCCGGTGACGCAGGTGAACAGGCCCACCGGGATGTCCACCGCCACGTTCTTCAGGTTGTTGCCGCGCGCGCCGGTGATGCGCAGGGTGCGCGGGTCGGGGCTGTTGGCCAGCAGGTTGCGAAGCTTCGGCACGGCGATCTTCAGCACATGGCCCAGGTAGCGGCCGGTCAGTGAATTCGGGTTGCCGGCCACTTCCACCGGCGTGCCTTCGGCCACCACCTGGCCGCCGTGCACACCCGCGCCCGGCCCCATGTCCACCACGTGGTCGGCGGCGCGGATCATGTCCTCGTCGTGCTCCACCACCAGCACGCTGTTGCCCAGGTCGCGCAGGTGCTTCAGGGTGCCGATCAGGCGTTCGTTGTCGCGCTGGTGCAACCCGATGCTGGGCTCGTCCAGCACGTACATCACGCCGGTGAGGCCGCTGCCGATCTGGCTGGCCAGGCGGATGCGCTGGGCCTCGCCGCCACTCAGCGTGTCGGCGCTGCGGTCCAGGCTGAGGTAGGTCAGGCCCACGTCGTTCAGGAACTTCAGCCGCGAGCGGATTTCACGCACCACCTTGTCGGCGATCTCGGCCTTGGCGCCTTGCAGCTTCAGGGTGTCGAAATACGTGAAGGCATCGGCCAGGGTGGCGTGTTCCACCTCGAAGATGGCCTTGCCCTGGGTCTTGCCGCCTGGACCCTGAGCCGGTTGCAGGAACACGTGGCGGGCCTCGCGGCGCAGGCGCGAGCCTTGGCACTGCGGGCAGGGCTTGGCGGCCTGGTAGCGCGCCAGGTCCTCACGCACGGTGACCGAGTCGGTCTCGCGGTAGCGGCGTTCGAAGTTCGGGATCACGCCTTCGAAGGGGTGGCTGCGCTTGACCGTGCGCGTGCGCCCCTTGGCGCCTTCGGCCTGGTAGATGAACTCGATCTCTTCCGTGCCGCTGCCGTACAGCAGCACCTGGCGGGCCTTCTTGGGCAGGTCTTCGAAGGGCTTGTCCACGTCGAAGCCGTAGTGCCGCGCCACGCTTTCCAGCAGGCTGAAGGTGTAGGCGTTGCGGCGGTCCCAGCCCTTGACCGCGCCGCTGGCCAGGCTGAGTGAAGGGAAGGCCACCACCCGTTCGGGGTCGAACATCGTCACCTGGCCCAGGCCGTCGCAGGACGGGCAGGCGCCCACGGGGCTGTTGAACGAGAACAGCCGCGGCTCCAGTTCGGGCAATGAATAGCTGCACACCGGGCAGGCGAACTTGCTGGAATACAGGTGCTCCACCCCCGTGTCCATTTCCAGCGCCAGGGCGCGGCCGTCGGCAATGCGCAGCGCGGCCTCGAAGCTTTCGGCCAGGCGCTGGGCCATGTCGGGGCGGGTTTTCAGCCGGTCCACCACCACGTCCACGTCGTGCTTCTCGGCCTTCTTCAGCTTGGGCAGGTCGCTGGCTTCCACCACCTGGCCGTTGATGCGAAAGCGCACGTAGCCGCGCGCCTGCATGTCGGCGAACAGCTCGCTGAACTCGCCCTTGCGGTCGCGCGCCACCGGGGCCAGCACCATCAGCTTGCTGTCCTCGGGCAGGGCCAGCACGGCGTCCACCATCTGGCTGACGCTCAGGGCGGCCAGGGCCTGGTGGTGGTCGGGGCAGAAGGGCGTGCCGGCGCGCGCGTACAGCAGGCGCAGGTAGTCGTGGATTTCGGTGACGGTGCCGACGGTGGAGCGCGGGTTGTGGCTGGTGGCCTTCTGCTCGATGGAAATCGCCGGCGACAGGCCCTCGATCACGTCCACGTCGGGCTTGTCCATCAGCTGCAGGAACTGTCGCGCGTAGGCCGACAGGCTTTCCACGTAGCGGCGCTGGCCTTCGGCGTACAGGGTGTCGAAGGCCAGGCTGGACTTGCCCGAGCCCGACAGCCCGGTGATGACCACCAGCGCGTGCTTGGGCAGGTCCAGGTCGATGTTCTTCAGGTTGTGGGTGCGCGCGCCGCGCACGCGGATCTGCGGGCGTTCTTCAAGGCGCGAGGCGAGGGAGGTCGAACGGGACATCGGGCGGGGCATGCGGTCGGGCTGCGGCAGGGCAACCGAACATCATAGCCAGCATGCGGCGCTGCTTCGGTGCGCTGGCGTGCGCAGCGCCGTGGCGGGCGTCAGCGTTGGCGCAGGGCGTCCAGCACCGGGGCCGGCAGGGCCACGTACCAGGTGCTGCCCGCGCCATGGTCGATGAAGCGCACACCGCTGCTCAGCACCTGGGCTTCGGCGATGGGGCGTCCGTCCTGCAGCCAGCGCAGGTGGCGGCTCGGCGCTTCGTCCTGCGGGCCAGGCCCGCGCTGCCAGCCGCCGGCCGCCGCGCTGTCCAGCCGCTGCAGCCAGGCCTGGGCCACGGGGCTGCTGGGTTCGGGGTTGCCGTCGCCGTCGCGCCATTGCACCGGGGCGCCTGCACCAAGCAGCCGCTGGCGCAACGCGTGCAAGGGCGTGGCGGGCACCGCCTTGGCCACGAAGGTCGAACCGGGTGCCGCGGCCACCAGGCCCGAAGCCGCCCTGGCGCTGGCCTGTGGGTTCGCGACGCGGTCAGTCGCTGGCCGATCGGTCCGGGCCTGCGCATCGGACAGGGCCGGCACGGGCGCGGGGGCGGCGGCTGGTGGCAGTGCCGGTGCCGTTGACAGGACCGGCGCGGACGGCTCGGCCCGGGCGGCAGCGGCCTCCTGCGAGGGTGTGGCACTTGGCGCGGTTGCCGCTGGAGCGGCGGACGCCCTGTCCGCCAGCTCGCCGTTCCTGGGTGCGTCCCGGGCGGTGGCGGCCCGCGGGCGTGCTGGGGCGTCGCTCTTTGCAGCGGGCGCCACCGGTGTCGCCGTTGCAGCGCGACGGGCCGGCGGGGCCGTGGGCGCCTGGGCGATTTCCGCGGCCGCGGGCGAAGGGGCCGCCGCCGGCGCCGCAGGGGCCACGACGGCCGTGGTGGGCGGCAGCACCGCCCGCACCGGCGGCGGCAAGGGCGGGCGCGGTGCCACCGCCGGCGGCGGTTCCTGGCCATGCCACAGCCCCAGGGTCACCGCCACCACGGCCAGCGACGCCAGCGCGGCGCCCCAGGGCCCGTGCGGCCGGCCACTGGCCTGCCACCACCGGCGCCACCAGGGCTGCGGCGGGGTGGCGGCGGGCACGGCCGCGCGGGCCGCATTGCGGATGGCCTGGCTCAGGGCTGCGGGCGGCGCCGCGTCACGGTCGGGCGCGTGGCGCAGCGCGGCGCGCAGGTGCGGATCCACGGGCGGGTCCGCAGAAGGGTTCAGGTCCGGGTCGGTGGCCATGCAGGTCAAGCCCCGGTCTCGGGCGCCAGGTAGGCGCCCATGCACTGGCGCAGCTTGCCCAGGGCGTAGCGCAGCCGGCTTTTCACGGTTTCATAGCCCAGTTCCAGGGCCTGCGCCAGTTCGTCCAACGGCAAGCCTTCTTCATGGTGCAGCAGGAAGGCGGTTTTCTGCGGCGGCGGCAGTTGTTCCAGGCAGTCCAGCAGGCGCTGGCCGGCGCGGCGCCAGAACACCTGGTCGTCCTGCATGGCGGCAGCCGCCGGCCACTGGCTCCAGGCCGCGGCGCCCGCGGGTTCCCAGGGCGCGTCGGTGTCGTCGCCTGGGCTGCTCACTTCCCGGCCGCTGCGGCGCAGCACGTCCATCGCGCGGTGGTGGGCCAGGGTGAACAGCCAGGTGCGAAAGCGCGCCTGCGTGGCGTTGTAGCGCTGGCGCTGCTGCACCACGCGCAGCCAGGTGTCCTGGAACACCTCGTCGGCCTGGGTGCCGGCTTCGCGCCCCAGCAGCCGCCGCACGAAGCGGTACAGCGCCTGGTGGTGGCGCTGGTACAGCTGGTCGAAGGCCAGGGCGTCGCCACGGCCGAAGGCCAGCATCAGGGCGCTGTCTTCATCGGCGGCGGGTGGGGGCGCGGGCATCGGGAGGCAGTCTGCCATGGGGCTTGAACGGGGGAAGTCCATCCACGGGGTTACGCCAGCTTGCCAGGGCGGGCCGGTTCGCCTTTAGGATGGCGGCATGCGCAGACCCTCACGTTCAAGCTGGGACCGGCTGCGGGGATGGCCCGCTGCCCTGTTGCCGATGGTGGCCGCCCTGCTGCACGGCTGTGGCGGCGGCTTGCAGCTGGGCATTGGCAGCAACAGCAACGACCCGCCCAGTGTGACCGTGGTTGCGGGCGTCGCCAGTGGGGTGCGTGGCAGCAAGCTGGTGCTGTTCGCCGACGCCAGCGACGACGATGCCGTGGCCCAGGTCATCTTCTACCGGGTGAACGCGGACGAAAGCAGCACCGAGGAAGGGCGTGATGCTTCCCGCCCGTTCACCCTGGAAGTGACCCTGCCGACCACCACCACCTTCGCCGGCTCCAGCGTGCGCTACTACGCCCGCGCCGTGGACAGCGACAACGCCACCACCGACAGCGCCCAGGTCAGCGTGGAGCTGGTCAACAACTGACTAGGCCGCGCCCAGCACCCGCAGGATTTCCTGCCCATAGGCTTCCAGCTTCTTCGCGCCCACGCCGCTGATGCCGGCCAGGTCGTCCAGGGTCTGCGGGCACTCACCGGCCATCTGCGCCAGCGTGGCGTCGTGGAACACCACATAGGCCGGCAGGTTGTGGGCCGCGGCCACCTCGGCGCGCCAGGCCTTCAGCGCTGCGAAGCGGGCCTGGCCCATGTCGTCCAGCATGGCGGCGGCGGCGCTGGCGCGGCGGCTGCGTTCGCTGCCCCCGGAGCCGCTGCCGCGCTGGCGTGAGGCCTTGGCCGGCTTCTCGCGCGCCACGCGCAGCACCACCGGCACGCCGCCCTTCAACACCGCGCGCGCGCTGTCGGTCAGCACCAGGGTGTTGTATTCGCCCTCGGCCTGCACATGGCCCAGGGCCAGCAGCTGGCGGATGACGCCACGCCATTGCTGCTCACTCAGGTCGGCGCCCACGCCGAAGGTGGACAGGGCCTCGTGGCCATGCTGGCGCGTCTTGTCGGTGGACTTGCCGCGCAGCACGTCGATCAGGTGCCCGGCGCCAAAACCGATGCCGCCGTGCTGGCGGAAGCGGTAGATGCAGCTCAGCGCCTTGCGCGCGGCCTCGGTGGCGTCCCAGGTGGCGGGCGGGGCGATGCAGTTGTCGCAATTGCCGCAGGGCTGGCTGTCTTCCCCGAAATAGCCCAGCAGCCGCACGCGCCGGCATTGGTGGGTCTCGGCCATGGCCAGCAGGGCTTCGAGCTTTTGCACCTGCAGGCGCTTGAACTCGTCGGCCGCCGGGCTTTCGTCGATCATGCGGCGCTGGTTCACCACATCGGCCAGGCCGTAGGCCATCCAGGCGTCGGCGGCCAGGCCATCGCGGCCGGCGCGGCCGGTTTCCTGGTAATAACCTTCGATGTTCTTCGGCAGGTCCAGGTGGGCCACGAAGCGCACGTCAGGCTTGTCGATGCCCATGCCGAACGCGATGGTCGCCACCATCACGATGCCTTCCTCGCGCAGGAAGCGGTCCTGGTGGCGGCGCCGCACATCGGCGTCCAGCCCAGCGTGGTAAGGCAGCGCGGACACCTCGTTGTCGTTCAGCCAGGCCGCGGTTTCTTCCACCTTCTTGCGGCTTTGGCAGTAGATGATGCCGGCGTCGCCCTCGTGGTCGTCCTGGATGAAGCGCAGCAATTGCTTCCTGGCATCGTCCTTCTCGACGATGGTGTAGCGGATGTTGGGCCGGTCGAAGCTGGCCACGAAGGCCTGCGCGTCCTGCAGCGCCAGGCGGGCCACGATGTCGGCGCGGGTGTGCGAATCGGCGGTGGCGGTCAGCGCCAGCCGCGGCACGCTGGGAAAGCGCTCGTGCAGCTGCGACAGGCCCAGGTATTCCTCGCGGAAGTCGTGCCCCCACTGGCTGACGCAGTGCGCTTCATCGATCGCCAGCAGGCTGAACTGGCCGCGTTCGTGCAGCGACTCCAGCATGGCCAGGAAACGCGGCGTGAGGATGCGCTCGGGCGCCGCGTACAGCACCACCAGGCGGCCGGACAGGAGTTCGCGCTCCACCTGCCGCGCCTCGTCGCCGTCCAGCGTGCTGTTCAGGAAGGCCGCGTGCACGCCGGCTTCTTCCAGCGCGCCCACCTGGTCGTGCATCAGCGCGATCAGCGGGCTGACCACCAGCGCCACGCCCTGGCCGCGCGCATGCCGCACCAGCGCCGGCACCTGGTAGCACAGGCTTTTGCCGCCGCCGGTGGGCATCAGCACCAGGGCGTCGCCGCCGGCGCACACATGCTCCACGATGGCCTGCTGCTGGCCGCGGAAGGCGCCGTAGCCGAACACCTGCTGCAGCACCGCCAGGGGGTTGTCCGGCGTGGCGGCGGGTGCAGGCGGGGCGATGGCAGTGGGCATGGTGGGGACAATGGTAGCCAGTGCCGCCGCCGGGGCGCCCCGGCGGTGCCGGGCGGGCTTCATGCTAGGGTGCCGTGCATGACGCGCCGCTTGATGCCCATCCTGGCCGGGCTGACCTTGTTCATGGCCGCTGCCCCGGCCGCCGCCCAGAGCCCCGTTCTTGCCATCGCCCCTGCGCCCCTGCCGCCCGCGCCACCGCCGGCTGCGGTGCGCAATGTGCCCGAAACCTTCTTTGGCACCCCGGTGGACGACCCCTACCGAGACCTGGAAGACACCGCCGCGCCGTCCACCCAGGCCTGGATGCGCGCCCAGGCCGACTACAGCCGCGCCCTGCTGGACCGCCTGCCCGCGCGCGAGCTGATGCGCCAGCGCTTCGTGCTTGACGAAACCGCGGTGCCCGCGCGAGTGCGCCAGGTGGTGCGCGACCCCAGCGGGCGCTGGTTCTACCTGAAGCGCGGCGTGGGCGACGAGCAATTCAAGCTGGTGCTGCGCGAAGCCGCGGGCGGCGCCGAGCGTGTGCTGGTGGACCCCGCCGCGCTGGCACGCGCCCAGGGCGTGCCCATGGCCATCAACCACTTCAGCCCGGCGCCGGGTGGGCGCTCGGTGGCCTGGGGCGTGTCGCCGGCCGGCAGCGAGGACGCCGTGCTGCAGGTCACCGGCACGCGCAGCGGCAAGCCGCTGGTGCTGCCGCAGCCGCGCGCCGAGATGGGCGGCGTGAACTGGGCACCGAACGGGCTGAGCTTTGTCTACACCCAGCTGCAGGAATTGAAGCCCGGCCAGAGCGCCGAGGACAAGTACAAGAATGCCCAGGTGCTGCTGCTGCACCTGCAGGGCCTGAAGGCGGGCGACGGCGTGCCGGTGTTTGGCCGCGGTGTGGCCGGCGTGCAGATCGACCCGCTGGACCTGCCGGTCGTGCAGTTCACGCACGACGGTCGCTGGGCCCTGGGCTTTGCCATCAACGGCACCGCGCGCGAGCAGGCCATCTTCATCAGCCCGGCGGCCGCGGTGCTGGCCGGGCGGCCGCAGTGGCGCGCCGTGGTGGGTGTGGCCGACCAGGTGGTGGCCAGCAGCTATTTCAACGACGGCCTGTACCTGTTGTCCGAAAAAGGCGCGCCGCGCGGCGAGCTGCTGCGCCTGGACCTGAAGAACCCCGACCTGGCACGCGCCGAACGCCTGCTGCCGCAGGGCGAGGGCGTGCTGCGCGGCCTGGCCGCGGCGTCCGATGCCTTGTACCTGGAGCGGCGCGACGGCAATGTGAAGAAGCTGTTCAAGCGCGCCCATGCTGCCACGGCGGCGGTGCAGGAGGTGGCCCTGCCACTGGCTGGCAGTTTCACGCTGCAGGAAGCCGAGTCGGGCTACGCGGCGGCCGACCCGCGGCTGCCCGGCGCGGTGATCGAGCTGGAGGGCTGGACCCGCGCGCGCCAGATCTTCGAGGTGAAGCCGGACGGCCAGGTGGTCAACACCGGCCTGCAGCCCCTGGGCCCGCGCGATGCGCGCGACGACGTGGTGGCCACCGAGGTGCGGGTGAAAAGCCACGATGGCGCTTTGGTGCCCATGTCCATCCTGCACCGCAAGGACCTGCAACTGGACGGCCGCAACCCGGTCATCCTGACCGGCTACGCAGCCTACGGCCGCAGCATCGAACCCAGCTTCCGGCCCGACCGCCTGGCCTGGCTGGATGCCGGCGGTGTGTTTGCCGTGGTCAACCCGCGCGGCAGCGGCGTGTTCGGTGCCGACTGGTACCGCGGCGGCTGGCAGGCCAGCAAGCCCAATACCTGGAAAGACACCATCGCCTGCGCCGAATGGCTGGTGGCCAATGGCTGGACGCGGCCCCAGCGCCTGGGCCTGTTGGGCCGCAGCGCCGGCGGCGTGCTGGCCGGGCGCAGCGTGACCGCGCGGCCGGACCTGTTCGGCGCCGCGGTCATCCAGGTGGGCCTGCTGGACGCGGTGCGTGGCGAACTGGAGCCCAACGGGCCGACCAACATCCCCGAATTTGGCAGCCGCGCCACCGAAGCCGGCTTTCGCGCGCTGCTGGCAATGAGCACCTACCACCAGGTTCGCGATGGCACCCGCTACCCGGCGCTGCTGTTCACCCACGGCGTGAACGACCCGCGCGTGGCGCCGTGGCATAGCCTGAAGGCGGCGGCGCGCTTTGGTGCCGCCAGCACAAGCGGCAAGCCGGTGCTGCTGGCGCTGGACGGGCAGGCCGGCCACGGCGTGGGCAGCACCAAGGCCCAGCAGCTGAACCTGCTGGCCGACGTCTACGCCTTTTTCGGCTGGCAGCTGGAGGTGGAAGGTTTTCGGATGCCGTGACCTGTTGGCCCCCGGCCGCGGGGTACCGCGGCCAGCCCCCGAGGGGGTGCGCGGCCGCTTGGGAGCGGCCCGGCGCCGGCCGCCAGCGCTGACTGGGGTTTTCTCCCCCGACAGAGGGTCCCTCCGAGAACCTCCGTGCGGGTGGGTTTCTGGTCCGGAAGGGGCCGTTATCATGGCCGCTCTGGGGTCATCCGGCCCCGCACCAACCACCCAGGAGCGCGCGCATGGCATCGGTCAACAAAGTCACCCTCATCGGCAACCTCGGGCGTGACCCCGAAGTGCGCTACACCCCCAGCGGCGCGGCCATCTGCAACGTGTCCATTGCCACCACGCGCAACTGGAAGAACAAGGAATCGGGCGAACGCCAGGAAGAAACCGAATGGCACCGCGTGGTGTTCTACGACCGCCTGGCCGAGATTGCCGGTGAATACCTGAAGAAGGGCCGCCCGGTGTACGTGGAAGGCCGCCTGAAGACCCGCAAGTGGACCGACAAGGAAGGCGTGGAGAAGTACACCACCGAGATCATTGCCGAGCAGATGCAGTTGCTGGGCGGGCGAGAAGGCGCGGGCGGTGGCGGCGCCAGCGGCCCGGACGATGAAGAAGGCGGCGGTCGCGCCCCGGCCCCGCGCGGCGCACCGCCGCAGCGCAGCGCCGCGCCGCGGCCCGCGCCGGCCGCCAAGTCGGCCACCGGCTTTGACGACATGGACGACGACATTCCCTTCTGACCTGGCGCTTCCTGCCTGATCGAATCCGGCCCGCCGCGCCAGCGCGACGGGCCTTTTTCATGCGCCCAGAGCCCGCACCGCCAGGCTCTGCGTGGCACGGCCGATCAGGCCCTGCTCGTCGTACAGCGCGCTTTCGGCCAGCCCGCCGCCCTGCGGGCCCAGCCAGGTGCGCGCGTCCAGGCAGATCCATTCGCCCACCGGGGCGCGCAGCAGGTTGATGCTGAGGTCGGCGTTGACGAAGCTGTAGTGCTTCAGGTCCAGCACTGCGCTGACGCCGTTGCCGGAGTCCGCCGCCACCGCCACGCGCTGGTAGGGGCTGGGCGCTTCGCCTTGCACCAGGGGGTGGTTCAGGCGGAACCAGATGGCGCTGGGGCCCTTGAACAACTCGCCCTGGGCGGCGCGTGTTTCCACCAGGTCGGCGTAGCCATGGTGCTTGCCGGCAAACGGAAACTTCGCCGGCACGCTGGCCTGTGGCGGGCGTGGCGCCATGGGCAGCGGGTGGCCGGGCAGCCCGTCGGGCAGGGCCAGCGGCGCCTCGCGCTGGGCCAGCGCGGTGAAGCGCGCCACGTGCTTGTCGCCGGCCATCAGGTGGGCCGAAAAGTGGGCGGCATTGCGCCCGGCGTAGTCGGTCATCACCTCCACCACCAACTCGCCGATGGGCACCGGGCGCAGCAGGTTGGCGGTGATGCGCGCCAGGTGGGTCAGGCCGTGCTCGGCCGCGGCGCGCTCCAGCGCCCGGCAGACCAGCGCAATGGGCGGGCCGGCATGCTGGTGCTCGGGGCTCCAGGGGCCGCGCGTCAGGGTGCTGGCGCGGAAGTGGCGCTCGCCCAGTGCGGTGTAGGCGGCGATGGGCAGGGGGGAATCCTCTGGGGTGGCTGGCGACATCGGGGGTGAACGGCAAGGCTTCGGCGCCGGCCAGTGTAGGGACAGGCCCGGCGCGCAGGGTTCCCAGGGTCAATTCCCAGCACGGCTTGTGGCTTTCTCCGGGCGGGCTTAATATACCCATATGGGTATGTGCCGTGTCGGTGCCTGCCCTGGTTTCCACAGGAGTTCCCCCATGACCGTTGAACGCTGGATCCGCGTGATCGCCGGCACTTTCATCCTGCTGTCGCTGGCGCTGGGCGTCGAGGGCAGCCCGCTGTTCTACAGCCGCTGGGCGCTGGCCTTCACGGCCTTTGTCGGCGCCAACCTGTTGCAGTTCGGCTTCACCAACTTCTGCCCGCTGGGCATCATCCTGCGCAAGCTGGGTGTTCGCGACGGCGTGGCCTGCGCCGCCTGAGCCCGGGCCAAGGCCTTGCGGCTGGGGCCACAATCAGGGCTCCCGACGCACTACCCGCCCCGACCATGGCCCCCTTCACCAACGAAAGCGCACGAGCCGACCTGCTGAACCGCCTGCGGCGAGCCGAAGGCCAGTTGCGTGGCGTGCAGCGCATGATCGAAGAGGGCGAGCCCTGCCTGGACATCGCCAGCCAGATGGCCGCCGTGCGCAAGGCGCTGGACAGCGCCTATGTGCGCATGACGGTGTGTTTCATGCAGCAGGAACTGCAGCAGCGCCTGGCCCCCGACGCCCGCCGACAGGGCGAGCTGAGCGAGGTGCTGGACGAGGTGCAGGCCCTGCTGGGCAAGGTGCGCTGAAGCGGGCCGTCGCGGCCGGCGGGGCGGCACCGCAACCGGAGTTCCAGGATGGCTGAATCCCGCGTCACCGTGCGTCTGGCACAACGCCACGACTACCAGTTCGACAACCAGTTCGGCCCCGGCTTGCCGCCGCTGCTGACCGACGAGCCCGCGCCCCTGGGCGCCGGCACCGGGCCCTCGCCACAGCAACTGCTGGGCGCGGCGGTGGGCAACTGCCTGAGCGCGTCGCTGCTGTTCGCGCTGCGCAAGTACAAGCAGCAGCCCGAGCCGCTGCAGTGCGAGGTGGATGTGGACGTGGGACGCAACCCGCAGGGCCGCATGCGCGTGCTGGGCATGGAAGCCCGCCTCACGCTGGGCGTGGCGGCCGAAAGCCTGGAACACCTGGACCGGGTGCTGGCCAGCTTCGAGGAGTTCTGCACCGTCACGCAAAGCGTGCGCGCGGCCATCCCGGTGCAGGTCAGCGTCTTCGACGCCTTGGGCGCCAAGCTGAAGTAGCCTGCGCCAGCGGCTCAGCCGCCGGGTCTTTCCAGCAGCTTCACCATCGCGTCGTAGCCGCGCGCACGCGCCAGTTGCAGCGGTGTGCGCCCTTCGCGGTCGGCCAGGGCGCGGCTGGCGCCGGCGTCCAGCAGCGCCTTCAGCACCGCCTGGTGGCGCGGCCCGCCGTTGCCCAGCACCACGGCTTCGATGGCGGCCGTCCAGTGCAGGTTGTTCACATGGTCCAGCGGCGCGCCCGCGGCGATGAGCTGGCGCACAACCCCGTCGTGGCCCAGGTGCGCCGCCGCGATCAGCGCCGTGCCGTCGTAGCGGCTGGTGGTGAGCTTGGCGCTGGCGCCCAGGGCCAGCAGCACCCGCAGCGTCTCTTCGTCGTCGGCCACGGCGGCGATGGTCACCGCGTCGTAGCGGTCGTTTTCCAGCGCGCCCAGGTCGGCGCCGGCCGCGGCCAGGGCGCGGATCAACTCGCGCTGGCGGGCGAATGTGGCCACGTGCAGCGGCGTGCGGCCATGGCCGTCGCGCGCATTCACGTCGGCGCCAGCGGCCAGCTTCTTCTTCAACGCCGCCACGTCACCGCGCTGGGCCACGGCGTGCACGCCGGTGTAGGCCGCGGCCTCGGCGGCGCTGGGGGCGGTCTGCGCCGCCACGGGCGCAACGGCCAGGGCCACCGCGCCCGCGATCAGCAGGCCCGCCAGTTTCGACAGGGCAAGCGGCCGGCGCATGGCTTACTCCAGGTCGCCCTTGGCCTTGTCGATGCCGGCCAGCGCGCACTGCTCGTCCAGCGCACCGCCGGGGGCGCCGGCCACGCCGATGGCGCCGATCACTTCGTTGCCGCTGCGGATGGGCACGCCGCCGCCCAGCACCAGGAAGCCGGGGATGTCCACCAGGGTGGCGGCGGCCGGGTTGCTTTGCACCGTGGCCAGGATGGCGGTGGTGTTGTTGCGCGCCGAGGCCGAGGTGAAGGCCTTGGCCTGCGACGCCGCCGGGGTGTGCGGGCCGGCGTTGTCCGAGCGCAGCAGGGTGCGCAGCACGCCCGAGCGGTCCACCACGGCCACGCTGACATTGAAGCCCTTCTTCACGCAGTCTTCGATCGCGCCTTCGGCGATGCGCTGGGCGCCTTCCAGGGTGATGTTGCGTTCGCTGCGCACGCCATTGCCGGCGTGGGCCAGGGTGGCGGTGGCGGCCAGCAGGCTGGCGGCGATGAGGGCGGTCTTGGACATTCGGGGCTCCTTCGGGTTGTCGGGTGGGTGCGTCGGCCGCGGTCTTGCAGGCCGTGTTGCCACTGTAGGAAAGCGCCGCCGCCTCCGCCATGCGCGTGCTTACGCGCCAGCCTCCGTAGAACTACGCAGCCCCCTGGTTTCAGCGCAGGCTCAGCGTCGTCTTCTTCCACACCGGCGCGGCCCAGGGTCCGAAGGCGGCCAGCAGCTGCGGCGTGCTGGCGGACTTGTCCAGCGCCAGGGTGTCGGCGTCCAGCACCTCGAAACGGCGGCTGGTGCGCCCGTCCACCTTGGCTTCGCGGGCCAGCAGCAGGCGGCGCTTCGGGCCGGGCGCCCAGCCGGCGAATTCCACGTAGCCCAGGCCGGGTTCGGCGTTGGCCGGCGGCAGCACGTCCACCGACCAGCCGGCTTCGCTGGCGCGGAACACCCACAGTTCGCTCCAGCCTTCCAGGGGCTGCACCGCCAGCGCCAGGCCACGGCCATCGGCGCTGGGCTGGGCCGAGGCGGCCCACACCGTGCCAAAGGTGCAGCGCTGGGCCAGCGGCGCGGCGCCGGGCGGGACCGGGGCTGGGTGCAACTGCACGCAGGTCTGGCCTGGTTCGCCAGCGGCCAGTTTCACCTGCAGCTTGCCGGCCGGTGCGACCGGTGCTTGCATGGCGGCCCATCGCACCGCACCCACCCGGATGGCGGCTTCGTTCAACTCGGCCTGCTCGTCGTCGCCCAGTTCGTTCCTGTTCACCGCGGCCAGGGCGTCCAGCGCGTGCTGGGCGCTGGCCTCGGCGGGTTCACCGCGGCGGCTGTTGCCGAAGGCGATGGCGGCCCACACGCCGGCGCGGCGCAGGTGCAGCCGGTTCTTGCTCAGCTCGTCCAGGGCGCTGTTGTCACTGGGGCTGAAGGCGTCCAGCAGCCCGGCGCGCCAGCGGTCCACGGCCTGGCGTTCGTGGGTCTTCAGCGCCGGGTCCAGGCAGTCGTGGCGGGTCAGGGCCAGGGCGGCGCGGGCGCGTTGCTCGGGGCTGCCGTTCAGGGCCAGCACGCGGCGAAAGGCATCGCCGTCGTAGCAAAGCTGGACCTGGCCGTTGCGTTCGTGGCTGTTGAACTTCACACCATAAGCGCCCACCGCGTCGAGCGCGGCGGTGGCCTGGCCTGCCTTGCTGCCGGCGCGGCGTGCCAGGCGTTCGGCCATCACGCCCAGGGCGTCGAAGGGCTCGGCGCCGATGCTGCCGGCCGGCGCGGCCTTCAGGTAGGCGGCCACGTAGGCGATGCCCAGGCTCTCCGCGCCCGGCGTGTCGCGCAGGAAGCGCAGCACGGCCAGCAACTGCGGCGCTTCGGCTTCGCTGCCGCTGAAAGCGCGCACCTGCACCGCGCGGATGTAGCCGGCACGTTCGCGCCGGTGGTCGTAGACCTGCAGGTGGTCCAGGCGTTGGCCGCGCACTTCCAGCAGGTCGCCCGCGGTCAGCTGGGCGTGCACGGGCGCGGCGCTGGCCGGGGCGGCGCGCAGCGCGGCCTGGTCCTGGGTGACGATGGCCAGCAAGGCCATCGCGGCAGCAGCGGTGGCGGCGGCCATCACTGGCCCCCTTCTTCGGCGGCGGGGGCTTCAGGCGCGTGTTGCGGCTCGGGCGGCCTGCCGATCAGGCCCGACGCGATGAAGCGCCCATCGGTGCCGGGCGGGGCGATGATGACCTGCACCTTGTCGGACAGCTTGTCGGCCACGGTCTTCTGGATCAGCAGCGGGTGGCGCGACAGCAGCGCGCCTTCACGCGCCATCTGCTCGGTGTTGACCTTGCCCACGCGGTCCAGGCGGTAGACCTCCGCATCGGCCAGCTTCTGGCGCGACTCGGCCTCGGCCGCGGCTTCGATCTTGCGCGCTGCGCCGCTGGCTTCGGCCTGCTTGATGCGCGCGCCCTTTTCGGCTTCGGCCTCCAGCTGGCGTTGTTCGATCTGCTTCTGCTTGAAGGGCAGCACGTGGCGCATGGCCTCTTCCTGGGCCTTGGCGGCGATCACCTGTTCGCTGGCGGCGGCGGCGGCCGAGGTTTCGCGCCGCGCCTTGTCGGCCAGGGCTTCCAGCTCGGTCTGCTTCACCTGCTTTTCCTTCAGCTCCAGCGTGTAGCGCATCTTCTCGGTGGCCAGCTCTTCGGCCAGCAGGCCGTCCATGCCGCGTCGGTAGTCGGCCGGCAGGTCCACCTGGCCGATCTGCACGCTCTTCAGCACGATGCCGTCGGCCGCCAGCTTGGCCTTCAGCTCGGCCTCGATGCCCTGCTGGATCTCGGCACGCTTGCTGGAAAAGATCTCGCGCACCGTGTAGCGGGCGAAGGTCTTGTAGGTGACGGCCTGCATCGCCGGTTCCACCACCTCGGTGGCCAGTTCGGCCGGCAGGCTGCGGGCGATGTGGGCCACCTTGGCGGCATCCACGGCGTAGCGCACCGACAGGTCCACGCCCAGCGACAGGCCTTCCACGCTCTGGAAGGGCGACGGCCCGGCGGCCAGGCGGCCGGCCACCGGGCGGGCCACCTGGTCGCGCAGCGTGAAGTGGCGCATCTCGTGCAGCGCCGGCAGCTTCAGCGCCGGGCCTTCGCCCAGCACGGTGATGCCGCCGGTCAGCTGGTTGGTGCGCACCGCCACGTCGCCGGCCGGCACGCTGGCCAGCGGCGGGTGCTGCACCAGCACCCAGGCGCTGGCGCTGGCTGCCGCCACGGTCAGCAGCAGGCGGCGGTGGGCCACCCAGGCGGCCGCGGTGGCCCGCAGGCCGCTGCCGATCGCACTGGCGGAGGCGGAAAAGGCCTGGCCGATGGCGCTGGCCAGGGGACTGAGGGCGTTGGGGTTCAGGTTCATTCGGGGCTCCGTGAAGGTGTTGTGGTTGACGGATTGAATTGTTCGAATCCACCCCGGAGCGCGAAAGAACACCGCGCGGCGTCTTCGCTCCCGGCGCGGAAGAAACCTTCACACCTCGGCCGGCCCGGCGTCGAGATAATCCGGCGCATGCCCGCCACCGTCGCTGTCATCGAGGACGACCTGCCCACCAGCAACCAGCTCAAGGGCTGGATCGAATCGGCCCGCCCGGGCATCACCGTGCACCAGTGGTTCACCCGCGACGAAGCCGAAGCGGCGGTGGCGCGCCAGCGCTACGACGCGGTGGTGCTGGACATCGAACTGGGCCGCGAGCGCAATGCCGGCGTGGCCCTGATCAACGCCATCAACAAGCGCGGTGCCACGCCCGTGCTGGTGGTGTCGGGCATGCCGGCCGACCTGTACCGCGGCGTGATGAAGGCCCTGGACGCCTGGGACTACCTGCAAAAGTCCCACTTCAGCGAGGCCGACTTCATCGAGACCTTTCTCGACATCCTGCGCAGCGCGCCCGCCGAAGCGCCGGCTGCGTCACCGGCCAGCGACCTGGCCCTGGACCCGCTGAAGCAGGCCGCGCCACTGTGGCGCGGCCAGAAGTTGAACCTGCCGCTGACCGCCCAGCGCGTGCTGGCCGTGTTGCACGAACGCCGCGGCCAGGTGGTGGACTACGAAGCGCTCTACCAGGTCATCAAGAGCGGGCGCAACCGCGACAACGTGCGCAAGCATGTGCAGGCCATCCGCGAGGCCTTCCGCGAGCTGGACCCCCACTTCAACGGCATCGAAAACGTGCCGATGCGCGGCTTTCGCTTTCTGCCACCCGCCCCATGAAACCGTGGCGCCTGCCGGCCGGGGTGCGGCTGCGCGTGCCGCTGCGCCTGCGGGTGTTGTTCCGCGGCGTGTTCGCCTTGTTGGCGCTGGCGCTGCTGGCGCTGGCCTTGTCGGTGCTGCAGGACGAGAAGCTGCGCAGCCTGCGCGTGTATGCGGAAGGGCTGAAGAAGAACCAGGCGCAGATTGCCGCGCGGCTGCGCCACCCCACCGGCCAGCTGGCCCTGCTGAACCCCGGTGCTGCCGACCGCCCCGCGCAGCCGCTGCGCCCGCTGGTGCTGCCCTACCGCGCGCTGGATTTCAGCGACCGCCTGAAGGCCCAGCAGGCGGTGGAAATGGCCGGCTGCGCGTTGCAGTTCCCGGACGGCGCCACGCTGTGCGCGGCGGTGGGCAACAGCCCCTACGGCGGCGCCTTCGTGTACCTGGTGGCCAGCCTGGCCGCGGGCGAACTGCAGCCCCACGCCAGCGGCGACCTGGCGATGGACGGCGTGCACCGCGCCGTGGTGGACCTGGCCTGGCGCGACAGCCGCCAGCGCTGGACCGCGCCCTACGAACTGGACGCGCGCGGCAACGGCCGCCTGACCGGCTACGCGGGCGACGCGCCGGTGGCCTTCGGGGCCAAGACCGTGCGCGACTTCGAGGGCTGGCTGTGGCAGGAAGGCCGCTGCCTGGACGCGCAGGCCACCCTGCCTGGCTGCGCCCGGCGCAGCTTCGTGTCCCTGCGCCTGCCGGTGGAGGTGTTCCGCGACGCGCTGCGTTCGCCCAACCCGGTGTGGCCGCCGCCCGACCTGGACCGCATGGCCTTGCGCCTGCGCCTGCTGGGCCCGGGGTCGGCCGCCGTGTTGTTCGACAGCGACCGCCCCGGCGCCACGTTGCCCTTTTCCATGCAGGAACTGCGCACCCTGCTGCTGCCCGGCGAAAAGCTGACGGTGCAGCGCGTGGGGGCGCCTGCGCCGCTGTTCATGCTGACCGGCGCCAGCGCGTCCGACGAGCCGATCGCGCCCTGGATCGCGCAGCTGATCCGTCGCCTGCCGGTCGAAGGTTTCGACGCGCCGCTGTCGGCGCGCGAGACCGTGGACACCGCGCTCGGCCGCTTCGACCTGAGCCTGGCCGGCGACATCCGCTCGGTGAACCAGGCCCTGGCCGCGGTGGCCACCCGCCTGGCCTGGACCGTGGGCGCCATGCTGCTGGCGGTGGGGGCCACCTGGGGCGTGATCGAGCTCTTCGTCATCCGCCGCATCACGCTGTTGACGCGCCGTGCCGCAGCGGTGTCGCGAGGCGTGCGCCAGGACGGGGGCCAGGGCGCGGGTCTGGACACCCTGGACCTGTCGGACCTGCGCGGCGGCGACGAGCTGGGCGTGCTGGCGCAGGGCCTGAAGGACCTGCTGCAGCGGGTGAACGACGACATGCAGCGCGAGCAGATCCGTGTGCGACAGGAAAAGGACACCTGGCATGCGGTGGGCCACGAGATCATGTCGCCGCTGCAGAGCCTGTTGGCGCTGCACGGCGGCGCGGGCGACCCCGCGGCGCGCTACCTGCAACGCATGCAGCAGGCGGTGCGGGTGCTGTACGGCCAGGCCTCGCCCAGCGAGGCCTTCGCGGCCACCACCTTGCAGCCGGCGCCGCTGGACCTGGACGCCTTTCTGGCCCAGGTGGCGGCCAATGCCGGCCACATCGACATCCACGAACTGCGCTACAGCGCACGCGCGGCGCCGCTGATGGTGCGCGCCGACGAACATTCCCTGGAAGACGTGGTCACCCACCTGCTGCGCAACGCGCAGCGCCACCGCACGCCTGGCACGCCCATCACCCTGGCGCTGACGGTGGAAGGCGGCAACGCCGTGGTCACGCTGCACAACCACGGCGAAGCCATCCCGGACGATCTGCTGGGGCGCATCTTCGACTACGGGGTGTCGGGCGCTTCGCCCGCCGGCACCGAGGGCTCGGGCGACGCCAGCCGGCGCGGCCAGGGCCTGTTCGTGGCCCGCACCTACATGGCCAAGATGGGCGGCACCATCGCCGCGGCCAACGGGGCCGACGGCGTGGTGTTCACCCTGGTGCTGCCGCTGGCCTGAGCGCCGCCAGGCGCCGCAGGGCGGCGGCCGGGGCGCCTCAGCGCGTCAGGGTCAGCGTGGACTTGATAGTCACGCCATTGGCCGTGGCGTACACGACGACCGGGGTGCTCTTCGACACCGCGCGGGTGGTGATGCTGAAGCTGCCCGACTTGGCGCCGGCCGGCACCGTGATGCTGGCGGGCACCACCGCCTTGGTGTTGCTGGTGCGCAGGCGCACCGTGGCACCGGAGGTGGTGGTCAGGGCCACCGTGCCGGTGGTGGTGGTGCCGCCCACCACCGAAGCGGCTGCGAAGCTCAGCGTGGCGGGCTGGGCCGGCGTCTGCGTCGTGGGCGTCGGGTTGACCGTCAACGCGATGGGGGCCGACGTGGCTTTGGCGCCGCCGTTGTCGGTCACGGTGAGGGTGACGCTGTAGCTGCCCGCCGCGTAGGTGTGCGAGGGGTTGGCCAGCGTGGAGCCGGTGCCGTCGCCGAAATTCCACTGGTAACTCGCGATCGTGCCGTCCGGGTCGTAGGAGCCGGTGGCGGCGAAGGACACCGCCAGCGGCGCCGTGCCGGCGCTGGTGCTGGCCGTGGCCACGGCCACCGGCGCCGCATTCACCACCGCCGGCGGCGCGTAGCGCATCACGGTTTGCGGCGCGCCGCCCAGGCCCACCAGGCCGCCCGCCACCACGTAGGTGGCGCCATCGCTGCCCAGGTTGACGCCCAGGCCCTGCGACGATGCCAGCACGTTGCCGGTCCACAGCAGCTTGCCGCTGGCGTCGTACTTCAGGGTGGCGGTGCTGGCCACGCTGTAGGTGGTGCCGCTGGACGACGTGAGCGCCAGGCTGCCCTGGCCGGTGACGCTGACCGAGCCGTCGGCGCCCAGCGCCAGTGCGTTGGGCACGTCATTGAAGCTGGGGTCGCCCCAGGTGCTGGACCACAGCGGCGTGCCCTGCGGCGACAGCTTCACCGTGAGCCAGTCGTTCAGCACCACGGTCAGCATGCCGGTGTTGGTGTTCACCGGGCCGCTGAGCACGATGTTGCCCAGGCTGTCCACCGCCACCCGCGTGGCCGCGCCCCGGGCGGGAATGGTCTGGAACCACAGGCCATTGAACAGGGCGTCGTACTTGTTCACCTGGAAGCCCGACGCGTTGCTGCCGGCCACCAGCAGTTCACCGTTCGGGCCCGACGCCAGCGCCACGTCGCTGGACGAGGCCAGGGTGCTCGACCAGACCGGGTTGCCCAGCGTGTCAAAAGCCGTCAGGCCGACCTGGCCGGAGATGGCGGTGCTGCCGCTCACCACCACCATGCCGGCGGGGGTGACGGTCATGGGCTGCAGGCCGGGCGTGCGGGTGCTCAGCGTGCGGCTCCATTCGCGCACGCCGTCCGGGCTGATCTTGGCCAGGATGTCTTCTTCGGTGTTCACCGTACCGGCCTGGGCCATGCGTGACAGCAGGTACACATTGCCTGCGGCGTCCACCTGCACGCCGGCGGGCATGCCCCAGCTGGCGGGGACCAGTTCCTGCCACAGTTGCACGCCGCTGGGGCTGTACTTCACCAGTGCGGTGCCCGTGGGCGTCAGGCCGTCGGCGCCCAGCAGCAGGCCGGCCACGATGAGGTTGTCGGACGCGTCCACGGCCATCGCGACGCTGCGGCTGGGGCCTGCACCGTCGAAGGCCTGCTGCCACAGCGGCAGGCCATTGGGCGCCAGCTTGGTCACCAGCATGGCCGGGGTGGCGCTGGTGCCCACGGCCAGCACGTTGTTGCTGCGGTCCACGGCACTGCCCACCGCGGTGGCGCCGGGCGTGCTGAAGGTCCATTCGGGGGCCGTTTGGGCTTGGGCGGCGAAGGACAGCACAAACAGGCTGCCGGCACAGGCGCAGGCCGTGGCACGAACGCCGTGCAGCAAAGAACCCAACGTCGTCATGTATTTCTCCTGGAAGAGGACCTTGGCTCAGGCCAAAGGGCTGCGAAGACTAGCAGTTCGTCGCGGACCGCGGACCCCGTATTTAAGGAAGTCTGGGGTCACAGAGTACGCAACACCCCCGCAACCCATGTGGCAAAGTGTCGCGCAGCGCACAAACAGGCCCCGGCGCCTAGGCGCTGGCGCTGTCGCCTTCCACCAGGCCCGCGTAGCGCCGGATCAGCTGGGCCAGGGACTCGGCACCCAGCTTGGCGAACAGGTTGGCGCGGTGGGTTTCCACCGTGCGCGGCGACAGGCCCAGGGCGCGGCCGATCTCCTTGTTGGTCAGGCCCTCGACGATCAGGCCCAGCACCTCCCGTTCGCGGGGGGACAGCGCGGCGTGTCGCGTGCGCGCCTCACGGTCGTCCTGGTGGTGCTGGCGGCTCTTGACGTGGCTGCGCACGGCCTGCTGCAGCGCTTCCAGCAACTGCTCGTCGTGCACCGGCTTTTCCAGGAACTCGGCCGCGCCGGCCTTGAAGGCACGGCGGCACATCTCCACCGTGCCGTGGCCGGTGAGCATGACCACCGGCTGGTCCACGCCCTGCGTGCGCAATTGCTCCAGCAGGGCCAGGCCGCTGATGCCGGGCATGCGCATGTCCAGCACGATGGCGCCGATGCCCTGGCGGTCAAAGCCGGTCAGGAAGGCTTGGGGGTCGGCCCACTCCTGCACCCGCAGGCCCACGGTGCCGATCAGCAGCGCCAGGGCCTGGCGCACCGCGGCGTCGTCGTCCACCAGGTGGATGAGCGGGGACTGGGCCAGGTTCATGCCGGTGCCGCCAGCGGCAAAGTGAGCGTGAACTCCGCGCCGCGGGGCGCATGGTTGGCGACCGCCAGCGCACCCCCCAAGCCCTGGGCCAGCGACTCGCACAGCGACAGGCCCAGGCCCAGCCCGCCCGCCCGGGTGCTGAAGAAGGGCTCGAACACCCGCGGCAGGGCTTCGGGGGCGATGCCGGGGCCGCTGTCGCGCACCACCAGCCGACCGCCGGTGGCGTCGGCGCGCACCAGCAGTTCCAGCCGGCGCGCCTGGGCCGGCACCTGCTCCATGGCCTGGAGCGCGTTCAGCACCAGGTTGTGCGCGATCTGCTGCAGCGCCACCGGCTCGGCGGTGACGGCCACCGCGGCAGCGGGCGTGTCCAGGGCCACCGTCACACCGCGCTTGTGGCATTCGGGCGCCAGCAGGTCCAGGGTGTCGCGCACCTGGGCGCCCAGGTCCAGGGTCTGGGTGCCGGCGGCCAGGTCCGGGCGCTCCACCGTGCGGCGCAGCCGGGTCAGAACCTCGCTGGCGCGCCGGGCCTGGGCGGCGGCGTGGCCCATGGCCTGGCGGGCCACGTCCAGCTCGGGCGGGTCGTCGGCCAGCAGGCGCTGGGCGGCCTGGGTGCTGGCCATCACCGCGGTGAGCGGCTGGTTCAGTTCATGCGCCATGCCGGCCGCGAGTTCGCCCAGCGTGTTCAGGCGAGCCACCTGGCCCAGGCGCAGCAATTCTTCGGCGCGGCGCCGCGCGGCGGCCTGCTGGCGCCAGCGCCTGGCCAGCGCAAAGGCCGCGGCCAGCGCCAGCGCGGCCCCGGCCATGCGGACCCAGGGCAGCGCGGCCAGGCCCACCGGCTGCTGCACCACCACGTCGAAGGGTTGGCTGGGCGACGACAGCGGCTTGGCAAAGCGGAAGGGGCGCGGGCCCAGGTCGGCGGGGCCGGCGTGCAGCGTCAGCGACTGGCCGGCCGCTTCCAGGCTGACGCGCGGGCCAGGGCCGGCGGCGGCATAGGGCCAGTCAGCGGTCGGCACCATGGCGCGGACGTCCAGCACCAGGGCGTGGCTGGCGGGCTCGGCCGCGGCCAGCAGCGTGAAGCGACCGCTGTCCAGTGCCAGCTTGGTTGCCACGGCATGGCCGCTGCGCCGGCTTTGTGCTTCGGCGGCGTCCAAGGCCGCGTCGCCCCAGGCCTGGCCGCGCGGGCGCTGCAGCACCGCCAGCACCTGCGGGTACAGCGCCGGCAGCCGCGCTTGCGGCGCCGAGCCGTCAGCGCCGGGCTGCAACAGGCCCAGCGTGGCCAGGATGGCGTCGTGCTGCGCCGCGCGCTGGCTGAGCAGGCGGTGGGCGATGCGGGCGTCCGTCTCGAAGGCGGCGTGTTGCTGGGCCAGGGCCTGCCAGGTCAGCAGCCCCGCGGCCACGGCGCTGGCGCCGGCCCAGGCCAGCGTGGGCAGCAGCCAGGGGCGACGGGGCGACAGCATGCGCCGGATTCTGGCACCCCGCCATTGGGCGCATGGCAGGTGCTTGCCGGCGCGCCCGCCGGCCGTCGCCTCAGGCCACGCAGCCCGCCGCCACCGTGGCCTGCGGCGCCAGGGCCACCGGCTCGGGCACGCGGAAGCCATAACGCACGGCGGTCAGCTCGGCCAGGATGGACACCGCGATCTCCGGCGGCGTGCGCGCGCCATTCTTCAGGCCCACCGGCCCGTGGATGCGGTCCAGTTGTGCGTCGGTCAGGCCGAAGTGTTCCTTCAGCCGCGCGCGCCGCTTGGCCTGGTTGGCGCGGCTGCCGATGGCGCCGACGTAGAAGGCCGGGCTGTTCAGCGCTTCCATCAGCGCCAGGTCGTCCAGCTTGGGGTCGTGCGTCAGCGCAATCACCGCGGTGTGGCCGTCGGGCTTCAGCGCGGTGACGGTGTCGTCGGGCATGCTGGTCAAGAGCTTCGCGCCGGGCACGGCGAAGCCGCTGGTGTACTCCTCGCGCGGGTCGCAGACGATCACTTCGTAGTCCAGCGCCGCGGCCATCTGCGCCAGGTACTGCGTCATCTGCCCGGCGCCAATCACCAGCAGGCGCCAGCTGGGGCCGTGGTGGGTGGTGAGCGTGGTGTCGGTCAACTGCAATTCGTCGGTGGCGGTGGCGGGCTGCAGGTCCACCTCACCCGTGGCCAGTGTCATCACCCGCCGCACGCGTTCGCCGCGCGCCAGGCGCTCCAGCAAGTCATCCAGCTTGGACCGTGCCTGCACCGGTTCCAGCACCAGCTCGATCAGGCCGCCGCAGGGCAGGCCGAAGCGCTGCGCGGTGTCGGTGTCGATGCCGTACTTCACCACCTTGGGCACGCCCGCGGCCAGCACGCCGTCGCGGGCCTTGTCGATCAGGTCGTCCTCGATGCAGCCGCCGGACACCGAGCCGGCCACCAGGCCGTCGTCGCGCACCGCCACCGCCGAGCCCGGCGGGCGCGGGGCCGAACCCCAGGTGCGGGTGATGGTGCCCAGCACCACGCGGTGGCCGCTGGCCTGCCATTGGGTGATCTGGCGCAGGATCTGCAGGTCGATGTTGTCCATGGGGGCAGGCTCTCGCAGTCGGGTGGTTCGCTCGGGGCCGATGGTGGCCACGGCGCCGCGGCGCGCCTGCCCCACAAACCCCTATGCAAGCGCAAGCATAGGCGGCTTGGCAAGGCCTTGCAGCGGGCGCTGCAGCAGCCAAACGCTACAGGCTGGAGCAATCCCACTTATGCCGATGGCTTCATAGGGGAAAGCGGGCCGACGCAGCCTGGGGGCGCGTGCCTGGCACGCCGCTCCTGCACGGCGGTCGACACAGGTCAAGACCGCGGCCACTTCAAGGAGACAAGAGCCCATGGGAACCTCGATCACGCTGAAGGTCAACGGCGCGTCCGTGACCAGCGAAGTGCAGCCGCAGACGCTGCTGGTGGAATTCATCCGTGAACAGCTGCGGCTGGCTGATCAACAGCATCGACGGCAGCCCGATGAAGGAGCCCAAGCACCCGGTGCTGGCCGATGGCACCGTGCGCTGCGTGGGCGACCGCGTGGCCCTGGTGGTGGCCGACACGCTGGAACAGGCCAAGGCCGCCGGCGCGCTGATCGAGGTGGACTGCGACGAACTGCCCGCCGTCGTCGACACTGCCGACGTCACCGTCACCGCCACCGGCGCGGCCGTGCACGACGAAGCGCCCGCCAACCAGAGCTACCTCTGGCAGATCGGCGACAAGGATGGCGCCGACGCCGCGTTCAACAACGCCGCCTTCAAGGTGGCCGGCACCTGCGTCTGTGAGGTGGAAGTGGACCCCGCCACAGGCAAGACCCGGGCGAACCGCATGACCGCGGTGGACGACTTCGGCAACGTCATCAACCCCATGATCGTGGAAGACCAGGTGCACGGCGGCCTGGCCCAGGGCATCGGCCAGGCCCTGCTGGAGCATGGCGTTTGTGACACCGAAACCGGCCAGCTGCTGACCGGCAGCTGCATGGACAACGCCATGCCGCGCGCCGACGACCGTCATCAATGCCATCTGCCATGCCCTGGGCGTGAAGGATGTGCCCATGCCGGCAACTCCGTACACTGTGTGGAAAGCGGCCAACGCCGCCGCCCGTTGACCGCCAGGAGCATCCACCATGCAAGCATTCAACTACAGCACCCCTGCCTCGGTGGCCGACGCCGCCAAGGCCGCCGCGGCCGAAGGCGCCAAGATCATCGCTGGCGGCCAAAGCCTGCTGGGCGCCATGAAGCTGGGCCTGGCCGCGCCGGAAGCCCTGGTCGACCTGGGCGGCATCGCGGAACTGAAGGGCATCACCGTGTCCGGTGGCGTCGTGAAGATTGGCGCCACCACCACCCACGCCGCGGTGGCCGCCAGCGCGGATGTCCAGAAGGCCATTCCTGCCCTGGCCGACCTGGCCGGCCACATCGGCGACCGCCAGGTGCGCAACCGCGGCACCCTCGGCGGCAGCCTGGCCAACAACGACCCCGCGGCCTGCTACCCGGCGGCCGTGCTGGCCTTAAGCGCCACGGTGCACACCAACACCCGCAGCATTGCGGCCGATGACTTCTTCAAGGGCCTGTACGAGACCGCGCTGGCCGAAGGCGAAGTGATCACCGCGGTGAGCTTCCCCATACCTGAAAAGGCGGGCTGGCAGAAGTTCAAGCAGCCGGCGTCGCGCTTTTCCATCGTGGGCGTGTTCGTCAGCAAAGGCCCGCAAGGCGTGCGCGTGGCGGTCACCGGGGCCGGTGCGGGCGTTTTCCGCGCCAAGGCGCTGGAAGCCAAGCTGGCGACCAGCTGGACCGGCGCAGCCTGCGACGGCGTGACCATCCCCGCCGACGGCCTGAGCAGCGACCTGCACGGCAGCGCCGAGTACCGCGCCGCGCTGATCCCGGTGCTGGCGAAGCGGGCCGTAGCAGGATGACGGCACTTCCGCGTTGACCTGCCGAACGCCGCACGCTGCTGCGGCGTTCTTCTTTGGACTTTCCCATCGTGACCACCGCCCCCACCAGCATCGAGACCACCCAGGCCCTGCTGCTCGACCACGACTACGTGGCCGATCGCCAGTTGGCCACCTGCGTCTTCCTGGGCCTGCGCCTGCAACGCCCGCTGTTCCTGGAAGGCGAGCCCGGCACCGGCAAGACCGAGATCGCGCGCACCCTGGCCACCGCCCTGGGCCGCCCGCTCATCCGCCTGCAGTGCTACGAAGGCCTGGACCTGGCCCAGGCCGCCTACGAATGGAACTACGGCCGGCAGATGCTGGAAATCCGCCTGGCCGAGGGCGGCGGCGCCAACAAGGACCAGCTGGCCAAGGACCTGTTCAGCGAACGCTTCCTGATCCGCCGCGCCTTGCTGCAGGCCATCGACCCCGGCCTGAAAGAAGCGCCGGTGCTGCTGATCGACGAACTCGACCGCGCCGACGAACCCTTCGAAGCCTTTCTGCTGGAAGTGCTGAGCGACTGGCAGATCACCATCCCCGAGTTCGGCACCGTGAAGGCCGCGCAACCGCCCATCGTGGTGCTGACCAGCAACCGCACGCGCGAGATCCATGATGCGGTGAAGCGCCGCTGCCTCTACCACTGGGTGGGCTTCCCGGACGCCAAGCGCGAGCTGGCCATCCTGCAACGCCGCGTGCCCAACGCCGGCCCCAAGCTGGCGCAGGAAATCGTGGCCTATGTGCAGAAGCTGCGCCAGATCGAGCTGTACAAGCTGCCCGGCATCGCGGAGACCATCGAGTGGACCCGCGCGCTGATGGAACTGGACGCGCTGGTGCTGGACCCCGAAGTTATCCAGCACACCCTGGGCGTGCTGCTGAAGTACCAGGACGACATCGCCCGCATGCAGGGCAGTGAAGCCGCCCGCCTGCTGGAAGAGGTGCGCGCCACGGAGCAGGCTGGCGGGCAGTAACACCCATGTTGCCCGCGCGACAAGGCCCTGGCCACCTGGCCGAAAACGTCATGCACTTCGGTCGCGTGCTGCGCACCGCCGGCCTGCCGGTGGGCACCGACCGCATCCAGCTGGCCTTGCAGGCGTTGCAGGTGGCGGGCCTGGAAACCCGCACTGACTTTCACGCCGTGCTGGCCGCCTGCCTGGTGGACCGGGCCGAACACCGCGAGCTGTTCGACCAGGCCTTCGCGCTGTTCTGGAAAGACCCCGACCTGATGGGCCGCATGCGCGCCATGCTGCTGCCCAAGGTGCAGTTGAAGCCCGGCGACCTGCCCGCGCCGCCCGAGAACCGCCGCCTGGGCGACGCCCTGTTCCCGCGCCAGCCCGACACGCCGCGGGACGACGAGCCGCCCGAAGAACTGCAGGTGGACGCCGCGCTCACCTTCAACGACCGCGAGATCCTGCAGCGTGCCGACTTCGACACCATGAGCACCGAAGAATGGCACGCGGCGCGAGCGGCCCTGAAACGCCTGCGCCCGGTGTTCGAGCCGCTGCCCACGCGCCGCAGCCGCGCAGCCGCGCAGCCCGGCCGCCCCGACTGGCGCGCCACGCTGGCGGCGCAGGCGCGCGCGGGCGGGGAACTGCTGGCCATGCGCTGGCGCGAACCCAAGACCCGCCCCGCACCGCTGGTGGTGCTGGCCGACATCTCGGGCAGCATGAGCCGCTACTCGCGCATGCTGCTGCACTTCGCCCATGTGCTGGGTCATGCCGATGCGCGGGTGGAAAGTTTTGTCTTCGGCACGCGTCTGACGCGCACCACGCGCCTGCTGAACAGCCGCGACCCCGACCTGGCCGTGGGCCAGGTGGTGCGCGCGGTGCAGGACTGGAGCGGCGGCACCCGCATCACCGCCAGCCTGCATGAATTCAACCAGCGCTGGGCCCGCCGCGTGCTGAACACCCGGGCCACCGTGCTGCTGATCAGCGACGGCCTGGAGCATGGCGACACCGCGCAGCTGGCCTTCGAAACCGAGCGCCTGGCCAAGAGCTGCCGGCGCCTGATCTGGCTGAACCCGCTGCTGCGCTTCACCGATTTCCAACCGCGCGCCGCCGGCATCCGCGCCATGCTGCCGCATGTCAGCCGCTTCCTGCCGGCGCACAACCTGCAAAGCCTGGATGAGCTGGTGCAGGTGCTGGTCAAGAACGAACAGCCCGCGCGCATCCACTGATCCTTTGTTCTTCTCGAACCACGACCATGCAACTGACAAACCAACAAACCTTGCCCGTGGGCCAGGCCCAGGCCTGGGAGGCGCTGAACGACATGAGCCTGCTGCAGGCCTCGATTCCCGGCTGCGAAAGCATCACCCCCACCGGCGAGAACCAGTACGAAGCCCTGGTCACCGCGTCGGTGGGCCCGGTGAAGGCCAAGTTCAAGGGCAAGCTGCGGCTGGAAAACATCCAGGCCCCGAACGGCTACACCCTGCAGTTCGAAGGCCAGGGCGGCCCGGCCGGCCACGGCAAGGGCAGTGCCGAGATCAAGCTGGAAGCCACCGGCCCCAACCAGACGGTGCTGCACTACACCGCGAATGCCAGCGTCGGCGGCAAGCTGGCCCAGATCGGCTCGCGCCTGGTGGACATGGCGGCGCAGAAGATGGCCACCGACTTCTTCGAGCGCTTCAATGAGAAGCTGGCGGAACGTTATGGCGTGGCGCCGGTGACTGAGGCTGTGGCGCCTGAAGTGGCAGGTGGTGGCGGATTGGTGGCGCGGATCGTGGCTTGGTTCAAGAGGCTGTTTGGCGGCTGACGGCACGTAGCTGTCCTTTCACGACGGGCGAGATCGCGCCGCGCTGGGGCTTGTGTTCCGCTCATGTCCCCCGCCCACCGCCTGCGGCGGCGGGCTCCTCCTTGACTTCGCTCCACACAAGCCCCAGCCCGTCGCTCCGGCACCACCGAGGCATGCGGCGTGGGGGCATGCCACGGCAGGTTCGGGAGCGGTGTGCCGTGCTCGCTTTGCGCAGGTCAAGGAGGAGCCGGCCGCAGGCCGGCGGGGGACACGGAGCAAAGCGAGTACGGCGCAGCGCTCCTCGCGCTGAACTCGGCACGCAGCCTTGGAAGGTCCGCAACGTGACGCAAGCCGCCGCTGAAACGTCATATGTTCTGCCATGCATTCCGATGCGGCCCTGGTGCGGTCTCAAGCTATGCAGCGTTGTGCATATCGCTGCCGGAGGGGCGCTTGGGGACAATTCAGGCCTCACCCTCGCTGTCCGGATCGCCCGCATGCTCACGCGCCGCCTGCTCCTCGCCCTGACCTTCGCCGCCGGCCTTGTCGGCATCAGCGCCCATGCCCAGGACGCCAAGTTCATCGTCGTGGCGTCCACCACGTCCACCGAACAATCCGGCCTGTTCGCCCACCTGCTGCCGGCCTTCAAGGCGGCCAGCGGCATTGAAGTTCGCGTCGTGGCCCTGGGCACCGGCCAGGCCCTGGACATGGGCCGCCGCGGGGACGCCGACGTGGTGTTCGTGCACGACCAGGTGGCCGAAGAAAAGTTCGTGGCCGACGGCTTCGGCGTGAAGCGCCTGCCGGTCATGGTCAACGACTTCGTGCTCATCGGCCCCAAGGCCGACCCGGCCGGCGTGAAGGGCAAGGACATCACGGCCGCATTGGCCAAGCTGGCTGCGTCCAAGGAAAATTTCGTCTCGCGCGGCGACAAGAGCGGCACCCACGCCGCCGAACTGCGCTACTGGAAGGCCGCGAATGTGGACGTGGCCGCCGCCAAGCCGGCGGGCTACAAGGAATGCGGCTGCGGCATGGGCCCGGCGCTGAACATGGTCAGCGGCATGAACGGCTACGTGCTGGCCGACCGCGGCACCTGGCTCAGCTTCAAGGCGCGCGGCGACCTGGCCGTGCTGGTGGAAGGCGACAAGCGCCTGTTCAACCAGTACGGCGTGATGCTGGTGAACCCGGCCAAGCACCCGCATGTGAAGAAGGACCTGGGCCAGGCCTTCATCGACTGGGTGGTGTCACCCGCCGGCCAGGCCAGCGTGGCGGCCTACAAGATCGGCGGCGAACAGCTGTTCTTCCCGAACGCCGACAAGTAAAGCCCGCGCGCGGCCCCAGCCGCCCTGTTGCCGTTGCTGCGCCATGCGGCGGTGCACCGTGTGGGGGCTGATGCCCGGGCGCCGCGGCTGAACCACCTGGCCATCCCCGCTGGTGTATCTTCCCCGCCATGAAGACGCGTGGCGTTCACCTGCAGTACAGCTTCGAGACCGACGGCCAGTTGGGTGCGCAGATCGACAACCCCGTGTTCGACCTGTTGTCGGCGGTGCGCGAACACGGCTCCATCCGCCACGCCGCCGCCGCCCGCGGCGCCAGCTACCGCCATGTGTGGGGCGCCATCAAGCACTGGGAACAGGTGTTGGGCGAGCCGCTGGTGAGCTGGGTGCAGGGCCAGCCCGCGCGCCTGACGCCCTTTGCCGACCGCCTGCTGTGGGCCGAGACCCGCGCCCGCACGCGGCTCACACCGCACATCGAAGCCCTGCGCGCCGAGCTTGAACGCGTGCTGTCCGACGCGCTGGACGGCAACCAGCAGGTGCTGACCATCTGGGCCAGCCACGACCTGGCGCTGCCGCAGCTGCGTGAAGTGGCCAGCGGCCGGCACCGCCTGCACATGGACCTGCGTTTCGCCGGCAGCGTGGACGCGCTGCAGGCCCTGGCCCAGGGCCGATGCCTGGTGGCGGGCTTCCATGTGCCGCCCATCAGCAGCGCGGCGCCGCACTTTGCGGCGGCCTTGAAGCCCCTGCTCAAGCCCGGGCGCCACAAGCTCATCGGCTGCCTGCGCCGCACGCAAGGGCTGATGCTGCGCCGGCCCAATGCCCAGCAGGTGCACACCCTGCGCCACCTGGCCGACAGCGGCGTGCGCTTCCTGAACCGCCAGCCCGGCTCGGGCACGCGGCTGCTGATGGACCACCTGCTGCACGCCGAGGGGCTGGACCCCGCGGCCATCAACGGCTGGGACGGGCACCCCGAAGAAAGCCATGTGGCGGTGGCCGCGGCCATTGCCAGCGGCGTGGCCGACTGCGGCCCCGGCATCGAGGCCGCGGCGCACCAGTTCGGCCTGGACTTCCAGCCCCTGACCGAAGAAGACTACTTCCTGGTCTGCCTGAAGGAGGTGCTGGACCACCCCGCGGTGCTGCAGCTGCGCGCCGCGCTGCAGGCCCCGGCCTGGGCCCGCGCGCTGCATGCCCTGCCCGGCTACGAACCCAGCCCGGATGCCGGCGAGGTGCTGTCGCTCACCCGCGCGCTGCCCTGGTGGAACTACCGCGCACCCAAACCGGCCGGCGTGGCCCAACGCAAGGCGCCGGCGGGCTGAAGCGCTGACAACAGCTGCCGGGTGGGCCCGACGGTAGCGCTGTCATCGCCCTACAATCCGGGCATGCCCGCCGACACCGCCCCGTCCCGACGCAGCCGCCGCGGCAGCGGGGCCGTCACCCTGCACGACGTGGCCAAGCTGGCCGGGGTGGCGCCCATCACCGCGTCGCGCGCGCTGAAGTCGCCGGCCCAGGTGTCCGAAGACGTGCGCCGCAAGGTGGCCGACGCGGTGGCCCGCACCGGCTACGTGCCCAACCTGCTGGCCGGCGGCCTGGCCTCGGCGCGCAGCAAGCTGGTGGCGGCCCTGGTGCCCACGCTGTCGGGGCCGGTGTTCGTGGAATCGGTGCGTTCGCTCACCGAAGCCCTGGCCGAGCGTGGCTACCAGCTGATGCTGGGCCAAAGCGGCTACCGCGGCGACCGCGAAGACGCGCTGCTGGAAGCCATCGTCGGGCGCCGGCCGGACGGCATCGTGCTGACCGGCGTTCTGCATTCGAGCGAAGGCCGCCGCCGCCTGCTGGCCAGCGGCATCCCGGTGGTGGAAACCTGGGACCTGACGCCCACGCCCATCGACATGCTGGTGGGCTTTTCCCATGGGGAGGTGGGCCGCGCGGTGGCGCGCTACCTGCACGGCCGGGGCCGGCGCCGCCTGGCCGTGGTCAGCGGCGGCGACGAACGGGCCCAGCGCCGCATGCAGGCTTTCCAGGCCGAAGCCCTGGCCCTGGGCCTGCAACCGGTGCGCGTGGCCACGGTGGCCGCGCCCACCACCCTGAAAAGCGGGCGCGACGGCCTGGCCGCGCTGCTGCAGGGGCAGGACACCGGGCGCGAGCGCCTGGACGCGGTGTTTTGCAGCTCCGACCTGCTGGCCCTGGGCGTGCTGACCGAAGCCCGGGTGCGCGGCCTGGTAGTGCCCCAGGACCTGGCTGTGGTGGGTTTTGGCGACCTGGACTTTGCCGCCGACCTGGAGCCGGCGCTCAGCACCGTGCACATCAAGGGCGCGGCCATCGGCCGCCAGGCGGCGCAGTTCATCGTGGACCGCGCCGAAGGCCGCGCGGTGGCCGAACGCATCGTCGACATCGGCTTTTCCATCGTCCAGCGGCACAGCAGCTGAGCGCGGGAAAACCCCCGGCCGGGCACCCTTGTGAGCATTCGTCGGTAGCGCTACCATCGTGATCCCATTTGGTAGCGCTACCAAATTGACGGCATCGTTTCAGGAGTTCCGCATGAAGAAGTTGCTCGCCACGCTGGCCACCCTGGCCGTTCTGAGCCCGGTGTTCACCGGCACCGCCCAGGCCCAGGCCTGGCCCGCCGCCAAGCCGGTGACCCTGGTGGTGCCCTTCCCGCCGGGCGGGTCCACCGACCTGATCGCCCGCGCCCTGGCGCCGAAGCTGCAGGAAAAGCTGGGAAGCACCTTCATCGTGGACAACAAGGCCGGTGCCACCGGCACGGTGGGCGCGGGCCAGGTCAAGCGCGCGCCGGCCGACGGCTACACGCTGCTGGTGTCCTCACTCGGCCCCTACGTGATTGCGCCGCACCTCATCAAGGGCGTCACCTACGACGCGCTGAAGGACTTCGACTACATCAGCGTGGCCGTGCAGGCGCCCAATGTGCTGGTGGTGCCTGCCACCTCGCCGCACAAGGGCCTGGCCGACGTGCTGGCCCACCTGAAGGCCCAGCCCGACAAGATGAGCTTCGCCTCGGCCGGCAACGGCAGCAGCGACCACCTCACGGCCGAGCTCTTCTGGCTGCAGACCGGCACCAACGGCATCCACATTCCCTACAAGGGCGGCGGCCCTGCCATGTCCGACCTGCTGGGCGGGCAGGTGGACGCGTCCTTCGTGAACATCAACACCGCCATGCCCCACCTGAAAAGCGGCAAGCTGCGCGGCCTGGCCATCACCAGCGCCAAGCGCTCGCCGCTGTTGCCGGACGTGCCCACGCTGGCCGAAGCCGGCGTGAAGGGCGTGGATGTGTACTCCTGGCAGGCCGTGGCCGCGCCCAAGGGCCTGCCGGCCGACATCAAGGCCAGGTTGCACGAGGCCATCGTGGCCGCGCTGAATGCCCCCGACACCAAGCCCAAGCTGCTGGAACTGGGCTTCGAGATCGTGGCCAACAGCCCCGAACAATTCACCGCTTTCCAGGCCACTGAGTTCGCGCGCTGGAAGCAACTCATCGAGACCCGAAAAATCACGGCGGATTGAGGCCGATGAGCACCCCCGTCATCACGAAACTGCAGGCCATTCCGGTGGCCGGCCGCGACGGCATGCTGCTGAACCTGAGCGGCGCACACGGCCCCTTCTTCACCCGCAACCTGCTCATCCTGACCGACAGCGCGGGGAACACCGGCGTGGGCGAAGTGCCCGGCGGCGAGAAGATCCGCCAGACCCTGGAAGACGCCGCGCCGCTGGTCGTGGGCCAGGCCCTGGGCTCGCACCAGCAGGTGCTGCAGGCGGTGCAGAAGGCCTTTGCCGACCGCGACGCAGGCGGCCGTGGCCAGCAGACCTTCGACCTGCGCACCACCATCCACGCCGTGGCGGCGATCGAATGTGCCCTGCTCGATTTGCTGGGCCAGCACCTGGGCGTGCCGGTGGCGGCCCTGCTGGGCGAAGGCCAGCAACGCGACGCGGTGGAGATGCTGGGCTACCTGTTCTTCCTGGGCGACCGCACGAAGACCGACCTGCCCTACGCCAGCGAACCCGACGCACCCGACGCCTGGAGCCGCCTTCGCCATGAGCAAGCGCTGACGCCCGAAGCCATCGTGCGCCTGGCCGAAGCCGCGCGCGAACGCTACGGCTTCAACGACTTCAAGCTCAAGGGCGGCGTGCAACGCGGCGAAGACGAAGTGCAGGCCCTGGTGGCCCTGCACGAGCGCTTTCCGGAAGCGCGCGTCACGCTGGACCCCAACGGCGGCTGGCTGCTGAAGGACGCGGTGCGCCTGATGCGCGACATGCGCGGCGTGGTGGCCTATGCCGAAGACCCCTGCGGCGCCGAAGACGGCTTCTCGGGCCGCGAGGTGATGGCCGAATTCCGACGCGCCACCGGCCTGCCCACGGCCACCAACATGGTGGCCACCGACTGGCGCCAGCTGGTGCATGCGCTGTCGTTGCAAAGCGTAGACATTCCCCTGGCCGACCCGCATTTCTGGACGATGGCCGGCAGCGTGCGCGTGGCCCAGACCTGCCGCGACTGGGGCCTGACCTGGGGCAGCCACTCGAACAACCACTTCGACGTGTCGCTGGCCATGTTCACCCATGTGGGTGCCGCTGCGCCGGGTAAGGTCACTGCCATCGACACCCATTGGATCTGGCAGGATGGGCAGCGCCTGACGAAGGAGCCGCTGCAGATCGTGGGCGGCCATGTGCAGGTGCCCAAGCAGCCCGGCCTGGGCATCCAGCTGGACATGGTGGAGGTGGACAAGGCCCACCAGCTGTACCGCCAGCACGGCCTGGGCGCGCGCGACGACGCCATGGCCATGCAGTACCTGATACCCGGCTGGACCTTCCACCCCAAGCGGCCGGCCCTGGTGCGCTGAACCGCAGGAGACCCCCGCATGAACCGCCGCATCACAGTCGCTGCCCTGCTGGCCCTGGCTGCATCCAACGCGCTGGCCCAGGCCTGGCCCAGCAAGCCCATCCGCATCGTGGTGCCCTACCCGCCCGGCGGCTCGTCGGACATCATTGCGCGCGCCATCAGCCAGCCCCTGGGTGACGCGCTGAAGCAGGCCGTCATCGTCGAGAACAAGCCCGGCGCCAACGGCAACACCGGCACCGACGCGGTGGCCAAGAGCAACGACGGCCACACCCTGCTGCTGTGCGACGTGGGCGCGCTGGCCATCACCGCATCCGTCTACAAGCAGCTGCCCTTCGACCCGGGCAAGGACCTGCGCGGCGTCACCATGCTGGCCTATTCGCCCCACCTGCTGGTGGTGCACCCGTCGGTGGCCGCCAACAACCTGCAGGAGCTGGTGGCGCTGTCGAAGAAGGACAAGCTGAACTTCGCGGTCACGGCCATCGGCAGCGCGCCGCACCTGGCCGGCGTGGCGGTGGAACGCGCCACCGGCGCGCAGTGGACCTACATCCCCTACAAGGGCGGCTCGCAGGCCATTGGCGACACCGTGGCCGGGCAGACCCAGGTGCTGATGAACGGCATGCTGGCCACGCTGCCCCAGGTGCAGGCCGGCAAGCTGAAGGTGCTGGGCGTGAGCAAGGCCACGCGCGTGCCCTTGCTGGCGAATGTGCCCACCATCGCCGAGCAGGGCGTGAAGGGCTTCGAGTCCGGCACCTGGCAGGGCCTGCTGGTGCCCGCGGCCACGCCGCCCGCGGTGCTGAACCGCCTGGCCGCCGAGCTCACCCGCATCATCCGCAGCCCCGAGGTGCGCGAGCGCCTGGTGGCCCAGGGCGCCGAAGTGCGCACCATGACACCGACCGAATTCACCGGCTTCTTCGACCAGGAACGCGCGCGCTGGGCCACGGTGGTGAACCAGGCCGGCGTGAAGATCGATTGAATCGTCCCCGTTCCCCCACTTCCTCAAGGAACCCGTCATGAACATCGGATTCATCGGCCTGGGCATCATGGGCACGCCCATGGCGCTGCACCTGGCCAACGCCGGCCACACGCTGTACGTCACCACCCGCCGCCAGGTGCCCGCGGCGCTGACCGACGCCAAGGCCGTGGCCTGCCAGGACGCGGCCGAAGTGGCGAAGCACGCCGAGGTGGTGTTCCTGATGGTGCCCGACACACCGGACGTGGAAGCGGTGCTCTTCGGCCCCCAGGGCGTGGCCAGCGCATTGCCGGGCAGCGGTGCGCGCAAGGTGGTGGTGGACATGAGTTCCATCTCGCCCATGGCCACCAAGGCCTTCGCGAAGAAGATCAACGAAGCCGGTGCCGACTACATCGACGCACCCGTCTCCGGTGGCGAGGTGGGCGCCAAGGCGGCCAGCCTCACCATCATGTGCGGTGGCGACGAAGCGGTGTTCCAGCGCATCCACCCGCTGCTGGCGCTGATGGGCAAGAACATCACCCTGGTGGGTGGCAACGGCGACGGCCAGACCACCAAGGTGGCCAACCAGATCATCGTGGCGCTGAACATCGCCGCGGTGGGCGAAGCCCTGCTGTTCGCCAGCAAGGCCGGCGCCGACCCGGCCAAGGTGCGCCAGGCGCTGATGGGTGGCTTCGCGGCCAGCCGCATCCTGGAAGTGCATGGCGAACGCATGATCAAGCGCACCTTCAATCCGGGCTTCCGCATCAAGCTGCACCAGAAGGACCTGAACCTGGCGCTGCAGGGCGCGCGCGAACTGGGCGTGGCCCTGCCGCAGACCGCCGGTGCGGCGCAGTTGATGCAGGCGCTGGCTGCGAACGGTGGGGCCGAACTGGACCACTCCGCGCTGGTGAAGGCGCTGGAGTTGATGGCGGGGCATGAGGTGGCGAAGGGCTGAGCGTCGAAGCCTGCGCGCCGGGTTCAGCGCGAGGAGCGCTGCGCCGTGCTCGCTTTGCTCCGTGTCCCCCGCCGGCCCGCGGCCGGCTCCTCCTTGACCTGCGCAAAGCGAGTACGGCACATCGCTCCGGCACCACCGTCGCATGCCGCCAGGCGCAGTGGGCTGATGGTGGCAGCCTGGGACGTTGGGTGAAGGGCAGAGCGAAGTAAAGGGGGAATTCGTCAGCCGGCAGGCTGACGAAGGAGGACATGAGCGGCGCCCTTCACCCAGCGGCCCAGGCTCGCGCAAATCGGCGAAGCCCACCACGGCAGGCCACGGCCCAAGGCCTCAGGCGGGTGAACGCTCCAGCACCGCCGCGTTCATCTCTCCGCGAATCTGAAAGCCCAGCGCGCGGTACAGCGAAATGGCCGGCGCGTTGGTGGCCCAGGCGTGCAGGAAGGGCTGGTCGCCGCGGGCCTGGATGTTCGCCGCCACGGCGGCTGACAAGCGCCCCGCCAGGCCACGGCCGCGGAAATCGGGGTGGGTGCACACGCCGCTCACCTCGGTGAAGCCGCTCCAGCGCAGCCGCTCACCCGCCATCGCGGCCAGGCGCCCATCGATGCGCACGCCCAGGAAGCGGCCCATCGTGTGCGTGCGTTCCAGGAAGGGGCCGGGTTCGGTCAGCCGCGCCAGGGCCAGCATCTCCGGGGCGTCGGCGTCGGTCAGCACCTGGATGTGGCTTTCATCCGGCACGGCGACCGGGCCTGTGGCCACCATCTGCACGCACAGGGCCTGCTTCACCGCCACCAGCCCGGGTGGCAGAACGACGGGCCGGGCCTGCAGCAGAAGCAAGGGCTGCCTGGCCGGCAGCAGGGCCGCCAGTGCGTCCAGCGCGGGGGCGCTGTCGTCAACGGACGCGCCGAACAGGTTCACGTCGGGCAGGAAACGCCGCGCCAGCGCGCCGCCTTCGCTCAGGGGCGCGTGGTGGCTGTTCAGGCTGGGCCAGACGGGCTGGTCAAGGGGGTGCATGGCGGGCTGCAGGGCGCGGGGGCAGGCGCGCCACTGTAGCCCTGCGCCTGGGGCCGCGCACGCGGCCGGCGCTTCCGCCCGGTGTCAGGCCGTGGCGCGCCGGCGCCGCAGCGCCAGCAGCAGCCCGCCCGCCAGGGCCAGCCAGGCGCTGGCCGGTTCGGGCACCAGGGTCACGCCCGGGCTGGCCTGCAGCTGGTAGTAGCGGTCCAGCGCGAAGCTGTTCGCGCCCATCGCGGCGTCGAAGGCCGCCTGGTCGAAACTGAACAGCGGGTCGGCCGCCGCCGTGCATTCGGCCGTGCGGTCGGACCAGACGCTCACGTCGCAGGTGGCCGACACCAGCACGGAGAACCCATTGCCCGGCTGGGTGGACACCTGCAGCGTGGTGCTGCCGCTGAAGCTGTCCGAATGGCTGCCCCCACCTTCCCAGTTGCGCACGAAGGAGCCGAACGGGAAGTTCACGTCGGCCACCTGGGCGGTGATCTGGAAGTGGCCATGGTCAGAATCGGAAACGCTGGCCATGCCCGCGGCGCTGAAGCGCACCGGCACGCGCGCCACCGTGGTGGGCGGGGCCTGCCCCGTGCCGGCCAGGCTGACCACGTACTGCACGCTGCCGCCCGCGCCGGCCGTCCACATGTGCAGCGGGTCGCCCTGGCTGGTGACCGAGGCGTTCGCGTCCACCGCACCGCCGCCGCCCAGGCCGGTGTTCACCGACGCCGCCGCCTGGTGGCTGTAGGGCCCCTGGGGCCCCACGCCGGAATCGGCCAGGTCGCAGCTGTCCTGCAGGCCCACGCCCAGGGGCCCGGTGGTGGTCCAGCCGGTGCCCACCGGGCCGCAGCCCACGCTGATGACGGACATGGGCGGCGCCAGCTGCGCCTGCGCCGGCCCCACCGCCAGCAGGGCGGCCCCGAACACCAGACACCCCCAAGCCCCTGCATACCCAGCCATGACCTACCCCCACGCGTGATCGATGCCGCCATTGAAGCAGCGCCTGCCAGGGCGGGGTTGCGCGGACTCAATGAAAGCACCTGCGTGCCGCAGCGATATGCTGGCCGCTTCCCACCCTGCGCTGCTGACACCATGAACGGCCACCTGCACCCCGGCTACTTCTCCGCCCCGGTTGAACAGACCGACCCATTGATCGCCGAGGCCATCGCCGCCGAAGCGCGGCGGCAGGAAGAGGTGATCGAACTCATCGCCAGCGAAAACATCGTCAGCCGCGCGGTGCTGCAGGTGCAGGGCTCGCTGCTCACCAACAAGACGGTGGAAGGCTACCCCGGCAAGCGCTGGCATGCCGGCGCGGCCCAGGTGGACAAGGTGGAGCGCGCGGCCATCGAACGCGCCTGCGCCCTGTTCGGCTGCAACTTCGCCAACGTGCAGCCTCATTCCGGCAGCCAGGCCAACCACGCCGTGCTGCACGCGCTGCTGCAGCCGGGCGACACCCTGCTGTCCATGGACCTGAACGCCGGCGGGCACCTGAGCCACGGCGCGGCGGTGAACTTCAGCGGCCGCTGGTTCAAGGTGAAGCACTACGGCGTGCGCAAGGACACCGGCCTCATCGACCCCGACGAGGTGATGGCGCTGGCGCGCGAGCACAAGCCCAAGCTCGTCATCGCCGGCGGCTCGGCCTACCCGCGCGCACTGGACTTCCCCATGTTCCGCCGCGCGGCGGACGCGGCCGGCGCCAAGCTGCTGGTGGACATGGCCCACTTCGCCGGCCTGGTGGCCGGTGGTGCGCACGCCAGCCCCTTCCCGCACGCCGACGTGGTGACCACCACCACCTACAAAAGCCTGCGCGGCCCGCGCGGCGCCATCGTGCTGTGGAACGACCCGGCCTTGAGCAAGCCCCTCAACACGGCGGTGTTCCCCGGCCTGCAGGGCACGCCCTACCTGCACATCGTGGCGGCGAAAGCGGTGGCCCTGGGCGAAGCGCTGAAGCCCGAGTTCAAGGCCCATGCCGCGGCCGTGCTGGCCAACGCCCGCGCGCTGGCCGCGGCGCTGCAGGAACAAGGTTTTGATCTGCTGTGCAATGGCACCGACACCCCGCTGATGCTGCTGGACCTGCGCCGCCAGGGCCTGACCGGCGACGTGGCCGCCGCCGCGCTGGAGCGCTGCGGCTTGATTGCCAACCTGAACCCGCTGCCCACCGACGACCCGGAGCGGAGGCAGGTCCATGGGGTGCGGTTTGGGGTTTCCGGCGCCACGACGCGGGGGTTGGGGGTGGCGAAGATGGGGGTGATTGCGGGGTGGACGAGGCGGGTGTTGGGGGCGCGGGGGGATGTGGGGGTGGAGGCGGCTGTGGGGGCTGAGGTACGGGCGTTGGCGCGGGGGTTTCCGTTGTATCGGTATTGAAGCGAGGCCGGGCGTGCCTGAACTGCGGGCGGCTGCGCGCAGCTGATCGTGGGGCAGGTGTCCGGGTTGGCGTTCGCTAGTGCGGCAAGGCATGGGGACGGTGCCATTTCGAACCTTTCGTGCCCACAATGGATGCTTCTTGTGAATGGAGTGCTTCGAGATTTGGAAATCGGTGGATAACATGCGTCGTCAGCATTTCCATTGATGGACGAAATCGTCTGATACGAAGCGCGTATTAAATCTATGTTAGGTCGCCCAAAACCTATTTCCTAGCCATGCTAACGCCCGAAATACTTGATTCCTTCCGCGCAAGCCTGTTTTCCGGCCAGTACAACCTACTGCTTGGGAGCGGCGCATCACTTGATAGTTCAGACGTACATCGCGCTCCACTCCAGTCCGCGAGCGGACTGACGAAAAGGCTGTGCGAACTTAAGAAGGTCAACCCGGCAACACCGCTATCTCGAGTCGCGCTACTTCTCAACCCGGACGAAGTTGAAGTACACCTCACAAAGCCGTATTCATCCTGTCGTCCAGGAGAAACCGTCAAACGAGTTACTGGCTTTGTCTGGCGCGCGATCTATAGCTTCAATATTGACGACGCACTTGAGGCAGCATACGAGACCTCAACTCGCCGGCGTCAACGTGCAGTGTCGCTCAACTACGACACCAATTACCGAACTCCGTCAAACCAAAGTAAGGTTTCTATCATTCACTTGCACGGTTTTACACGAGAACCAGAAAAGGGTTATGTATTTTCTGCGTCCGAGTATGCCAGAGTGACTAAGGGACTAAACCCATGGATGCACGTCCTTTCTGAATTGCTTGCCACGGAGCCATTCATCATTTCTGGCACAAGCCTGAATGAGCCAGATCTTGAGTATTACCTAAGTGCCCGTTCGGACGCATCCTTGCGCACTAACCGAGGGCCATCAATTCTGGTCGAGCCATATCCTGACGCCATCACTGAGAGTCTGTGCCACCGACATGGCTTGGTCCTAGTGAAATCTACTCTCGCGGACTTCTTGCATTGGACGACGGTGTCTCTTGGGCACTCGCCGCAGGTGAGTCAACTCAAGGTGCCTTCGATGGAGGGCTTGCTTGACCGCGCGTATGGACCCGACGCGCAGATTGAATTCTTCAGTTCATTCGAGTTGGTCAGACCCGCAACTCCGAACCCTACAGCCGAGACATCCCCATTCTTCTATGGCAAGGCCCCGCGATGGTCCGATTTGGAATCAAGCCTGGATCTACCAACCGATGACGAACGTCGCGTCAGTGCCAAGATTCGCAACTATCTCGAGTCCAAGGAGAGTAAGACTAGATTTTTCATGCTCCTTGCTGAATCAGGATCCGGAAAGACAACGGTACTGCGGCGAGTAGCTTACGACTTGGCAAAGGAAGGACGCACCGTCTTAAATCTGAATGGAAAGATGGCGCTAGATCCAGACAACACTCGCGCGGGGTTCGCCGCACTAACGAGGCCAGCGCTTGTTGTAATCGACAACCTCGCGGACCACGCCTCGACGATTCTCTCGGCCCTGAACGGCCTTGGCACAAAGAGGCCACTAGCGATCTTGTGCGCTGATCGCGACTATAGGCGCGATCATATATTTAGGGTACTCGGAGACTTTCCCAGCGAAGAGTTCTCGTTGTCGGCTTGGACATCCGATCAACTCGAGGACTTTATAGAGCGCTTCCGGAGGGCGGGGCTTGTTGGAACTCCAGAAGCAGTTCGAATGCCAAGAAGATTCGCAGATATGCTAGTTGGTGACCCAATAGCTATTGCTGGATGCAGGGTCCTAAACAATTTCAAGCCGCTGGATGTTATCGTCCACTCCCTTTGGCATGATGCTAGTCAGGAAGCGCGGAGCAGTTACGCACTAGCAGCACTTTCAGAGTTTTGCTATTCCGGTGGAATCAGTTACCCTATCTTGGAGCGTGCTCAACATAATTTTGGTCTACGGGACCAACTGTCACTAGCAGTTCCATTGCCACTTGCCTACTCGGAGGACGGAGACTTTGTACTTCCGCTTCATCCAGCCGTTGGTGAACGACTTCTGAGCTATCTCTCGCGAGAAAGAAGGCCACTGTTAGCAACTCTCTTTCGAAATCTCGCGCTTGCGCTTGCACCGTACGTTAATCGTCAGACAATCATTGACCGCTCGCCGGAGGCCCGCCTCGCGGGTCGGTTGTTCAACGCAGGGCGCGTCGTTCGGCCGTTGCTTCGCGAGAAGGCGCAGGACTTTTATCAAGCAGTCCAGGAAGCTTGGCAATGGAATTCCCGATACTGGGAGCAGCGAGCTATCCTGACGCAGGACGAGAATATTGACCATGCAATTCAATATGCGCGACATGCCGTTGCAATTGAAGAGCATCCATTCCCAAAGACGACGTTAGCGTCACTGATCGTGCGGAAGATGGAACTGGGGCGCGGGCCGGATGAAGTTCTCTTTGACGAGACCTACTCCCTCCTTGAGACCGCGCTTCGTGATGAAGCAACGAGAGCTTGGCGTCCTACACCGCATCCCTATTCGGTTCTCTTCCATGCAATCAGCGTGTTCCTAAAGGCTGGAGGCAAACTTTCAGCGAAGCGGGAGAACTGGATCCGAGATCGAGTCGAATATTGCAATCGCAGCTTTCCTCGCGATTTAAGCCTGATCGGTGCCGGGGATCGAATTCTCAAGAGGCTGAACAAGAAGTAGGCAGGCAATCAGCAATTTGCGATTTCTCCTATCGTTCAATGCGAGCCCCAACAACGGGACGTGCAAGCTGCGCAGGGGCCAAATTTCATCGTCCCCTGCGGGGTTTTCGCTCTGCTGTAGGGGCCGCGCTAGTTCAGATTTTGGCCATCGTAATACTCGAACGTGTTTGACATGGACGGAGTCCGCCACCGACCGGTATAGTGACCGCCCCAGGCCGCAATAGTGCATGTTGCGGTGGAAGCCCGTACACCCACGGAACAGCGCAGCATTCCAAGTCCAGCGGCTCTCGACTACGCCCTTCTTTCTGCACTCGGTAGACGGCCCGCTCCTACTCCCACGTCCCCCATGCCCGGCTACGTCGAAGCCGCCCTCATCCCCGGTGAACAGCTGCTGCACACCGCGCGCATCAGCCTGTGGTCGGTGTGGCACCTGCTGTTCTTCGGCCTGCTGCTGTTGCCGGCCTTCGGCGCGGGGCTCATCCTCTGGGGCATCGCCTATGTGCGGCTGAAAACCACCGAGGTGGCCGTCACCACGCGGCGGCTCATCGTGAAGAAGGGGCTGGTGCGGCGGTCCACCACCGAAGTGAACATCAACAAGGTGGAAAGCCTGCACGTGGATCAGTCGGTGATGGGGCGTTTGCTGAACTACGGCACCCTGGTGATCTCGGGCACCGGCGCGTCGCAGACCCTGCTGGACGGCATTGCCGAACCCCTGGCCTTCCGCAAGGCCTTCGTGCAGGCGCAGGACGCGGCCCAGCGCGCTGCGGGTGGATGAACCCATGCGCATCGCCCTGGTGTCCGACATCCACGGCAACCTGGCCGCGCTGGAAGCGGTGGTGGCCGACATCCGCCGGCGCGGCGCCGACCACACCGTCTGCCTGGGCGACAACGTGTCGGGCCCCCTGCTGCCCCTGGAAACCGCCCGGTACCTGATGGCGTCGGGCTGGACGGTGCTGGCCGGCAACCACGAACGGCAGGTGCTGTCCTTCGACGCAAAGGGCGGCGGTGCGTCCGACGCTTATGCACGTTTGCAGCTCGGCCCGGCCGAGCTGGCCTGGATGGCGTCGCTGCCGCCCACCGCCCGCCCCTTCGACGGGGTGCTGCTGTGCCACGGCACGCCGCGCAGCGACTGCGAACACTTCCTGGAATCGCCGCGCGACGGCCTGCTGTCGCTGGCCCGGCACGAGGACATCCAGGAACGCCTGGGCGGGCAGCAGGCCGCGCTGGTCGCCTGCGGGCACAGCCATGTGCCGCGCTCGGTGCGCTGGCCCACGGGCCCGCTCATCGTCAACCCGGGCAGCGTGGGCCTGCAGGCCTACACCGACGACCACCCGGTGCCCTATGTGATGGAACGCGGCACGCCGGACGCCCACTACGCCATCGTCGAACGCACGGCCGCGGGCTGGTCGGCCACCCACCACGCCGTGGCCTATGACTTTGCGTCCATGGCCGCGCTGGCCCGGGCACGCCACCGCGCCGACTGGGAAAGCGCCCTGCTGCGCGGCCGCGTGGCCTAGGGCCTGGCGCGGCGGCGGCCGGGCCCCAACATCGCGCCATGCACATCGCCATCCCAGGCTGGGCCGGGTGGACGGCATCCCCGCCGGCACCGATTTGCTCACCAAGCCCTGGGTGCAGGAAGCCGGCGTGCAGGTACTGAACCAGCCCTTCTTCGCCCGCGCCAACATCGCCACGGCCGGCCGCTGTGTCGGCCCCCTCAGGCCGCCGCGCCCTGCCGGCCCGTGCCGGCCCGCAACCAGGGCACATCCGCCGCCCGGGCGCTGTTGGCTTCCCAGGTTTCCCACTGCACCGCGTCGTCCAGACGCTCCAGGATGGCGGGGATGTTGCCCGCCCCGAAGGCGGCGTACAGCGCCTGTACCGTGGCCAAGGCGGAGCTCATGGGGGGCCTCCTTTGCAAGCTGCTGCTTCCAAGTTAGGTTCACCGCCGCGGGCCGGGCCCGGGACAAACCCCCTTGCATCCCCCTAAGCCGCTTGGCGGGCACCGGCCTGGCCGGTCGCCCCCCCTTGTGGGCGTCAGCGCAGGCCGGAAGCCGATTCACCGGCCCAGGACAGCGGCCCCACCGGGGCAAAACCGGCGGGCCGGTCCTGCAGCAGGGCGTCCACCACGGCCTGTACCGTCCGCGGGTTGCGGAAATAGTTGAAGTGGGTCACCTGCGGTCCCTGGTCCAGCAGGAACAGGCTGCCACCTTCGCGTGGCACGCCTCCGTACATGGCGTGGGTCTGCACCACCAGGTCGTTGTCGCCGTTGTAGAAGGCGTCGGCCAACAAGGTCTTGGCCCAGCTGCCCACGCCGTCACCCTCCAGGTCGCCGGCCACCACGCGCAACTCGCTGCGGGCGCTGCCGGCGCTGCCGTACAGCCATTGCAGCAGCGGGTTGTCCGGCGCCAGCGCGGCCAGGCCGGGCAGCGTCGCGGGGTCGGTGCGCTGCTGCGCCACCACCTGCACCAGCTCCAGCAGTTCCGTGGGCACCACGGCCTGGCTCAGTTCCAGGGACCACTTCAGCACCGACAGGAAAGCATCCAGGCGCCCCGATGCCAGCAGGCTGCCGCGTGCCGGGCAGGCCACCCGCACCACGCGCTGCACCTGCAGCCGGCGGGAACGCACCAGGTTCACCAGTTCGGCGCTGCGTTGGCGAAACCGCGGCAGACTGGGCAAGGGCTGGCCGGCATCGTCCAACGCGGCGCGCACCAGGCATTCGGCCACCAGGCCACCGGACGAGTGGGTCAGCAGGGTCAGGCGCGTGCCCGGGGCGCACACGCGCGCCAGTTGCAGCGCGGCGTCCAGCGGGTCCTGGCCCAGGGTCGGGTGCTCCAGCGCGTAGACCCGTTCACCATGGTGGCGGAACAGCTGTGCCACCACCTCGGGGTGCTGTGACCACAGCGCGCCGAAGGTCTGCTCGCCGCTGGACAGCAGGCCGTGCACCAGCACCAGCAGCGGCGGGCCGGCGCTGTCCGGGGTGCTGCTGACGGGCCGGGGCGGGTCGGGCCAAGCTTCGGGCGACAGTGCCAGCAGGCCCTTGGCCGACCGGGCGTCCACGCGCTGCACCAGTTCTTCCAAGGCCCGGCGGCCCTTGGTTTCCGGGTCGCCGCGCAGCACGTTCAGGCTTTGCAGCACATTGCGCAGGAAGCCGGGGGCCAATGTCGACTCCCGGGTACCGCGCGGTTCGCGCCCCGCGGCGTCATCCGCGGCCATCAGGTCCTGGGCGGTCTGCGGATGCAGCACCAGGTCGGGCCCGTCTTTCAGCGTCATCACCACCACGTCTTCGCCCGGCGTGGCCAGGGCGGTGGTGGCGTCGGCGTCGGCCGCGGGCGCGGGCACCGGTTCCCGCTGCAGGCGGTACAGCGGGTCGCCGTGCACCTGGTAAGCCGCCCAGGCGCTGGACTCGGGGTGGCGCGTGTAGGCGCTTTGGCGGGCCTGCCGGGCGGCGTCCACCAGCGTGAACCCCGCGGCCAGCGCGCGGGTGAACTCGTCGCTGAAGGCCCAGGCGCCTTCGGGGTCCAGGCCCCAGTCCAGCGTGACCACGGCGCGCACGCCGGCCCGCAGCAGCTCGGGCGCCCAGTCCGAACTGCCCGGCCAGCCCAGGAACACCAGCTCGGGCGGCAGCGGCCGCAGCAGGTCCCGTGGCCGCAAGGGTTCGCTGTCCGGGCTGAGTGGCAGGCCGGGTTTGCGTTGCGGCGGCCGCAGCGCATCGCTGCGGTCAATGAAGTACACCAAACGGTGTTCGGCGTCGCCCAGCAGCTTCAGCAGCCCGTCGCGCGTGGGCTGGCGCAGCAGCGTCACGCGGGCCCCAAAAGCCAGCGACAGCCGGTGGTGCAGTGTGGCGGCCAGGGGGTCGGGAGGCGCCTGCCCGGTGTCGTCCAGGTGGATGACCAGGGCTTCGGCGTCTGCGGGCAGCACCGGAGACGTTCCGGTTTGTTGCATCGCCAATCGCACCAGGCCGCGCTGTACCGCCAAGGGGGGGTTGTCGCCATCGCGCAGCAGCAGTTCCCAGGGCGGGTGCCGGGTGTGTTCGTCGGTCCTCAGGCCCAGCGGCGGCGCGGCGCCGGTTTCCGCCGCCAGGGACGGCAGCAGCCGCGGCGGCAGCAGTTCCTTCTGCAGCGCCACCAGCGCCTGCGCGGCGCGGGGTGCCATACCCCGCGGGCCGGGCACGCGGCGTTCATCCAGGCCGAGCAAGGCGCGCAGCAGTTCGGGCGGCAGCGGAGCGGATGCCAGGCGCAGCTCCTGCGCCCAGTTGAAGGCGCCCGATTGCAGGCGGAAGGACCAGCGCTGCGGCTCATGGGCCTCCACCGACAGCACGGCCAGGGCGGCGGCGGGCTCGGCCGGGCTGTCGGCGTTGGCCTGGGCTTGGGTTTCGGCGCTGGGCACGGGGGCCTGCGCCGCCGCCAACGCGGCCTGCAGGGCCGCCACATCCAGGCGCAACCAGTGCACCCGCCGGCCGCTGGCCAGCACCAGGGTGTCGCCGGCGGGCGAAAAGGCCAGCTGGGTCAGGTCGTCCGGGTCGTCCACGTCGTCCGGCGGCAGGGCGGCGCGGCTCACCAGTGGCCAGCTGCCCACCGCGTCCAGGTCCACCGCGTACAGGCTGGTGCTGGCCTGGGGGTGGCCCACCGCCAGCCACAAGCCGTCGGGCGACACCGCCAGCGATTGCACCGGCTCGGCCAGGGTCAGGTGGCCCACGGGATGCACGTACACGCTGGACGACGGGCCCTGCGTCTGTGCGTCCACCCGGCTGATGCTGACCACGCTGGCCCCCGCCAGGGCATGGGCCAGCCAGCGGCCGTCCGGCCCCCAGGCCAGCGGGGCGGCCGCCTGTGCACGGGGTGCTTTCATGCCCCCATCTCCACGCCCGGGCCCACAAGGCGCACCAGCACGTTGCCGTCGGCGTCCACGAAGGCATAGTGGGACGGGTCGGGCGCGCAACGCACGCCGCGCACGCCTTGGTCCCCGGTACCCAGGAAGGCATGTTGCGCGACCCGAAGGTCACACACGGAAAGGCTGCCCTGGTCGTCCACCACCACCATGGCGAACGGGCTGCCGTCACCATCGGCCAGGCCCTGCGCGTGCAGGCTGGGGGCCCGGCGCGTGCCCTGGCGCGGCCGCGCCAGCACCCAGGGGCCCTGTCCCAGGCGCTCCATGCGCATCAGGCGGCTGGTGTCTTCGCTGCCCCCTTCGGCCCAGGCGATGGCCCCCACTTCGCCGTGTTCGGTCGGCAGCGCCTGCAGCAGGCGCGGCAGCAGGCGCTGGATGGCGCGCCGGGTGGTTTCGCTGTCCAGGGGGCGGGCCGGTGCCCCGACCCAGTCGGGGTCCCAGGCTTCGGGCGGCAACTGCGCGGCGGCACTGTCGTCCAGCGCCACCAGCACCCAGCCGCCCTGCTGGTGCAAGCGCTGCAGGAGCGCCCGTTGGCTGAGTTGTGCGGCCAGGCCGGCCGGCACCCAGCGGCGCGACAGCAGCAGCAGGTTCAGCGGCGCACCGGCTTGCCCATCCGGTGCGGCGGGTTCGCCGTCCTTCAGCAAGAGGGCCAGGTCTTGCAACTCGTCCACCACCGGCGCCTGCGCGGCCAGTTCGGCCGCCTGCCGGCAGGCCGCGGCCAGGGCCGTGGCGGCCGGGTCCTGCTCGTCCAGGTGCCACACCAGGGCGGTCGGCGTGGGCCCGCGCAGGGTCTGCCCCGGTTCGCCTTCAGCGCCGCCGAACAGGTCCACGCCCAGGCCGTGCAGCACGGCCAGCTGGCGGCCGTCCGGGCTCCAGGCCAGGCGGCGCACTTGGCCGCTCACCCGGTGGCTGGCGTGCACGGTGAGTCCGGTCCCGGCCACGACTTCTTCTCGCCAGCGCGCCGCCGGGCCCTGTTCGTCCAGCGGCCGCGCGCCGCGGAAGCGCTGGGCCGAACGCTGCGCAAATTCAGCGAAGGGCCGCGCTGCGGGCGGAATGTGCTCGCTGCCGGCGGGGTCGGCGATGGCGGCCAGGATGTCGCAGGCCGCGCCGGCTTCTTCTTCGATGGCCCGGCCGATGGTCAACATCACCTGCTGCCACATCGACCGGGTCAGGCCGGCGGCCAGGCGCTCGCGCACCGCGGGGGCCACCTGCCACAGCGCCTGGTCTTCGGTGTGGGGCTGCAGCGGCCGGTCGGGCTGGAACAGGCCGCTGGCCAGCACCTGGGCCAGCGCGGCAGCACCGCCCTCGGGGGCCAGGCCGTGCTGCACCAGGCGCATCACCGGCAGGGTGAGCGGGTTCACCAAGGCCAGGCCGGCGGCCAGTTGCCGCGCCGCCGGCAGCGCCGCGGCGCGAAAGGCCCGCAGCAGGCCCAGGCCGGGGTCCAGGTCCACGCCGGGGGCCGCCTGCTGCTGCTGCGCCAGGGCCAGGGCGGCGCGCAGCTCGGCCGCCACCGGGTCGTCGTCGGATTCCTGCGGTGCGGGCGCCGGCACTTCGGCCCGCGGCAGCAGCGCCACCGGCGCCCAGGCGTCGCCGCGCGCCATCAGCATGCGCGCCCAGGGGCCGGCGGACGCCGCCTGCATCGCAAACACCGGCAGCACCAGGCCGGGCCGGCCTTGGGCCCAGGCCGGGCGTTGCACGCTCAGCGCGGCGTTGGCGGCGCCCGGTCGGGGGGCCAGCGCCTGCAGTTCCACGAAGCCCAGCGCGGTGTGGCTCCACTGCGTTGGCGCGAAGGGCTGTGCCACCGCCAGCGGCATGTGTTCGGCCAGCGGGGCCAGCCAATCGGCCATGCGGCCGTCGTACCAGGCCGGGCCGGTGCAGTCGGACACCACGATCAGCAGCCGCCGGCCGCGGCGGTCCAGCAGTGCATTGCGGGCCAGCGGGCGGCCGCTGGCGCCCAGCAGCTGCGGTTCGCCGTCGCGGCTGTCCAGGCCCAGCGGCATCACGCGGCGAAAACCACCGTGGCGTTGCAGCAGCCGTTCAAAGGCGCGCACCTGGGGGCGCCAGGCCGCCAGCGTCGGCCCGGCGTCCACCAGCAGGGCGATTTCGAACCAGCGCTCGCGTGCCGGCCGCAGCACCGGCAGCGGCAGGCCGGTCTGGGCGAAGCGTTCGGCGCTGGCTTCTTCGGCCAGTTGGTCGCTGCGGCCGAACCGGCGCCTTCGGCCCAGGGGCTGCAGCGCGCGCGCCAGGGCCAGCGCGTCGGGCAGCGGGTCGGGTGCGCGCAGGCCCACGCGCCGCGCGGCCCGGCCCACCGGCAAGGGCACGCCGATGCCGTCCACGCCATAGGCATGGTTCGGGTCGTCGTCGCGCACACGCTGGCGCGTTGGGGGTGTGGCAGGGGCCGGCGCGGCGCCGGGCGGTGCAGCCGGGGGGGCCGCCGTGGCGGATCCGCCCGGTGGCGGCGCAAATTCGTCAGCAGCCAGCGCCGGCGTGGCCACAGGGCGGGCGGCCGGCAGGCGCTGCGCCAGCCAGAGGATGTCGCGCAGGTCGTCGAAGCCCAGCGCCGGGTCCAGCCCACGCAAGGCGTCGGCCAGCGTGGGGATCATGTCCGCGGGCCGCTCAGCGACTGCAGCAGGTGGGCCAGCACGCGGCTGCGTTCTTCGGCCGGCTTGGCGTGCGGTTCCAGCACGAAGTACACCGCGTTCAGCAGCTGGTCGGTGGCCAGGTCGTGCTTCTGGTCGAGCGCCAGGTCGATGAAGTTCTGGATCACCGCTTCCGCGGCCGTGAGGTCCTGGGCCGGGAAGTGCAGCTTCACGATCTCGCGCAGCCGCCAGCCCTTTTCGTTGTCGTCCTCGGGCCGGTCGCCGGTGGGGTTGGGCATCTGCAGGCGCAGGCAGCGGCGCAGGAAGGGGGCAGGAAATTCGCGCTCGCCATTGCTGGTCATGACGATGAGCGGGAATTCGCAGCAGCGCACCCGCCCGCCATGCACCGTGACATGGGGCTGCTCGGGGTCGCTGGTCATCACCCGAACCGGCAGCGCTTCGCCCAGGCGGCGCAGTTCGGGCACCTCGTATTCGCCTTCTTCGAAGACGTTGAGCAGGTCGTTGGGCAGGTCGATGTCGCTCTTGTCGATCTCGTCGATCAGCAGCGCGCGCGGCCGTTCGGTGGGCAGCAGGGCGGTGCCCAGCGGGCCCAGCGTCAGGAAGCGGCCCACGGATTCGGCCTTCTGCTCCGGGCTGCGCGGCAGCGGGTTGTCGCGCGGGTCGTCCTGCAGGCGGCCGATGGCGTCGTACTGGTACAGCGCGTCGCGCAGCGTGCTGTGGGACGTGACCGGCCAGCGCAGCGCCGGGCCCAGGCGCAGCTCGTAGGCGATGGCGTCGACGAGCGAGGACTTGCCGCTGCCCGGCCTGCCGGTCACCAGCAGCGGCCGGCGCAGGTACAGCGCGGCGTTGACCACCTCCACGATGGCCGGCGTGGCGTGGAAGGTGCGCGCACGCTCCAGCGCCGCGCCGCGCAGGCCGCTGCTGGGGTCGCTGGCCTGGGGCCAGGCGCGTTCTTCGCCGGGCAGTACCTCGGCCCGGCGCGGCCGCCAGCGCGGTGGGCGTGGCAATTCGCCGATGCGATCGTGCGGGATGCGCTGGCCTGTGAACAGTTGCCAGGACAGGTCGCTCGGCGTCGGAGTGGATGGCTTGGGCATGGTGGCTCGAATTTCGGGGCTGAGGGGTATTCAAGTGGCCGGGCCACGGGGCAGGGTTGGCAGGGACCGGCCCAGCTGGTCCGTCCAGCGTGGGGGCCGGCGCGGGTCGTCGATCAGCAGGGCCACATGCTCGCTGTCGCAGCCGATCTGCTGGTGCCGCCAGGCCAGCAGTTGCTGCGGCAGGTCGCCGGCCGCCTGGCGCAGCAGGGGTGACAGTTCGGCCTCCACCGCGGCGCGCCCGGCGCCGGCCACATCGGGCCGCAACCAGAACAGGGCCGGCGCCAGGCCGTCCAGGCAGATCTGCCATTGCGGACCGCTCTGCGGGTCGGCCGGCGGGCGCAGGCCGATCCAGGCGGGAACGTCGTCCTGCGGTTTGAACAATCCGCGCAGCAGGCGGCTGCGGTCGTCGCCCGGGTCGGCCCAGCGCACCACGGCGCTGCTGCGCACGGCGCGCGCCAGCACGCCGGGGGCCAGCAGGTTCAGGGTGCTCAAGGTGTCCTGCACCTTCAGGCGGTCGGAACACCGCAGCAAGGCCGCCAGGTCCTGGTTCAGCACCACGTTGCGGCCAGACACTGGCACGGTGGCGCGGTCCAGGTCCTGCGCCAGCCAGTCGCGCGGGACGCACAGCTCCAGCACCAGGGGCAGCTCGGGCGCGGGTGCGGTCTCGCGCAGCGTGAGCCGGGCCCGTTCGATCCAGGCGCCAATGGCGGCCTGCGGGCCGCCGGGCTCCAGCGGCAGGCTGCTGTCCTTGTCCCAGGCGTCGGCCAGCAGGTGGTTGTCGGCGTCGAACAGGGCGGCTTTCAGGCTGTGGCCGATCGCGTCGTGCCAGATTTGCAGCACATGGCCCAGGCGCTGGTGGGCGCAGAAGTCGGCCACGCGCTTCTGCTCGTCGGCGCTGCTGTGCAGGTCCAGCCAGCGCTGCAGCGCCGTGCTTTGCGCCCCGGCAGCCAGAAGGCGGTGCACGAATTCGGTCAGCGGCGGCCAGCCACGTGCCTGGGGCTGGTCGTCCAGGAAGGCCACCAGGCCTTGAAGGTCGCCCAGGCGGTCGTCATCTGGCCAGGCGCTGTCGGCACCCAGGCAGCGCAGCGCCTGCTGGGCCAGGCGTTGCGGCGGCCATTTCAGCGCCCGCAGGCTGTCCACCAGCGGCGGCGTGGCGGGGCCGGCCGGGCCGGCCAGCGTGCCGCGGTCCCAGCCGGTGGCGAAGACGGCCGGCGACTGCAGGCCGCCGGAGGCCTGCAGCACGGCGTCGCGCGCCTGCACCGCCAGCGCCACGAAGTCGGGCCAGACCAGCGCCTGGGCAACGGCCTCGGTGCAGCCTTGGGCGGGAGCCAGGGCAGCGCGCTGGGCGGTGGCAGCCTGGCGCAGGCCGGCCACCACCTCGCGCACCAGCAGCGAACCCTCGCCGGCCGTCTGGCGCGCGGTCTGGCCTTCGGCGCAGGCGTAAAGCTGGCACTGGCGCACCGCGCGCAGCGGGTCGGGGGCCGCCACCGCCATGCTCAGGGCATTGGGGGCCGCCGCGTCGATGGGCGAACGGCAGGTGGACACCAGCAGCACCTGGTGGCTGAAGTGGGCGAAGGGCTTGCCGATCAGCATGTTGGCCAGGCGCTGGAAGTCGATGCTGCGCAACTGGCCGGCGGTGGCGTCGGGCGAGATCAGGTGCAGCACGTTGTCGTGCGGGGTGTAGCAGCCGTGCCCGCTCCAGCAGACCAGCAGTGTGCCGCCCTCGGGGTCCCGGGCGATCTCTTTTTCCAGGTACTTGTCCAGTTCGTCGCGCGAGAACTCCAGCGCGCCCAGGGCCGCCAACTGGGCGCTGTCGGTCGGTGCCAGGAACAGCGTGATGCGGTTCAGCGGGATGCAGAAATCAACATGCAGCACGTCACGCAGGCGCAGCGCGTCCTCGATGCTGCCGTCCAGGCGCCAGCTCTTGCCGAGGGCGTCGTAGGCACCCAGGCCGACGATCAGGGCCCGGCTGCGGGAGGGCGGTGGCGGGGTGCTCACAACAGGGGGGCGACGGTGTTCCACAGCAGGTCGCTCTCCCAATAGGCGCTGTGGGACATGGGGAAGGGCTGGCCGCTTTGCACCTGCAGGTCGCGCACCGTGCCGCCGGGGACCGGGGGCGCAAAGACCGGGGCCGCCTGGTAGCTGAGCAAGTCGTCGGGGTCGAACACGTTCAGCCAGTGGGGCACGAAGTGCGCCGGCAGCGGCTGGTTCAGCGTCAGCTGGCGCAAGGCGCCCATCTCGTAGAGCAGGGGCGCCTGCGAGCCCACGGTCACCAGCAACTGCACCGCCGGCAGAGCGCGTTCGACCAGCAGGTCCACGCAGGCGATGCCACCCAGGCTGTGGGCGATGATCGCCACCGGTCCGGCGCAGGCGGCCACATGCTGGGCAATTTCATCGCGGATGGCGCTGCCGTCCTTCTGGTACAGCAGGATGTCGCCGGCCGCCGGGTAGGCGCCGTTGTAGAGCACGTCGCGGTGGCGCTGGGCCAGGTCGGTGGCCCAGCGCGCGCCCAGGCCGATCAGGCGCTTCTTCACCCAGTCGGCCACCGCGCCCATCTCCACGCCGCCCAGGGCGTCCACCAGGGCGTTGACCAGTTCGTCACGCTGGGCCTGCGGCAGCGGCGCGCTGTCGCCGTCACCCCCCTGCTGGCGGGCGGGGTCGGCACGCAGGCGCTGCGCCTGGGCCACCACGGCACGCGCCGCGGCCTGGCGCAGGCCGGTGTTCACGCCGGGCGACGCTTTCGTGGCCAGGGCCAGCGCATCGCTGTCGGCCACCGCGTTCAGGGCCTCGGCCAGCAGGGCCGCGCCCAGCAGACCACGGGACTTGGCCAGCACCACCGCGTCGCTGGACAGCGAACGCAGCAGGGCCGGGAAGGCCTGCAGCGCCTGCTGCGCGGCGGGTGGAAGCAGGGTCTGCGCCGGGCTGCCGCCGGCCAGCTCACGCAACTCGAACAAGGGGTCGGCCGCCAGCAGCGACCACAGCGCCTGCCAGGCGCGGTCGTCCGGTGTCGTGGCCTGCACACCGGAAAACTGCGGAATGGATCGGCCCTGGTGCGACAAGCCCGCCCCATGCTTGTCGCCCCAGAGGCAGGGTTCGAAGTGGCCCTTGAAGCCGCGTGCGCGGAGGGCCGCCTGAACCTTGTCGGCGGTGACCCGGTAGGACCAGCTGCGCACGCCGGTACCGTGCACAAAGACGATGGACTGGATCATGCAAGCCCCCTGACAGCCTAGCGGCGCATCGCGCGCAAGTGTGTGTCAGGCGCTGCGGGCCCGCAATCCCGCCATGCTCCCCGGTCAGGCCAAGGTATTCGGCGCATCGCAGACCCTGCTGGATGGCATCGCCGAACCCCTGGCCTTCCGCAAGGCCTTCGTGCAGGCGCAGGACAGCGCCCAGCGGGCGGCCTGAAACCCATCGCCCGCACAATCCGGCGATGCACATCGCCATCCTCACCTTCCAGGGCTTCAACGAGCTGGACTCCTTCATCGCCCTGGGCGTGCTGAACCGGGTGAAGCAGCCCGGCTGGCGCGTCAGCCTCTGCTGCCCGGAAACCAGCGTCACCTCGATGAACGGCGTCACCGTGCAGGCGCAGTCCCCACTGGAAGACGCGGCCAGCGCCGACGCGGTGCTGGTGGGCAGCGGCATGCTCACGCGGCAGATCGTGGAAGACCCTGCACTGATGGGCCGGCTGCGGCTGGACCCGCGGCGCCAGTTGGTGGGCGCGCAGTGCTCGGGCACCCTGGTGCTGGCCAGGCTGGGCCTGGTGGACGGCATCCCCGCCTGCACCGATTTGCTGACCAAGCCCTGGGTGCAGGAAGCGGGTGTGCAGGTACTGAGTCAGCCCTTCTTCGCCCGCGGCAACATCGCCACCGCCGGCGGCTGCCTGGCGTCGGCCTACCTGGCGGCCTGGGTCATCGCCCGCAGCGTGGGCCTGGACGCAGCGCAGCAGGCCCTGCACTACGTGGCGCCGGTGGGCGAAAAGGACAGCTTCGTGGCCAACGCGCTGGGCCACATCCAGCCGGGCCTGCCTGGCTGACCCACCCGCGCACGCGCCCCTGAAACGCGGCGTGCCGCTGCGCGGCATGGCCACGCTGCAGCGGTCGCCCGGCCGGCCCGGCCCAGCGTGCGCTTGTGCACGGCGCCGCCCGCGGCACGCCGTGCGTCCGGGTGGGCCGCCGATAGCATGTTCGCCGTGCCCGCGCACCGGGCGGCCCTGCGCTTGCAACCCATGCCCTTGAACCCCGATACCGACGACGGCCCGCTGTCACCGGCCTGGACGGCCGCTGCCGCGGCCGTGGCCGCGCTGCTGGGCTGGTGGCCCTGCCACTTGCTGCACCAGGAACTGTGGGTCAGGCAAGCCGGCGCCGGTGGCTTCATCCTCGCCATCTACGCCCCCATCGCGTTTTTCGTCGTGTACATCGTCAGCCTCTTTCCGCTGATCTGGTTGCTGAGGCGGCAGCGCAGTCTGCGCGCACGCGGGGCCCTGTGCCTGCTGCCCGCCGGGGTGGTGCTGGCGGTGAACGGCCTGCCGGGCCTGTTCGGGCTGGCCTGGGTGCTGCTGATGGCCGCGGGCGTCTACGTCGACACCGCACGCCGGCAGGCCGACGGTCGGGACCTGAAGGTCTTTCTGGCGGGCAACAAACGCATCGCCTATTCGGCCCTGGCCGACGTCCCCTACGGGCACCAGGCCACCCTGGACCGGCCCATCACCGACAAGCTCGCCGTCAACACGCCCCTCATCGGCCAGCCGCGCCCCGGGCCGGTGGCCAAGGGCTTGGTGAAGGGCTATGACAAGCCCTTGTGGGACCGGCTGGAATGCGAGAACCCGGAACCCCTGTCCGTTACCGAAGGCCTGGAAGACGGCCACCACTACACCGTGATGGACCTGCGGCACGTGGGCTTCGGCCTGCGGGGCGACAACGGTGCCACCGTGGTCACCACCTTCTTCATCGTGGCCATTCCCGAAGCGGTGAAGGGCCGCGTGGTCACCTGGCAGCCCCCCGGCTGGGATGTGTCGGTGGATGTGGGCTTCGTCTACATGGCCAAGCCGCAGAAACAGGTGCGGCCGGGCGAGTGGCGCGGCCTGATCCAGCAGACGATCAAGGTGCTGGAATCCTTGAAGACCCGCGACGCTGCCGGTGACCAGGTCCGCGCACCCACCTACCGCCCCCGCGGCCATGGCGTGGCATTGAACCTGTTCAACGCGGCGGCTTGCCTGTTGGTGGGTGGCTTGCTGATCGGCTTCGGCCTGGCCAACATGGTGGGCCTGGTGGACTACCGCACCCATTGCCTGCGCGGCTCCACCGAGGCGCGCTGCCTGGACACCCAGCACGGCTACAGCGTGCCCGGCGCCTTGATCGAAGGCGGCAAGTTCGCGTTGGCGGGCGCTTTCCTGCTGTGGTGTGCCCACCATTCCCGCACCCAGGCCCGCCGGCGCCAGCGCAACGACGCCCAGCAGCAAGCCGATCTGTGAAGCGGCCCTGCCGCACCTGACTTTGGTCAAGCCGACTTGGGGCGCCCGCGGCCACACTGCGGGACGTTGCCCCACCCACTGTCCACCTTGGCCAAGAAGTTCCCCGTCAACCCCGCCCGCCCCGACCGCACCTGCTGGGGCTGTGACCGCTACTGCCCCGCCACCGACATGGCCTGCGGCAACGGGTCTGACCGCACCCAGCACCCGGCCGAGCTGTTCGGGCCGGACTGGGCCGAGTGGGTGCCGCCCACCGAAGCCGGGGCGGGCGCTGCCGACCCGGCCTGACACCCGCGCCGCGCGGGCTCTGGCGCTAGCATCCCCGCACCGCGTCCGCCCATGACCACCGACCCCGCCGCCCTCGTCCAGCAGCAGCTGGACGCCTACAACGCCCGCGACGTGGACGCCTGGCTGGCCACCTACGCCGAAGACGCCGAGCAGTACACCCTGCACGGCGACCTGCTGGCGCGCGGCCATGCGCAGATGCGCGCGCGCATCCAGGTGCGTTTTGCCGAACCGGGGCTGCACGCCCGACTGCTCAGCCGCACGGTGATGCCCACTGGCACGGCGGCCGTGGTGGTGGACTTCGAAGAGTTGACCCGCAGCTTCCCGCAAGGCCCCGGCACGGTGGAGATGCTGTGCATCTACGAGGTGGCCGCAGGGCGCATCCGCAAGGTGTCCTTCGTGATGGGCGAGCCGCGGTTGGACGGCAACCGGGCGTGAACCACCCTGCCGCGGCACTGACGGTGCTGCACCTGGACGACGACCTGGTGGCCATCGACAAGCCTGCCGGGCTGCTGGTGCACGCCACGTCGCTGGACGCCCACGAAATGCGCAACGCGCTGGACCTGCTGCGCGCGCAACTGGGCCTGCCGCTGTGGCCGCTGCACCGGCTGGACAAGGCCACCTCAGGCGTGCTGCTGTTCGCGCGCCATGCGGATGCGGCGCGCACGCTGGGCGCCGCCTTCGCAGACGGCCTGGTGGGCAAGCGCTACCTGGCCCTGGTGCGCGGCTGGCCCGCCGAGCAAGGCTTGATCGACCAGCCTTTGGCGCGCGACCCCGAACAGCCCTCCACCGGCCAGCCGCAGCTGCCGGCGTTGACCCGCTGGCAGCGCCTGGCCACCTTCGAATGGCCCTTCCCCGACGGCCGCCACGCCAGCAGCCGCTATGCGCTGGTGGCGGTGCAACCGCTGACCGGGCGGCGCCACCAGATCCGCCGCCACTTCAAGCACATCGCCCACCCGCTGGTGGGCGACAGCACGCACGGCAAGGGCGCCCACAACCGCGCGGTGGCGGCCTGGCTGGGCGTGCAGCGCCTGTGGCTGCACGCCGAAGAAGTGGCGTTGCCGGCGCTGGGCGGCGTGCCGGCGCGGACCGTTCGTGCGCCGGCGGGCCCGGCCTGGTGGCCGCTGCTGCCAGGTACCTGACCCCGCGCGGGCCGGGCCCGCTCAGCGCCGCGCGCAGCTCAGCGCGTAGAAGGTGTCGTGGCTGCCGGCCACGCCCAGCGACGTGGCGTAGCCCAGGCTGCCCGAGTTGGTGGCCACGTCGCTGAGCACGGTGACCTGGGTGGTGAAGGACACGGTGCTGAACACGCCCACATCGTCGACGAAGTCGGCGGTGACGACGGTGGCGCCGCGCAGCGTGGCCGCGCTGGCGCTGAAGGACTTGAAGCGCGTGGGCGTGGAGAAATCTTCGCTGAACGGTGCCCCATCCGCCACCGCAAAGGCGCGGCTGTAGGTCTGGGTGCTGAACACCGTGCCGGCGTTGGTGTGCCGGTAGGTGACGTCGATGTTGCAGTTCAAGCCGTTGTTGCTGGCGGCGTTCGCCTCGGTGGGGGCGGCGGCCCACAGGGCCAGCCCTGCGGTCACCAGCAAGCCGGTCAGTCGATGCATGGGTTTCTCCAGAAGGGAACGGCAAAGCGCCGGGTGCGACAGAACGTCGCACCCCCCCGGCAGATACATCGACGGCGGAATTGGGGCGCTCAGCCCTGGATGGCGCGCGCTTCCAGGTAAAAGCGCTTTTCGTCGGCTTCGCCCATGGAAAAGCTCTTGCGCGGCAGCGGCCCGTGGCGGGCCACGCGGGCGATCAGTTCGCTCTTTCCCAGGGTAGCCAGGTGCAGGCCGGCATGGCCGGGCGCGGCGGCCAGCTGCGCCAGCGCGTCGTCGCCGTGCACATAGTCCACCTCGGCCGCGCCGCCCTGGGCCAGCAGCGCGTCCACGAAACCCTGGAACGTGGCCACGTCCAGTTGCGCGGCGGGCTGGCCCAGCACCCGCACCAGGGCGTGGCGGCCGCCGGGTTCCAGCAGGCCGGCCGCGTGCACCTCGCGCGGCTGTGACGCCAAGGCGGCGCGCAGGGCCGCGGCGTCGGGCTGTTCTTCCACCGTCACCTGGGCGCCGAAATGAGCGGCCAGCGCGGCACGCAAGTCCACCTGCACGCCGATCAGCAGGCGGTGGATGGGCTCGAACTGCAGCGCCGGGTCGTGGATGTTTTCCACCTCCACCAGGGCCCAGCGCGCGGGGTGGTCGCTGCCGGCGGCGCCGGGCTGGGTGGCCTTCACGTGTTCCCAGCCGGCCTTGGCCGTGGCCAGCGAATGGTTGCCGTCGCCCACCGCAAACTGCATGGGCGGCGCGCCCGCGGGCAGGCCGTGGCGGGCGGCGAAGGCCGCGCCGTCGCCCAGGGCCTGCAGGGCCTGCAGCGCGCGCGCCTGGGCCGAAGCGTCCAGCGCATGGCCGGCCACGCGGCCGCCGTTCAGCATCAACGGGGTGTCGTACAGCGGCGTCAATGCCGCACGGTTCGCGGCCAAAGGCTCGATGACGGTGTGTGCGGGGTCGTCGATCAGCACCAGGATGTGCGGCAGCTCCAGCGCGGCGCCCTGGCGCACCGCCAGCCGCGGCGCGATGCGTTCGACGATGGTGCCTTCGGTGGGCCGGATCAGGCTGCTGCTGCTGGGCGCGTGGTCGTAGTGCTCCAGGTCCAGTTCCAGCATCAGGCCGCGGCGCACGCGGCCGTCGTGCAGGCTGCGTTCCACCAGCACCATGCCGTCGTGCGGCTGCAGAAGGCCGTCGGCCAGGGTGCGGCGCATGCGGTCCTGGATGCGCGCCACGCGCTCGGCCTTGTCGGGCGCGGCCAGGAAGACCTCGGGGTAGATCAGGTGCAGGGTGGACGGCGCGCTGCCCACGGCGGCCGCCACGCGGGCCCAGTAGCCGGGCTCGCTGGTGTACTGGTCGCAGGCGATGACGCACCAGCGTTGCAGGTCGGTGCCCGGGCGGGGCAGCAGCAGGCGAGGGGGGCGGAAGCAGTTCGGCATGGTGGTCACAGGCTAACGCGTGGCGCGCCGCCGCACGTTGTCGATATACGCCTGCCCATCCGGCGGCAGGCCGCTGCGCTGGCTGGCCCAGATCATCTCGCCCAGGGCCTCCATCACCTCGTGGTGGGCCTCGTGCAGGCTGTTGCGCTTGCTGGCCAGCAGTTGCACCGCCTGGCGGATGCCGGTGGGCTGGTCGATGCTGCACTGCTCATGGATGGACAGGTGCATGCTCAGGTGCAGGAAGGGGTTGCTGCGGCCTTCTTCCACCGTGTACACCGCGGCCAGGGCCGCGGCTTCGTCGGCCAGGTCGGCGTGGTACTCGGGGTGCTGGGTGATCCAGTCGGCGGCCGGCATCTGCATGGGCGACAGCGGCAGGCCGTCGCGCTGCAGGCGGTAGGCCTCGCAGAAGAATCGCCTCACATCGTGTTGGGACGGCTGGAACATCTGACAATTGTCCTTCCTTCCCACTGCCCCCAGGCTTCATGAGCTTCTCTGTCGAAAGTTTGTTCACCCAGGCCCGCACCCAGAACGGTTACCTGCCGCAGCCGGTGCCCGACGACACGTTGCGCCAGTTGTACGAGCTGGTGAAGTGGGGCCCCACGGCGGCCAACTCCGAACCCGCGCGCCTGGCCTTCGTGCGCACGCCCGAAGCCAAGGCCAAGCTGATCGAATGCGTGTCGCCGGGCAATGTGGCCAAGGTGAGCCAAGCGCCGGTCACGGTCATCGTGGGCATGGACCTGGCATTCCACGAAAGGCTGCCCACGCTGTTTCCGCACACCGACGCGCGCGCCTGGTTCGCGGGCAAGCCCGAAGCCATCCGCGCCAGTGCCTTCCGCAACAGCAGCCTGCAAGGCGGCTACCTCATCCTGGCCGCGCGCGGCCTGGGCCTGGACTGCGGGCCGATGAGCGGCTTCGACACCGCCAAGGTGGACGCCGCCTTCTGGGCCGGCACCGCGGTCACCACCAACTTCATTTGCACGCTGGGCCATGGCGACCCGGCCAAGGTGATGGCGCGCCTGCCGCGCCTGGGCTTCGACGAAGCCTGCACGCTGCTGTGAGGCCCCGCCCTTCGTGATCACCGACCCCGCGTTGTACGCGGTGGCCGTGCCGGCGGTGCTGCTGGTGGGCCTGGCCAAGAGCGGCTTCGCGTCGGGCTTCGGCGCGCTGGCGGTGCCGGTGATGTCGCTGGCGGTGCCGGTGCCGCAGGCCGCGGCCATCATGCTGCCCCTGCTGGTGATCATGGACTTCATGGGCCTGGCCGCGCTGGCCAAACACGCCGACCGCAGCCTCATCAAGCTGCTGCTGCCCACCGGGCTGGTGGGCATCCTGGTGGGCACGGCCAGCTTCGGGCTGATGAAGGCCAGCACCGTGGCCGGTGTGGTGGGCGCGCTGACGCTCACTTTCCTGGCCATCCGCACCTTGTTCCCGCCGAAGGCCGACTCGCCGCCGCCGCGGCCCTGGGTGGGCGGCCTGCTGGGCATGGCCTCGGGCTTCACCAGCTTCGTGTCGCACGCGGGTGGGCCGCCTCTGGGCTTTTACCTGCTGCCCCAGAAGCTGCCGCCGCTGGTGTTTGCGGGCACCAGCGCAGTGTTCTTCACCGTCATCAACCTGTCCAAGTGGCCGTCCTATGGCGCCCTGGGGCTGATCGACCTGACCAACATGAGCACGTCCCTGGTGCTGGCGCCGGTGGCGCCGCTGGGCGTGTGGACCGGGCTGCGGCTGTCCAAGCGGGTCAGCACGACCTGGTTCTACCGCATGTTCCTCACCGGCATGTTCTGCGCCGGCTGCAAGCTGCTGTGGGACGGGCTGCGGCCCTGGCTGGCCGGCGCGGGCGCTTAGCCGTGCGCGCCAGCGCCGCGCTGCGCCTACGATGCGCCCACCACCACCCCCTTCGCCGGAGCCGCCATGAAACTGAACCCCCTGGGCAAGAGCCAGCTCATGGTGTCCCGCCTGTGCCTGGGCACCATGATGTTCGGCGACCAGACCGACGCCGCCGAGGCCGGCCGCATCGTGGCCCATGCGCAGGAACATGGCGTGAACTTCATCGACACCGCCGACGTGTACACCCGCGGTGCGTCCGAAACCATGGTGGGCGGGCTCATCCGCGCGCAGCGCCACCACTGGGTGCTGGCCACCAAGCTGGGCAACGCCATGACCGACGCGTTGCCCAACACGTCGCGCTATTCGCGCTCCTGGGTGATGCGCGCCTGTGAAGACAGTCTGCGGCGCCTGGGCACCGAGCACATCGACATCTATTACCTGCACCGTGACTTCAACGGCATGAACCTGGAAGAGCCGCTGCGCGCACTGGAAGCGCTGCTGCGCGACGGCAAGATCCGCTACTGGGGCGTCAGCAACTTCCGCGGCTGGCGCATTGCCGAGCTGGTGCACATGGCGCGCCAGCTGAACATGCCGGGGCCGGTGGTGTGCCAGCCCTACTACAACCTGCTGAACCGGATGCCCGAGGTCGAGATCCTGGAGGCCTGCGCCCACCACGGCATCGGCGTGGTGCCCTACAGCCCGATCGCGCGCGGCGTGCTGCGGGCAAGTACACGCCGGGCGAAGCGCCGCCGCCAGGCTCGCGGGCGGCGCGCCAGGACACCCGCATCCTGCAGACCGAATGGCGCGAAGAATCGCTGCAGATCGCCCAGCGCCTGGCCGCCCATTGCGCCGCCAAGGGTGTGGCGCTGGCGCACTTCGCCACCGCCTGGGTGCTGGCCAACCGGGCGGTCAGCTCGGTCATCGCCGGGCCGCGCACGCTGGCGCAGTGGACCGATTATTTCGGGGCGCTGGACTGCACGCTCAGCGCCGAAGACGAGGCGCTGGTGGATTCATTGGTGGCGCCCGGCCACCCCAGCACGCCGGGCTACAACGACCCGGCCTACCCGCTGAACGGCCGGGTGGTGTGAAGGCGCCAGGGCGCCGCGCCCGGGTGGCGCGCGCCCTTCAGTGGCCCGTGCCCAGGGCCGGCGTGTCCGCCGCGCGTTGCCGAACCGCCGCGCGCAGCAGGATGCCCTCGGCCTCCCGGGCGGCGTGCGCGGCGCCGGCGCTGCCGGCCAGGCGCTTCTGGTCTTCCACCAGGCGCGCCGCCTGCTCCGCGCCGTGGAAGCCCGATGCGGCCTGCGGCAACAGTTTCATGCTGTCCCAGCGGCCCGCCATGGCGGCCAGGGCCTGCCAGTGCACCAGCGTGTGGCGGTAGGCTTCTTCGCCGAAGGGCGACAGCCGGGCCACCAGGCCCGGCAGGCTGGCCGACACATTCGGCGGCGCCAGGCCGGCATGGGCGCTGTCCAGCAACTGCCCGGCGCGAGTGGCGTCGCGACCGCTGGCCAGCGCGCTGGCATAGAGCCAACGCTCTTCTTCGCCTCGAGCCGCCTTCAGCAGCGCCAGCAGTTGCGCGAAACGTGCCGCGTCGGCGTGCATGCCCACGGCCAGGGTCACCGGTTCGCGCAGTGCCGCAGGCAGGGCCTGCGTGCCGGCGCTGTCGTCGTCGAAGGCCCAGGCCGCCTGGGCGACCGTGGGGGCGTGGTCGAAGCGCGCCAGCAGCTCGATCAGGCCGCCGCGCCATTCGGCGGTCTGCGGGTCTTCGCCGGCCGCGGGCGCCCAGCCCAGGCGGTCGAGTTGCGGTGCCAGCAGGCCGACGGCCAGCGCCCGCAGCCGCGCTTGCGCCGCTGTGCCGGCCAGCGCGGTGTCCAGGAAGGCCAGCTGCGTCCGTGCCAGCGACCACAGCATGGTGCGCGAAGCATCGGTCACCGTCGGCAGCGCCTGCAGAAGGTCCAGATAGGCCTGCATCGGCAACTGGCCGGCTTGCATCAAGGCGAAGCTGTCGCTCAGCAGGGTGGCGCGGTCGGTGTCGCGCAATGCGGCGAAGCCGGCCGTCAGGGCGCGCAATGAGTCGCTGTCGTAGGCCAGGCGGTAGAAGCCGGCGCCACCGGCCTGGGCCAGCACCGGCTGCGGGCTGCAGGCGCCCAGCACCACGGTGTGCTCGGGCCGGTCGAACAGCAGCGTCCTCACCTGCGCGCCATGGGACAGGCGCAGCGGAATCTTCCAGACCTGGGGCGACGCCTGGCCCGCGCCCAGGCTGAGGAAGCGGCGTTGCGACAGCGCCACCTGCTGCCGCCCGCCGATGCAGGCCGAACGCAATTGCACGAGCGGAAGGCCCTGCTGGTCGGTCCAGCTGGCCGCGACGCTGGCGATGTCCCGGCCCGATGCGCGGCCGATGTGGTGCCACAGGTCGGCGGCGGTGGCATTGGAAAGGCGCCGCTCCTTCATGTAGCTCGCCAGGCCGCGGCGGAAGGCGTTCGCACCCGTCCACTGTTCCAGCATGGTCAGCACCGCGCCGCCCTTGGCATAGGTGATGGGGTCGAAGACGTCGAACACCGCGCTTTCGCTCACCGGGCCCGAGCGGATGGCCCGGGTGGCGGCGCCGGCGTCGATGGCCATCGCACGGTCGATGGACCGGCGCGTTTGCAGCGGCAGCTTCCAATCGGGGTTGAAGTGGCCTGTGGCCTTGCGTTCCATCCAGGTGGCGAAGGCTTCGTTGAGCCAGATTTCTTCCCAAGACGCCGCGGTGACGAGGTTGCCGAACCACTGGTGGGCCAGCTCGTGGGCGATGGTGGCAAAGACGTTCTGCACGGTGCGCGGGCCGCTGCGCTGCGCGTCGACGAGCAGCAGGTTCTCGGCGTAGGAGATCAGGCCCCAGTCTTCCATCGCGCCCCAGCGCACGCTGGGCACGGCCAGCTGGTCCAGCTTGGGCAGGGCATAGGGCAGGCCGAAATAGCGGGTGTAGAAGGGCAGCAGCTGCGAGGTGACCTGCATGGCATAGCGCGCCTGCTCGCGTTTGCCCTTGGCCGTGAGGATGCGCAAGGGCACGCCGGCCGCCCGCCCTTGCAGCACGTCGAATCGGCCGACGGCCACGCTGACCAGGTAGCTGGGCATGGGCGGGGTGGGTGCGAAGCGGTGCAGCGTGGTGCTGCCTTGTTCGCTGCGCCCGGTGTGCGCCATGTTGGACGCGACCTCCAGGCCCGACGGCGCACGCACCGCGATCTCGAACACGCTGCGGAACGAGGGTTCGTCGAAGGCCGGGAAGACCCGTCGCGCATGGATGGCTTCCAGCTGCGTGGCCAGCATGCCTTGCACCTGGCCGTCGGCGACATGGGGCGCTCCGAACAGGCCCTCGCCCGCCACATTGACCTGGCCGCGGTAGCGGATGTCGACCTGGTACCTGCCCGGCGCGATCGGGCGCCCGTCGGCGGGCTCCAGGCGCCAGGTCTGCGTGGCGGGCAAGGGCGTCACGCGCAGCCCGCGCGCCTTGCCGGCGCTGAGCAGCCGCGCCGTGTCGGCGGTCAATTCGTTCGCGTGCAATTCGATGGCCGGCACCGGCCGGCGCACTTTCAGCCTCACCCGGACCTGGCCGCCGAAGCTGTCGCGCGCGGGGTCCAGGTCCAGCGTCAAGGCCACGTGCGACGGCACGACCCATTTGGACAGATGGCCCGGCGTGGTGTCGAAGCGAAAGCGCTGCTGCGCCTGCGCTGCCCCGCCGGCGGACAGCGCGGCGGCCAGCAGGGCGTACAACCATGGCGGGCGGGGCGTCATCACCGCGCCTCGGGCGGGTTTCGCGCGGCGTCCTCCGGCCCGGCCTGCTCGGGCCGCGCGGGCGCGTCCGCGCCGGCTTGCCAGCCGCCGCGGCGCTGCCGGGCCATCTCGCGCTCCTGCGCCATCAGCTCTTCCAGCTGCTGGCGGCCGGCCTTGCTCAGGGCCACCAGCTTGGCCTGGTCGCCCATGTGCGGCGCCATGGCCTGCAGCTGCGCCACGCTGTGGCGGCGGAAGTTCAGCGCCACGCTGCGCGCGCGGTGCGGGTGCCAGCCCAGTTGCTCCAGCACGCTGCGTCCGCTGGCCAGGGCCGAATCCAGGGTTTCGCGTTCGATGAAGGCCACGCCGCGCCGGTGCAGTTCCACCCAGTGCGTGGCGTTGCGCGCGCGCGCCACGATCGTCAATTGCGGGAAGTGTTCGCGCGCCAGGTCCACCAGGGCCAGGCTTTGTTCCACGTCGTCGATGGCCACCACCAGGATGCGCGCCTCGGCCGCACCGGCCACGCGCAGCAGGTCCAGGCGCGTGGCGTCGCCGTAGAACACCTTCCAGCCGAAGCGGCGCGTGGCTTCCACCTGGTCGGCGTCGTGGTCCAGCACGGTGGCACTCAGGCCATTGGCGAAAAGCAGGCGGCCGATGATCTGCCCATAGCGGCCGAAACCCGCCAGGATTACCGGTGCGGCCTGTGGTTCGCTGATCTCGGCCAGCTGAGGCCCACCGCCGGCCGCGGCCAGGCGCGGCGCCAGCCAGCGGTCCACCGCCACCAGCAGCAGCGGCGTCAACAGCATGGACAAGGCCACGGCCGCCACCAGCATGGACGACGCGTCCGCCGAAATGGCCCCGCCCTGCGCGCCGGCCTGGAAGACCACGAAGCCAAACTCGCCGCCTTGGGCCAGCATCAGGTTGAACACCGGTCGCTCACCCAGCGGGATGGGCATGGCGCGCGCCACCACCATCAGCACGCCCACCTTCAGCAGCAGGAAGCCCAGCACCACCGCGGCCACGGTGGCGGGCTGGGCGGCCACCACGCGGAAGTCGATGCTCATGCCCACGGCAATGAAGAACAGGCCCAGCAGCAGGCCCTTGAAGGGTTCGATGTCGGTTTCCAGCTCGCGCCGGTATTCGCTTTCGGCCAGCAGCACGCCGGCCAGGAAGGCGCCGAGCGCCATCGACAGCCCCACGCTGGCCATCAGCGCCGCGGTGGCCACCACCAGCAGCAGGGCGGCGGCGGTGAAGATCTCGGGGGTGTCGCTGCGGGCGATCCAGCGCAGCGCCGGTCGCAGCAGCAGCCGGCCGCCGAACACGATGGCCGCGACCACGCCCAGGGCCTTGCCGGCTTCCAGCCAATGGTTGCCGCCATCGGCCGCGGCACCGCCCACCGCCAGCAGCGGCAGCAGGGCCAGGATGGGGATGGCCGCGATGTCCTGGAACAGCATCACCGACAGCACGCTCTGGCCCGAGGTGGTGGCCATCAGGTTGCGCTCGGCCAGCACGCCCAGGCCGATGGCGGTGGACGACATCGCCAGGCCCAGGCCGGCCACGGTGGCCAGGCGGGCGTCGGCCCCGACGGCCCAGCCGGCCAGGCCGATCAAGGCGGCCGACCCCAGCAGCTGCGCCCCACCCCAGCCGAAGATGGGCCGGCGCAGCGCCCACAGGCGCTGGGGTTCCAGTTCCAGCCCCACCAGGAACAGCATCAGCACCACGCCGAACTCGGCAAAATGCAGCATGGCCGCCGGGTCGGTGACCAACTTCAGGCCATAGGGGCCGATGGCGATGCCCGCGACCAGGTAGCCGATGATGGAGCCCAGGCCCAGCGCGCGGGCCAGGGGCACGGCAATCACCGCCGCGCCCAGGTAAACCAAAGAAGATCCCAGCCAGCCGGTCATGCCTCAGGCCTTTCGCCCATCGGCGCTTCGCACTGCGGGCAGGGTTCCATCTCCGCGATCTCGGGCCAGTCGGGCCAGGTGTTGATGCGCTGGACCACGGTCTGCACATGCGCGGCAATTTCTCCGTCGGTCGCGCGGTGCGCGCCGTGCAGCACCAGCGGCGGCAGGAAGCGCAGGCCGGTCAGCGCGGCGGTTTGTTCGTAGGGCGGCCAGAAGGCGTCCATCAGGTAGCGGTTGTGGCCGCTGGGGTGGTAGCTGTGTTCGCTGCCGCCGGTGGACAGCACCAGCCACAGGTCCTTGCCCACCAGCGCGTGGCCGCTGGGCCCGTAGGCCCAGCCGAAGGACAGCACCTCGTCCATCCACAGCTTCAACAGCGGCGTCGGTCCGTACCAGTGGATGGGGTGCAGCCACAGCACCAGCCGGGACGCCGCCAGTGCGGCCTGTTCGGCGGCCACGTCCACGTGGTAGTCGGGGTACAGCGCATACAGGTCGCGCAGGTGCACGCCGGGCAGGGCGGACAGGGCCTGCTGCAGCGCCAGGTTCACGCGCGAATGGGCCAGGTCGGGGTGGGCGGCCAGCACCAGCACAGGGGCGGCGCTGGACCTGGCCAGGGGGGAAGTGGGAGAGGCGGGCGGCACCGTCATCCCGGATACCATACTGCGAAAGAGGGCGCCCGCACGCAAGCAGGGCCCATTCCGCCGGCCCATCCGGGGCGGGTGAACCAGGCAGGAGGCGGCATGCCGGTGATCGTGGTGGCCAACCCCAAGGGGGGCGTGGGCAAAAGCACGGTGGCGACCAACCTCGCCGGCGCGCTGGCGCAGCAGCGTGGCGCGCAGGTGATGCTGGGCGACGTGGACCGCCAGCAGTCGTCGCGCCAGTGGCTGGCCCTGCGCCCCGCCACCGTGGCGCCCATCCGGGGCTGGGACTTCGACGGCGAACAACTGCGCGTGCCCAAGGGCACCACCCACGCGGTGCTGGACACCCCCGCCGGCCTGCATGGCAAGCGCTGCGACGCGGTGCTGCGCGTGGCCACGCACCTCATCATCCCGCTGCAGCCCAGCCTGTTCGACATCCAGGCCACGCACGCCTTCGTGGCCGAGCTGCGCGCGCACAAGCGCGGGGCGGAGTTGAAGCTGGCGCTGTTGGGCAACCGGGTGAAGGACAACACCATCTCGGCCGACCAGTTGCACAGCTTCCTGGAAACCCTGAAGCTGCCGGTGCTGGGCACCCTGCGCGACACCCAGAACTACGTGCACCTGGCCGCGCGCGGCCTGACGCTGTGGGACGTGGCGCCCAGCCGTGTGGAACGCGACCTGCCGCAGTGGATGCCTGTCATCGATTGGGTCAATGCATGAAAGTTTTTGCCAGCCTCGACGAGTTTGCCGCCCAGGTGGGCCAGGACGTGGGCGTGTCCGACTGGATCACGGTGACGCAGGCGCGCATCGACCAGTTTGCGCAGGCCACCGGCGACCACCAGTGGATCCACGTGGACACCGGGAAGGCCAAGGACGGCCCCTTCGGCCGCACCATCGCCCACGGCTTCCTCACCCTGTCGCTGCTGCCCGAGATGGGTGCGTCGGCCATGCAGGTGGACGGCGTGCGCATGGGCATCAACTACGGGCTGAACAAGGTGCGCTTCCCGGCCCCGGTGCCGGAAGGCAGCCGGCTGCGCGGGCGCTTCAAGATGCTGGCCTGCGACGCCATCGAAGGCGGCGTGCAGATCACGCTGGAATGCACCATGGAGCGCGAGGGCAGCGACAAGCCCGTCTGCGTGGCCGAATCGCTGTCGCGCCGCTACCGCTAGTTCATCCCGACAAGGACCCGCGCCATGAAAGTGCTGCTGATCGATGACCACCCGCTGATCCTGACCGCGCTGCAGACGGTGATCAAGGGCCTGGGGGACGATGTCACCGTGGCCGGTGTGGGCAGCGCGGCCGAAGCGCGCGCCGCGCTGGCGCACGACCCCGACCACGACCTGGTGCTGCTGGACCTGGCGCTGGGGGACGCCGACGGCTTCGACCTGCTGGCCGAATTGCGCGCGCAGTACCCGGCCCTGCCGGTGGTGGTGGTGTCGGCCACCGAGCGGTCCAGCGACGTGATCCGCGCCATCGACATGGGCGCCATGGGCTTCGTGCCCAAGCGCGCATCGCAGGGTGAGTTGTTCGAGGCGCTGCGCCTGGTGATGGGTGGCGGCGTGTACATCCCGCCCATGATGCTGGGCCTGAACGCGCAGGGCCGCCCGCCCACCGACGGCGACACCCAGCCCGCGGTGATGCGCCCGGCCGCGCCGGAAAGCGCCCAGCACCAGAAGGCGCCCAGCATGGAAAGCCTGGGCCTGACGCCGCGCCAGACCGACGTGCTGGCGCTGCTGCTGCAGGGCCTGCCGAACAAGCTGATCGCGCGTGAACTGAACCTGAGCGTGGAAACCGTGAAGGACCACGTGGCCGCGGTGCTGCGCGCGCTGAACGTGAACTCGCGCACCCAGGCCGTGCTGGCCGTCAGCCAGATGACCCAGGGCGCCGCCATCACCTGGCGACATTCGCGCTGAGCCGGTGACACCGCCCGGCATGACCGACGCCCGCGAACGGGCCCACGAAGTCTCGGTGGCCGCGCAGCGCGCCGCCGCCACGGTGCTGGTGCCGCAGGGCCGCGCGCCGCTGACCGACACGGTGCGGGCGCTCTTTGCCTACATCGGCACCACGCTGATGGGCAATGCGCTGGGCGGGGTTCTGCTGCTGCTGCTGTTCCTGGGCACCGCGCCACCCACCACCCTGCTGGCCTGGGCGGCGGCCTTCGGGGCGGTGCTGGCCTTCCGCAGCTGGGCCGGCCACGGCTTCCGGCGCAACCCGCCGGCCGACGAGGCCGGGGCCCAGGCCTGGCTGCTGCGCTGGAACCTCGGCGCGCTGGCCTCGGGCGCGGTGTGGGGCAGCGCGTCCTGGCTGTTTTTCGGGCTGGGCAGTACGCCGCAGATGCTGGCGCTGCTGCTCATCGTCAACAGCATGTGCTACGGCGCCATCCCGCTGCTGGCGGCGCAGCGCAAGGTGTTCATTGCCTTCGTCATCCTGGCCTTCGTGCCCGCCATGGTGGCCGTGGCCATCCGCCTGGGACCGCCGGGCTGGCCGCTGGTGGGCCTGATGGTGGTGATCTTCATCATGTCGGTGGTGCTGGGCGGCAGCTTCAACCGCATGTTCGAAGACATGGTGGAGCTGAAGATCCGCGCCCAGCGCCTGCTGGAGCAGCTGCGCGAAGAAAAGGCTGCGGCGGAGGCCGCGCGCCGCGAGGCCGAAGCCGCCAACCGCGCCAAGACCCAGTTCTTCGCCGCCGCCAGCCACGACCTGCGCCAGCCGCTGCACGCCATGGGCCTGTTCGCCGAAGCGCTGCGCGGCAAGAGCCAGGACGTGGAGGTGGTGCAGCTGGTCAACAGCATCAACGGTTCGGTGGATGCGCTGGAAGGCCTGTTCTCCGAACTGCTGGACATCACCAAGATCGACAGCGGCGGCGTGGAAGTGCAGCCGCTGGACTTCCGCCTGGACGAGGTGCTGCGCAAGCTGAAGCTGCACTTCGAGCCGGTGGCCTTCGAGAAGGGCCTGGCGCTGCGCCTGCGCGGCGGCCGCCACGCGGCCTTGGCCGATCCGCTGCTGGTGGAGCGCATCCTGCGCAACCTCACCAGCAACGCCATCCGCTACACCGAGGACGGCACGGTGCTGGTCAGCGTGCGCCAGCGCGGCGACAAGCTGCTGCTGCAGGTGTGGGACAGCGGCCCCGGCATCGCCCCGGCCGACCTGGAGCGCGTGTTCGAAGAATTCGTCCAGCTGGACCACAGCGCCCGCGACCTGTCACCGAACCAGAGGAAGGGCCTGGGCCTGGGCCTGTCCATCGTGAAGCGCCTGGCCCAGCTGATGAATGCGCCGCTGAGCGTGCGCTCCACGCCGGGCCGCGGCACCGTGTTCACCCTGGAACTGCCGCGCGGCAAGCCGCCGAAACCGGGCCAGCCCCAGCCCGGCAGCCGCGCGCCCCTGGGCCTGACCCTGGCCAAGCGCCACATCGTGATGGTGGAAGACGACGAAGCGGTGAACCGCGGCCTGCAGGTGCTGCTGCAGGGCTGGGGCGCCGAGGTCAGCGCCTTCGACAGCGTGGCCGCCTGCCAGCGCTGGCTGGACAGCGCGCCCGCCGGCAGCCCCGCGCCCGACCTGGCCATCGTGGACTACCGGCTGGAAAGCGGCCACACCGGCATCGAGGCCCTGGCCGCCATCCGCAAGCGCTTCGGCGCCCCGGTGCCCGCCATCATGGTCACCGGCAGCATGATGACCGGCCACGAAAGCGAAGCCCAGCAGAACGACTTCCACCTGCTGCTCAAGCCGGTGGTGCCGAACAAGTTGCGGGCGATGATCGCGTTCAAGCTGGGCATGCGCTAGCGCGACCAAACCGGCCCGCTAGACCGCTGGCACCAGCGCCCCGATCTCGTCGCTGGTTCGCTGCAGCCACAGCTTCAGCCGCTGGCGGTCCAGCAGGCTCAAGGTGCCGGGCTGGCGCGCGGCCCAGAAGCTGGCGCCCAGCGCGTCCACCTTCTGCAGCAGCGCGTCGGGCAGCTTGCGCAGACGCAGCACGCGCGCACCCTGGCCTTGCGCGCGCGCCAGCAGGCCCGATTCGGCCAGCAGGTCGAAGCGGTCGCCGCGCACCTCGTTCAGCACCAGCACCAGCGGCAGGTGGGCGGCCGGGCCGTCCAGCCAGGCGGCCAGCAGGGGCACGCTGTCGCGGCCGGCGTCCATCACGTGCCAATGGTTCAGGCCCACGTCCATCTCGGCGGCCACCTCGGCCACGCCGGCTTCGTCCAGCCAGTTCACCACCGCGGCCTGGGTCTGCGCGGCCAGGTCCACGATGACGCGCTGGTTCGGCAGTTCGGCCGCCGCCTCCAGGATGCGGTCCAGGCTGTCGTGCCCGTCCAGCGGCGTGGGCTCGCTGAAGTCGGCGTAGTAGCGCAGCAGGGCGCCGTGCGAGCGGTCGGTGTCGAAGCAGCGCAGGGGCTGCTCGCGGTCGATGAAGTGCTGGGCCAGCAGGCGCGCCACCAGCGACTTGCCGACGCCGCCTTTTTCGCCGCCGACCAGGTGAATCTGACTCATGAAAAAGCTCCGTTGGGGGTGGTCAGCGACCACCGCCCGCGGGAGCTAGCAAGATTCGGTGCAGCCCCGGGTCGGCCCGGGGCTGCCTGCGGTCACAGGGACTTCAGGTACTCCACCAGCTGGGCCCGTTCGGTGGCGTTCAGGTCCACCACGCCCAGTTCCTTCAGCACGTCGGCCACCCGGCCCACGGCGCCCGGCAGCGTGGCCACGCTGTCGTCGTGGAAGTAGGGACCGGATTGCGCCACGCCGCGCAGCCCGGGCACCTTGATGCCGCCGGCCAGGTCGCCGGAAGCCGGCACGGCGGTGATGTTGGCCAGGAAAGGCCCGGCCTTCGTGCCCGACAGCTCGGGCGTGCTGTGGCAGCTGCTGCAGGCGCCCTTGCCGTTGAACAGGCGCCAGCCGGCTTCGGCCTGGGCGGCGTCGAAGGCACCCGGGGCGGGCGAGGCGATGCTCTTCATCCAGGCCTGCAGGTCCAGCAGCTTGTCCTTGTTCACCTGGATCTGGCCAGCGGGCGTGGCGGCGGCGGCCAGCTTGTCCAGCAGGGCCTGCGGCGGCACCACGCGCAGGGCCGGCGGCAGCGCGCCGTTGGCGGTGCCGAAGGCGCCCTTGCCACCCATCACGATGTGATAAACCGCTTCGGCCTGGCTGGCCAGGGCGTTGGGGCCCACGAACAGGCCGTCCCAGCCAAAGGGATAGCCCTGGGCGTCCAGGTCGCTGAAGTTCCACAGCGGCGGGGTGTCGGTGGGGTTGTTGGCGCCGTCGTCAAACGCATTCACTGCGCGCACGTCGAAGCGGTTGGGGCCCCAGCTGGCCAGGGTGGGCGACAGGCCCAGGGCCTGCGCACCCGGGGTCAAGGACAGGATCTTGCCGGCGTCCAACTTGGTGTTGGGCTGGCCGTCCACGCTCAAGGGGCCGATGGGCAGCGCGGCCTGCACCGCGGCGCCGCTGGCGTCCTTCAGCGTGAAGGTGCTGGGCTTCACGTTCTGGTGGCACAGCGCGCAGGTGAGGCCCACGCTGGTCATGCGGTCGCTGGCCGGGTCGGCGTAGATGCCCTTCACGCCCACCACCGCGCCGGCCTTGATCAGCGCGCGGGTGGTGGCGGGGTCGGTCAGCGCGGCCATCTTGGTGGACAGGCCGGCCGGCGTGTTGTCCAGCATGGCGGCGACGATGGGCGCCGGCACCTTGGCCAGGTCCACCTGTGCGCCCAGGGCCACCGCGTCCACCGGGGCCACGTTGTTCAGCACTTCGTGCAGGCCGAGCCCGGCGCCGAAGAAGGCGTCGTTGCCGAAGGTCTCGTCCATGAACACGCCGAAGCCGCGCGCCACGGCGGGGCCGCTTTCGGTGCGCAGGCTGCGGAACATCACGCGGTAGGTTTCGTTGGTGCGGGTGGTCAGCGCCAGCACTTGGCGGTCGGCGGCGCGGTAGAAATTGGCCGGCAGGCGTTCCCAGGCCTGGCCTTCGGTGCGTGCCACTTCGCCCAGTTGCGGGTGGGTGGGCGCGGCGCTGGCGCGCAGCGCCAGCGTGGCCGGGGCGGTCAGCGTCACCGCGTTGCGGCCCAGCGGGAAGAAGCTGGTGCTGTAGGCGCCGCTGCGGGCCAGCTGGTTGGCGCCGGCCGCGGGCAGGCCGACGCGTTGCTCGCGCAGCAGCACCACGGCGTCGGCGCTCAGGGCGCCAGCCGGGATGTGCAGTTCGGCGTCCTTGCCAATGGCCACGCTGCCACCAGCGGCGGCGGCAATGCGGCAGACCGCGAAGCCGATGCGGTCAGAGCCCAGGCAGGCGCCGGGCCGGCCTTCGCTGCCGGCCAGGCGTTCGGCGGACTGCACCACGGCCAGTTCGTCGGCCGCGCTGCTGGCGTCCGGGCTGGGCGTGCTGCCACCGCCGCCGCAGGCGGCGAGGGTGGCCGCACCGAGCGAAGCGAGTGCGGCGCGTGTGAATCGGGGGAAGGTCATGCATGTCTCCTGCGGGTTGGATGGGCGGCGTGTGGTTCATGGCCACGGGCTGCGCATCGTAGGAAGGCCGCGGCCGGGACCTCGGTGACCCAGGTCACACAGCCCCGGCCGGCATCTGTACGGAACCCGGACGTATGGAGGGCGGACGTTGCCGGAGGCTGGTGTCCGGCTGTCAGGCAATGGCGGCGGGAGAAGCGGACTGCAGGCGGCCAAATTCCAGGGTTAGCCCTGATCTGGTGCGACATGGCACGCACTGTGCGAACCGGTTCGGCACAAGCCCCATCGTGGGGCGCCACCTGCTGCAAGGAGACCCCCGATGAGCCTGAACCGACGCCTTCTCACCGTGAAGGCTGCGTGCGCCTTGAGCGCCATGGCTGCCGCCCTGACCCTGCCGCTGGCCGCGCAGGCCCAGGCCAAGGGCGAGGTGAAGATCGCCCTGATCAGCGGCAAGACCGGCCCGCTGGAGGCCTATGCCAAGCAGACCGCCACCGGCTTCGCGATGGGCCTGGACTACGCCACCGGCGGCACCCTGACCGTGGCGGGCAAGAAGATCGTGGTCATCGAGAAGGACGACCAGGGCAAGCCCGACCTGGGCAAGAGCCTGCTGGCCGCGGCCTATGGCGACGACAAGGTGGACCTCGCCGTGGGCACCACCGGGTCCGGCGTGGCGCTGGCCATGCTGCCGGTGGCCGAGGAGTACAAGAAGATCCTGCTGGTGGAACCCGCGGTGGCCGACGCCATCACCGGCGACAAGTGGAACAAGTACATCTTCCGCACCGGCCGCAGCAGCAGCCAGGACGCGCTGGCCAACGCCATCGTGCTGGACAAGGACAACATCCACGTGGCCACGCTGGCGCAGGACTATGCCTTCGGCCGCGACGGCGTGAAGGCGCTGAAGGACGTGCTGAAGAAGGCCAAGGTGGTGCACGAGGAGTACGTGCCCCAGAACGCCACCGACATCACCGCCGCGGCCCAGCGCATCTTCGACAAGATGAAGGGTCTGCCGGGGCGCAAGGTCATCTCCATCATCTGGGCCGGCAACCTGGCGGTGCCTTTCAAGATCGTGGACATGGAGCCGCAGCGCTATGGCATTGAAGTGGCCACCGGCGGCAACATCCTGCCCGCGATGACGCTGTACAAGCGCCTGCCCGGCATGGAAGGCGCGCTGTACTACTACTTCGGCATTCCGAAGAACCCGGTGAACGAATGGCTGGTGGCGAACCACTACAAGCAGTTCAAGTCGCCGCCCGACTTCTTCACCGCCGGTGGCATGAGCGCCGCCATCGCGGTGGTGGAAGCGCTGAAGAAGACCGCCGGCGACACCAACACCGACAAGCTGATCAAGACCATGGAAGGCATGAGCTTCGAGACGCCCAAGGGCAAGATGACCTTCCGCAAGGAAGACCACCAGGCGCTGCAGAGCATGTACCACTTCAAGATCAAGGTGGACCCGGCGTTCGAGTGGGGCGTGCCCGAGCTGGTGCGGGAAATCAAGCCCGAAGAGATGAACCTGCCGATCAAGAACAAGCGCTGAGCCGCGGGCCCGCGCATGCTTGAAACCCGCGAGCTGACGATCCGCTTCGGCGGCCACGTGGCGGTGGACCGCGTGAGCTGTGCCTTCCAGCCGGGCACGCTCACCGCCATCGTGGGCCCCAATGGCGCGGGCAAGACCACCTACTTCAACCTCATCTCGGGCCAGTTGCCCGCCAGCAGCGGCCAGGTGCTGTTGGACGGGGTGGACATCAGCACGCTGCCGGCGCCGCTGCGCACGCGCCGCGGCCTGGGCCGGGCTTTCCAGCTGACCCAGCTGTTCCCCAATTTGAGCGTGCTGGAAAACGTGCGCCTGGCGATCCAGGCGCGTGAAACGTGTGCCCCCAGGGCATCGCGCGCGATGCCCGCCCCCCAAGGGGGTGAAGCGCCCTTGGGGCGGCCCGGCGGGCGCTTCGCCGGCGCCGGCCGCGGCCTGTTTGGCATCGACCTGTGGCATGTGTGGTCCGATCACCGCGGCTGGACCGATGAAGCGCAAGGCCTGCTGGCCAGCGTGCGCCTGGCCGACAAGGCGCAAGCGCATGCCGCCGCGCTGCCGCACGGCGACCAGCGCAAGCTGGAGGTGGCGGTGCTGATGGCGCTGCGGCCGCGCGTGTTCATGTTCGACGAGCCCACCGCCGGCATGAGCGTGGACGATGCGCCGGTGGTGCTGGACCTGATCCGCGGCCTGAAGGCGCGGCGCGACGCCACCATCCTGCTGGTGGAGCACAAGATGGACGTGGTGCGCGAACTGGCCGACCGCATCATCGTGCTGCACAACGGCGCCCTGGTGGCCGATGGTGAACCGGCCACGGTGATTGCGTCGCCCATCGTTCAGCAAGCCTACCTGGGCATCGCGGCGGAAGAGCCGGCATGAGCGAGGCCCTGCTTCAATTGAGCGGCGTTCACACGCACATCGGTGCGTATCACATCCTGCATGGCGTGGGCTTCGCGGCGCATGAAGGTGAAGTGACCATGCTGCTGGGCCGCAACGGCGCCGGCAAGACCACCACCTTGCGAACCATCATGGGCCTGTGGCGCGCTTCGCGCGGCACGGTGCATTTCCGCGGCCAGGCGCTGCACACCCTGCCCACACCCGACATCGCGCAGGCCGGCATCGCCTACGTGCCGGAAAACATGGGCATCTTCAGCGACCTGACGGTGAAGGACAACATGGTGCTGGCCGCGCGCGCCGCGCGCCACGAGCGCGAACTGGACACCCGGCGCCTGGACTGGATCTTCAGCCTGTTCCCGGCGCTGAAGAAGTTCTGGCTCTACCCCGCCGGCAAGCTGTCGGGCGGGCAGAAGCAGATGCTGGCGGTGGCGCGCGCCATCGTCGAGCCGCGCGCGCTGCTGTTGATCGACGAACCCAGCAAGGGCCTGGCGCCGGCCATCGTCGCCAACCTGATCTCGGCCTTCCAGGAACTGAAGCGCCAGCGCAGCAGCATCGTGCTGGTGGAGCAAAACTTCCAGATGGCCCGGGCCCTGGGCGACCGCGTGGCGGTGATGGACGACGGCCGCGTGGTGCACGCCGGGCCCATGCGCGAGCTGGCCGAGGACGATGCCTTGCAGCAGCGCCTGCTGGGCTTGTCGCTGGGGGCGCACCCATGAACACCGCCGTGATGCCCGCTGCACCGGCCGAACTGCCCAAGACGCAGTTCGATTGGAAGCCCCTGATCCTGCTGGTGGCACTGATGGCTTTGGCCCTGCCCGCGGTGGGATCGCCATCCACCTGGCTGACCCTCACCGTGGCCGGCCTGGCCATGGGCCTGATCGTCTTCGTCATCGCCTCCGGCCTGACCGTGGTCTTCGGCCTGATGGACGTGCTGAACTTCGGCCACGGGGTGTTCATCGCGCTCGGGGCTTTCGTGGCCACCAGCGTCATTGCCGGCATCGGTGCGACCACGCAAGTGGGGCAGGTGGCGGCCATCTTTGCCGCGATGGCGGTGGCCATGGCCGTGGCCGGCGCGCTGGGCTGGGCGTTTGAGCGCGTCATCGTGCGGCCGGTCTATGGCCTGCACCTGAAGCAGATCCTCATCACCATGGGCGGCATGATCGTGGGCGAGGAACTGATCAAGGCGCTGTGGGGCCCGCAGCAGATCCCGCTGCCGCTGCCCGAGCTGCTGCGCGGGTCCTTCCTGGTGGGCGACGCGGCGATCGAGAAGTACCGCATCCTGGCCTCGGCCATCGGCCTCTTGGTGTTCGCGGGCCTGGCGATGACGTTGAACCGCACCAAGCTGGGCCTGCTGATCCGCGCGGGCGTGCAGGACCGCGAGATGGTGGAAGCACTCGGCTACCGCATCCGCCGCTTGTTCGTGGGCGTGTTCGTGGCCGGCAGCGCGCTGGCCGGCCTGGGCGGGGTGCTGTGGGGCCTGTACCAGCAGAGCGTCACGCCGCAGATGGGCGCGCAGGTGAACGTGCTGATCTTCATTGTCATCATCATCGGCGGGCTGGGCTCCACCCTGGGCTGCTTCGTCGGTGCGCTGCTGGTGGGACTGATGGCCAACTACACCGGCTTCCTGGCGCCCAAGGTGGCGCTGTTCTCGAACATCGGGCTGATGGTGGCGGTGCTGCTGTGGCGGCCGCAAGGCCTGTACCCCGTGACGAACAGGTGACCGTTTTGCTGAATCGCCTGCTGTCCCACGACACCCCGCGCAGCAAGCTGCTGGGCGCGGCGCTCGTGCTCATCGTGCTGGGCCTGGCGCTGGCGCCCTTCCTGTTCCCGGGCAGCAAGGCCCTGGGCGTGGCGGCCAAGATGCTGGTGTTCATCGTTCTCGTGGCCAGCTACGACCTGCTGCTGGGTTACACCGGCATCGTCAGCTTTGCGCACACCATGTTCTTCGGCATCGGCGCCTACGGCGTGGCGATTGCCAGCACCAGGCTGGGCGAAGGCTGGCCCGCGGTGGCCGTGGGCCTGGCGGCGGCGCTGGCCGTGTCACTCGCCCTGAGCCTCTTGATCGGCCTGTTCAGCCTGCGCGTGAAGGCCATCTTCTACGCCATGATCACGCTCGCCGTGGCGTCGGCCTTCCAGACCCTGGCTTCGCAACTGAGCGACTTCACCGGCGGTGAAGACGGCCTGAGCTTCAAGAACCCCACGCTGCTCAGTCCCAGCTTCGAGCCCTTCGAGGCACCCTTCCTGGGCGTGGCGGTGGACGGCAAGCTGATCACCTACTACCTGCTGTTCGTGGCCGCGGTGGTGTTGTTCCTGGCCATGCTGCGCATCGTGAATTCGCCTTTCGGCCGGGTGCTGCAGGCCATCCGGGAGAACGACTTCCGGGCCGAGGCCATCGGCTACCGCACCGTGGTCTATCGCACCCTGGGCAATGTGCTGGCGGCGCTGTTCGCCTGCGGAGCCGGCGCACTGCTGGCGCTGTGGCTGCGCTACACCGGGCCGGACACCACGCTGAGCTTCGAGATCATGCTGGACATCCTGCTCATCGTGGTGATCGGCGGCATGGGCACCCTGTACGGCGCGGTGGTGGGCGGCGTGGTCTTCGTGTTCGCGCAGAACTATTTGCAGGACGCGCTGAAGTGGGCCGGTGGGCTGGTGGACGGTGTGCCGGTGGTGTCGTCCCTGGTGTCGCCCGACCGCTGGCTGCTGTGGCTGGGCCTGCTGTTCGTGCTGAGCGTGTATCACTTCCCCAGCGGCGTGGTGGGCCGGCTGCGGGCCATGGCCGTCCAACAACCAACAACGAAGGAGACAAGCTCATGAAGACAAAGTTCCTGCAGGGCCAGCGTCTGGGGTTGAGCGTGGTGGCCGCGGCCGCCCTGCTGGCGGCGTGCGGTGGGGGCGGCGGTTCCGCCACCGACAGCGCCTTGGCGCAGGTGCAAAGCGCCGGCCGCGGCGATGACAGCCCGCCCAGCGTGGAAAGCTCAGCGCGCTGGCGGCGGGTGCCGGCCTTCATCCAGGGCGAGATCCGCCGCACCGACTACGACGGCGTGGCCGACGACCTGCTGACCGCCGGGCTGGGCCAGGCCGGCCTGGCCACCGCGGCGCCCACTTTCGCCAACCCGCTGGCACCCACCGCGGCCGAACTGCGCCGGCTGCACATCGTCAACAGCTACCGCGCCATCGTGGACACCACCGCCGGCGGCGGCTACGGCACGCTGTACGGGCCCACCGTGGCCGCCGACGGCACGGTGACCGCCGGAGACGGCAAGGTGGCCGGTACCGAATGGCTGGCCTTTTCCGATGACGGCAGCGGCCAGCAGAACGTCACGCTGATGGTGCAGGTGCCGGCCAGCTTCAACCCCAGGAAACCTTGCATCATCACCGCCACCTCGTCCGGGTCGCGCGGCGTGTACGGCGCCATCTCCACCGGCGAATGGGGCTTGAAGCGCGGCTGCGCAGTGGCCTACACCGACAAGGGCACCGGCAGCGCGCCGCACGACCTGGCCACCGACACGGTGCCCCTGATCGACGGCACCCGAAGCACCAGCGCTGCGGCCGGCACCCAGGCGCAGTTCCGCGCCCCGCTGGACGCGGCGCAACTGGCGGCGGTGAACGCGGCCATGCCCAACCGCCTGGCCTTCAAGCACGCGCACTCGCAGCGCAACCCCGAGCGGGACTGGGGCCGCTTCACGCTGCAGGCGGTGGAGTTCGCCTTCTACGCGCTGAACCAGCAGTTCAACACCCTGGCGGCGGACGACGACGAGCACGACGACGACAGCCGGCGTGCGCGCCGCATCCGCCCCGGCAACACCCTGGTCATCGCGTCCAGCGTGTCCAATGGCGGCGGTGCGGCCATCGCTGCGGCCGAACTCGACCGCGAGGGCCTGATCGACGGCGTGGCCGTGGCCGAGCCCGCGGTGGAAATGCCAGCCGCGCCCGGCATCACCGTGCGCCGGGGCGGCGTGGCGCAGGCCACGGTGGCCAGGCCGCTGATCGACTTCACCAGCTTCGCCAACCTCTACCAGCCCTGTGCCGCGCTGTCGGCGCAGGTGGCGGGTTCACCGGGTTCGGCCTTCGTAGTGGCCTCCGTTGCCGCCGCCCGCTGCGCGTCGCTGAAGGCCAAGGGCCTGCTCACCGCCGACACCCTGGCCGCCCAGGCCGACGAGGCCCTGGCCCAACTGGCCGCCTACGGCTGGGAGCCCGAAGCGGCGGTGCTGCAGGCTTCGCACGCGGCCTTCGAGATTCCGTCGGCGGTGAGCGTGACCTTTGCCAACGCGCTGTCGCGCGCCAGCGTGGCCGACGCGCTGTGCGGCTACAGCTTCGCGGCCACCTCGGCCGCTTTCACGCCCGCCGCGGTGGGCGCGGCGGCCCTGGCCGGCATGGCCGCCACCGGCAATGGCGTGCCGCCCTCGGCCACGGTGCAGCTGATCAACAACCTGAACCCGGGCTTTGCGTTCCGCGACCTGGTGTCCTTCTCGCCGTCCACCGGCAAGCAGGACTGGAACGTGGACGGTGCGCTGTGCCTGCGCCAGCTGGTCACCGGCAGCGACGCCGCGGCGCTGAAGCTGCAGGCCGGGCTGGACGAGACCCGCCGCAGCGGCAACCTGGGCCGCAAGCCCACCGTCATCGTGCACGGCCGCAGCGACGCGCTGCTGCCGGTGAACCACACCTCGCGCGCCTACACCGCGCTGAACAGCCGGGTGGAAGGCCGACGCTCCAAGCTCAGCTACATCGAGGTGACCAACGCCCAGCACTTCGACGCCTTCATCGGCCTGCCGGCGGTGCTGCCGGGCTACGACAGCCGCTTCGTGCCCATCCACGTGTACCTGAACCGCGCGCTGGACGCGGTGCATGCGCACCTGGCCGACGGCCGCGCGCTGCCGCCCAGCCAGGTGGTGCGCACCACGCCGCGCGGTGGGCTGGGCGGCAGCGCGCCGGTCATCACCGAAGCGAACGCGCCGGCCATCGCGCTGAAGCCGGCGGCGGCCGACGCCATCAGCGCGCGCAACGGTGTGCTGGACGTGCCGAACTGAGAGCGCCCTCGCGATGAGCCCCCGTTCCCACTACCTGGCCTGCGCCGGCCGCGAGATCCACGTCACCGAATGGCCCGGTCCGCCAGGGGCGGACGTGGTGGTGGCCTGGCACGGCCTGGCGCGCACCGGGCGCGACATGGACGACATCGCGTGGCACCTGTCCTCGCGCTGGCGCGTGCTGTGCCCGGACACGATAGGACGGGGCCTGTCGCAGTGGAGCCCCGACCCCGACGCCGAGTACCGGCTGGACTTCTACGTGCAACTGGCCCAGGCGCTGCTGGAAGGCCTGGGCGTGGACCATTGCCTGTGGCTGGGCACCAGCATGGGCGGGGCGATCGGCCTGCGCGCGGCGGCCGGGCCGCTGCGCGGGCGCATCCGCAAGCTGGTGATGAACGACATCGGGCCCGAACTGCCCGTGGCCGCGCAGCAGCGCATCCTGTCCTACGCCGGCAGCCCGGCGGCCTTTGCCACGGTGGGTGAGCTGGAGCGCTACTTCCGCACCATCTACCAGCCCTACGGAAACCTCAGCGACGAACAGTGGCGGCGCCTGACCGAAACCAGCGTGCGGCGCCTCCCCGACGGCCGCCTGACGCCGCACTACGACCCGGCCATGGTGCGCCAGTTCGTCACCTGCCCCGACGACTACCGTCAATGGGACCAGTGGGACACGCTGGACCTGCCGGTGCTGGTGCTGCGCGGCGAGACCAGCGACCTGCTGCTGCCCGAGGTGGCCGACGCCATGCGCAGCCGCGGGCCGCGCGCGGTGGTGGCGCAGATCGCCGGCTGCGGCCATGCGCCGGCCCTGAACACCCCGGACCAGTTTGCCCTGGTGGAGCGCTTCTTCGCGGCCGGCTGAAGGGCGGCGGCCATCAAGCCGCGCGTGGGCCCCTCACGCTTCCACCTTGATCGCCCCGCGGCGCACCTGGTCGCGCTCCAGGCTTTCAAACAGCGCCTTGAAGTTGCCTTCGCCGAAGCCGTCGTCGGCCTTGCGCTGGATGAATTCGAAGAACACCGGGCCGAGCAGGCATTCGCTGAAAATCTGCAGCAGCAGGCGCTTCTCGCCACCGTCTTTGCCGGCATGCGTGCTGCCGTCCAGCAGGATGCCGCGCGCCTGCAGCGCCGGCACCGGCTCGCCATGGCCCGGCAGGCGCTCTTCCAGCATTTCGTAGTAAATGTCATTGGGCGCCGTCATCAGGGGCACCCCCGCCATTTGCAGGCTGTCCACGCTGGCCAGGAGGTCGTCGGTGAGCAGGGCCACGTGCTGGATGCCCTCGCCGTTGAACTTCATCAGGAACTCTTCGATCTGCCCGCTGCCCTTGCCCGATTCTTCGTTCAAGGGGATGCGGATCTTGCCGTCGGGCGCGGTCATGGCGCGGCTGGTCAGGCCGGTGTATTCACCCTGGATGTCGAAGTAGCGGATCTCGCGGAAGTTGAACAACTTCTCGTAGAACCCGCCCCAGAAGGCCATGCGGCCGCGGTAGACGTTGTGGGTGAGGTGGTCGATCAGCTGGAAGCCGTGGCCTTGGGGGCGGCGGTCCACACCGTCGATGAACTTGAAGTCGATGTCGTAGATGGACTGGCCGTCCTCGAAGCGATCGATCAGGTACAGGGGTGCACCGCCAATGCCCTTGATGGCGGGCAGGCGCAGTTCCATCGGCCCCACCGGCATGTCAATCGGCTGGGCGCCGAGCTCGATGGCGCGGTCGTAGGCCAGGTGCGAGTCCTTCACCCGAAAGGCCAGGCCGCAGGCGCTGGGGCCATGCTCGGCGGCGAAGTAGGCGGCGGGGCTTTTCGGGTCGCGGTTGACGATGAAGTTGATGCCGCCCTGGCGGTACAGCACCACGTCCTTGGAACGGTGGCGCGCGACCAAGGTGAAACCAAGCTTCTCGAACAAGGGTTCCAGCACGCCGGGGCTGGGCGAGGCGAACTCGACGAACTCGAAGCCCATCAGGCCCATGGGGTTGTCAAACAGGTCGGTCATGCGAAGACTCCATCGGTCAGACAGGGTGCCGGACGATCGGCCACCACCTGGGCAGGCCCGCCCTCAGGCCCCCGGCGCGGCGCTGAGAAACTCCCACAAGGCCTGCGCCGCAGCCTTGCCGGGCCGGTTGCCTTCGGGCCGGGCGCGGTACATGCGCACTTCCATCGTCAGGTCGAAGCCGCCCGCCGGCGCGGCGCTGACCAGGCGGCCGGATTTCAGTTCCTTGCGCACCGAACTGTCGGGCAGGAAGGCCAGGCCGTGGCCTTCCATGGCCATGGCCTTCAGGCCTTCGGCCATGTCGGTTTCGTACACCGCCTCCAGCACCGGCTGCGTCGCCGGGGCCTGGCGCAGGATGAGTTCAACCAGCCGGCCCATGTAAGCGCCCGAAGCGTAGGACAGGAAGGGCACCTTGTCACCCGGCCCCCCGCTCAGGCGGAACAGCGGCTGGCCGTGGGCGTCGGCCTTGGCGTAGGGCGACAGGGTCTCGTGGCCCAGCACCAGCATTTCGTAGCGGTCGGGCGCCAGTTGCAGCGGCTGGCTGGCGTGGTGGTAGGCGATCAGCAGGTCGCAGCTGCCTTCGGTCAGGCGCAGCACCGCGTCCAGCACGTTGAAGGCCACCAGCCGGGTCTTGATGGCGCCGAAGCGGCTGCGCAAGTCCATCAGCCAGTGCGGGAAGAAGTTGAAGGCCAGTGTGTGCGGCACGGCGAACTCGATCACGTCCTGCCCGCTGGCGCGGTGCGCGCGCATCAGGTTGCGCGCCGAGTTCAGCGCGCCCAGGATTTCCAGCGCCTGCTGGTGCAGGGTTTCACCGGCCGGCGTCAGCTTGGTGGGGAAGGTGCCGCGGTCCACCAGGTCCACGCCGGCCCAGGACTCCAGGCTCTGGATGCGGCGTGAAAACGCCGGCTGCGTGACATGGCGCAGCTGCGCCGAGCGGCTGAAGCTGCGCGTCTCGGCCAAGCTGACGAAGTCCTCCAGCCACTTGGTTTCCATGTCAGTACCGCCCGGCCGTTCCGAAGGTACTGAGCGCCCCCTCGGGGGGCAGCGAGCAAAGCGAGCGTGGGGGTTTCACACCCTCAGTCTAGGCGGCTTCCACAGGCGCCTGGCTGACGTCGGCACCCGGGTTTTCCGGGTTGCTGCCGCCCTGGGCTTGCTGCAGTCGCCACATCTGGGCGTAGCGGCCGTTCGCCGCCAGCAGGTCGGCATGGCTGCCGCTTTCGGCCACGCGGCCCTGGTGCAGCACCACGATGCAGTGCGCGTCGGCCACGGTGGACAGGCGGTGCGCGATCACCAGCGCGGTCTTGCCCACCGCTGCGCTTTTCAGCTCGGCCTGGATGGCGCGCTCGTTGGCCGAGTCCAGCGCCGAGGTGGCTTCGTCGAAGATCAGGATGGGCGGGTTCTTCAGCAGGGTGCGGGCGATGGCCACGCGCTGCTTTTCGCCGCCAGACAGCTTCAGGCCGCGCTCGCCCACCACGGTGTCGTAGCCCTTGGGCGTGCCGGCGATGAAGTCGTGGATGTGGGCCGCGCGCGCCGCGCCCTCCACGTCCTGCTGGGTGGCCCCAGCGCGGCCATAGCCGATGTTGTAGCCCACGGTGTCGTTGAACAGCACCGTGTCCTGCGGCACGATGCCAATGCTCTTGCGCAGGCTGCCCTGGGTGACGCGGCGGATGTCCTGGCCGTCGATGGTGATGGCGCCCACGCCGTCGTTCGTCACGTCGTAGAAGCGGTACAGCAAGCGCGCCAGGGTGCTTTTGCCCGCGCCGCTGGCGCCCACCACGGCCACGGTCTTGCCGGCCGGGATCTCGAAGCTGACGCCGTGCAGGATGGGCCGGTTGGCGTCGTAGGCGAAGCTGACGTCGTGGAAGCGCACCACGCCTTCGCGCACCACCAGCTCGGGCGCGCCGGGCTCGTCGGCCACTTCGCGTTCACGCTCCAGCAGGCCGAACATCTTGTCCAGGTCGGTCAGGCTTTGCTTCACCTCCCGGTACAGCACGCCCAGGAAGTTCAGCGGGATGTACAGCTGGATGAGGAAGGCGTTCACCATCACCAGGTCGCCCAGGGTCATGCGCCCTTCCACCACGCCGGTGGTGGCGCGCCACAGCATGGCCAGCAGGCTGGCCGCGATGATGAGCTGCTGGCCGGTGTTCAGGAAGCTGAGCGTGGTCTGGCTCTTCACCTGGGCGCGGCGGTAGCTTTCCAGGCCCTTTTCGTAGCGGCTGGCTTCGAACTCTTCGGCGTTGAAGTACTTCACCGTCTCGAAGTTCAGCAGCGCGTCGATGGCTCGGCTGTGGGCCTTGCTGTCCAGGTCGTTCATCTCGCGCCGGAACTGGGTGCGCCATTCGGTGATGCTGACCGTGAACACGATGTACACCGCCAGCGCGGCCAGCGTGATCCACACATAGCCCATGTCGAACTTCCAGCCCAGCACGGTGAGCACCAGGGCCACTTCCACGAGGGTGGGGGCGATGGTGTAGAGCGAATAGCTCACCAGCGACTGCAGCGCGCGGGTGCCGCGTTCGATGTCGCGCGACAGCCCGCCGGTCTGGCGTTCCAGGTGGAAGCGCAGGCTCAGGGCGTGCAGGTGGCGGAAGACTTCCAGCGCGATCTGCTTGCTGGCGCCGAAGCTCACCTTGGCGAAGATCAGCTCGCGCAGTTCGGTGAACAGCGAGGTGCACAGCCGCAGGCCCGCGTAGGCCGCCAGCAGGCCCGCCGGCACCACCAGCAGGGTGCGCGGGTCGCCGGGTTTCAGGTTCATGGCGTCCACCAGGTGCTTCAGCAGCACCGGCACGCCCACGTTGGCGCCCTTGGCGGCCACCAGGAAGCCCAGCGCGATCAGCACCCGCCAGCGGTAGCGCCACAGGTAGGGCAACAGGCGCTTCAGGGTGCCCCAGTCGGTGCGCGGGGCGCCGGGGGTGGGGGCTTCGGGCAGGGCGGTGGAGGTGGCGCTGTGGCGCATGGAGGGCCTGGAAAAAAGGACAATGGCCTGGCGAAGCCGCTGCGGCAAGCAACTTCAGGCAAGAACGACAGGCCAGCGCGATGAAACAGATGACCAGCCCCGAGAGTTTGCCCGATGGCGCCGAACTGGTGCTGCGCATCGTGCCCATGCCCGCGGACGCCAATGCCAATGGCGACATCTTCGGCGGCTGGATCATGGGCCAGGTGGACATTGCCGGCGCGGTGCTGGCGGCGCGCATCGCCCGCGGGCGGCTGGTGACGGTGGCGGTGAACCAGTTCATCTTCAAGCAGCCGGTCAGCGTGGGCGACCTGCTGAGCTTCTACGCCCGGCTGGAACGCGTAGGGAACACGTCCATCACGGTGCACGTGGAGGTGTACGCCGAGCGCAACCCGGCCAACCTGCAGGTGGTGAAGGTGACCGAGGCCAACCTCACCTATGTGGCCATCACGCCGGATGGGCAGCCGAGGTTGATTCCGAAAGACTGAAGCGGCTCAGCCCGCCGCGCCATCGGCCAGTTCCGGTCGTGCCGCCAGCTTCTCGTACAAGGTGGCGCGGCCGATGCCCAGCAGCCGCGCCGCGGCCTGCTTGTTGCCGCCGGTGCGCGCCAGCGCCGCGCGGATGGCGCGGGCCTCCAGCGCGGCCACGGCCTGGGGCAGGGGCAGGGCCAGCACGTCGTCGGTCATCGCGGGGTCGGCGCTCGGCAAAGTGAACCTGGGTGGGGGCGGTGCCGAAGCGGTAGCCGCAGTACCCGCCCCCGGCAGTGCCAGGTGCGCCGGACCCAGCACCGCGTCGTCGGTCATCAGCGCGGCCTGCTCCAGCACGTTGCGCAGCTCGCGGATGTTGCCCGGCCAGGCATGGGCCACCAGGGCGTCCAGCGCCTCGTGCGACAGGCTTTTGTGCGGCAGGCCGCTGCGCCGGGCGATGTCGTCCAGCAGGGCTTCGGCCAGCGCCTCCACGTCGTCCAGGCGCTCGGCCAGGCGGGGCAGGCGGATGGGCAGCACGGCCAGGCGGTAGTACAGGTCGGCGCGGAAACGCCCTTCGGCCACCATGGCCGCCAGGTCGCGGCTGGTGGCGGCGATGACGCGCACGTCCACGGTCAGCACCTGGTTGCTGCCCAGGGCTTCGATCTCGCGTTCCTGCAGCGCGCGCAGCAGCTTGCTCTGCAGCGCCAGTGGCATGTCGCCGATCTCGTCCAGGAACAGGGTGCCGCCGTCGGCCACCTTGAACTTGCCGTCCCGGCCCTTGCGTTCGGCCCCGGTGTAGGCGCCCGGGGCCACGCCGAAGAACTCGGCTTCCAGCAGCGCTTCCGGCACGGCCGCGATGTTCACGCCCACGAAGGGGCCGGCGGCGCGGGGCGACGCGGCGTGGATGGCCTGCGCCAGCAGTTCCTTGCCGGTGCCGGTGTCTCCCAGCAGCAGCACGGTGGCGTCGGTCGCGGCCACGCGGCGGGCCTGGCGCTTCACGTCCAGCGCTGCGGCGCTGCTGCCGATGAAGCTGGTGATGGTGTACTTGGGCCGCCGGTTCTTCACCTGTTCGGCCACCAGGCGGTGCTGCGCGTCCTGCAGTTCGCGCTGCAGGCGTGCGAACTTGGCCATCAGGGGTTGCATGGTGGGCGCGGGCAGGCCGGGCAGGTCGGGGCGCAGGCCGGGCTCGCCCTGGGCGTTCACGGCCTGCGGGTGGTCCAGCAGCACCAGGCCCACCGCGCCCAGCACCTGGCCCCGTTCGTCGCGCAGCGGGATGCGGCTGACCAGGAAGGTGCCGGCCTGGTTGGACAGCAGGTCCACCAGGATCGCCTGGCCGGTGTCGATCACCTGGGCCATCAGGGTGTTGGGCACCACCTCTTCCACGCGCTTGCCGACGAACTGCTGCTCATCGGCAAAGCCCAGCGCCGGCAGGAAGCGCTTGTAGCCCTCGCTGATCCACACCACCCGGTGCGCGCGGTCCACCACCATCATGCCCATGGCGCTTTGCGCGAACAGGTCGAACATGGACTGCGCGGCCAGTCGCAGCACGGCCTGGGCATCTTGTGGCAGCGGGGGCGCGGTGGGCATGCGGGCACTGTAGCCGGGCACCTGTTCGGGTTGGCCCGGCCTTGTAATTACAGAATCACAGAATTAGAGTCTGACCCATGCCCGACCCCATCCCCCTGCACGGCACCTCGCTGCACGACGGCGTGGCCGCGCGGCTGCGCCACCTGGTGTTCGAGCGCGAACTGGCACCGGGCGAGTTCATCGACGAGAAGGCGCTGGCGCTGTCATGGCAGATCAGCCGCACGCCGCTGCGCGAAGCGCTGAAGGTGCTGGCCGCCGAAGGCCTGGTGGAACTGGTGCCGCGGCGCGGTGCCCGCGTGGTGGCCCTGACCGACGCCGACGCGGCCGACCTGTTCCCGGTGATGGCGCTGCTGGAAGGCCGCTGCGCGCACGAGGCGGTGGTGAAGGCCAGCCCGGACGATCTGGCCGACCTGCAGCGCCTGCACGACGCGCTGGAACGCCACGCCGCGGCGCAGGACGTGGACGGCTATTACCGAGCCAACCACGCCTTCCACTCGCGCGTGCAGGCCCTGGCCGCCAACCGCTGGCTAGACCGCGCCACCGGCGACCTGCGCCGCTTCATGCGCCTGTGGCGCGGTCGCCAATTGGGCCTGCCCGGGCGCATGGCGGCGTCCATCAACGAACACCGCGTGCTGATCGACGCCTTCATGCAGCGCGACGCGCTGCGCGCCGAGCGCGCCATGCACGACCACCTGATGGCCCAGGCCGCGGCGCTGAAGGCGCTGCAGGCCCTGGAAGCCCAGGGCCTGCGCAAACCAAGGGGCAAGCAGCATGCTCGATGAACTGAAGGCCGCGGCGCGCCGCCACGGCCAGGACCGCGCGCTGCGCAACCTGCTGGGCGAATGCCGGCGCCTGCTGTCCGAACGCGGCGAAGCCAACGGCCCGGCGATTGCGCAGGACATCGTGGGCCGCGTGGACGCGCTGGCCGACGACCAGCGCAGCCGCTTCTTCGACCACCTGGCCAGCGACTTTTCTCCCGACCCCAAGCTGGTGCTGGCCTGTGCCCAGGCCTATGCCGAGCAGCCCGCGGCCGACCGCCTGATCCGCCTGACCCAGGTGGCCGAGCCGCCGCGCCAGGAACTGTTCAGGCGCCTGAACCGCGCCCCCGGCGGCACCGCCGCGCTGGTGCGCATGCGCCGCGCGCTGCTGGAACGCCTGGGCAAGCAGCCGCAGTGGAAGGCGGTGGAAGCCGACATGCTGCACCTGCTGTCCAGCTGGTTCAACGCCGGCTTCCTGCAGATGAAACGGGTGGACTGGAACTCGCCCGCGCAGCTGCTGGAACAGATCATCCGCCACGAGGCGGTGCATGAAATCGACGGCTGGGACGACCTGCGCCGCCGCCTGCAGCCCGACCGCCGCTGCTTCGCCTTCTTCCACCCGCAACTGCCCGATGAACCGCTCATCTTCGTGGAAGTGGCGCTGGTGCCCGAGATGGCCGGCGCCATCGCGCCCCTGATCGACAAGAAGAGCCAGCCGCTGTCGCCGGCTGACTTCAAGGTGGCGGTGTTCTATTCCATCAGCAACTGCCAGCCGGGGCTGCGCAGCGTGTCCCTGGGCAACTTCTTGATCAAACGCGTGGCCGAAGAGCTGAAGCGTGAACTGCCGCAGTTGAAGACCTTCTGCACTTTGTCGCCCATCCCCGGGCTGATGAACTGGCTGGCCAAGCCGCCCGCCTTTGACACCCTGCCCGGCATCAAGGCCGCCACCGCGCAGCGCGCCAACGAAGCCCTGGACGCCCTGCGCCAGGCCTGCGGCGGCGAGTTGTCCACGCTGGCCCAGTCGGGCAAGCTGGCGGCCCTGCCGGGCGCGGCCCACCAGGCGCTGTGGCGCCTGGCCGCCGTGTACCTGGTGCACCAAAGCCCTGCCGCGGCGGGCGACCCGGTGGCGCGTTTCCACCTGGACAACGGCGCGCGCCTGGAGCGGCTGAACGCCAATGCCAACCTGTCGGCCAAGGGCCTGAAGCAAAGCGCCGGGCTGATGGTGAACTACCTGTACGACCTGAGCCGGGTGGAAACCTGCCATGATCGTTTTGTGCATGGCCGCGTGGTGCATTCGCGGGCCCTGGCCACCTTGCTTTGACTTTGTTTTTCGCCGGGGCGCAGACCCCGGCTTCTACACACCTCAGGAGACAGCCATGAAACCCCATTTCGCGCCCGGGCGGCGACACCTGCTGCTGGCCGCCGCGCTGGCCACCACCGCGCTGCACGCGCCTGCCGCGTGGGCCCAGGCCTGGCCCAGCAAGCCGGTGAACATCGTCGTGCCCTTCCCGGCCGGCGGCGGCACCGACGCCTTCGCGCGCCCGCTCACCGCGGCGCTGACCAAGTCCACCGGCAAGCAGTTCATCATCGACAACAAGGGCGGCGCCGGCGGCACCCTGGGCGCGGGCCTTGCCTCCCGCGCGGCCCCTGACGGCTACACCTTCTTCATGGGCGCGGTGCACCACGCCATCGCCCCCAGCATGTACCCCAAGCTGGACTACAACCTGGAAGCCGACTTCGTGCCGGTGGGCCTGATTTCCAGCGTGCCGCAGGTCATCGTGGTGAACCCGCAGCGCGTGCCGGTGAACGACCTGAAGGGCCTGATCGACTTCCTGAAGAAGAACCCCGGCAAGCTGAACTACGGCTCGGCCGGCAACGGCACCAGCCACCACCTGGCAGGTGAATTGTTCAAGCTGCAGACCAAGACCTTCATCACCCACATTCCCTACCGCGGCGCCGGCCCGGCGCTGCAGGACCTGATCGCCGGCCAGGTGGACATGATGTTCGACGGTCTGGGCTCGAGCGCCAACCACATCAAGGGCGGGCGCATCAAGGCCATTGCGGTGGCCAGCGACAAGACCGCGCCGGGCTTTCCCAACGTGCCGCCCGCGGTGAGCAACGGCGCCCCGCAGTACCAGGTGGCCACCTGGTACGGGCTGTGGGCCCCCAAGGGCACGCCGCCGGAGGCGGTGGCCGCCATGCAGGCCGAGATGAAGAAGGCCCTGAACAGCGACGAGTTGAAGGCCATCTGGACCGGCCTGGGCACCGAGACGCCCAACCTCTGGGGCGCGGACTTCGGCCGCTTCGTCAACGGTGAATTGAAGCGTTGGGCCGATGTGGTGAAGGCCTCCGGCGCCAAGATGGACTGACCGGGAGCCGCCGCCGTGAACATGGGCAACCAGAACCTGTTTGCCGCGCTGCGCGCGGGCTTTGCCGGCCAGCTTGACGCCACGGTCATTGAAACCGCCGATGGCCCGTCCGGGGAGAAAGCGGCACCGCTGTACTACACCGCGCGCGACCTGGAGCGCGGCACCGCCATGCTGGCCAACCTGCTGGCCAGCCTGAAGCTGCCGGATGGCGCGCGCGTGGCGGTGCAGACCGAAAAGAGCGTGGAAGCGCTGATGCTGTACCTGGCGGTGCTGCGCGCGGGCTATGTCTACCTGCCGCTGAACACCGCCTACCAGGCCAGCGAGATCGAGTACTTCATCGGTAACGCGCAGCCCGCGGTGGTGGTGTGTTCGCCGAAGAACTTCGCCTGGGTGAGCCGCATCGCGTTTTCGGCCGGCACGAAAAGCGTCTTCACGCTGGGCGACGACCGCACGGGCAGCCTGCTGGAGCGCGCCGCCCACCACAGCGACCAGCACGTGCCGGCCATCAAGCGCAGCGACGACCTGGCGGCCATCCTCTACACCAGCGGCACCACCGGGCGCAGCAAGGGCGCCATGCTCACGCACGGCAACCTGCTGTCCAACGCGCAAGTGCTGAACCGCTACTGGGATTGGCGCAGCACGGACGTGCTGGTGCATGCCCTGCCCATCTTCCACGTGCACGGCCTGTTCGTGGCCAGCCACGGCGCCTTGCTGGCCGGCGCCAAGATGGTCTGGTTCAACCGCTTCGACCCCGCGGCCACGGTGGCGCGGCTGCCGCAAGCCACCGTGTTCATGGGCGTGCCCACCCTGTACGTGCGCATGCTGGGCGAAGCGGCACTCACGCCCGCGCAGTGCGCCCACATGCGGCTGTTCATCAGCGGCTCGGCGCCGCTGCTGCTGGAAACCTTCCAGGCCTGGCAGCAGCGCAGCGGCCACACCATCCTGGAACGCTATGGCATGAGCGAAACCGCCATGCTCACGTCCAACCCCTGCCGGCCGGCCGATGGCGACCGGCGCGGTGGCACCGTGGGCCCGGCCTTGCCCGGGGTGATGCTGCGGGTGCGCAACGACGACGGCAGCGACGCCGGCGTGGACGAGATCGGCGGCATCCAGGTCAAGGGCCCGAACGTCTTCAAGGGCTACTGGCAGATGCCGGAGAAGACCAAAGAAGAGTTCACCGACGACGGCTGGTTCAAGACGGGCGACGTGGGCCGGCGCAGTGCCGACGGCTACGTCACCATCGTGGGCCGCAGCAAGGACCTGATCATCAGCGGGGGCTACAACGTCTATCCGGCCGAGATCGAAGGCGTCATCAACGACATGACCGGCGTGGCCGAAAGCGCGGTCATCGGCGTGCCGCACGCTGATTTCGGCGAGGCGGTGGTGGCGGTGCTGGTGCCGCGCCCCGGCGCGGCGCTGGACGCCGCGGCCATCACCGCCGAACTGAAAAGCCGCATCGCCAACTTCAAGGTGCCCAAGCGCGTTTTCGTGGTGAAGGAACTGCCTCGCAACACCATGGGCAAGGTGCAGAAGAACCTGCTGCGCGAGCAGCACCAGGGCCTGTTCGCGTGAGCGAGGCGCTGCCCGCCAACGAAACCTGTGCCCGCTGCGGTGGGCCGTTTCGCTGCGGCATGGGCGACGCCGGGCCCTGTGCCTGCACCACGGTGACGCTGTCGCCGGCCACGCTGGCGCGGCTGCGCGGGCAGTTCAGCGGCTGCCTGTGCCTGGCCTGCCTGGCGGCGGAAGCCGCGGCCGACGCCGGCGCTGTCAAGGACCCTCGCGCCATTCAAAGCGCCGCTGCGGCCACGCGCGGTTGATCCACGGCACCCCCCAGCTGGCCGCGAACAGCGCCACCACCAGCGCGTGCGGCTTGAACAGCACGAACTGCCAGGCGAAGGCGGCCAGCGCCACGGCCACCGCGTAGGCGATGCGCGCTGTGCGGTGCTGCGGCGTGGTCATGGGGTCGGTGACCATGAAGAAGGCGAACAGCAGCGTGGCGCCATTGGCCACCTGGTGCAGCCACACCTGGGCGCCCAGGAGGGGTTCATGGCCCAGCCAGGCCAGGCGCAGTGCCAGCAGCGCGCCCCAGGTCAGCAGGAAGGCGGCCGCCGTCTCGCGCCGGGCGATGGCGCCGGTGACGAACAGGCCTGCGCTCACCACCCAAAGCGCCAGCAGCGCCTGCGAACCCCACTGGCCCGGCGACAACCAGGCGCCCGGCAGCAGCAGCGCCGCCGCAAAGGCCGCGCCATTGGCCGGGTTGATGACATGGCTGCGGCAGCCGGGTGGGCCGGCGCGCAGGGCGAACTTGCTGGCCATGGCCAGCGCGGCCAGCAGGGGGTGCACCCACAGGCTGTCGGCGCGCACCAGCAGGCTGATGCCCAGCGCGCTGACCCAGGCGCTGAGGTAGCCGCTCAAGCGCCAGCGTTCGGGCCGCTTCAAAGCGTGCAGGGCCGCGGCTTGCGTGGCCAGCGCGGCGGCGAAGGTCAGCGCCACCTGCGCGGGCAGCAGCGCGAAGTCGCGCCACAGCGCACCGGCCAGCAGCAGGCTGCCCAGGATGCCGATCTGGAACCAGCGGGCGTCCGGGGCGCGCCGCGGCGTGCCACTGTTGACGCGGGGAACGAGCCCCGACCAGGTCAAGGTGTTCATCGTGGCACCTCGCTCACCGGGTGTTGAACACGCGTTGCCACCACGGCGCCTGGCCGGCGCTGTCGCCGATGCCCAGGCCCGCGTCCGCGGCCGGCCTCGGCGCGACGGCGTCCAGTTCGCGCCCGCTCCAGCCGGTCAGTTGCGCCAGGGTGTCGCGTTCGCTGGCGGCGCGCTGCGGCAGGGTGTGGCGGTAGTACTGGCGCGCCTGCTCCAGTGCGCTGGTCTTGGCGGCCCTGCAGGCGGCCAGGCAGTCCTGCGGCGATGAACCCTCGCCCCCGCGTGAACGGCAGGCCGCCACGCAGTCCACGCCGTCGGTCCGCTGCTGGCACTGCGCCTCGCTGCCGTCGAAGGGGTTCTGGATGACGTAGCGCGCCTGCCAGTTGCCGCGGTCGCCGGTTTGCACCAGCATCAGGTCGTCCACGAAGGTGGCGGGCGTGTAGCGCAGGTGCAGGCGGGTCAGCAAGGCGTCCTGGGCGCCGCCGCCGGGCAGGGGCATGCGGCGGCTGATGCCGGCGGCCGGTGCCTGGGCCGCGTCGCCGACCCAGAAGGCGCCTGCCTTCAGCAATTCGGTGGCGGTCAGCGGCTGCGCGGCGCAGGGGTCGCACCAGCCCATGTCCCAGAAGTACTCGGTGAACACCGCGCGGTGCTCCTCGCGTTGCGCGGCGCGTTCGAACATCGCCTTGTAGAAGTCGGCAAAGCGCGGCCGCACCGCGGGCGGCAGGTTCATGTCGGTGGGCAGCTTCACGGTGCGGTAGTTGGCCGCTTCGACGCGGCCCTTGCGCGTGAGCACGTACACGATCAGGTCCTGCGCTTCGCCCGGCGCGGCGTTCAGCATGCCCAGGCGCATGGGCAGCATGAACTTGTCGGACGTGTAGGCGAACTGCAGCGGTCGCAGGGTGCTGAAGCCCAGCCGCGCCTGTTCCTTCAGGTTCACCTTGGCAACGAAGAACTTCAGGCCCTGGGCGATGTAGGGTGCCAGCGCCGCGTGCGCACCCGCCGGGATGCGGTAGCCGTTCTCGTGCAGCCAGGTCTCCAGCCCCGTGCTTTGCGTGGCCGACAGGCTGACGATGTCGTACTCCTCCAGCGTGAAGCGCGCGGCCACGGTGACGCCCAGCGCGGTGTCGCGTGCACTTTTCTCCTGGGCCGCCGGCGCCATCGCCGCGGCAGGCATGGCCATCCTGCGCAGGGCCTCCGGGCGGCCCCAGGCAAAGTCGAAGCGGCAGGGGTCGGCGTCGTGGTACTCGGCCAGGCGCGGGCTGGAAAAGGCGTCCAGGCGTTCGAAGAGGGCGCGGTCGGCCACCTTCACCTGCCCGGGCCGGATGACCTCCGGCGTGGGCACCACCAGCGCGAACTCCGACAGCGGGCCCTGGTAGTCGTTCTGCATCGCGATGACGGTGCGCTGGCCGTCGCGTGCCAGCACCACCTGGCTGGCGCGGTTGAACAGGCTGGTGTCGGCCTTGCCGGCGTAAAAGCCGCAGAAGGCCTGGGCGCTGGGGGCCACAGCGGCCAGCACGGCGGTGGCCAGGGCGGCGAGGAAGCTTCGCATCGGGGTGTCCTTTCAAGGTCGGGCAGCGCCAAAGCGGCGTTGGTCCGGGCTTGAACGGCGCACCCGCGCGAGCGGGGTTGGGCGCTTTGTAAAGATTCCTGACGCGCCCCCGCCAGCGTGGGGTGGCCACAACGCCGCGGTCTGGAATGTGTCCGACAAAAGACAAACGCCGCGCGCCGTGGGAACGGCAGCGCGGCGTGAAGCCCCCAGCCACCCGCAGGCGGCCGGGTTCCGTGCGGTATCAGGCCTTCTGGGCGCGGCGGCGCAGGCCCATGGCGGCCAGACCCAGGGCCATCAGGCCGTAGGTGGCGGGTTCCGGCACCGGCGCGGAGGTCAGGGCCACGTTGCCAAAGCCGCTGGCGTTGGTGTTGGTGGCGTAGGCGATGGTGCCCGGCAGGGCGCCGATGCGAACCACGCTCAGCGCGACGGGGGTGCTGACGGAGGCCGAACCGGCGTCGGTGATGGTGTAGTGGTAGCTGTCACCGAAGAAGGCGGGCAGGGCCAGGTTGGCGTTGTAGCCAGCGGGCGTGGCGCCGATCTGGGCCACGTTCGAGAACAGGCCGCTGGACAGCGCGAAGTTCACGAACTCACCCGAGGCCATCGCGCCGGCGATGTTGAAGTCCAGGCGCCACAGGTCCTGGCCCGGCGTGGTGTCGGCCAGGTTGGTCGCCACACCGGTGATGGTGACGACGGCGTGGGCGGGAGCGGCCACAGCCGCCAGAAGAGCCAGCATCGTGGCGGAGAGAGCGTGGGAAGCGCGAAGCATGGTCCTGACCTCTTGGGTTGGTAGTGGTTGCGCGTCGGTGGAAGACAGCCCCTCGCTGCCCGGTGCCGACGTGTGAGAGGAATTCTGTCACCCCAAGTGTGAAAAATGCTCACTTCACCCCAGGCCTGAGGGTGCGCGTTATGGTCGCACCCAGACCCGGGATTCCACGATGCGGGATTTCAAGCCGGCGCTCAGGGCGCCAACTGGGCGGCCAGTTCGGGCAGGTCGGCGGCGGCCCAATCCACGGCGGCGGCCGGGCCGGCCTCACCCAGGCCGGGGCCCTTTTCGTCCGGCCGCGCGACGTGGGCGGTGCGCAGGCCGGCCGCGGCGGCGGCCAGCAGGTCGTCGGTGTGGGCGGCCACCATCAGCACTTCATGCGGCGCGCAGCCCAGGGCCGCTGCGGCGGTCCGGTAGACCACCGGCTGGGGCTTGTAGTCGCGCGCGATTTCGGCGCCCAGCACGGCGTCCCAGTGCCAGCCGTTGCGCCGCGCCAGCGCCACCATCAGCGCAATGTGGCCGTTGGAGCAGGGCGCCAGCAGGAAACGCTGGCGCAGCGCGGCCAGGCCGGGGCCCACATCGGGCCAGGCGTCCAGGCGGTGCCAGGCCCTGTTCAGCGCGGCGCGGGTGGTTTCGTCCACCGCGGCGTCCCAGCCTCGCGCGCGCAGCACCACGTCCAGGTTGCGCCGGTGCAGCAGGTCCAGCGTGCAAAAGGGGATGCGGCCCGAGCGCACCTCGGCCATGGCCGGTTGGTATTGCGCCCGCCAGTCGTCGGCAAAGCCCAGCCAGTCGCAGGCCAGACCCAGCGGCGCCAAGGCGGCCTGCGCATCCCGCGCCACGCCGCCGCGCCAGTCCACCAGGGTGCCGAAGACGTCGAAGATCAGCGCGCGGATGGCAGCGGGAACGGGCATGGCGACCTCCCAAGTAGGCGTCCATCTTTGCATGCCCGGCCCGAATCCAAGCAGCCGCCGCGGATCCGGCTGGGCCGGTCCGCCAGCGGCGCCCCCTCAGGGGGAGGCGGCCGATGGCCGCTGCGGGGGGGTCGTCAGTTGCTCTGCTTGATGAGGCGGCCAGCCGCCTGCTGGATCGGCCGCGCATTCATCGGGTACAGGCGCGAGAACACCGCCACCTGGTCGGGTGCAATGCCCACGGGCTGGGCCATCACCATCCACAGCACGCCTTCGCTGCAGGGCGGCGTGGTGAGCGAGCCCATGTAGGTGTAGTAGCGCCGGTCGTGCGGCAGCAGGCCGTTCAGGTCCAGCGAGGCCGCGGCGCGCACCTCGTCGCCCTTTTCCAGCGGCAGGTTGTTCCACACCGTCTGCACCAGCGGGTGGGCGCTGCCGCGGTCCAGCAGCACGGCCACCACGGCCAGACGGCCTTCGGGGTCCTTGTGCACCAGGTGGGCGACCATGTCGAACTGGCGGCCGTCGATGCGTTCTTCGCTGGGACGGTGGAAGTGGAATTGCAGCAGGTCGTAGCGCCGGCCCATCACCTCGATGGCGTTGCCCGGGCCCATGTTCACCTGCACGGTGTGGCCGTTGTCCACCACCGCGAAGCCGGTGGGCTGGTAGTCGAACTTCACCGGTTCCAGTTCCACCTTCACGCCGCCGCGGATGTCGATCGGGCTCTGGCGTTTGCCCACCGCGCAGGTGGCGAATTCGGGCTTCAGGTTGCCCCAGTCGTTGGGGCCGCCTTCGCCTTGGTAGCTCCAGTGCAGGCCGTGGCCGGCGTGGGGGTCGGCCAGCAGCGGGTGGGCGGCGGCGTGGGCGCTGGACTTGGGCTTGCTGGCACGGTGGGCGCTGGCGGCACGGGCGGCGTGCGCGCTGTTGCCGTGGCCTGCAGCGGCGGGCGCGCTCTCGCCGTGTTCTCCGGCCTTGGTGCTGACGCGCACCACGTAGGGGCTCTTGGCTTCCGGCGCCTTGGTGGCGCCCAGGCGGGCGGCCAGCTTCTCGCGCAGGGTGTCCATGGGGTCGGCGCCCGGGCCGCCGGCGGCGGGCTTGGCCTCGGCCTTGGCGGGCGGCGCGGCGTGGCCGGCCGGGGCCGCTATTGCGGCGGGTGCCGGTGCCTCATGGCCGCCGCCGGCGCGTGCATCGGGGTGGACGAAGCACAGCAGCAGCGCGGCGGTCAGGGGCCAGGACAGGGCGGCGCGCCGGGCGCGGCCGGTGCAGGCGGCGAGGCTTGAGGGCATGGTGGTTCTCCAAGGGCTGCCGGGCACGCAGCAGGTGCCCGCGGGGTTCGCTCCGGGATATCGGCCGGGGCACGCCTTTCCTTGAGTCCCCCCGGGCGCGCGCATCGCCCGCCGGGGGGACGCGGTTCCCGAGAGCTAGGTCTTGGCGCCAGCGGGCCGGCCACGCAGACTGCTGGCGCGATCTGCTCCTGTTGGATTCATCGATGTCCGAAGCCGACGTTCACCAGCTGGTGGGTTTTCTGGCCGCCTACGACCCCGGCGCGCTGGCGCAGCTTCAGCAAACCCACCCCGACCAGGCATGGCTGCGTCCCGGCCGCACGCTCGGGCGCCTGGCGGCGCCGGCGGCGCTGCGGGTGGAACTGGCCGCGCAGTCGCTGGCGGCCATGGTGGCGCAAGGGGACGCGCTGGCCGACCGGCTGGCCCGGCGCATCCGCACCAGCCACCGGGTGGAGCTGCTGGCCCAGCTGGTGGCCCTGGGCGGCAGCGGCGGCGTGCTGGCGGCCCTGTGGAGCGAAAGCAGCCCACAGTTCAAGCTGGCGGCGGCGGCGCTGGGGGTTTTGGGCAGCGCGACCGCCGTGGCGGTGAAGTTCCTGCGGCGTGACCTGGGCGGCGCGGAGAACGGTCTGATCGCCCAGCACGCCGCACTGGTGAAGGCGGTGGCCCAGGGTGTGGAAACCGCCCAGCGCCTGCAGCCGCACCAGCGCAGCCGCGACGACCTGGGCGACCCCGCCGCCCTGTCCGGCCTGCTGGACCAGGCCAACACCCTGGCCGGCCAGATGTACCTGCTGATGAAGCAGGTCGGTGCGCCGATGCCTGGCCTGCAGGCCGGGAAGATGTGATGCAGCGGCTGCGCCGGGCGCTGGGGCTGGTCGGGCTGGCCTGGGGCCTGGCCTGTGCCGGCCTGCCGCCGCCGGCACAGGCCCTGGTGCTGCCGCGTTTTGGCGGCTTCAAAGGCACACCCCATGCCACGCCACATGGCAGCAACGCCCACGAGGTGCCGCCCGGCGGCGCGGTGCATGGCGGCGGTCCCTTCGAGCCACCGCCGCGCGGTGTGGAACCAGAGTGGCTGCGCGCCTCGCGCGAGCACCTGGCCAGCCCCGACGAGCTCTTGCAGCGCCAGGCCGAGGCGGCGGTCCACCAGGCCAATGGCGGCGGCGACCGCTACATCGACCCCTGGCCCGCGGCCCCGCACCTGCGGGTGCGGGTCAGTGGCCAGTCGGCGCTGGACGGGCTGCGGCTGCGCCGCCTGGCCGACCGGCTGGCGCGACCTTTGGACCCGCAGCGCCTGCGCATCGGGTCCCTGGCCGACGACATGGTGGCCGACGCCCTGCTGGCCGAGGGCCTGGCGCCCGGGGTCGGACGGCCCGAACAGGTCTGGCTGCGTGGCATGCGGCACATGAAAACCGGGCGCGACGCCAGCGACCCGGCCGCCCTGGCCGCCCTGCTGCGCCCGCTGCGTGGCGACGTGCTGCTGCTGATGGCGCATGTGGACACGGCCCATCGGGAGGTGGCGTTCAAGGGCGCTGATGGAAAGCCGCGCCAGGTGAGCGTGGAGGCGCTGGAACAGGCAGCGCAGGATGCAGAGGTGCAATTGCTGCTGGTGGGCTGCCGCAGCGGCCGCCTGGCCGGCGTTGGCTTTGCCGACAACCTGAACAGCCTGGACGCCGCCAGGGTCCTGCTTTCCGTGCACCGCCAGCGGCCGGACTCGATGTTCAGCCTGTTCGCGCGGCTGTCCAGCGAGCACATGACCATGCTGCTGGACCCGCAGCGCTTCGAAACCCTGCACCAGGTGGACCTGCGCGAGGGCGCCGACGGGCCGCACCTGAGCACCTTGCACTGGCTGGGCTGGAGCGCGGCTTTGCCAGCGCTGGCCGTCGCGGCCGGGCAGGTCGAAGCGGCGGCCTCGGCGGCCCAGCCCGGGGCGGCGCTGGCGTCGGCCTGGCAGCGCGGCGGCGTGCGCCAGGCCCTGCTGGCCCTGCTGCTGGCGGTGCTGGCGTCGCTGACCTGGGGCGCCCGGCTGGCCTGGCAGGGCCTGGCGTCCTGGCGCGCGCGCGGTCGCTGGTTGCTGGAACGCACGGCACTGCACCTGATGCTGCCGCCCTTGCTGCTGGCCAGCCTGGCCGAGGCCATCGCGGGCGAAGACGCGCTCTGGTGGACCTGGGGCAGCCTGCTCGTGCTGGTGGCCCTGGGGGGCTGGCTGCTGAAGGCCGCGTGGCGCCAGCCGCGTGGCGCGGCGGGGTGGCTGCAGGTGCTGCGCTGGCTGGCGGTGGCGAGCCCCTTCTTCGCCACTGCGGCGCTGGCGCAAACCCCCGCCGCCCAGGCGAGTGAAGCGCTGCTGGCGGTGATGCGTTCGCTGTACGCGCTGGGCCGCCTGCTGCCCAGCCCTTGGATGCTGGCGGGTGCCGTGATCCTGGTCTGGTACCTGGGCAGCCTGGCCGTGGACACAGTGCAGGCCCTGCGCCAGGGGCGCGCCGAGCGCCGCGCCCACCGGGCCCGCCTGTCGCACATGAAGGCCCAGCTGGCCGCGGCGGGCGTGGCCGCGCCCCGCCAGCCCGCCGCCCTGGCCGCTCGCCTGGCCCTGGACGCGGAGCTGCCCGGCCCCGTGCGCTGGGACCAGCTGGAGCGCATCACCACCTTCACCGGCCCCGACCCCTGGTCGGCCCGCGAAGCGCAGCGCTGGTACGTGGTGCGGCTGCCGCTGCCCGGGCCGGCCGCTGAGCGCCAGGCCTGGGGCCTGATGCGGCACGAATCGGCCTTCCTGCACCCGCTGCCGCAGGCCCTGGTGCAGCGCTGGGACCGGCAGCAGGTGCTGTCCGACGAGCTGCCGCTGCTGCTGGCGCGGGTGGAGCCCCGGCTGCGGCGCGGCGACTTCGTGGCACCCCCGCCGGCGCCGCGCCCGCCGCTGGTGCTGCCCCTGCTGGGCGGGCTGATGGCCTGCGGCACGCTGTGGATGCTGCGCGACGCCACGGGTGGGGAACGCATCGCGGCCTGGGTCATCGCCGCCACCATGACCGCGGCATTCATCCTGACCCCCCTGCTGCTGTGGGGCCGCGCCCGCTGGCACCGGGCCTGGCTGCTGCGCGTGCGCGCCGCGCCGCCGAACCCGGCGCCCCACCCGCCCACCGCGGCGGCCTGAGCACCCGCCACGGCCGCCCACGCCCTACAGCCGCCGGCGCACCCAGGTCCAGGACACCAGGCCCACACCCATCAGCAGCGCCGAGCCGATGGCCAGCGCCAGCGTGGAATGCATCAGCAGCGGCGCCAGCACACCGGCCACCAGCGCGTTGGCCAGGCTGCCGATGCAGGACTGCAGCGACGATGCCATGCCGCGCCGGTCCGGCGCCAAATCCAGCAGCATCAGCGTGACCACCGGCACCATCAGCGCCCAGCCGAAGGCGAACAGCGCCATCGGCGGGATGGCGGTCCAGGGGTTGGGCGGCAGCGTGGCCACCACCACCAGGTTCAGCAGCGTGGCCGCCACCATGATGCGCTGGCCGCGCCGCACCTGGCGCTGGGGCGGCAGGCGCCCGGCCAGGCGGCCGGACCACCAGGCGCCCACCATGATGCCGCCGATGGTGGCCACGAAGTAGACGAAGAACTGCGTCGGCGCCAGGCCCAGGTGCTGGCCCAGCCAGACCGGCGACGCCAGCACGTAGAGAAAGAAGCCGTTGAAGGGCACGCCCGAGGCCAGCGACAGCGCCGCGAAGCGCGGGTTGCCGATCAGCTGGCGGTAGCCGGCCATCAGGTGGCGCAGGTCGAAGGGCTGGCGCGCGCTGGCGTGCAGGGTTTCGGGCAGCAGCCGCCAGTTGGCCGCGGTGAGCAGCACCCCCACCGCCACCAGGAACCAGAACACCGAATGCCAGCCCAGGTGCACGAAGAGCCAGCCGCCCATCAGCGGCGCCACAGCCGGCGCCACACCGAAGAAGATGGTCACCTGCGACATCACCCGCTGCGCGTCGGCCGGCGGGAACATGTCGCGGATGATGGCGCGCGACACCACCATGCCTGCGCCGGCCGACATGCCCTGCAGCGCGCGGAAGAACACCAGCGCGGCGATGGAATTGCTCATCGCGCAGCCCAGCGAGGCCAGCGTGAACACGCTCAAGCCTGCCAGCACCACCGGACGCCGGCCCACGCTGTCGGACAGCGCGCCGTGGAACAGGTTCATCACCGCGAAGCCGAACAGGTAGGCCGACAGGGTCTGCTGCATCTGCACCGCGGTGCAGTCCAACGACGCGGCGATGCCGGCAAAGGCTGGCAGGTAGGTGTCGATGGAAAACGGCCCCACCATGCCCAGCGCCGCCAGCAGCGCGGCCAGTTGCCAGCGCGGGCGGCGCCACAGGGTCTGGGCGTCGGGGTTCATGGGCAGCGGGACATCGGGCAGGGGGCCGGCCAGTGTAGGGGTCGGCCCGGCGGATCAGGCCCAAGGGTGATTCAATGCGGCCTTCAAGCCGTTTCACCGGCCAAGCAGGAGAAAGCATGCCCTCCCTGTCTCGCAAGCCCTTGGCCAGGCGCCGCCTGCTGCACAGCGGCCTGGCCCTGGCTGGCGCCGCCGTGCTGGGCGCACCCGCCCTGGCCAGCAGCCGGCGCAGCCTGCCGGCCATGACCGAAGGCCCGTTCTACCCGCCACGCGCCTGGCGCGAAGCCTGGCCGGACTGGGACGCCGACCTCACCCGCGTGCAGCGCCGCGACGGCAGCACCCTCACCGCCCGGGGCGACGCGCTGGGCCTGGCGCTGCGCGTGGTGGACACCCGGGACCGGCTGATCGACGGCGCCGAGGTCGAGATCTGGCAGTGCGACGCGCTGGCCCAGTACCGCCACCCCAGCGTGCAGCGCAGCATCGACACCGCCACGGGCTTCGACCCCGGCTTCCAGGGCTTTGGCAGCGCACGCAGCGACGCCCAGGGAGCCCTGCGCTTTCGCACCATCCGCCCGGTGGCCTACCCGGGGCGCACGCCGCACATCCATGTGCTGCTGCGCCACGCCAGTTTCGGCAGCGTGGTCTCGCAGCTGTTCGTGGCGGGCGATCCCGGCAACGCGCGTGACTTCCTCTGGCGCGGCCTGCGCGAGGACGAGCGCAGCGCGCTGGCCCTGGACCTGAAGCCGGCCGCGCCGGACAGCGGCCTGGCCTACAGCGCGCAGCACCTGCTGGTGGTGCCGGCTTGAGGTCGCTGGCGGAACTGCGCCTGTTCGTGCGCGCCGCGCGCTCGGCCAGCCTGTCCGAAGCCGCCCGTGCGCTGGACCTCAGCCCGGCGGTGGCCAGTGCGGCCATCAAGCGCCTGGAGGCCGAACTAGGCGTGGCGCTGTTCGCCCGCAGCACGCGCAGCCTGCGCCTGACGCCCGAGGGCGAGCAGTTTCTCGCGCAGTGCGAACCGGCGCTGGACGCGCTGCACGGCGCGGCCGAGCAACTGGTCCAGGGCCAGCACGCGCTGCGCGGCACGGTGCAGCTGTCCATGCCCTCGGACCTGGGCCGCAACCAGGTGCTGGACTGGCTGCTGCAGTTCCGCCAGCGCCATCCGGGCGTGGTGCTGAAGCTGCAGATCTCCGACCGCCTGGCCGGGCTGTACAAGGAGCAGGTGGACCTGGCGCTGCGCTATGGCGCGGCGGCCGATTCGGGCATGGTCAGCCTGCCCATCGCCCCGCACAACCGGCGCGTGCTGTGCGCCGCACCGGCCTACCTGGCCCGCCATGGCGCCCCGGCCGGCCCGGCCGACCTGGTGCGCCACGCCTGCCTGTGCTTCATGCTCAGCGAGCGCAGCCACAACCAGTGGACCTTCCGCCGCGGCGCCGAGAAGTTGACGGTGGACGTGAAGGGCCCGCTGCAAAGCGACGACGGCGACGCGGTGCGCCGCATGGCGCTGGCCGGGGAGGGCATCGTCTACAAGTCCGCGCTGGACGTGGGCCCCGACCTGCGGCGTGGCGCCCTGGTGCCTTTGTGCACCGACTGGCAGGGCGAAGCCGCGCCGCTGCACCTGCTGTGCCCCGACCGCCGCCTGCTGCGCCCGCTGGTGCGCGCGCTGCGCGACTTCCTGGTGGAACGCTGCGCCGCTGCGTCGGCGCTGCTGGCGCCGGCCTGAACCATTTTCAATATTTCGTTGAAAGTGCTTCGGCCGCCGCGGGCTGTTTCCGCGCCAGCGGCGACGGCACAGTGCGCTGCATCGATGCGCGATGTCCGCGCACCCCACCGAGGACCCGATGAAAGCCGTTGCCTACCGCCAGTGCCTGCCGATCAGCGATGCGAATGCCCTGCAGGACATGAACCTGCCCGCGCCGCAACGCGAGCCGCGCGACCTGCTGGTGGAGGTGAAGGCGGTGTCGGTGAACCCGGTGGACACCAAGATCAGAGCCGGCCGCGCGCCGGCCGAAGGACAAGTGGGCGTGTTGGGATGGGACGCCGCCGGCGTGGTGCGCGCGGTGGGTGCGGAAGTGACGCTGTTCAAGCCGGGCGACCGGGTCTGGTACGCCGGCGCCATCGACCGGCCGGGCAGCAATTCAGAGATCCACGCCGTGGACGAACGCATCGTTGGGCGCATGCCGGCCCGGCTGGGTTTTGCAGAAGCTGCGGCGATGCCGCTGACCGCCATCACCGCGTGGGAGATGCTGTTCGACCGCATCGGCCTGCCACGCGGCGAGGCGGCGCGCGGCCAGACATTGCTGGTCATCGGTGCGGCGGGCGGCGTCGGTTCGGTGATGGTGCAACTGGCGCGGCGCCTGAGCGCCGCCACCGTGGTGGGCACCGCGTCGCGGCCCGAGACCGCGCAGTGGGTGCGTGAACTCGGCGCGCACCAGGTCATTGACCATTCAAAGCCGCTGGCCGACGAGGTGAAGCGCGCTGGCCTGCCCGCGCCGCAGTACGTGGTCAGCCTGACCCAGACCGCCCAGCACTTCGCACAGATTGTCGAGCTGATCGCGCCGCAGGGCCGTTTCGGCCTGATCGACGACCCGGCCGAAGGCGCCATCGACGTGCGCGCGCTCAAGCGCAAGAGCCTGTCGCTGCACTGGGAACTGATGTTCACCCGCTCGCTGTTCCACACCGACGACATGACCGAGCAGCACCGGCTGCTGAACAACGTGGCCCAGCTGGTGGACGACGGCGTGCTGCGCACCACCGTGGGTGAGCACTTCGGCAGCATCAACGCGGCCAACCTGAAACGCGCCCACGCCCACCTGGAAAGTGGCCGGGCGCGCGGCAAGATCGTTCTGGAAGGGTTCTGAGTGGTACCCCCTGGGCCGGGTTTCACCCAGCCCGCCCCCCGAGGGGGGTTCAAGCCAAGTGGCAGAGCCACATTGGCTTGAGGCCCGGTCGTTCAGACCACCATGTTCTTGAACACCAGCTTGCGCTTGAAGCTGAGGTACTGCGGGTGGCCGAAGTACTTGTTCAGCCAGGTCCAACCGGTGAGCGACGGGCCCTCTTCCAGGAAGGGCTCGAAGGCGCCCCTGGCGGCTGAGTTCAGCCAGTCGCGGAAGTTGAAGTGGTCGAACAGGCGGATGAACTCGGTCAGGTAGATGTCGGCCTCGCGCCGGTAGGCCGGGCCCTTGAACACCAGCATGTTCTCGTCGTTGGCGTTGGTGGACGGCTCGGAGAAGTTGGCCGAGCCCACCACGATGATGGGCTGCGGGCCCAGCGGGTCCACCAGCAGCAGCTTGTTGTGCACGTAGTCGGTGCCGCCGTAGAACAGGCTGGCGGCTGATTGCTCCTTCAGCCACTGGTCCACCGGGCTCTTGATGGCCGCACCGGCGGCCACGTCCAGGTCGCGGTCGTTGGCTTCGAAGGCCTCGGCCTTCTTGTCCACGATGACATAGCGCGGGAAGTCCTTGGGTGCGTTGAAGGCGCGCTGGAAGCGTTCGTCCACGTTGAAGGGGAAGATGCCGCAGGCCAGTTGCTGCGCGCCCTGCACCAGGTCGGCGTACACGTCCAGCATGCCGGTGCCCGCGCGCGGGCTGAAGAAGGAACTGACCGCGTTGGCGGGCAGGCTGGCTGCCGCCAGGTCGGCCTGCAGGCCCATCACCACCGGCATCAGTTCCGAGCGCGTGGGGTCGGCCCGCAGGGCCTGCCAGTAGGTGAGGTAGCGCTCGGCCAGCGCGGCGTTCTTCAGCGCGTGGCCGGTGTTGCATTGCCCGAACAGGCCCTTGTCGGACAGGTTGGTGGAACCGGTCCACAGCTCCACCGGCTTGCCGGCGGCGGAGCAGCGCACCAGGAACTTGTTGTGCGGGATCTTGGCCTTCATGCGCCAGGTCTTCACCAGGCGCAGCATGCCGGCGGCTGACACGGCGGCACGGTTGCTGTCGCCGTACTGCTTGCCGTCCAGCACCAGTTGCAGTTTCACGCCGCGGCTGTGCGCGGCCTTCAGCAGGGCCAGCGAACGCGGCTCGCTGAATTCATAGAACGCGCCGTACAGGAACTCGCCCGGCTGGGCCCGCCCGATGAACGCCGCCAGGCCCTCCAGCAGCCCGCGCGACAGCCACAGCAGTGCGCGTTCCCGGTCGGCCGGCTTCATGGCGCTGATCTTGCCGGGCGGGAAGCGCTCGGCGTAGCTCTGGCTGCCCGAAACACCGCGGTTGAAGTACACGCCCTGGCTGCCGTTCCATTCGGCCTCGGCCTGCACGGTCACTTCGGTGGGCGGGCCGTAGCGCAACGCGGCCGGCGTGCCGAACACCGGCGTCACCTTGTAGCGGTAGCGCTGGCCGGGCTGCAGGGTGAAGTCCTTCCACATCAGGCCCTGCACCGGGTGCAGGTGGGTGGGGTACTTCTGGCCCGGCACCGGGTCGGGCACGATGGAGCGGAAGCACTTCTGGCCTTCCAGCCAGGACAGGCGGCCGCTGGCCAGGTCCTTGCGTTCGAAGGCCAGGCCCAGCAGGCCCTCGGGCCGGGCGCGGAAGTCCATGGACAGCACGGCAGTGTGCGTGCCGGCCACGGCGTACACCTGCAGATCGTTGGTGATGTTGCGGCTGCGCATGCGGGTTCTCGCTGACAGGGAGGCGACGAACCACTGTCCAGCCGTGGTCCCGGCGGCGCAATCCCCAGGCGTCAAGCTGGAGCTGAAAATTAAGTGTGAAGCAGACCGATGGGCCGGATTCTGTGCACCGCCGGCCCCTTGCGAAGCCGGCGGCGTGACCGCCATTCCTCTGGGCCGGGGGTCGCCCACCCGGCTCAATGCCACCTACCCGCACACTCTCCGGGCCAGATCAACGTGTGCCTATTTGGTGTTGCTGCGCGTAGAGATTGCCCGTTTCACTCAAGGCGGGGCTTGCGCCCTGCCCTGACTCGTCTCTGTTGCTCTGATCCTCACCTCGCGGTGGACAGCCGTTAGCTGCTACGCTGCCCTGTGCAGTCCGGACCTTCCTCCAGGGCGCCCTTTCGAGCCTTGCCCCAGCGGCGGTCTGGTCTGCTTCACCGTGCGATTATCGCGTCTCGCTTCGCCCTCGGAGATTCCCATGAAAGCCAACAACGTCCTGGCCACCATCGGCAACACGCCGCACATCCGCATCAACCGCCTGTTCGGCGCCGGCGCCCAGGTCTGGGTGAAGTCCGAACGCAGCAACCCGGGCGGCAGCATCAAGGACCGCATCGCGCTGTCCATGGTGGAAGCCGCCGAAGCCAGCGGGGCGCTGAAGCCCGGCGGCACCATCGTCGAGCCCACCTCGGGCAACACCGGCATCGGCCTGGCCATGGTGGCGGCGGTCAAGGGCTACCAGTTGGTGCTGGTGATGCCCGACAGCATGAGCGTGGAACGCCGCCGGCTGATGCTGGCCTACGGCGCGCGCTTCGAGCTCACGCCGCGCGAAAAGGGCATGAAGGGCAGCATTGAAAAGGCGCAGGCCATCGTGGCCGAAACGCCCGGCGCCTGGATGCCGCAGCAGTTCGAGAACCCGGCCAACATCGCGGTGCACGTGAAGACCACGGCCGAAGAAATTGCGGCCGACTTCGCCGACGGCCTGGACGCGCTGATCACCGGCGTGGGCACCGGCGGCCACCTGACCGGCTGCGCCCAGGTGCTGAAGGCGCGCTTCCCGAAGTTGAAGGTGTTCGCGGTGGAGCCGGCGGCTTCGCCCGTCATCAGCGGCGGCTCACCCAGCCCGCACCCCATCCAGGGCATCGGCGCGGGCTTCATCCCGAAGAACCTGCACACCGCGCTGCTGGACGGCGTGATCCAGGTGGACGCCGAGGACGCACGCGAAATGGCGCGCCGCTGCGCCCGCGAAGAAGGCCTGCTGGTGGGCATTTCCAGCGGCGCCACGCTGGCCGCCATCGCCAAGAAGCTGCCCGAGCTGCCGGCCGGCGCCACCGTGCTGGGCTTCAACTACGACACGGGCGAGCGCTACCTGTCGATCGAAGGCTTCCTGCCGGCCTGAACGCATCACGGGCAACAAGCACAAAGGCCGCCCAAGGGCGGCCTTTGTCGTTCAGAAGGGGGCGCGGCTGCTTACTTGGACAGCTTGAACACCCACACCGAGCCGCCCTGTTCCAGGAAGCTGACCTTCTTGGCCACGTCGCCGCCCCACAGCGGCACCGCGCCACCCCAACCCGACGCCACCGCCACATACTGCGTGCCACCGTCCTGCCAGGTGACCGGGGGCGCCACCACGCCGGAGCCGGTCTGGAACTTCCACAGGATCTTGCCGGTCTTGGCGTCGGCGGCCTGCAGGTAGCCTTCCGGCGTGCCCCAGAACACCAGGTTGCCGCCGGTGGTGAGCACACCGCCCCACAGCGGCGCGTTGTTCGGGGCTTCCCAGACGATCTTGCCGGTCTTGGGGTCGATGGCGCGCAGCGCGCCGATGGGACCGTCGGTCAGCGTCTTGATGGTGAAGCCCGCGCCCAGGTAGGCCGCGCCCTTCTTGTAGGTGATGGGCTCGTTCCAGATTTCCATGCCCCATTCGTTGCTGGGCACGTAGAACAGCTTGGTGTCCGGGCTGTAGGCCATGGGCATCTGGTTCTTGCCGCCCAGGAAGGACGGGGCGGCGAAGACCACGTTGCCCTTCTTGCCGTCGGCACCCGCGGTGGGGTCGCCGGGGCGGTTTTCAGGCACATAGTTCGGGCGGCCGGTCTTCAGGTCGATGCCGGTGGCCCAGGTCACCTTCTTCACGAAGGGGAAGGCGTTGACCAGCGCGCCGGTCTTGGCGTCGTTCACGTAGAAGAAGCCATTGCGGTCGGCCTTGCCGCCCAGCACCTTGCCGTCGTCGTCGTAGGTGATGAATTCGTTCACGCCGTCGAAGTCCCAGCCGTCGTTGGGCGTGTTCTGGTAGTGCCACACGATCTGGCCGGTCTTCACGTCGATGGCCACGGTGGAGCAGGAGAACAGGTTGTCGCCCTTGCGCAGGTGGCTGTTCCACGGGGCCGGGTTGCCGGTGCCGAAATAGGCCAGGCCGGTCTTGGCGTTGTAGGTGCCGCCCAGCCAGGTGGCCGCGCCGCCGGTCTTCCACAGGTCGCCGGGCCAGCTCTTGCCGGTGGTGCCGGAGATGCCGATTTCAGTGGCCTTGCCGTTGGCGTCGTACTTGTAGCCCATGTGGCCTTCCACCGTGGGGCGCATCCAGACCATCTTGCCGGTCTTGGGGTCGCGCGCTTCCACGCGGCCGACGATGCCGAATTCACCGCCGGATACACCGGTCAGCAGCAGGCCATTGGCGATGATGGGCGCGGCGCTGGCGCTGTAGCCGGCCGCGAAGTCGTCGATCTTTTCCTTCCAGACCACGTCGCCGGTGTCCTGGTTCAGGGCCACCAGTTGCGCGTCCAGCGTGGCGAAGATCACCAGGTTGTCGTACAGCGCGGCGCCGCGGTTGATCACGTCGCAGCAGGGCATGATGCCTTCGGGCAGGCGGTGCTCGTACTTCCACAGCTTGGCGCCGGTCTTGGCGTCCAGCGCGAAGATGCGCGAGTAGCTGGCGGTGACGAACATCTTGCCGTTGTGGATGACCGGCTGGCTTTCCTGGCCGCGCTGCTTTTCGCCGCCGAAGCTGAAGCTCCACGCCGGCACCAGCTTGCCGACGTTGCCGGTGTTCACGCTCTTCAGCGGCGAGTAGCGCTGGCCCTGGGTGCCGACGCCCCAGCTCAGCACGTCGCCGGTGGACTTGGCGTCGTTCTCGATCATCTGGTCGGTGACCGCGGCCTGCGCGCCCAGCGACGCGATGGCCAGCGTGATCAGCAGGGCACTCAGTTTGTGTTGCATACCAAAGTCCTTCAAGGCGGGTGGTGCGGTTGGGTGTTGGTCTGGTGTCGTGTCAACGCCACCCGCGGGCTTGCGGGGCGGCGCCGTCTCCTCCCCTTGTTTCAGGGGCCGGCGGATTGTGAAACGGGACCTCGCGCCAGGGCACGCCCGGGCTTTCCCGCATCACTGTGTTCCAGCATTGCGCAATTCGGGCGGCCGGACTGCCGCAAGGTGTCACGCTGCGGGGGCGGGCGCAGGCAAGGCGAAACGGGCCGACAGCACCAGGCCCGGCGTGGCCGGGTCGGTCGATGCCGGGGCCACCGACAGGTCGCCGCCCGCGGCCCAGACGCGTTGGTGGATGCCGGCCAGGCCGTTGCCGCGCTGCAGCGCCTGGGCCGGGTCGGCGATGCCGCGGCCGTTGTCCAAGGCGCGCCAGGCGATGTGCGCCGTGCTGTGCCCGCGTGGCGGGTGCAGCTCCAGCGACAGGGTGGCCAGGCTGGCCCCGGCGTGGCGCGCCACATTGGTCAGCGACTCCTGGCTGATGCGGTACAGCGCCTGGGCCAGCGTCAAGGGCAGGGGCCCCTGCCCGACCTCATCGGGCTGCGGCCAGGGCCGCGGCTGGCCGGCGCTGTCGAAGGCCGCCAGCCGCAGTTGCACCTGCAGCCCGGCCCCCGCATCGCGGTTCCAGGACGCCACCAGCGCGTTCAGGTGTGACACCAGCCGCTCCAGCGGCACCGTGTCGGGCTGGCCGCCGGGCTCGTCGAAAGGCTGCAGGCCGGCCAGCAGGTGCCGCACGTCGTGCTGCAGTTGTTCGCATTGCGACTGCAGTTGCAGCAGTTCGGGGCGCAGCGCCGCGTCCGGGCCCAGCCCGCGCAGCAGGTGCGCGGTGCCCAGACGCAGGGCGGTCACGCGCTGGCCCAGTTCGTCGTGCAATTCGTGGGCGATCCGGCCGCGCTCTTCTTCCTGCAGCGTCAGCATCTTGCCGCTGAGCGCGCGCCGTTGCGCCTGCGCCTGGTCCAGCGCCTGGGTCAGCTGCTGCAGGCCGCCCGCCACCGCCTGCAGCTCGGTCACCGGCATGGGCGGCAGGGTGCGCAGCGGGTGAAGGTCGCCCCGCCCGATGCCGGCCATGGCGCTGAGCAGTTGCGACAGGGGGCGCAGTGCATGTCGCAGGTTCCAGCGCATGGACAGCAGCAGGCCGGCCACGCACAAGAGCAGCAGCCCCAGCATGCCGCCCAGGTTCACCAGCGCTTCGTTGCGTTCACCGTCACGCGACGCACGCAGCCGCACCTGCCAGTTGCCGCCATCGGGGCGCGGCAGCGCCCAGGCCACCATGCGCAACTCGGGCGGGTTCTGCCAGGGCCAGGCCCGGGCCGGCCCCGCCGGGCCGTGGGTCAGCAGCACAGCGCCCCGGGCGTCACGCAGTTCCAGCGCCACGTGGCGCAAGCGGCCCTGCAGCAGCAGGGCCTTCAAGGCGTCCAGCAGTTGCGCGTCACCCAGGCTGGCGGCCTGGCCCAAGGTGGCCATCACGCGCGCCAGGTGCTGGCCGGCGTCCACCTCTTCGTCGATGTCGCGGTTCAGGCGCCACAGGCCCAGCAGCACGGCCAGCACCAGCACCGCGGCGGCCACGGCGGCGGCGCGGCGCATCAGCAGCCGGGGCAGGTTCATGGCCCGCGCCTCAAGCAGGCGTCAGGCCGTATTCGGTGGCCATCAGCATCAAGCGGAAGTCATTGCGTTCACCCAGCTTCTGGCGGATGAGCGACATGGTGTTGTTCACTGTCTTCTCGCTCACGTGCAGGGCGCGGGCCACCGCCTGCGCGTCCTGGCCGCCCAGCATCAGGCGCAGCACCTCGAACTCACGCGGGGTGAGCTGCTTGAACAGGTCCTGCAGCGCAGCGCCGGTGGGGTGGGGCACGGCGCCGTCTCCCGCATCGGGCACCACGCGCTGTCCGGTGGCCACCTGGCGCAGCGCATCCAGCAACTGCTGCGGGTCGCTGTCCTTGGTGATGTAGCCCATGGCCCCCAGGCGGAAGGCCTGCAGCGCATAGCCGGGGTGATCGTGCATGGTCAGCACCAGCATCTTCAGCCCCGGCAGGCGCTCCTTCATGCGGCGCATGGCTTCCAGGCCGCTGTCGCCTTTCAGGCTCAGGTCCACCACGGCCACGTCCACCAGCACCTGGCGCAGCAGCTCGCAGGCCTGCGCCGAGGTGGACGCTTCGGCCACCACCCGCATGTCGGGTTCGCCGTCTATCCATTGCCGGTAGCCGTGGCGCACCACGGCGTGGTCGTCCAGGAGCAGCACGCTGATCATGTCAGCACCTCCCGGCCGTTCCGAAGGGGCTGACGGCGCCCTCGGGGGGCAGCGCGCGAAGCAAGCGTGGGGGCATCATGAAAACATTGTGCCGGCGCCCTGGGGGCACGCTCGTCAGGGTGTGCGCGGAGGGCCGCTGCGCAGCGCCTGCTGTTCGTAGCGCGGGTACAGGTGCGCCACGTTGCGCACATACTCCGGCCCCACCGCGGCCCAGGTGCGGAATTCGCCCGGGATGTCCTGGCGCAGCAGCTCGTTCATGTCCAGCCCGCGCTCGGCCGCGCTGCGAAAGCTGGTGTCCAGCCACTGCAGGTAGCGCTGGGTCATCAGCACGCCTTCGCCGTTGTTGCGCACCGGGCCGTGGCTGGGCACCCACCAGTTGGCCTTGTGGCCGGCCAGCGCGGCCAGGCTTTGCTGCCAGGGGCCGATCTGTGCATGCGGCGTGGTGGGCGCGCGCTGCACGAACACCAGGCCGCCGGTGAACAGCACGCCGCTGGCCTTGTCCTGCAGCACCAGGTCGCTGTCGGTGTGGCCCTTGAATTCACGCAGGTCGAACTCGCGGTTGCCGATGCGCCAGGGGCCCGGGCCGATGGTGACCGTGGGCAGGCGCGCCTCGGTGTCCTTCATCCAGTCGCCGCAGAGGCGATAAAGGTTGTCCTCGTAGGCCTTGGCCTCACGCTGCATGCCGGCGCGGGTGGCCGCGGTGGCGGCCAGGGGCACGTCGGCAAAGGCCTGGTTGCCCATGAAGTAGTCGGGGTGCAGGTTCAGGTGCAGCACCTGCACCACGGGTTCGCGAGTGGTCCGCCCGATCAACGCGCGCAGTTGTTCGCCATAGCGCTTGCTGGGCCCGGTGTTGATGACCAGCACGCCCGCCCCGGTGGTGATGAAGCCGGTGTTGATGATGTTGCAGCCATTGGCCACGCTGAAGTCGTCGTTCGCGCCTTCCACCACGTACACGCCCTCGGCCAGCGCGCGCGCCTTCAGGCCGTAGTCCAGCGTGGCCGGGTTGGCCTGGGCGGCAGCGCCCAGCGCGGTGGCCGCACCCAGCAGCAAAGCGATGAGGGTGCGCCAGGGCATCAGTTCACCGCGGTGTCGATGCGGTTGCCGTTGTTGTCCACGCCCACCACGCGCAGCGGGCCGCGCGGGGCGGGCGCGAAGTCGAACGAGAACACCGGGTTCTCGCTCACCGGCTCGAAGGTGGCCAGGCGCGCCAGCTCGCGGTCGGCGGCGTCACGAACGCTCAATTTGGAAATGTAGAAGGCCGGGATGCCGTTCACCAGGCCGGTGTCCATGGGGTGCATCACACGCAGGCGCAGCCGCGTGGCGGCGTCGCCCTGCCCCGGCGCGCTGCTGAACAGGCGTGCATTCACCTGGCCCAGCGTGGTGGTCCAGCTGCCGTCCTTGCGCGAGCCGCCCGACACGGTGCAGCCGCCGCCCGAGGAGTCGACCCAGGTGCCGCCCACGTGCCAGACCCCGTCCTTGGTCAGCGCCAGCGCGCGCACGGGTGAGGCCTGCTCCAGCTTGAAGCGAAAGCCCAGCGTGGGCTGGGCCGCGGCGGGGTACAACTCCAGCACCTTGCGGATGGGGTTGCGGTCCACCAGCACCATGACGCGCTCCACGCCGGCCAGGCCGGTGGCCGACACCGTGATGGGCACGTTCATCGGGTCTTCGGCGAAGGCCGGGCCCTGCACCTTCACGCGCTCGTCGAACTGGACGCGCGCGCCGGGCCCCAGGAATTCCTTCTTCAGCTCGGCCCAGAGGAATGACTTGAAGGGGTCGCCGTCGAAGGCGTCCTGGGCCCGCGCCGGCACCGCCAAGGTGGCGGTGAGGGCAGCCAGGGCAAGGAGGTGGCGGCGGGTGCGCATGCCGCGCAGTGTGTCAGAAGTCTTTCTTCCAGCGCACCGACAGCATCAGGCTGCGCGGTGAACCCGGCTCAAAGTACCGCTGGTTGGCTTCGTTGACGATCACGCTGCCGATGTACTGGCGCTGGGCCAGGTTCTCGACCCGCACCAGCGTCTGCACCGTGCCGGCCTCGCCCAGAGGCCAGTCATTGCTCCAGCGCGCGTTCAGCACGCCAAAGCCCGGGGCGCGCGAGCGCGCGTCGTTCAGGTCGCTGGCAAAGGTGGCGGACTGGCCGCGGGCTTCCAGCGCGAATTCGCCCGGCACCGCGCCGGGCTTCCAGGCCACTTCCGCCCAGGCGCTGCGGCGTTGGGTGCCGGCGATCAGGTTGCCCACCGGCACCGAGACGCGGGTGTCGTTGGGCGTGATGGTGCAGGGCGTGCCGGGGCAGGTCTTGAAGGTGTCGCGGTAGCGCGCCAGCAGCGTGGAGGCCGACGCCGCCAGGCGCAGCGACGGCAGCGGCCGCCAGGCCGCTGCCAGTTCCAGGCCGTGGCGCTGGGTGCGGCCCACGTTGTCGAAGGAGGAACGGCCACCGGTGTTGGTGATGGCCGCGATCTCGTTGCTGGTGTTCACGCGGAACAGCGTGGCGTCGAGGTCCAGCGCGCCGCTGCGCCACTTGCTGCCCACTTCGAACTGCCGGCTGGTCTGGCCCTGCAGGCCGAAGTTGAAGCCGTGGTTGTCGAAGGTGTAGGCCAGCTCGCCCAAGGTGGGCGACTCGTAGCCGCGCGCGGCGCTGGCGTGCAGCGTCCACTGCGGCCCGAGCTTCCAGCGCAGGCCCAGCACCGGGTTGGTGTAGCTGAACTTCAGCTGGCCGGAATCGTCGCCGTTGTTGTTGGGTGGCGCGCCTGCGGTGTAGTGGTCGCTCACCTTCACCTCGGTGGACCCGCTGCGCACCCCGGCGGTGGCGGTGAGGGCGCTGGACAGTGCGTATTCGGCCTGCACGAAGGCGTCGCGGGTGGTGGCGGTGTTGTCCTCGTCACGCCGCAGCCGGCCCTGCACGCCCAGGGCGGCGCCGACGAAGTTCTCGAAGCCGCGGCGGGCATCGCGCTGGCGGTCCAGCGTCAGGCCGGTCACCAGGTTCAGCGCGCCCCAGCCGAAGTTGGCCTTGGCTTCCAGGCCTTCATAGCGGCGGTCGAAATCGACCACCCCGCCGCCGTGGCGCACCGCGTTCTGGGTGGCCACCGGAATCGCCAGGAACTGGGTCACCGAACGCATCCCGGTGTAGGCCGACAGCGAGGTTTCCTGCAGGCCGGACTCGCTGTTGAAGCTGTGGCGCCAGTTCACGCCGGTCTGGGTCTGGGCGATGGTCTTGCGGGTGTTGAAGCCGGTGGGGTTGCTGGCGCTTTGCGGCTGCGCGATCGCCAGCGTGCCCAGGGGGTTGTTCCGGTAGCTGGTCAGGTCCAGGCCCAGCGGATCCAGCGCGTCCTGGCTGTGGTGGTTGAACAGCAGCACCACCTTGTCGGCCGTGCCTGTGAAACCCAGGCGCAGGTTCACCAGGTCGCGCGTGGCCTCGCTCTGCGGCCGGAAACCCGCCAGCGCCAGCGAGCTCAGGCCCAGCTTCAGGTCGAAGCCCCCGCCCAGCGGTGCGGCGATGCTGGTGCGCATCTGCGTCATGCCGAAGCGGCCCAGGTCGCCCGCCACTTCAAACTGGCCCTGGCGCACCGGGGCGGAGAACAATGCGATCACGCCGCCGGAGGAATTGCCGTACAAGACCGAGAACGGCCCGCGCAGCACCTCCACGCGCTGGGCGCCGGCCAGGTCGAAGTGCGCCACCTGGCCCTGGCCGTCCGGGCCGCTGGCCGGGATGCCGTCGGTGTACAGGCGGATGCCGCGCACCCCGAAGGTGGCGCGCGCGCCGAAGCCGCGCGAGCTGATCTGCAGGTCCTGCGCGTAATTGTTGCGGTTGGCCACCAGCAACCCGGGAACGCGTGCCAGCGATTCCGACAGGTTCACCATCGGCCCGGCGTCGCGCAGCGTCTGGGCGTCCACGCTGTGGATGGCAAAGGGCGCATCCAGCGCAGCCTGGGCCCGCACCGAACCGGTCACCACCACCGTGGCATCGTTGTTGTTGTTCTGAGCCTGGGCCAGGCTGAGAGAGGCGGCCAGTGGCAACAAGGCCAGGGCGTGGAAGGAACGCGATGAGGACATGGGAAACCAGCTGGCAACAGAGGGTTACAAGGGCCGCCAGCTTACGGGCCGGGGCATGAGCCGCCCCTACAGAAAATCTGGAATCGCGCCCCCGGCTTACCCGCAGGCCTTGCGCCAGATTGGCGCAAGGGTTAAAGGCTGCAGCTGCGAAAGCCGCTGAAAAGCTCGTCGCGCTGCGGCTGGGCGAATCGCCGCGCGCGCGGGTGGCGCAGGCCGTGGGGCGTCAGGTCGCTGGCGCCGCGCAGCACGCGGGCGGGCACGCCGTCCACCGACGCAGGCACCTCGTCCAGCCCGGCCGGGCCGTGGCGCAGGCTGGGCTCGGGCCGGGCCGCGCCAGCGGTCCATTCGAACACCCGGCCCCAGCGCAGGCCGCGTGCGGTGGCGGTGCAGGCGGCCAGTTCCCATTCCACCTCGGTGGGCAGGCGCCGGCCGGCCCAGCGGCACCAGGCGTCGGCCTCGTACCAGCTGATGTGCACCGCCGGTTGGGCCGCGGCGGCGCGCTGCAGCCGCCCCCGTTGGCGCAGCAGCACGCCGGCGCCCTGGCCGCCCAGCTGTTCGACATAGCGCGGTGCGCGCCGGCCGGTGGCCTGCAGCCAGGCCCAGCCGGCAGGGTGCCACCAGCGGGGTTCGTCGTAGCCCCCATCGGCCACGAACTCGGCGTACTGGGCCCAGCTGACAGCCTGGGCGTCGAGGTCGAATTCAGGCAGCTTTTCCGGCTGCTGCCAGGGTTCGTTGTCCGGCACCAGGCCGCCCGGCGTGCTGCCGAAGGCCCAGACCTGGGCGCCGAAGCTCAGCGGGTCGCGCTGGGCCTGGTTGGCCACCAGGGGCCACAGGCCGGTGTGCTTTTCGGGCGGCAGGTCGCTGGCCTGCATTAGCGCGGCCAGGGTCTGGGCGCTGCGCTCTTCGTGCAGCAGCGCCAGGCGGAAGAAGTACAGCGCGTCGTCGTCCGGCGTGGCGGCGTCCAGCAGTTCCAGCGTGGTTTCCAGCGTGTCGGCCAGGAAGGCCCTCAGCGTGTCGCCGGGCAGGGCCTGCAGCCAACGCTGCGCGCGGGTGCTGGCGCGGGGGTCAAACCATTCATCGGCCTGCGGCCAGATGGACGCCAGCCGAGGCGGTGGGCGGTCGCAGTGGGCGCCGCGCGCACGTTGCGGGTTGCGCGCGATCCAGGCCTCCTGGAACCAGGCCACCTGGCCGGCAGCCCAAGCCGGCGGGTCGAATTCGTCGCCCACGTCCCCCAGGTCTTCGCCCTCCAGCGCGGCCAGCCAGTGCAGGCTGCGGTTGCGCGCGGCCATCAGCGCCAGCGACAGCAAATCGCGCCCGGCATGGCGCATGTATTCGGGGTCGTCCAGGCTGGCGGCCGCTTCGGTCACGGCGCGCGGTGCTGCGTCAAGCGCGCTCGATGCGAGCGTAGGCGCTGTGGTTGTGGATGCTTTCGAAGTTTTCGACTTCAACCACATAGCGGCCGACGCGCGCGTCCGCATTCAGCCGCAGCGCCACGTCGCGCACCAGGTCCTCGACGAACTTGGGGTTCTCGTAGGCGCGTTCGGTCACCCACTTCTCATCGGCGCGCTTGAGCATGGGCCACAACTCGCTGGACGCGCTGTCTTCGGCAAAGCGAACCAGTTCCTGCCACTCGACCGGCTGCAGCAGTTCCACCCGGATGGTGACCACCGAGCGCTGGTTGTGCGCGCCGTAGTCGCTGATTTCCTTGCTGCAGGGGCACAGGCTCTTCACCGGCACGCCCACCTCGGCCCACACCGCGGTGTGGCCGGCGCGGCTTTCGGCGACCCAGCGGCCCTGGTAGTCCAGCAGGCTGGCCAGGCCGGACACCGGGGCGCGCTTGCGCAGGAAGAACGAGAAGCGGGCTTCGATGCGCCCTTCGCCGGCGCCCAGCTTGTAGAGCATGCGGGCCAGGCCCTCGCGCAGGCTGGCGGCGGTGAGCGTGGTGCCGGCCAGCGCCAGGTCGTCCAGCCAGGCCACGAAGCGCGACATGTGCGTGCCCTTGGCTTCGGCGGGCAGCGCCACGTCCAGGTCCCACAGCGCGGCGCTGGCCTGCACGCTGCCGGCCACCTGCAGGCTGATGGGGTAGCGCACGTCCTTCACGCCCACGCGCTGGATCGCCACATGGCGTTCGTCGCGCGCGCTTTGCGTGTCGGGGATGTGCAGGGCGTCGGTGAGCTGGTTCATGAAGTCTGGAGAAGGGGCCCGCGCGGGGTGAGCGCTCAGCATCCCACCGATTGTGCGGGCGTGCTGTGCTGGGGTTTTGTCCCGCGCGCGTCAGCGGCCGGCCACCTCGCGCACGGGCGGCGGCACCAGCGACAGCTGCGGCGCGCCGAAGCGCTGGGTGATGGACTGTTCGATGCCGGCGGCGTCCAGGCCCAGCATGGCCATCAGCTTGGCCGGGTCGCCGTGCTGGATGAATTCATCCGGCAGGCCCAGCTGCAGCAGCGGCAGCTGGATGCCGGCGGCGGCCAGCGCTTCGGCCACCGCGCTGCCGGCGCCGCCGGCGATGCAGCCGTCTTCCAGCGTCACCAGGGCATCGTGGCTGCGCGCCAGCTGCAGCACCAGCTCGGTGTCCAGGGGCTTGGCAAAGCGCATGTTGGCCACCGCGGCGTCCAGCTTCTCGGCCGCGGCCAGCGCCGGGTACAGCAGGGTGCCGAAGGCCAGGATGGCGATGCGCCGCGCGCTGGCGGATCCGCCACGCACTTCGCGCCGCAGCTCGCCCTTGCCCCAGGGCAGGGTGGCGAAGCCGGGTTCCAGGGCCGTGCCCACGCCCGCACCGCGCGGGTAGCGCACGCAGGCCGGGCCGCCGTGCCCAAAGGCGGTGGACAAGGCCTGGCGGCATTCGTTTTCGTCGGCCGGCGTCAGCATGGCCATGTTCGGGATGCAGCGCACGAAGGCGATGTCGTAGTTGCCGGCGTGGGTGGCGCCGTCGGCGCCCACCAGGCCGGCCCGGTCCAGCGCGAACACCACCGGCAGGTTCTGCAGCGCCACGTCATGGATCAGTTGGTCATAGCCGCGCTGCAGGAAGGTGGAATAGATGGCCACCACCGGCTTCAGGCCTTCGCAGGCCAGGCCGCCGGCGAAGGTGACGGCATGCTGCTCGGCAATGCTCACGTCGAAGTAGCGCCCGGGAAAGCGGCGTTCGAACTCCACCATGCCCGAGCCTTCGCGCATGGCGGGGGTGATGCCCACCAGCCTCGGGTCGGCCGCGGCCATGTCGCACAGCCACTGGCCGAACACCTGGGTGAAGGTGGTCTTGGGCGGCGTGGCCGGCTTGACGATGCCCACCGCGGGGTCGAACTTGGACGGCCCGTGGTAGTTGATGGGGTCGGCCTCGGCCAGCTTGTAGCCGTAGCCCTTCTTGGTGATGACGTGCAGGAAGTGGGGGCCGCGCTTGTCGCGCAGGTTTTCCAGCGTGGGGACCAGTGCGTCCAGGTCGTGGCCGTCGATGGGGCCGATGTAGGTGAAGCCCATCTCCTCGAAGATGGTGCCGGGCACCACCATGCCCTTGGTGTGTTCTTCAAAGCGTTTGGCAAATTCGTACAGCGGTGTGTTCTTCAGCACGCTCTTGGCGCCTTCGCGCACCCCGCTGTAGGTGCGCCCCGACAGCAGCCGCGCCAGGTGCTTGTTCAGCGCCCCCACCGGCGGCGAGATGGACATCTCGTTGTCGTTCAGGACGACCAGCATGTCGGCCTGCGACACCCCGGCGTTGTTCAGCGCTTCGAAGGCCATGCCGCCGGTGAGCGCCCCGTCACCGATGACGGCCACCGCGTGCCGCGCCTCCCCCTTGATCTTGGCCGCCAGCGCCATGCCCAGCGCCGCGGAGATGCTGGTGGACGAGTGCGCGGTGCCGAAGGCGTCGTACTCGCTTTCGTCGCGGCGCGGGAAGCCGCTGATGCCGCCCAGCTGGCGCAGGGTGCCCATGCGCTCGCGCCGTCCGGTCAGCACCTTGTGCGGGTAGGTCTGGTGGCCCACGTCCCAGACGATGCGGTCGTAGGGCGTGTTGAACACGTGGTGCAGCGCCACGGTGAGTTCCACCGTGCCCAGGTTGCTGGACAGGTGGCCGCCGGTTTCGCTGACGCTTTGCAGCACGAAGGCGCGCAACTCCTGCGCCAGCGTCTTGAGTTCGCTGCGCGACAGCGCGCGCACCTCGGCCGGGCTGTTCACACGGTGCAGCAGGTTGGATGGCATCAAGCGCCCCTTCGGTTCAACTGTCACGATCGACCACCCTGTCGGCCAGCACGGCCAGGTGGGCACAGCCGGGCAGGCCGCTGGCGGCCAGCGCGGCCTGGGCCTGCTCGCGCAGGGCATGGGCCTGCGCGCGGGCGCGTTCCAGGCCCAGCACCGACACGTAGGTGGGCTTGTTGGCGTCCTGGTCCTTGCCAGCGGTCTTGCCCAGGGTCACGCTCTCCTGGGTCACATCCAGGATGTCGTCCACCACCTGGAAGGCCAGGCCCAGCGCGGCGCCGTAGTCGGACAGCGCCTTCCAGGCCGGCGCGTCCACAGGGCCACAGGCCGCGCCCATCAGAACGCTGGCCTGTAGCAGGGCCCCCGTCTTGCGGCGGTGCATGTCGCGCAAGGCGCCTTCGTCCAGCGCCTTGCCGATGCTGGCCAGGTCGATGGCCTGGCCGCCGGCCATGCCCGAGTGGCCGGCCGCGCGCGCCAGCAGGGCGCACAGGCGGGCCTGCATGGCGGGCGGCATGGCGCCGTCGTCTGGCGTCAGCACTTCAAAGGCCAGCGCCTGCATGGCGTCGCCGGCCAGCATGGCCTGCGCTTCGCCGAACTTCACATGCACCGTGGGCTTGCCCCGGCGCAGCACGTCGTTGTCCATGCAGGGCATGTCGTCGTGCACCAGCGAATAGGCGTGGATCAGTTCCACCGCCACCGCGGCCCGCAAGGCGGCCGCAGGGTCGCCGTGCACGGCCTCGCAGGCGGCCATGACCAGCAGCGGGCGCAGCCGCTTGCCGCCGTCGAGCACGCCGTAGCGCATGGCCACGCCCAAACCGGCCGGCGTGTCTTCGGGCACCCAGCGTTCCAGGGCGCCTTCCACGTCGGCCAGGCGCTGGCGCGACCAAACGTCGAAGTCCGCAGAGTTCACGGGGCCTCCCAGTCCTTCAATTGGCCGTCTTCCAGCACTTTCACCTGCTTTTCCACCACGTCCAGCCGGCTGCGGCAGAAGGCCAGCAACTCGGCCGCACGCTGGTGGCTGGCCAGCAGGCCGTCCAGCGGCAACTCGCCGTTTTCCATCGTGGCCACCAGCTGTTCCAGCTCGGCCAGCGCTTGTTCGTAGCTGGCGGGCTCGGCCGAAGTGTCTTTTTTGGTTTTCGACATGCAGGACGCGCACGGTGCGCGCGCTGGGGCAAAGGTTTCGATTTTAGTCGCAGCACCCCGTGCGCGACGCTTGCATGGTGCGCGCTGGCTACAATCTTGTCCCCCGGTGTTTCATTCGCCGGGCCATCATCGTCAAAGAAAAACTCGCCCGCGGGGCCACCGGGCGGGGGTTTTGACCGGTCACTCTGGAGCACCTGGGGATCATGTCGGACCTGAGCATCAGTCTCGAAGCTCTTGCGCGCAGCCGCTCGCAACTTTCCGTTTCCACCTATTTCGACGACGAGCTGTTTCGTCGCGAGATGGAGCTCATCTACCAGCACGGGCCCCGCTACCTGGGGCACGAATTGTCGGTACCGAATCTGGGCGATCACCACGCGCTGCCGCAGGAAGGCGAGGGCCGCGCGCTGGTGCGTACCAAGGACGGGGTGGAACTGGTCTCCAACGTCTGCCGCCACCGCCAGGCGGTGATGCTGCGTGGGCGCGGCAACACGAAAAACCACATCGTCTGCCCCCTGCACCGCTGGACCTACGACCTGCATGGGCAATTGGTGGGCGCGCCCCACTTCGACCACGACCCCTGCCTGAACCTGAAGAACTACAAGACACGCACCTGGAACGGCCTGGTGTTCGAGGACAACGGCCGCGACATTGCCGCCGACCTGGGCGCCCTGGGCCCGCGTGCGGCGCTGGACTTTTCCGGTTACGTGTTTGACAGCGTGCGCACGCACGAATGCCACTACAACTGGAAGACCTTCATCGAGGTCTACCTGGAGGACTACCACGTCGGCCCCTTCCACCCAGGGCTGGGCCGCTTCGTCACCTGCGATGACCTGGCCTGGGAGTTCGGCAAGCACTACTCGGTGCAGACCGTGGGTGTGCGCGACGCGCTGGCCAATCCGGGCTCGGGCGTGTACCAGCGTTGGCATGACGAACTGATGCGCTTTCGCGAAGGTCGCCCGCCCGCACACGGCGCCATCTGGATGACCTACTACCCCAACATCATGGTGGAGTGGTACCCGCACGTGCTGGTGGTGTCCACGCTGGTGCCGCAGGGGCCGCAGAAGACGCTGAACGTGGTGGAGTTCTTCTACCCCGAAGAAATTGCCGCCTTTGAACGCGATTTTGTCGATGCCCAGCAGGCCGCCTACATGGAAACCTGCATCGAGGACGACGAGATCGCCGAGCGCATGGACGCCGGCCGGCGCGCGCTGATGCTGCGTGGCGACGACGAGGTGGGGCCCTACCAGAGCCCGATGGAAGACGGCATGCAGCACTTCCACGAGTGGTACCGCACCGTGATGGGCCTGGGCCGCAGCTCATGGTGAGCCCATTGGCAGGCAGCACGCATCACCCGATGCATGCCGCCCTGCTGATGATCGGCGCCGCCGGGCTGTTCGCCACCATGGGCGTGTGCGTGAAGTGGGCGTCGTTGCAGTACAGCACCGGCGAGGTGGTGTTCTACCGCGGCCTGGTGGGCTGCCTGATGATGGCGGCGCTGTCGCGCGGCGGCGGCCGCAGCCTGCGCACCGCCCTGCCGATGGCGCATTTCTGGCGCAGCGTGGCCGGGGTCTCGGCGCTGACGCTGTGGTTCTACGCCATCACCGGCATGCCCCTGGCCGCCGCCGTGACCTTGAACTACATGTCCTCGGTGTGGATGGCGCTGTTCATGATGGGCGGCGCCTTCTGGCTGGGCACGGCGCGGGTGGACGGCCGCCTGGTGGCCGCGGTGCTGCTGGGCTTCACCGGCGTGGCCATGATCCTGCGGCCCACGATCCAGCAGGACCAGGCCTGGTACGCGCTGGCCGGGCTGGCCTCGGGCCTGCTGTCGGCCATGGCCTACCTGCAGGTCACGGCACTCGGCCGACTGGGCGAGCCCGAGTACCGCATCGTCTTCTACTTCTCCGGCGGCGGCGTGCTGGTGGGCGCGGCCCTGACCAGCGCCGAAGGCTGGCACGGACACACCGCGCGTGGCCTGGCGCTGCTGCTGGCCACCGGCCTGCTGGCCACCAGCGCACAGCTGATGATGACCCGCGCCTACGCCATCGGCCGCACCCTGGCCAATGCCAGCCTGCAGTACCTGGGCATCGTGTTTTCGTTTCTGTACGGGGTGTGGCTGTTCGACGACCCGGCCAGCGCCATGGCCCTGGCCGGCATGGCCCTGGTCATCGCCGCCGGGCTGGGCGCGAACCTGCTGCGCCACCATGGCACCCCGCGGGAAGCCCGCGACAGCGGCCTGCCGGCCGACAACTGAAGGCCTTCACCATGTCCCACCCGTCCTTGATCGCCGCCACCGAATTGATGGCCTTGCAGCAGTCCGGCCAGCCCCTGGTGCTGCTGGACTGCAGCTTTGACCTGGCCGACCCCGGTGCGGGTGAAGATGGCTACCAGCACGGCGGCCACATTCCCGGCGCGTGCTATGCCCACCTGGACAACGACCTGTCCAGCGCCAAGACCGGCCTGAATGGCCGCCACCCCTTGCCCAGCCGGGAAGCGTTCGCTCACACCGCGGCGCGTTGGGGCGTCCAGCCCGGGGTGCAGGTGGTGGCCTACGACGGCCAGGGCGGGCCCTATGCCGCCCGTGCCTGGTGGATGCTGCGCTGGCTGGGCCATGCCGACGTGGCGGTGCTGGACGGCGGCAGCGCCGCCTGGCGCGCGGCCGGCGGCGCCTGGGTGCGCGAGCGGCCGGTGCCCCAGGCCGCCGCTGCGGCGTATGGGGGCGGCCCCGCCGCCATGCCGGTGACCCTGGCCACGGACCTGATGGCCCGCCTGCCCGACCTGCAGGCCGGCAGCGGCCTGACCCTGCTGGACGCCCGCGCGGCCGAGCGCTTCCGCGGCGAGGTGGAGCCGCTGGACCCGGTGGCCGGCCGCATCCCGGGTGCAAGGAACCGCTTCTTCAAGGACAACCTGGGCGCCGACGGCCGCTTCCTGCCGGCCGAACAACTGCGCGCCGCCTTCCTGGCCCTGGGCGCCGACACCGGCACCGTGGTGCACCAGTGCGGCTCGGGCGTCACCGCCTGCCACAACCTGCTGGCGATGGAAGTGGCGGGGCTGCCGGGCTCGCACCTGTACCCGGGTTCCTGGAGCGAATGGTGCGCTGACCCCACCCGGCCCGTGGCGCGGGGTTGAGCGACATCAATCGCAGGAGTAGCCTGCCGGGAACACACTGCCGCCACCGCGGGTCGCAGTTTGTGACCCGTTCATGAACCCGCAGGAGTCCCGCATGTACAAGCACATCCTCGTTCCCACCGATGGTTCCGACATCACCGCCAAGGCGGTGGACACCGCCGTGCAAATGGCCAAGCTGTGCGGCGCCAAGCTGTCGGCCATCAGCGTGAAGGAACCCTTCCCCTACAGCGCCATCTCGGAAATGCAGCCGGTGCCGCCGCAGGAGTTCTACGACGCCCAGGAGCGCATTGCCGCCGAGCGCGTGAAGAAGGTCAGCGCACTGGCCAGCGCCGCCGGCATGGCCTGCAACGCCGTCACCGTGGAAGCGCTGCACCCCTGGGAAGCCATCCTGGACCACGCCAAGGCCCAGGGCTGCGACCTGATCGTGATGGCCTCGCACGGCCGCCGCGGCGTCAGCGCCCTGCTGCTGGGCAGCGAAACCAGCCGCGTGCTGACGCACAGCGACCTGCCGGTCCTCGTCGTGAAGTAGAGCCCCCGGCCGCGGGCGCTAACGAGGCCGCCGGATCAGTTCGGCAAACCTTCGAGGGCCTTGGCCACGGTGTCCACCGTGCGCTGCACGTTGCGCAGCTTTTCCAGCCCGAACAGGCCCAGGCGGAAGGTGGAGAAGTCGGCCCCTTCGTCGCATTGCAGCGGCACGCCGGCCGCGGTCTGCAGGCCCAGCGCGGCAAAGGCCTTGCCGCTCTTGATGTCCGGGTTGCTGGTGTAGCTGACCACCACGCCGGGGCTCTGCCAACCCTCGGCCGCCACGCTGGCGAAGCCCTTGGCCTGCAGCAGCGCGCGGATCTGCCGGCCTTGGGTCCACTGCGCCGCGCGCAGGGTTTCCAGGCCCGAATCCACGGTTTCGCGCATGGTGTCGCGCAGGCGCAGCAGCGCGTCGGTGGGCAGGGTGGTGTGGTACGCGTGGCCACCCTGTTCGTAGGTTTCCATGATCTGCAGCCACTTCTTCAGGTCGCAGGCGAAGCTGGTGCTGGTGGTGGCATCGATGCGCTGGCGGGCGCGTTCGCTCAGGCACACCAGGGCGCCGCAGGGTGAACTGCTCCAGCCCTTTTGCGGCGCGCTCACCAGCACATCCACATTGCAGTCGGCCATGTCCACCCAAAGCGCGCCGGACGCAATGCAGTCCAGCACCAGCAGGCCGCCGACCTCGTGCATGGCCGCACCCACGGCGCGCAGGTACTCGTCACTCAGCAGCATGCCGCTGGCGGTTTCCACGTGCGGGCAGAACAGCACCGCGGGCTTTTCGGCGCGGATGGTGGCCAGCACCTCGTCCAGCGGCGCGGGCACGAAAGGCGCGGTGGCGCCGGGCGCGTTGCGGCGCGCCTTCAGCACCAGTTCGGCCGAGGGGATGCGGCCCATCTCGAAGATCTGGCTCCAGCGGAAGCTGAACCAGCCGTTGCGCAGCACCAGCACCTTCTGGCCGGTGGCGAACTGGCGCGCCACGGCTTCCATGCCGTAGCTGCCGCTGCCGGGCACCATCACCGCGGAGTGGGCGTGGTACACCTGCTTCAACATGGCCGACAGGTCGCGCATCACGCCCTGGAACTTGGCGCTCATGTGGTTGAGCGAACGGTCGGTGTAGACCACCGAAAATTCAAGCAGGCCGTCGGCGTCGACGTCGGGCAGCAGTCCGGGCATGGGGGGTGTCTCCTGTGGGCGCGGCACGCCAGAGGGCGCGGCGGCGGTCTTCCAGCTTAGCAGCCACCGCCCTCAGGCACCGTGCGGGCTTGCCCCCGAACCCCTGGGGGTCAATGCCCGTGCAGCAGGGCGCGCGCGGCCCACACCACGCCCAGGCCCACGGCCAGCCAGCCCACCTGGGCCACGGTCTCGCGCAGCGGCAGGCGGCGCTGCAACTGCGGGATCAGGTCGGCCACGGCCACGTAGACGAAGCTGCTGGACGCCACCACCAGCAGGTAGGGAAACAGCGCCTGCCAAGGCCCCACGACCAGGTAGCCCACCACACCGCCCACCACCGCCGCCAGGCCCGACAGCGCGTTGAACAGCAGCGCCTTGCCGCGCGAAAAGCCCGCGTTCAGCAGCACGATGTAGTCGCCCACCTCCTGCGGAATCTCGTGCGCGATGATGGCCAGCGCCGTGACGATGCCCAGCCGCGTGTCGGCCAGGAAGGCGGCGGCGATGATGATGCCGTCGCAGAAGTTGTGGATGCTGTCGCCCACCAGCACGCTCCAGCCGCCGTGGCCGGCCTGTTCGATGTCGAACTCGTGGTGGTGGTGGTGGCCGTCACCTTCGTGGTGGTGGCCGTGGCGGTACAGCTCGGCCTTTTCCAGCAGGAAGAAGAACAGGATGCCGCCCAGCAGCGTGAGGAACAGCTCGTGCGGGTCGGCCTTGCTCTCGAAGGCCTCGGGCAGCACGTGCAGCAGCGCGGTGCCCAGCAGCACCCCGGCCGACAGGCTGACCAGGTGCTTGACCACGCGGCCCAGCACGCCCACGGTCAGCGACGCGGCGATGCCCACCGACAGCAGGCCGCCGGCCAGCGTGGCGACAACGATGTAGAGCAGGGTCATGCCGGGGGAGAAGGCGTCCTGGGCGGGCAAAGCCGCTCAGGATACCAGCGGCCCCCCGGCGGCGCCCGCGTGGGGGCAGTTCACACCCCGTGGGTCTTGAACCAGGCCAGGCACTGCTTCCAGCCGTCCGCCGCCGCTTCCCGGCGGTAGCTGGGCCGGTAGTCGGCATGGAAGGCGTGCGGCGCGTCGGGGTAGACCACGAACTCGCTTTGCTTGGCCGCGGCGCTGCCGCCGGCCAGCGCGTCCTTCATCTGGTTCACCGTGGTCAGCGGGATGCCGCTGTCCTGCCCGCCGTACAGGCCCAGCACCGGGCCGTTCAGGCGGCCGGCCAGGTCCACCGGGTGTTGCGGCTGCAACGGGTTGCTCTGGCCCACCAGGCGCCCGTACCAGGCCACGCCGGCCTTCACGCCCTTGGCGTGGGCGCTGTACAGCCAGGTGATGCGCCCGCCCCAGCAGAAGCCGGTCACGCCCAGGCGTGCCGTGTTGGCGCCTTGTGCCTTGGCCCAGGCCACGCTGGCGTCCAGGTCGCGCATCACCTGCTCGTCGGGCACCTTGTTCACCACCTCGGCGATCAGCTTGGCAATTTCGCCGTAGCTGCCGGCGTCGCCCTGGCGCACGAAGAGTTCGGGCGCGATGGCGAAGTAGCCGGCCTTGGCAAAACGCCGGGCCACGTCGGCGATGTGCTCGTGCACGCCGAAGATCTCGCTGACCACCAGCACCACCGGCGCGTTCCTGGCGTTCGCTGGCGCGGCGCGGTAGGCCGGCATCTTGGACTCGCCCACGGGGATGGTCACTTCGCCAGCCAGCAGGCCCTGGGTGTCGGTCTTCACCTGCGTTTGCGCGCACACCGGCAGCACGGCGGCGGCAAAGCCCGAGCCCACGCCGGTGCGCACGAAGTCGCGGCGGCTGAAGTCGCGCCCGGGCACCAGGCTGTTGAAGTCGTCTTGCGGCATGGCATCTCCTTCGGGGGGCAACAGGGGGCGCCGATTCTAGGCAGAGGGCCTCAATCCCTTGTGTCGCCGTGGCCCCGGTCTGCGACGGCTGTGCCATTGGCACAACCCGACTGACACACCTGTCGCGCCGACCGGCCTTGATGGCGCTCAATTTGGCGAAGGCGCTGCGGGTGATCCCTGATGCGGGGCTTGGCATGTTTGCTGCGCCTGTGGCTGCGAGGCCGGCGCAACAGACGCCCGCCCGTGACAACGAGGAGACACACCATGAGCACCCCGCCCTGCGGCGGCTGTACGCACAGCCGACGCCAGGCCTTGCACGGCCTGGCCGGTTGCGCCCTGGCGGCGGCCGGCGTGTCCGCTGCCCCCAGCGCCTGGAGCGCTGAAGAAGGCCCACAGCCCGGTGACTTCCTGGTGTCGGTGGACGCCGACGACGCCAGGCCCCTGACCGTGGCCGACATCGAACCCCATGCCAAGCAGGTGTTCGCCTGGCCGCACGAGCCCTCGGCCAAGCGCAACCGCGACGCGTCACGCTTGAACCGCGTGCTGCTGCTGCGGCTGGACCCGGCCGAATTGGATGCCGAAACGCGCGAGCGTTCGGCCGAGGGCGTGCTGGCCTATTCCGGCGTCTGCACGCACCAGGGCTGCGACGTCAGCGCCTGGCGCGCGCAGGAGAAGACGCTGCTGTGCTTCTGCCACTTCTCGCAATTCCAGCCCGCCAAGGGCGCCGTGGTGGTGGCCGGCCCCGCGCCGCGCGCGCTGCCCTGGATTGCATTGCGTTCCGACGCTGGCCGGCTGGTGCTGGCCAGCGGCTTCAACCAGCCCCCGGGTGGCCACAAGGCCTGACCGTCGGCGTTCTTCGTTCCCGTCTTGCCCCACCACAACAGGAGACACACCATGAAGAAGATCCGTCGCGCCCCGTTCAGCGCCAACGCCCTGGCGGCCGCTGGCCTGGCCTTGCTGGCCGCCGGCACCGCTGCCCAGGCCCAGCCGCGGCCCTACCCCACGGTCACCGACGCGCGGCTGGCCAACCCCGAAGCGGCCAACTGGCTGCAGTACCGCGCCAACTACGGCGGCTGGGGCTACAGCGCGCTGAAGCAGGTGGACACCGGCAACGTGGCCAAGCTGCAGCTGGCCTGGGCCTTCACCACCGGCCAGGTGGAAGGCCACCAGTCGCCGCCCATCGTCAACGGCGGCTACATGTACATCACCACCCCGGGCAGCCAGATCGTGGCGCTGGACGCCAAGACCGGCGCCGAGCTGTGGCGCTACAAGAAGCAGCTGCCGCCCGAGCTGATGCAGCTGCACCCCACCAACCGCGGCGTGGCCCTGTACGGCGACAAGCTGTACTTCGCCACCCTGGACTGCGTGCTGGTGGCGCTGGACGCCAAGACCGGCAAGGTGCTGTGGGAAACGCCGGTGGAAAACTGGAAAAGCGGCTACTACATGACCCTGGCGCCGCTGGCGGCCAAGGGCAAGATCATGGTGGGCAGCTCGGGCGGTGAACTGGGCGTGCGCGGTTTCGTGGCCGCCTTCGATGCGGAAACCGGCAAACAGGCCTGGCGCACCTTCACCGTGCCGGCTCCCACCGAGCCCGGCGGCGACACCTGGCCCGACAACGGCAGCTACAAGACCGGCGGTGGCTCGGTGTGGATCACCGGCACCTACGATTCCGCCACCAACCTGGCCTACTGGGGCACCGGCAACCCCGCGCCCTGGACCCCCGACACGCGCAAGGGCGACAACCTCTACACCTCGTCCACGGTGTCCTTCAACGTCGACACCGGCCAGATCACCGGCCACCACCAGTACACCTGGAACGACAGCTGGGACTGGGACGAAGTCACCCCGCCGCTGCTGTTCGACACCGAATACAAGGGCCGCAAGATCAAGGCCGCGGTGCACGCCGGGCGCAACGGCTACCTGTGGATGCTGGAACGCGACGGCGGCAAGCTGAAGTTCGTGGACGCCTGGCCCTATGTGAACAACAACGTCTTCACCAGCGTGGACAAGGCCAGCGGCCGGCCCAGCTACGACATGGCGCGCAAGCCTTCGCTGGGCAAGGGTGCCGACTACTGCCCCAGCCTGTGGGGCGGCAAGGACTGGACGCCCGAGGCCTACAACCCCGGCACCGGCCTGTTCTACGTGCCGGCCAACAACAACATGTGCTCCTACCTGCCGGGCGGCATCAGCGAAAAGTACAAGCCCGGTGAGCTGTGGATCGGTTTCCCGCTGGAAGGCATCCTGAGCAATGTGCGTGTGCCCAAGCCCGACCAGCCCATCGGCGAGATCCAGGCCTGGGACATGAAGACCGGCAAGCTGGCCTGGACCACCAAGTTCAACACCTTCCTGTGGGCCCCGCTGATGACCACCGGCGGCAACCTGGTGTTTGCCGGTGGCACCAACGACCGCAAGTTCCGCGCGTTCGACGCCCGCAACGGCAAGCAGCTGTGGGAAACCGCCACCCCCTCGGGCGTGACCGGCGTGCCCAGCAGCTACGAAGTGGACGGCGAGCAGTACATCGCCGTTCAGTCGGGCTGGGGCGTGGACGCCGAACGCATGCAGGGGGCCTTCAACAGCCTGTTCAAGACCACCACCTCGGTGCCGCAGGGCGGCAACCTGATGGTCTACAAGCTGCCGCGCTGAAAGCACACACCACCATGACCACCTTCAATCTGAATGGCAAAGCGGTGACCGTGCAGGCCGACACCCAGCTGCCCCTGCTGTGGGCGCTGCGCGACCACCTGGGGGCCACCGGCACCAAGTACGCCTGCGGCGTGGGCGCCTGCGGCGCCTGCAACGTGCACCTGGACGGCACCCTGGTGCGCGCCTGCACCACGCCGCTGTCGGCCGTGGCCGGCAGGCGCGTCACCACCATCGAGGGCCTGTCGGCGTCGCCCGTCGGGCGCAAGCTGCAGCAGGCCTGGCAGGACGTGGGCGTGGCGCAGTGCGGCTTCTGCCAGTGCGGCCAGCTGATGAGCGCGGCCGCGCTGCTGAAAAAAACCGCGAAACCCAGCGACGCGCAGATCGACCAGGCCATGAGCGGCAACCTCTGCCGCTGCGGCACCTACACCCGCATCCGCACCGCCATCCACCAGGCGGCGGGCCAGGGCACGAAGGGAGGCCAGGCATGACCCGCGCTGCAACCCGGGACGCCCAGGCGCCCCAACTCACCCGCCGCCAGTGGCTGGCCCTGCTGCCAGGCAGCGGTGGCCTGCTGCTGGGCGTGGGCCTGTCCGGCCTGCCCCTGGCCCTGAGCGCCGCCGACGCGCCCAAGTACGGTGGCGACGGCATGCCCAACGGCCTGCGCGACGAGCCCGGCACCTTCATCGCCATCGCCAAGAGCGGCCTGGTCACGTTGGTGGTGCACCGCTCCGAGATGGGCCAGGGCGTGCGCACCAGCCTGCCGCGCGTGATGGCCGACGAGCTGGAAGCCGACTGGGCCAAAGTGCGCGTGGCCCAGGCCCCGGGCGACGAAGCCAAGTACGGCAACCAGGACACCGACGGCTCGCGCAGCATCCGCCACTGGTTCGACCCGCTGCGCCGCGCCAGCGCCGCGGCGCGCCAGATGCTGGAAGCCGCCGCCGCCGCGCGCTGGGGCGTGCCGGTGGGCGAGGTGAAGGCGCTCAACCACCAGGTGGTGCACAGCGCCACCGGCCGCAAGCTGGGATACGGCGCCCTGGCCGAAGCCGCGGCGGCGCTGCCGGTGCCCGAGCGCGCCACGCTGCGGCTGAAAAGCCCGGACCAGTTCCGCTTCATCGGCAAGCAGAGCACCCTGTCCATTGATGGCGCCGACATCACCACCGGCCGTGCGGTCTATGGCCTGGACGTGAAGCTGCCGGGCATGGTGCACGCGGTCATCGCCCGCCCGGCGGTGCTGGGCTCCACGCCCACCCGGGTGGACAGCGCCGCGGCAATGAAGGTCAGTGGCGTGATCAAGGTGCTGGAAATGCCGGGCACGCCACCGCCGTCGGAGTTCCAGCCGATCGGCGGGGTGGTGGTGGTGGCGCGCGACACCTGGTCGGCGATGAAGGGCCGCGAGGCCCTGGTCATCGACTGGAGCGCCAGCCCGCACGACAGCTACGACTCGGCCGCCTACCGTGCCACGCTGGAAGCCGCCATCCGCAGCGACGGCGGCAAGGTGCTGCGCGAAGAAGGCAATGTGCTGGCGGCGCTGGAGGGCGCGGCGGGCTCGGGTGCGCGCCATGTGCAGGCCGAATACCACGTGCCGCACTATGCCCACGTGCCGATGGAAGTGCCCTGCGCCGTGGCGAAGGTGCAAGGCGGGCGCTGCGAGGTCTGGGCGCCGGTGCAAAGCCCGCAGGCCGCGCGCGACCGCGTGGCCAAGCGCCTGAACCTGGAGGCGTCCAAGGTCACCATCCACGTCACCTTGCTGGGCGGCGGATTCGGCCGCAAGAGCAAGCCCGACTTCGCGGTGGAAGCCGCGCTGGTCTCGCAGGCCCTGGGCGGCACGCCGGTGAAGCTGACCTGGACGCGCGAGGACGACCTGGCCAACGACTACTTCCACACCGTCTCGGCCCAGCGCATCGACGCGGTGCAGCAGCCCGACGGCAAGGTCAGCGCCTGGCGGCACCGCTCGGCCGAGCAGACCTTCATCTCCATCTTCGCGCCCGACCCCAAGCAACTGCACCCGATCGAAATCGGCCTGGGGCTGATCGGCATGCCCTTCGACATCCCGAATGTGCGCATCGAGAACCCAGCGGCTGAAGCCCATGCGCGCATCGGCTGGCTGCGCTCGGTGAACAACATCCAGCACGCCTTTGCCACGCAAAGCTTCGCGGCCGAGCTGGCGCAGGCCGCCGGGCGCGACCACCGCGACTACCTGCTGGCCCTGCTGGGGCCGGACCGTCGCATCGACCCCGCGGCCATCCAGGACGGCTGGAACCATGGCGAGTCGCCCGAGCGCTACCCCATCGACACCGGCCGGCTGCGCCGCGTGATCGAGCGGGTGACCCAGGAGGCCGGCTGGGGCAGGGGCTTGGCCGCCCGCCAGGGCCTGGGGCTGGCGGCGCACTACAGCTTCGTCACCTACGTGGCGGCGGTGGTGCATGTGGCGGTGGACGCCAAGGGCGAGGTGGGCATCCCGCGGGTGGACGTGGCGGTGGACTGCGGCGCCCTGGTCAACCCCGACCGGGTGCGTTCGCAGATCGAAGGGGCGGTGATCAACGGCCTGTCCCAGGCGTTGGTGAGCGAAGTCACCTTCAAGAACGGCCGCGTGCAGCAGCGCAACCTGAACGACTACGAGCTGCTGCGCATGCACCAGGCGCCGCGGGACATCCGCGTGCACCTGATGGCGTCGGACTACACCGTGCCCCTGGGCGGCGTGGGCGAGCCCGGGGTACCGCCCATCGCGCCGGCGCTTGTCAACGCCATCTTCAAGGCCACTGGCAAGCGCATACGCCAATTGCCCATCCGGCAACAACTTGCGTAAGCTGCGCGCCCCGAGCCGGCCCAACGCCGGCCGGGGCACGCTGCCATGCGACACCGGATGACCGACCCCGAAAGCCGACAGCACGTCCAGCGCGTGCTCAGCACGTTGGAGCATCCACCGGGTGCAGCCACGACGCGGGAGGACGGGGCAGGCGAAGACTGGCTCACCGCGTCCTGGCAACGCAGCATGCAGCGCTGGCGGCTGGACCCGGCCGGCAGCAGCTACCGCCGCGTGCTGGGCGCGGCCGAGCTGCGTGAAGCGGCGGAGCGCATCGGCATGCTGGTGCACCTGGCGCGCCCGCATGTCGATGCGCTGGACCGCCACATCGCCCCGGCCAGCTACTGCATCCTGCTGGCCGATGGCGGCGGCGTGACGCTGGACTTCCGCCAGCGCGGCGACACCGACAGCCGCTTCAAGCGCGCCGGCGTGCGCCCCGGCGTGTGCTGGGCCGAAGAAAGCGAAGGCACCAACGGCGTGGGCACCGCCATCCAGAACCGGGCCGCGGTGCTGGTGCACAAGACCGACCACTTCCGGGTGGACAACATCCCGCTGTCCTGCAGCGCCGCCCCGGTGTTCGGGCTGGACGACGAACTGCTGGCGGTGCTGGACGCCAGCACGCTGTACTCGCCTTACCAGCGCGACAGCCAGCAGCTGGTGTTCAACCTGGTGCAGGAAAAGGCGCTGCTGATCGAAAACGCCTTCGCCGACTACCAGCTGCGCGAGCACTGGCGCCTGAGCTTCTGCGCCGGCAGCACGTCGATGGGCGGGGCCTGCGAGCTGCTGATGGCCTTTGACGACTGTGGCCGGATCGTGGCCGCCAACCGGCCGGCGCGGCGCCTGCTGGAGCGGCTGTCGCCCAGCGGCCCGGCCAGCTTGAGCACGCTGTTCGACGTCGGCCCCGAACAGCTGATGGCCCAGGCCCACGCTGCGCCGGGCCTGGCCGTGCCCTTGCGCGTGTGCGGCACGGGCGAGCTGATGCACGGCCTGCTGCGTGCGCCGCAGCGCGCGGCCGAAGCCCATGCGCGCCGCAGCGACCCCAGCCAGGCCACTGCCCCGGGGCCGGCCGCCCCGGGCCGCGGCTTCGCCCACCTGGCCACCGGCGACAACGCGCTGGCGCCGCTGGTGCAGCGGGCGCTGCGCATCGTCAACCGCGACATGCCCATCATGCTGCTGGGCGAGACCGGCACCGGCAAGGAAGCCTTCGCGCAGGCCCTGCACGCGGCCAGCCTGCGCAGCGGCCAGCCCTTCGTGGCGCTGAACTGCGCCGCCATCCCCGACACCCTGATCGAGGCCGAACTCTTCGGCTACCGCGACGGCGCCTTCACCGGCGCGCGTGCGCGGGGCGCCCGTGGCAAGGTGCTGCAGGCCGACGGCGGCACCCTGTTCCTGGACGAGATCGGCGACATGCCGCTGGCGCTGCAAAGCCGGTTGCTGCGCGTGCTGGCCGAAGGCGAGGTCACGCCGCTGGGCGCGGACGAGCCGGTGGCGGTGCGCTTGTCGGTCATCTGCGCCACCCACCAGGACCTGCCCACGCTGGTGGCCGAAGGGCGCTTTCGCGAAGACCTCTTCTACCGCCTGGCCGGCGCCTGCTTCCGGCTGCCGCCGCTGCGGGAACGCACCGACCGGGCCGAACTGATCCGCCTGCTGCTGCGCGAAGAAGCCCGCGCCAGCGGGCGCCGGCACCCGCCGTCCCTGTCGCCCGGCGCCTTGCAGCGCCTGCTGCAGCACCCCTGGCCCGGCAACATCCGGCAGCTGCGGCTGGCGCTGCGCTATGCGCTGGCGGTGGCCGAAGGCGATGCCATCCAGCCCGGCGACTTCGCGGACGAACTCTGGGCTGCGGCGCCGCCCACCGCGGCGGCCGCCCTGGTGACAGCCCCCGGTGCAGCGCCGCTGCCGGCGCCTGCGCCGGCCCAGCCCAGCGCGCCCATGGCTGCCAGCGAACCCGGCGAGCGCGAACGCATCGAGCAGGCGCTGCGCCGCCTGCGCTGGAACGCCAGCGCGGCGGCGGTGGCGCTGGGCCTGTCGCGCTCCACCCTGTACCGGCGCATGCGCAGCCTGGGCATCGTGGCGCCGCACCGGGTGGCGCCCGTCGAAGAAGCGGACGGACACCTGGGGTAGCGGGCAGGGCAGCGGTTAGCATGCCCCGGCCATGGCCACCACACGCTTGAACCCCGCGGCCCCGCTGGCCGCCATCGACATGGGCTCCAACAGCTTCCGCTTGGAGGTTGCCCAGGTGCAGCATGGCCGCTACCGCCGTCTGGCCTACCTGAAGGAAACCGTGCGCCTGGGCGCCGGGCTGGACGCCAACGGCATGCTGACCGAACAGGCCCAGCAGCGCGGCCTGGACTGCCTGGCGCGTTTTTCCCAGCGCCTGGCCGGCTTCGACACCCGCCAGGTGCGCGCCGTGGCCACCCAGACCCTGCGCGAGGCCAAGAACCGCAACGCTTTCCTGGAACGCGCCCAGCCGGTGCTGGGCCATCCCATCGAGGTGATCACCGGGCGCGAGGAGGCGCGGCTGATCTTCGCCGGCGTGGCCTTCCTGCAGCCCAGCAACACGCCGCGCATGGTGGTGGACATCGGCGGGCGCAGCACCGAGATGATCCTGGGGCGCGCGCGCACGCCGCACCGGGCTGAATCCTTCCAGGTGGGCAGCGTGAGCCTGTCGCTGCGCTGGTTTGGCGACGGCCGCTTCACGCCGCAGGCCTTTCGCGATGCCCAGGTGGCCGCCGGGGCCGAACTGGAAGAGGCGCTGGCGCCGTTCGCGCCGGCGCATTGGAAGGAGTCGCTCGGCTCGTCGGGCACCGTGGGCGCGGTCTCGGACATCCTGCTGGCCAGCGGCGTGACCGACGGGCGCATCACGCCCGAGGCGCTGCGCTGGCTGATCGAGCAATGCCTGGCCGCCGGCCACATCGACCGGGTGCAACTGCCCGGCCTGCGCGACGACCGGCGCGCGGTCATCGGCGGCGGCCTGTCCATCCTGTACACCCTGGCCACGCATTTCGGCATCCAGAGCCTGCAGCCGGCCAAGGGCGCTTTGCGCCAGGGCGTGATCGTGGAACTGCACGAACGCCTGCAGGCCCTGGGCCAGCCCGGTGGGCGCGACCTGCGCGACGCCACCGTGGCCACCCTGCAGCGCCGCTTCGACGTGGACCGCGCCCAGGCCGCGCGCGTGGCCGCGGTGGCCGAAACCCTGTACCGCGGCGCGCTGCCCGACGCCGCGCCCGAGCGCCTGCACGAACTGCAATGGGCCTGCGCGCTGCACGAGATCGGACTGATGGTGTCGCACCACGACCACCACCGCCACTCGGCCTACCTGATGGGCCACGCCGACGCGGCCGGCTTCTCGCAAAGCCAGCAGCGCCGCCTGGCCGAGCTTCTGCTGGCGCAGCGCGGCGGCCTGCGCAAGGTGGAAGAGTCGCTGGCCGACGAGGACTTCGCCTGGCAGGCGCTGGCGCTGCGGCTGGCCGTCATCAAGTGCCACGCCCGCGGCGAGGTGGACGCCAACTCGCTGGCGCTGGCCGCGCGCGGCATGCAGGCCCGGCTGCTGTTCGACAGCGACTGGGCCGCCAGCCACCCGCGCACCCTGCACCTGCTGCGTGAAGAAGCGCAGGCCTGGCAGCGCCAGGGCACGCTGGGGCTGGTGCTGGCGTCTTGATTGACGAAGATCAAGGGTGTTGACCGGTGCCGGGCGGGCCCGGGGCAGTCCGCCTAAGATGCGTGCACCATGAAGATCCACACCACCCTGGCCGCCCTCGTCCTCGCTGCTGCGGCCACCGCCGCCGCCGCGGGCCCTGCTGATGCTTCCGCCCCGTTGCGCGGCGAAGTGCTGGAAGCCAAGGAGGTGGACGCCTACACCTACCTGCGGCTGAAGACCGCCGAAGGCGAAACCTGGGCCGCGGTGATGAAGGCCCCGGTGAAGGTGGGCAATGTCGTCACCGTGGGCGACCCGATGACGATGGCCAACTTCGAAAGCAAGGCGCTGAAGAAGACCTTTGACAAGATTGTCTTCGGCACCCTGGTGAACGTGGGCACGGCCGGCACCGCGCCGCAGCCGGCCCTGCCGTCCGCCGTGGCGCCCGCCGCCCCGGCGGTGAAGGTGGCCAAGGCCAGCGGCGCCGACGCCCGCACCGTGGCCGACGTGCATGCCGGCAAGGCCAAGCTGAAGGACGGCACGGTCACTGTGCGCGGCCGCGTGGTGAAGGTCAACGCGGGCATCCGCGGCATGAACTGGCTGCACCTGCAGGACGGCACCGGCGCCGCCGCCAACGGCAGCGACGACCTGATCGTGGTCACGCCCCAGATGGCCAATGTGGGCGACACCGTCACCATCAAGGGCACTGTGCGCACCGACGTGAAGGTGGGCCCGGGCTACGAATACGCCGTGCTGGTGGATGGCGCCACGGTGGCGCTGAAGTAGGTCAGCCGCCGAAGCCGGTGGCCGAACGCACGGCCACCAGCAGCACCTCGCTGCCGCCGTCGCGTTCGCGGTGGCGCAGCCACCAGATGGCGCCCTTGCGGATGGCCCAGCTTGGGGCCTCCAGGCCGGCCGCGCCGGCCAGCAGGTAGGCCGCGGTCTGCCCCAGCGCCGGTTGGTGGCCCACCAGCAGCACCGGTTCACGCCGCGTGGGCCAGCGCGCCGCGGCCAGCAGCGCGTCCACCCCGGCACCAGGCGCCAGGTCGGGGCTGATGCGCAGCTTGCGATCCAGCCTCTCCAGCGCTTGGGCGGTCTGGCGGGTGCGCAACGCCGGGCTGACCAGCACCCGGGTGCTTTCGGGCAGCACCTCGTTCAGCCACTCGGCCATGCGGCGGGCCTGCTTCTCGCCCCGCGGGGTGAGCGGGCGGGCCAGGTCGTCTTCACCTTCGGCGGCTTCTCGCGCCTCGGCATGGCGCCACAGGATCAGGTCCATGGTCTGGCTGGTGTTGGGGGGTCAATGGGTGGCGCCGTAGCGCGCCATCAGGGCCGCCTGGGCGCTGGTGCCGGTCTCGGCCACGCGCTGCCAGCTGCCGTCGGGCTTCAGGGTCCAGGCGTCGCGCTGGTCGTGCAGGCAGGGCACCAGGCATTCGTCGATCACGCGCTGGCGCAGCCGCGCATCGCGCAGCGGCCAGGCCACTTCGATGCGGCGGAACATGTTGCGGCCCATCCAGTCGGCGCTGGACAGGTACAGGGTCTCGTCGTCCTCGCCCTCGCCCCAGCGGAAGTACATGATGCGCGAGTGTTCGAGAAAGCGCCCCACCACCGAGCGCACCCGGATGCGGTCGGACACCCCCGGGATGCCTGGCGGCAGCATGCAGGCGCCGCGCACGATGAGGTCCACCTGCGCGCCGGCCTGGGCCGCGCGCAGCAGCGCCTGGATGAGCGCCGGTTCGGTCAGCGCGTTCACCTTCACCACCACGCGCGCAGGCCGCCCTTCGCGCGCGGCCTGCGCCACCCGGCCCAGCGCCTGCACCATCTGCCGGTGCAGCACGAAGGGCGCGGCCAGCATCTGGCGCGCGCTGCGCGCCCGGGTCAGGCTGGCGAGCTGGTGGAACACCGCGTCGGCATCGCCGGCCAGCTGCGGGTCGGCGGTCAGCAGCCCCAGGTCGGTGTACAGGCGCGCCGTGCGCGGGTTGTAGTTGCCGGTGGAAATGTGCAGGTAGCGGCGCAGCTTGGTGGTCGACCCACCGGCGGCTTCGCGCCGGGTGCCTCGCGCCGCTGCTTCGCGGCGCGTCACCAGCAGCAGCTTGGCGTGGGTCTTGAAGCCCACGATGCCATAGACCACCTGCGCGCCCACGGCTTCCAGGCGTTCGGCCCAGTTGATGTTGGCTTCTTCGTCGAAGCGCGCCTTCAGCTCCACCACAACCAGCACTTCCTTGCCGCGGTGCACGGCTTCGAGCAGCAGGTCCATCAGCTCGCTTTCGGCACCGGTGCGGTAGATGGTCTGCTTGATCGACAGCACCTCGGGGTCGTTCACCGCCTCGCGCAGGAATTGCACCACCGGCTCAAAACTCTCGAAAGGGTGGTGCAGCAGCACGTCGCGCTCGCGCAGGGTCTCGAACATCGAGCGCTGGCGCGGCAGCCGTTTTTCAGGCCAGCTGGGCGTGTACGGTGCAAAGCGCAGCGCGGGCGCGTCCACCTGGTCGATCAGCTGGTTCAGCCGCACCAGGTTCACCGGCCCGTTCACGTGGTACAGCGCCGCGGCCGGCAGCTTGAACTGTTCGCGCAGGAAGTCCGACAGGTCGGCCGGGCAGGTGTTCACCACCTCCAGCCGCACCGCCTGGCCGAAGTGCCGGGTGGTCAGGCTGCTGCGCAGGGCCTGGCGCAGGTTGGCCACGTCTTCTTCGTCCACCGCCAGGTCCGAATCGCGGGTGACGCGGAACTGCGAGAACGCCAGCACCGGCCGGCCGCCGAACAGCGATTCCAGGTGCGCACGCATCACGCTGGTCAGCAGCACGAAACCCTGCTGGCCGGGTTCACACAGTTCGCGCGGCAGGGCGATGACGCGCGGCAGCGCACGCGGCACCTTGACGATGGCGATCGGGTTCTCGCGTCCGAAGGCGTCGTGCCCGCCCAGGCGCACGATGAAGTTCAGCGACTTGTTGGCCACCTGCGGAAAGGGGTGGGCCGGGTCCAGCCCCAGCGGCGTGAGCAGCGGGCGCACCTGGGCTTCGAAGAAGCGCGCCACCCATTCGCGCTGGGTTTCGTTGCGTTCGGCGTGGTTGATGACCACGATGCCCGCGCGCTGCAGCGCCGGCATCAGTTCGTCGTTGAAGACTGCATATTGCGCGTCGATGAGCTCGTGCGCCTGCTGTGCGGCCGTGAGCAGGTCCTGGCGTTGCGGCGCGCTGGTGTTCTGCTGCACCGCCTGCACCGCGTCGGCAAATCGCACCTCGAAAAATTCGTCCATGTTGGACGACACGATGGTCACGTAGCGCAGCCGCTCCAACAGCGGCACGTCGGCGCGCCGCGCCTGGGCCAGCACGCGGCGGTTGAATTCGAGGATGGCGCTCTCGCGGTTCAGCAACGGCGGCTCGGACATGTCATCAGTTTATGAAGGCATGACGACAGTTCGATGACACCTGTCATTACCTTGTGTTGCCGCTGCTCAGCGTGCCAGCAACGTGCCAGGCCTAGGCTTCAGGGTCTGTGATGCCGACAAGAGCAGCCCCGATGAAGCCAGTCAAACCCCTGCCTACCGTCACCTTGAGTGACGCCGACCGCCGTCAGGTCATGCGCCGCCTGGGCGCCCTGGCGCTGGGAGGCGCCACGGCCTTCGTGGCCGGGCGTGCCCACGCCGCGCCGGCCGCGCCCACAGCGCCGGCCGAAGAGGCCACCTACGACCAGGGCACGGTGATGCAGGCGGCCAGCGAATTCTTCGGCAACACCACCGAAGGCCTGGCGCGTGTGATCGAGCGCGCCTTTGCCGAACAGGGCCGGCCCAATGGCTTCATCCGTGGCGAAGAGGCGGCGTTGGCCATCTCGGTGGGCGTGCGCTACGGCGAGGGCGACCTGGTGCTGCGCGACGGCAGTTCCCACAAGCTGTACTGGAGCGGGCCCTCGGTGGGCGTGGACCTGGGCGCCAACGCGTCCAAGGTCTTCGTGCTGGTCTACCACCTGCCGGACGCGCAGGCCATCTACAAGCGCTTCCCCGGCGTGGACGGCAGCCTGTACTACGTGGGCGGCGTGGGCATGAACTACCAGCGCCTGAATGGCGTGGTGCTGGCGCCCATCCGCCTGGGCGTGGGCCTGCGCGCGGGGGCCAGCGTGGGCTACGTGCACTACCGGCGCGAGAAGTCCTTCAACCCGCTGTAAGGCGGGACCCGGCTTAATTTGCGGCCGGCGGCGGCGCCACCCCGCGGCGGCGGGCCATCTCCTGGCCCATGGCGGCTCGGGCGCGCGCGTCGGTGCGGGCCTGCGCGGCCGGAAAGGCCAGGGCGTCCTCCAGCGGCACATGGGTGCCGTGCAGGGCGATGTAGCGCTGCGCATCCAGTGCCAGCGCCTGCCATTGCGGCGCCGGCAGCGCACCGTTGTTGCCCTGGGCCACCGCTTTCAGTGCCGGCCCCAGCGTGGCCCACACGGCGTCCATGCGCCCGTGGTCGGCCCGCATCTGGCGCGCCGCGGCCATCAATTCACCGTCCCCGCTGGCCAGCAACAGCGGGATGACATGGCGTTCCTCGTCCTGGTGGTGCTGGGGTGCGGCGATGTCGAAATAACGCCACACGTCCTGTGCCGCGGACCGTGCCGCGTCGTCCACGCCCTGCTGCGCCAGGTGCGACAGCAGGCGTTCCAGCAGCGCCAGGCTGCGTCGCACGCGTTCGTGGCAGCCGGCCAGCACCTCGAAGGGGGCGTCAAAGCCGGCGGCCGGACTGTGCATGCCGGGCAGGTCGCGGCCAAGGGTTTCAGACATGGCTCAATTCTCACCGCTGACGCTCAGCCTACCCATTACGGCCCGTTGATCCAGCGCAACCCGGTCCCCGGGGCCTTGAACCACATTGCAATCATTGTTCATCCACCGACGCCGGTTGTACCCCGCCATGGACCTGCCTTCTGCCAACCCTTCCGCCCTGGGCCTGCTGCCTGAGCGCGCGTTGCGCAGCCGCGCGGGGAGCGCCGTGGGCCTGCACCTGGGTGTGCCCGGCGGCGCCGACGCCCGCATGTGGCAAGCACTGATGGGCTCGCCGGCCCCCACCGCGGCGGAATGTGAATGGCTGAACAGCGTGGCGCAGGTGCGCTCCGTGCCCCAGGGCGCCACCGTGTTCAGCCGCATGGAAGCGGCCCGCACCATGGTGGCGGTGGCCGATGGCGACGTGGCGCTGGGGTTCCGCACCGCCGACGGCACCTTCCGCAGCGAACGCATCGTGCGCGGTCCCGCCTGGCTGGACCTCAGTTCCGCCTGGCTGGCGGCCAGCCATTCGATGGACGCCCAGGCCTGGAGCGTGGCCACCCTGGTGGAGCTGCCGCGCGACGCGCTGCAGGCCCAGATCGAACGCCAGCCGACGCTGGCCAAGCGGGTGATCCAGGGCCTGGCGCGTGAAGTGCAAGCGCTGGCCGTGAACACCCACGAGTTGATGCACAAGGACGCCCCGGCGCGCCTGGCCCAGTGGCTGCTGCAACGCTGCGAACGCCTGGCCGACGCGCACCAGGCCGTGGTGCAACTGCCCATGCGCAAGCGCGACATCGCCTCGCAACTGGCCATCACGCCCGAAACCCTGTCGCGGCTGATGCGCAGCTTCACCCGCCAAGGGGTGATCGAGGTGGCCGGGTACACCGTGCGGGTGCTGGACGTGCCAGCCCTGGCTCGCGAAGCGGAAGCCTGACACGGCGCCCCCGGTCGGCGGGGTACCGCCGACCGCCCCCCGCGGGGGCTGCGCGGCCGCCTTGGGGCGGCCCGGCGCCGGCCGCTTCGCGTCACGTCAGGCTCTTGCCACCTGCAGCAGCTGCGCCACCACGGCCGCGGCGATCACCTCCGGCTCTTTTCCATCTATGCCCGGCACGCCGATCGGGCAGGTGATGCGCGCCAGCACATCCGGCGCCAGGCCCCGCTCGGCCAGCCGGTTCATGAAGCGGGCGCGCTTGGTGGCCGAGCCGATCAGGCCCAGGTAGGCGAAGTCACCGCGGCGGGCGATGGCCTCGGTGATGCGCAGGTCCAGGTCGTGGCTGTGCGTCAGCACCAGGTAGAAGTGCCCCGGGCCGGCCTGGTCCACCTCGGCCTGCACTTCGTCCACCGCCACGCGCGACAGCCAGGCCGGCCAGGGCTGGCCGGGCAGCGGTTCGGCCGGAAACTCATCTTCGCGCTCGTCGATCCAGTCCACCTGCACCCGCAGCGGCGCCAACGCTCGCACGATGGCCCGGCCCACGTGGCCGGCACCGTACAGCTGCAGCCTGAACAGCAACGCCGCGTCGGGCCAGGCGGCCAGCACGCTGGCGTCCAGCCGTTCATAGGCCAGCGTCACCGCGCCGCCGCAGCACTGGCCCAGGGCCGGGCCCAGGGCCACATGCTCTTCGTCGTTCGGCAGGCCGGGCGTTGCCAGCAGGCGGCGCGCACGCTCAATGGCGCGCCATTCCAGGTGGCCGCCACCGATGGTGCCCATCACCTGCCGCGCCGACACCAGCATGCGCGTGCCGGCCTCGCGCGGCACCGAGCCCTGGGCCCGCGCCACGCGCACCACCACGGCCGGCTCGGCGCAGGCCAGCCATTGTTTGGCGGCTTCTCGAGCCGACATTTCAGCCGACGGCGCGCACCGCGTTGATCGCCCGCAAGATGGCCTCGCCAGTGGCCGGTGCGTTCAGCGGCGGGTCCACGCGGTGGCCGCCCACGGCCGAGATGGCGTCGCGCAGGGCCAGGAAGACCGAAAACGGCAGCAGCAGCGGCGGCTCGCCCACGGCCTTGCTGCGGTGGATGCTGTCCTGCACGTTGTCATTGCGGAACAGGGCCGTGCGCAGGTCCGCCGGGCAGTCGTTGGCGGTGGGGATCTTGTAGGTGCTGGGGGCGTGGGTGAGCAGCATGCCGGTCTGGGGGTGCCAGACCAATTCTTCCATGGTCAGCCAGCCCATGCCCTGGATGAAGGCGCCTTCCACCTGGCCGATGTCCAGCGCCGGGTTCAGCGACCGGCCCACGTCGTGCAGCAGGTCGGCGCGCAGCAGCCGCCATTCGCCGGTGAGGGTGTCCAGCAGCACCTCGCTCACCGCCGCGCCGTAGGCGAAATAGTAGAAGGGGTTGCCCTTCAGGGTGGCGCGGTCCCAGCTCAGGCCTGGCGTGGCGTAAAAGCCGTCGGACCACAGCTGAACCCGTTCCTGGTAGGCCTGCTGCACCAGCGTGGCGAAGATCAGCCGCTGGCCGTTCACCAGCACCTGGCCGGCGGAAAACTGCACATCCTGCGCTGCACCGCCGTGCAGATGGGCGGCGCAGGCGGCCAGGCGTTCGCGCACCTGGCGCGCGGCGTCCTGCGCGGCCTTGCCGTTCAGGTCGCTGCCGGTAGACGCGGCGGTGGCCGAGGTGTTGGCCACCTTGTGGGTGTCGGTGGCGCTGACGCGCACCGCCGCCAGGGGCAGGCCCAGCTCGTGCGCCACCACCTGGGCCACCTTGGTGTTCAGGCCCTGGCCCATTTCGGTGCCACCGTGGTTCACCAGCACCGAGCCATCGGTGTACACATGCACCAGGGCGCCGGCCTGGTTGTAGTGGCGCACATTGAAGGAGATGCCGAACTTCACCGGCGTGAGCGCCAGGCCGCGCTTGAGCACCGGGCTGTTGTCGTTGAACGCCGCTGCGGCAACGCGGCGTTCGCGGTAGCCGCTGCTGCGTTCCAGTTCGTCCACCAGTTCGTGGATCACGTTGTCCACCACCGGCTGGCCGTAGGGCGTGGTCTGGTCGGGGCCGTAGAAATTCAGCCGCCGCACGTCCAGCGGGTCGCGGCCCAGCTCGCGCGCCACCGAATCGAGGATGACCTCGATGGCGATCGCCCCCTGCGGCCCGCCGAAGCCGCGGAAGGCGGTGTTGCTTTGCGTGTTGGTGCGCGCGCTGTGGCCGTGCAGGGCCACATGCGGCAGCCAGTAGGCGTTGTCGAAGTGGCACAGCGCGCGCGTCATCACCGGGCCGGACAGGTCGGCCGAGTGGCCGGCGCGCGAGACCATGCTGACTTCGGCGCCCAGCACGCGGCCCTGGTCGTCGAAGCCCACCTCGTACTCGTACCAGAAGCAGTGGCGCCGACCGGTGATGAGGAAGTCGTCGTCGCGGTCCAGCCGCAGCTTCACCGGCCGGCCCAGCCGGCGCGCGGCCAGCGCGGCCACGCAGGCAAAGGGCGCGGACTGCGATTCCTTGCCGCCAAAGCCGCCGCCCATGCGCCGGCACTGCACCTGCACCCGGTGCGCCGGCAGGCCCAGGGCATGCGCCACCAGGTGCTGCATCTCGCTGGGGTGCTGGGTGGAGCAGTGCACCAGCATCGCATCGCCTTCCTGCGGGATGGCGTAGCTGATCTGGCCTTCCAGGTAGAACTGCTCCTGCCCGCCCACGCTGAGCCGGCCGCTCAGGCGGCGCGGCGCGGCGGCGAGTGCCCCCTTCGCGTCGCCGCGCGCCAGGTGCATGGACGGCAGCACATGCTGGCCTTTGGCGTGGGCTTGCAGCGGGTCCAGCAGCGGTGGCAGGGCTTCGATGTCCAGCACCTCGCGGGCGCGGGCCGCGGCCTGGCGCGCCTGGGTGCGCGTCTGGGCCACCACCGCGAACACCGGCTGGCCCAGGTAGCGCAGGCTGCCCAGGGCCTCGCCGCGGTCCAGTTCCGCCAGGATGGGCTCGTCGTGCACGATGGCGCCGCAGTCGTTCACGCCCGGGATGTCGGCCGCGCTGAACACGTCCACCACGCCGGGCAGGGCGCGCAGCACCTCCAGGTTCAGGCCTTTCAGGCGCCCATGCGCCACCGGCGACAGGCCCAGCACGCAGTGCAGCGTGCCGGCCAGTTCGGGCAGGTCGTCGATGTAGGGCGCCTGGCCGCTGACGTGCAGTGGCGCCGATTCATGCGGGTGGTCCAAGCCCACCTGGGCGCTGGGGTGCAGCACATCGGCGGGCAGGGGCTTGTTCATGCCACGCCCGCCCGCAGGTCCGCGAACACGCTCACGGCCTGCGCTGGCAGCGGGTCCTGCGGCCGGGTCTCGAGCCAGAAGCGCTGCAGCAGGTTGGCCGCCACCTGGCGCCGGTGGGCGTCGCTGGCGCGCAGGTCGGTCAGCGGGCTGAAGTCCTGCGCCAGGGCCTGCTGCGCCGCGGCCAGGGCCTGCGCGTCCCAGGGCCGGCCCAGCAGGGCGGCTTCGGCGCGCAGGGCGCGGCGCACCGTGGCGGCCATGCCGCCGAAGGCCAGCCGCACATGGCGCACGGTGTCGCCGTCCAGTTCCACCGAGAAGCCGGCGCACAGGGCCGAGATGTCGCAGTCGAAGCGCTTGCTGATCTTGTAGGCCCGCACCTGGCGCTGGGCGGGAAGCGGCGGCACCACCACCGCCTGCAGGAATTCGCCGCGCGCGAGGCTGTTCTTCATGTAGTCCAGGTAGAAGCCGTGCAGCGGCACGCGCCGCACCTGGTCGCCCTGGCGCAGGTCCAGTTCGGCGTCCAGCGCCAGCAGCACCGGGGCGCAGTCGCCGATGGGCGAGCCGTTGGCCACGTTGCCGCCCAGGGTGCCGGCGTGGCGCACCGGCGGCGCGGCAAAGCGCAGCCACAGATCGGTCAGTGAAGGCCAGCGCCGGGCCAGCGCGTGCCAGGCTTCTTCCAGCGACGCCCCGGCGCCGATCCACAGCCGGCCATCGTCACGGGTCTCGATGGCTTTCAGCTCGGCCACCGCGCCCAGGTCGATGATTTCGGGCAGGTGGCGCAACTGCTTGTTCACCCACAGGCCCACGTCGGTGGCTCCGGCCAGCAGCTGGGCGTCGGGGCGCTGTTGGCGCAGCGTGGCCAGCGCGCCCAGGCTGCGTGGGGCGTGCCAGCGCTGGCCGGCGTGGTTCAGACGCAGCTCGCTGTCCTGCGCCAGGGTGGCCAGGGCGGCCAGCACCGGCGTGGTGTCCAATGCCACCGGCGGCAGGCTGAACATCTGCTGGCCGGCGTCCAGGATGGGCCGGTAGCCGGTGCAGCGGCACAGGTTGCCGGCCAGTGCGTCGGCCAGGGCCTGGCGGCTGGGCGTGCTGCCGCCCGCCCGGTGCTGTTCGTACTGCTGGAACAGCGACATCACGAAGCCTGGGGTGCAGAAGCCGCACTGCGAGCCATGGCACTGCACCAGGGCCTGCTGCACCGGGTGCAGGGCGCCGCCGGCCAACGGGGCCAGGTCTTCCACCGTGAACAGGGCCTTGCCGTCCAGCATGGGCAGGAACTGGATGCAGGCGTTCACCGTGCGCAGCGCCAGGCCGCGCACCGCGCGGGTGTCGTCCGGGGCGGCCGGCGTGCCCAGCACCACGGTGCAGGCGCCGCAATCGCCTTCGTTGCAGCCTTCCTTGGTGCCGGTGCAGCGTGCGTCCTCGCGCAGCCAATCCAGCACGCTGCGGGTGGGGGCCACGCGGTCCAGCTCGACGATGCGGCCACGGTGGTAGAAGCGGATCGGACGGGACGTCATGGCGGATCCTCGCTGGCGGTGCCCATGCGTGCTGCATTGCAACTCCCGGACCTGGCCCTGGGTTTGCTGAAGAATGCCACATGAGCGAAAAACTGGCCCTGCACGGTGACCTGCTGGACTTCGTGGACAAGCCGGAATGGGGCGCCACCGACAGCCCGGCGCTGCGCTGGCGGCCCGGCCACTGGCTGTTGGTGCAGGGGGGCCGCATCGTTGCGGTGCAGCCCGATGCACCGGACGCAAGCTGGACGCGCCACGATCATGCAGGCCGGCTGCTGTTGCCCGGCTTCATCGACACCCATGTGCACAGCCCGCAGCTGGACGTCATCGCCAGCTATGGCACCGAATTGCTGGACTGGCTGAACACCTACACCTTCCCGGCCGAGCAGCGTTATGCCGACCCCGAGGTGGCGGCACAGGGGGCTGCGCGCTTCCTGGACGCCCTGCTGGCCCACGGCACCACCGCGGCGGTGGTGTTTCCCACGGTGCACAAGGTGTCGGCCGACGCGCTGTTCCAGGCTGCGGCACAGCGCGGCATGCGCCTGGTGGCCGGCAAGGTGCTGATGGACCGCCACGCGCCCGAGGGCCTGCGCGACGACGTGGCGCAGGCCGAACGCGACTGCCTGGACCTGATCGCACGCTGGCACGGCCGCCAGCGCCTGGCCTATGCGGTGACGGTGCGGTTCGCCCCCACCAGCAGCGACGCCCAGCTGGCCATGGCCGGTGCCCTGTGCGCGGCCGACCCCACGCTGTACATGCAGACCCACGTGGCCGAGAACCGCGACGAGGTGGCCTGGGTGAAGGAACTCTTTCCCCGGGCCCGCAGCTACCTGGACGTGTACGCCCAGGCCGGCCTGCTGCACCCGCGTAGCGTGCTGGCCCACGGCATCTGGCTGGACGACGAGGACCGCGCTTTGCTGCGTGACAGCGGGGCACAGATTGCCCACAGCCCCTCGTCCAACCTGTTCCTCGGCAGCGGCCTGTTCGGCTGGCATGCGGCCGAAGCGGCCGGCGTGGCGGTCAGCCTGGCCAGCGACGTGGGCGGCGGCACCAGCCTGTCCATGCTGCGCACCGCGGCGGCGGCCTACCAGGTGCAGGCGATGGCGGGCCAGCGCCTGACGGCCTGGACCGCGCTGCACGCGGCCACGCTGGGCGCGGCGAAGGCGCTGGGGCTGGACCACGAGATCGGCAGCTTCGAGCCCGGCCGCCTGGCCGACCTGTGCGCCTGGGACTGGGCCGCGGGCCCGGTGGCCGAACACCGCCTGGGGCTGGCGCAGGGCCTGCACCAGCGCCTGTTCGCCTGGCTCACGCTGGGCGACGAGCGCTGCCTGCACAGCACCTACGTGGCCGGACGGCTGGCGTGGCAAGGGGTCGCAGCCTTGACATAGGGCATGGAACTTGCGCGGGGGGTGTCGGCCCCGTGCCGATCCATTCCACCACTCAAACCAAGGACGACCATGCCCGCTTTCCGCCAACCCGTCGCCGCCGCGCTGCTGGCCGCCGCCGCTGCCGCCACCCATGCCGCCGACTGGAGCGACACCTCCATCGGCTTTCGCACCGGCGGCAAGTTCGCCGAGCCCTTCAACGTGAACGACATCCACAAGGACATCGTCAACCTCACCCATGTCAGCGGCTACAAGTACGGCAGCAACTTCTTCAATGTCGACTTCCTGAAGTCCGACGAGAAGGACCCCGCCGGCGCCGGGTCCACCAACGGTGCGCACGAGGTCTACATCGTCTACCGCCACACGCTGGACATTGAAAAGACCTTCGGCACGAAGATGAAGTTCGGCCCCGTCCGGGGTGTCGGCCTCACCGCCGGCTTCGACGTCAACGCCAAGACCGACGCCGGCTACAACAGCAAGAAGCGCATGCTGGTGGTGGGCCCCACGCTGTCCATGGACGTGCCCGGCTTCCTGAACGTGGGCCTGTACCTGCTGAAGGAAAGCAACGCGCCCTTCAACACCTTCAGCGGCGTCAGCACCCCGCGCTACAGCTACAAGACCCACCCCATGCTGAACCTGGCCTGGGGCATGCCGGTGCCGGGCGGCCTGCCGCTGTCCTTCGAGGGCTACATGAACTGGATCGCGTCCAAGGGCACGAACGAATTCGGCGGCGGCACCGCGCCGGAGACCAACATCGACATGCAGCTGATGCTGGATGTGGGCGCGCTGGCCGGCAGCGCCAAGAACACCTTCAAGGTGGGCCTGGAATACCAGTACTGGCGCAACAAGTTCGGCAACCGTACCACCGCCGCGGGCGCCGGCGCGGGCCCCGGGGCAACCGCCAAGACGCCGATGCTGCGGGCCGAATACCATTTCTGACCCGCCACCCTCGCCCCAGGCCCATCGCATGCTTCGTCTTGAACTGGTCGGTGTCAGCAAGCAGTACCCGGCCGTGAAGGCCAACGACCGGGTAGACCTGCGCGTCAAGCCCGGCGAGATCCACGCCGTGCTGGGCGAAAACGGCGCCGGCAAGTCCACGATGATGAAGATGATCTACGGCGCGGTGCGGCCGGACGAGGGCGAGATCCGCTGGAACGGCCAGACTGTGCAGATCGCGTCGCCCGCGGCGGCGCGCGCGCTGGGCATCAGCATGGTCTACCAGCACTTCAGCCTGTTCGACACCCTCACCGCGGCCGAGAACGTGTGGCTGGGCCTGGACAAGCACCTCAGCCTGGCCGAAGTGAGCCAACGCATCGTCAAGGTGGCCGGCGACTACGGCCTGGACGTTCGCCCCGAGCGCCCGGTGCACACGCTGTCGGTGGGCGAACGCCAGCGGGTGGAGATCGTGCGGGCGCTGCTCACCAGCCCGAAGCTGCTGATCCTGGACGAGCCCACGTCGGTGCTCACGCCGCAGGCGGTGCAGCGCCTGTTCGTCACGCTGCGCCAGCTGGCGCACGAGGGCTGCGCCATCCTGTACATCAGCCACAAGCTCGACGAGATCCGCGAGCTGTGCCACCACTGCACCGTGCTGCGCGGCGGCAAGGTCACCGGCGAGGTGGACCCCACCCGGGAGAGCAACGCCAGCCTGTCGCGGCTGATGATCGGCAGCGAGCCGCCCGCGCTGCCGCAGCGCAAGGCCCAGGCCGGCGAGGTGGTGCTGGCGCTGCAGGGCCTGGCGCTGGCGCGCAACGACCCCTTCGGCACCGACCTGGCCGACATCGGTCTGCAGGTGCGCGCCGGTGAAATCGTGGGCGTGGCCGGCGTCTCGGGCAACGGCCAGCAGGAGCTGATGGCCGCGCTGTCGGGTGAAGACCCGCGCGCCCCGCCCGGCGCCATCCGCCTGTTCGGCCAGGACATCGCGCGCGCCGGCCCCGGCGTTCGGCGCGCACTCGGCCTGCATTTCGTGCCCGAAGAACGGCTGGGCCGCGGCGCGGTGCCTTCGCTGTCGCTGGCGCAGAACACCCTGCTCACCCGCACCGACGGCGTGCTGGGGCCGCTGGGCTGGCTGCGCATGGCCCAGGTGCGACAACGCACCCAGGCGCTGATCGAGCGCTTCCGCGTCAAGGCCGGCGGGGCGGACGCCGCGGCGCGCAGCCTGTCGGGCGGCAACCTGCAGAAATTCATCGTCGGGCGCGAGGTGGACGCCCAACCGAAGTTGCTGATCGTGAGCCAGCCCACCTGGGGTGTGGACGTGGGCGCGGCGGCACAGATCCGCGGCGAACTGCTGGCCCTGCGCGACGCCGGCTGCGCCCTGCTGGTGGTGAGCGAAGAACTGGACGAGCTGTTCGAGCTGGCCGACCGCCTGGTGGTGATGGCCGGCGGGCGCCTGTCGCCCCCCATTGCCACGCGCGACGCCACGGTGGAGCGCATCGGCCAGTGGATGAGCGGTCTGTGGGAACCGGAGGCCGCGCATGCTGCGGCTTGAAACCCGGCCCCAGCCCTCCCAGGCCATGGCCCTGGCCTCGCCGCTGCTGGCGCTGGGGGTGACGGTGCTGCTGGGCATGCTGCTGTTCGCCGCCCTGGGCAAGGACCCGGTGCGGGCGCTGTCCATGTTCTTCGTCGAACCGGTGAAAAGTGGCTATGCCTGGGGCGAGATCGCGATCAAGGCCACGCCGCTGGCCCTCATCGCGCTGGGCCTGAGCGTCTGCTACCGCTCGAACGTGTGGAACATCGGTGCCGAAGGCCAGTTCGTGCTGGGTGCCATCGCGGCCGGCGGCGTGGCGCTGCAGGCGGGCCCGGGCACCGGGCGCTGGATCGTGCTGCTCATCCTGCTGGCCGGCGTGCTGGGCGGCATGGCCTGGGCGGCGCTGGTGGCCTGGTTGCGCGACCGCTTCAATGCCAGCGAAATCCTGGTCAGCCTGATGCTGGTGTACGTGGCCACGCTGCTGCTGGCCTGGCTGGTGGAAGGGCCCTGGAAAGACCCGCAGGGCTACAACTTCCCGCAGACCATCAACTTCCTGCCCGCCACCCAGGTGCCGCGCCTGGTGGCGGGGCAGCGGCCCAACGTGGGCGTGCTGCTGGCACTGGCGCTGGCCGCCAGCACCTGGGTGCTGCTGTTCCGCACCCAGGCCGGCTTTGCGCTGCAGGTGGGCGGGCTGGCGCCGGCGGCGGCGCGTTACGCGGGCTTCTCGTCGCGGCGTGCGCTGTGGGCCGCGCTGCTGGGTTCGGGCGGGCTGGCCGGGCTGGCCGGCGCGCTGGAAGTGGCCGGCCCGCTGGGCCAACTGACGCCGCATGTGCCGGCGGGCTACGGCTTCGCGGCCATCATCGTGGCCTTCGTCGGCCGGCTGCACCCGCTGGGCGTGGTGCTGGCGGCCATCCTGATGAGCATGTTCTACATCGGCGGTGAACTGGCGCAAAGCCGCATGGGCCTGCCCAAGAGCCTGACCGGCGTGTTCCAGGGCCTGCTGCTGTTCACGCTGCTGGCCAGCGACACCCTCATCCACCACCGCCTGCGTTGGGCCAGGAGCCGCTGATGGAATCCTTTGCCCTGCTGCTGGCCGCGTCCATGAACGCCGGCACCGCGCTGGCCATCGCCGGCCTGGGCCTGCTGATCAATGAACGCGCGGGCATCGTCAACCTGGGCGCCGAGGGGCTGATGCTGGTGGCCGCGCTGGCCGGTTTCGCCACCGCGGCGGCCACCGGCAGCGACACCCTGGCCTTCGGCGCCGGCATGGCCGCCGGCGCGCTGGGGGCGCTGGCCTTCGGTGTGCTGGTGATCTGGCTGAACACCAACCAGTACGCCACCGGGCTGGCGCTGTCGCTGTTCGGCGGCGGTTTCTCGGCCTTCGCGGGCATGAACTTCACCCAGGCGCAGTTGGGCCCGCGGCCCCGGTTCGCCATGCCTTTCCTGGCCGAGATCCCGGTCATCGGGCCGGCGCTGTTCCGCCACCATCCGATGGTCTACGTGGCGCTGGCGCTCACCGCGGCGCTGGCCTGGTTCCTGATGCGCACCCGCGCCGGCCTGGTGCTGCGCGCGGTGGGCGAGTCACCCGAAAGCGCCCATGCCCTGGGCTACCCGGTGCGGCGCATCCGGCTGGCGGCGGTGGTGGCCGGCGGCGCGCTGTGCGGGCTGGCCGGGGCCTACATCTCGGTGATCTACACCCCGCTGTGGGTGGAGGGCATGGTGGCCGGCAAGGGCTGGATCGCGCTGGCACTGACCACCTTCGCCACCTGGCGGCCGGCGCGCGTGCTGCTGGGGGCCTACCTGTTCGGCGGCGTCACCATGCTGCAGTTCCACCTGCAGGGCCAGGGCGTGCAGGTGGCCAGCCAGTGGCTGAGCATGCTGCCCTACCTGGCCACCATCGTGGTGCTGGTGGCCATCTCGCGCAACGCCGCCTTCATCCGCGCCAACATGCCGGCGTCCATCGGCAAGCCGTTCACACCGGGCGGCTGATAATCATTCATCACGACGTGAACACACAGGAGAAAGCATGTCCTTGATCACCAAACGGTCGCTGCTTCGCTTCACCAGCCTGGCGGCCCTGGGCGCCGGCGCGCTGCTGGCCGGCTGCGGCAAGAAGGAAGAGGCCCCGGCCGCCCCGGCAGCGGCCCCGGCCAGTGCGGCCGCACCGGCGTCGGCCGCTGCCGCGCCGGCCAAACCCGAACCGCTGAAGATCGCCTTCGCCTACGTGGGCCCGGTGGGCGATGGCGGCTGGACCTTCGCCCACGACAACGGCCGCAAGGCGGTGGAGAAGGAATTCGGCGACAAGGTGGTCACCAGCTTCGTCGAGAAGGTGCCCGAGGCGGCCGACGCCGAGCGCGTGTTCCGCGACATGGTGGGCCAGGGCAACAAGCTCATCTTCGGCACCACCTTCGGCTACATGGAGCCCATGCTCAAGGCCGCGGCCGACGCCAAGGAGGTGAAGTTCGAGCATGCCACCGGCTACAAGACGGCCGACAACATGCGCACCTACGACAGCCGCACCTACGAAGGCGCCTACATGGCCGGCGTGGTGGCCGGCGGCATGACCAAGAGCAACACCCTGGGCGTGGTGGGCTCCATCCCCATCCCCGAGGTGGTGCGCAACATCAACAGCTTCACCCTCGGCGCGCAGAGCGTGAACCCCAAGGTGAAGACCAAGGTGGTGTGGGTGGGCGAATGGTTCAACCCGCCCAAGGAAACCGAAGCCGCGCAAAGCCTGCTGAACGCCGGGGCCGACGTGCTGATGCAGAACACCGACTCCAGCGCCGTGCTGCAAACCGCCGAAAAGGCCGGCAAGATGGCCTTCGGCTGGGATTCGGACATGACCAACTACGGCCCCAACGCCCACCTGGCCTCGGCCGTCATCAACTGGGGCCCGTACTACATCCAGGCCACGCGCGACGCGCTGGATGGCAAATGGACCACCGGCAAGGCCTGGTGGGGCGTGAAGGAAGGGGCCATCGACCTGGTGTCGCTGTCCGCCAAGGTGCCGGCCGAGCTGAAGGACAAGGTGGACAAGGTCAAGGCCGGGCTGAAGGACGGCAGCTTCAGCATCTGGAAGGGCCCCATCACCGACAACACCGGCAAGGAAGTGCTGGCGGCCGACAAGGTGGCCGACGACGCCTTCCTGGGTGGCATCAAGTTCTATGTCAAGGGCGTGGAAGGCAAGGTGCCGGGGGACAAGTGAGGCCGCCCTGGCTGGCTTAACTGGCCGCCTGCGGGCGGCCTTTTTGTTGGTTTTCAGGTCCTGCGGGGCGGCAACATGCCGGCACAAGGACGGTGCTTGGACGCGCCGCCCGTGACCGTCGCCATGCCTTTGCCACCCCCGAAACCCTTGCACGAATTGCCACCTGCCGGCGCGGCGGCCCGCTGGCTGGCGGTTGGCGCCGTGGGCCTGGTGCTGCTGATGTGGCTGCTGGCGGTGGGTTCGGTGCTGACCGACCGGGCCGCGGTGCTGCGCCAGGCCGAGACCGACATGGCCAACCTGTCACGCGCCTACGCCGAGCATGTGGCCAAGAGCATGCAAGGCGCCGACCAGGCCCTGCGTTTCCTGCGCAAGGAGTACGGGCGCATGAACCTGGCGCTGGACATCCGCAGCTACCTGCAGGATGAATCCATCATCCAGTCCGACTTCCACCAGTTGGGCGTGATCGGCGCGGACGGCTTCCTGTCGCATTCCTCGCTGCCCTTCCAGCGCGTGGACCTGCACGAACGCGAACACTTCAAGGTGCACGTGCAGGTCAAGGACGACCGCCTGTTCATCAGCAAGCCCGTGCTGGGCAAGGCCAGCGGCAAATGGTCGCTCCAGCTCACCCGCCGCATCAACACTTTCAGCGGCGACTTCGGCGGCGTGGTGGTGCTGTCGATGCCGCCTTCGTACTTCTCCGGCTTTTTCGAAAGCGCCAGCCAGGGCGAGGACGTGGTCACCACGCTCACCGGGCTGGACGGCGTGGTGCGTGCGCGCGCGCCACAGACCGAAGGCGACCTGGGCCGCGACGTGCGTGACAGCGCCTTGTTCCAGGCGATCAGCCAACAGCCGCAGGGCGTGGTCCGGGCGCACGCAGAGGCGGACCCATCGCTGCGCATCTGGGCCTTCCGCCAGGTGCAGCCCTACGGCCTGGTGGTGCAGACCGGCATCGCGGTGAACAGCGTGCTGGCGCCCTGGCGCCAACGCAGCCTGGCGGTGCTGCTGGGCGTGCTGGTGGCCAGCGGCGGCGTGGGGGCGCTGGTGCATGCCTTGCTGCAGCGCATGCGGCAGCAGGCCCGCCTGGTGGCCGCGCTGCAGGACAGCAGCCAGCAGTTGCACAATGTTGTGGGCAGCATGCTGGAAGGCTCGGGCAAGGTGGCCGGTGCCGGCGTCACCATGTCGGTGTCGGCGCAGCAACTGGCCATTCGCACCGACCAGCAGGGCAGCTTCCTGGCCACCACCAGCCAGGGCGTGCGCGAAGCGGTGCAGCAGGTTCAGGCCACCGCCGAACACGCCCAGCATGTGGACCAGCGCTGCGCGGCGCTGCGCACCCAGGCCCACGACGGCCGCGCGGTGGTGCTGCGCAGCGTGCAGGCCATCGAAGGCATTGCGCAGCAGTCGCGCCACATGGGCGAGGCGGTGTCGCTGATCGAGGCCATCGCCTTCCAGACCAACATCCTGGCGCTGAACGCTGCGGTGGAAGCCGCGCGGGCCGGCGAGTCCGGCCGGGCGTTTGCCGTGGTGGCTGGCGAGGTGCGTGACCTGGCCGGGCGCAGCCGCCAGGCTGCGGGGCAGGTGCGCGAGCTGATCGCCCGGGCCAACGAGCAGGTGGCGCTGGGCGTGAGCGAAGGCGCCGCCGTGCGCGAGGTGCTGGCCGGCATCGCCGGCGGCGTGGACGCGGTGGCCGACGAGATGCGCAGCGTGGCCGGCGAAGCGCAGCAGCAGAGCCAGGCCCTGCTGCGGGTGATGAACGGCCTGGACGAACTGGCGCAACTGACCCGGTCCAACGCCGACATGGTGGCCGAGTCGGTGATGGCCGCCGAAGACATGCGCGACAACGCCCAGCACCTGCGCAACGTGGTGGCCGGCATCGACAGCGGCCTGGCCGGGCCGGCGGCCGGCCCGGCCGCGGCGGCGACAGCGCTGGCGCCGGCCCCCGCCAGCGCCCCGGCGGCCGAGGCGGCCGAGGCGGTGGAATTCTTCTGACCCGCGGGCCACGCGGGCACCGCGCTTGCTAACCTCGGGGCAGGCACCTGTGTGGAGGCCCTGCCATGAACCCGTTACTGCTGGACGCCATCCCGCGCAGCCGGCTGCCGCAACTGCTGCGGCAGGCGCCCAAGGCCGAGCTGCACATCCACATCGAGGGCTCGCTGGAGCCCGAACTCATCTTCGCGCTGGCGCGCGACAACGGCGTGGCCCTGCCCTATGCCAGCGTGGACGCGCTGCGCGCGGCCTACGCCTTCACCAACCTGCAGAGCTTCCTGGACATCTACTACGCCGGGGCCAGCGTGCTGTTGAAGGAAGCCGACTTCCACGCCATGGCCATGGCCTACTTCGAACGCGCCGCGGCCGACCAGGTGGTGCATGCCGAGCTGTTCTTCGACCCCCAGACCCACACCGCGCGCGGCGTGCCGATGGCGGCGGTGGTGCAGGGCCTGGCGCGGGCCCAGGCCGACGCCAAGGCACGCTGGGGCCTCACGTCCGAGCTGATCCTGTGCTTCCTGCGCCACCTGCCGGAAGACGACGCCCTGGCCACGCTGGAAGCGGCGCTGCCCTTTCGCCAACACTTCATCGGCGTGGGGCTGGATTCCAGCGAACGCGGCCACCCGCCTGAAAAGTTCGCCCAGGTCTTTGCCCGCGCCCGTGCCCTGGGCCTGCGCGCCGTGGCCCATGCGGGTGAAGAAGGCCCGCCGGCCTACATCGAAAGCGCGCTGGACGTGCTGAAGGTGCAGCGCATCGACCACGGCGTGCGCTGCACCGAAAGCCCCGCACTGGTGCAGCGGCTGGCGCGTGAACGCGTGCCGCTCACCGTGTGCCCCTTGTCCAACGTGAAGTTGTGTGTCTTCCCCACCCTGGCCGAGCACAACCTGCCGGCCTTGCTGGAGGCCGGCCTGTGTGCCACGGTGAACAGCGACGACCCGGCTTATTTCGGCGGTTACCTGAACGACAACCTGCTGCAGACCTTCGCCGCCCTGCCCGCATTGGGCGCGCGGCAGGCCTGGCAGCTGTTGCGCAACAGCTTCGAGGCGGCGTTCATGCCGGCGGCCCAGCGCGACGCCGCCTGGGCCCGTTTGGACGACCTGTTCACCACAGCGGCAAAGGGGTCTCCGGAGCCCATCGCCGACTGAGGCCGCGGCACCACAGACCCCTGGCAGCAACATGCAAAGCACCAGCACAGGCTTGCGCCGCAACACTGGCGCGTTAGCATCGTTGTCTGGCCCGCTGTGACTTGGTCGTCGCAGGGGGCAGGTCAAACGTTGCCAGCCAATGCGAGATCCGGACCACTCCACCTTGTGGCATGTCAGTGCCTTCGAGCGCCAGCGCCAGGAAGGCAATCCCAGCGCGTTCGCCGGCCTGGGGCCCAGCACCAACCTGTCCACCACCCTGGTGTCCGAACTGGTGCAGATGGAACAGCGCGCGCTGGGTGGCGACGTCCTGTCGGTCATGTCGGCCTGCATGCGCCAGCGCGAAAACGCGCTGCTGCTGCTGAAGCACCAGGACCTGGTCTGGCCCGTCACCTTGTTCCCGCGTGACGGCCTCTATCACTGCCCGCGCCCCCTGGCCGACGAACTGCTGGCCAGCGGCCTGGACCTGGCGCTGCTGCAGGTGGATGCCGCCGGCCTGCGCCCGCCCGGCAGCACCTACACCGAACGGGTCGGCACGCTGGAACACTACCGGCCGCTGCCGCCGCTGCTGTGGTCGGTGGCGCTGGTGGGCCCGCGCGCGCGGCTGTTCGACGAGATCGGTGGCCACGCGGCCTACCGCGTGACGCCCGATTTCCAGCTGGGCCCGGTGCGCCTGTCGGGTGCGGTGGGCGCCACCTTCGAGCGCCTGCGCACTGAAATTGCGCCGCTGCGGGACATCGCCCGCTGGCCCGGCATGACACCCGAGCGCGCAGTGCGGCTGCTGAACGCGCTGTTCGTGCAGGGCGGCCTGATCGTGCTGCGTGCCCACCACGCCGCGCGCCAGGCGCCGGGCATGGCAGGCGGCTGGACCGGCAAGCGCCGCAGCTGACGCGCGCCACCTCCCAGCTAGAATTCCTGCTCCTTCGCGGCCGGTGTGCCACAGCCGGCCGCGTTTCGTTTTGTGGCCATGTCGAGGACAACCATGTACAAAAACCTCACCCGCGGGCCCGCGCCCGCGCGCCGGGCGCTGCTGCGCGCCATCGGCCTGGGGTGTGCCTTCCCTGTGTCATCGCTGCTGCCACGCAGCGCCCGCGCGGCCGACGTGCTGAAGGTGGGCTTCGTCTACGTCAGCCCCGTGGGCCAGGCCGGCTGGAGCTTCCAGCACGACCTCGGCCGCCAGGCGATGGAGAAGGCGCTGGGCCCGCGCGTGCGCAGCACGGTCGTGGAAAGCGTGGCCGAAGGCCCGGACGCCGAACGCGTGCTGCGCGACCTGGCGCGCCAGGGCCACGGCCTCATCTTTGCCACCAGCTTCGGCTACCTGGAGCCGGCGCTGCGCGTGGCGGCCGACTTCCACGAGGTGAAGTTCGAGCACGCCGGCGGCTACAAGACCGCCCCGAACCTGAACACCTACAACGCGCGTTACTACGAAGCGCGCTGGCTGGCCGGCTGGCTGGCCGGGCGCCACAGCCAAAGCGGCGTGGCGGGCTACGTGGCCGGCTTCGCGGTGCCCGAGGTGGTGCAGGGCATCAACGCCTTCACCCTGGGCCTGCGCGCGGCCAACCCGCGTGCGGTGGTGAAGCTGGCCTGGCTGAACACCTGGTTCGATCCCGCCAAGGAGCGCGAAGCCGCGCTGGCCCTGCTGAACCAGGGCGCGGACGTGCTCACCAACCACAGCGGCTCGCCCGCGGTACCGCTGGTGGCGCAGGAAAAAGGCGTGCACCTGCTGGCCTACCAAAGCGACATGCGGCGCTTCGCACCCAGCGCGCAGCTGGCGGCGGTGACCCACCACTGGGGCGGGTACTACACGCAAAGGGCGCTGGCGGTGCTGGACGGCCGCTGGCGCGCCCAGCCGGTGTGGGGCAACATGCGCGAAGGCTTCGTGCAGCTCAGCGCCCTGTCGGACCAACTGCCCGCGGCCGAACGCGCCGAGCTGGCGCGGCTGCAAGCCGGGATCGAGGCCGGCCGCTTCCAGCCCTTCTCGGGCCGCCTGTTGGACAGCAGCGGCGCGGTGCGCCTGGCGCAGGGCGCGCTGGACGATGCGCAGATCGCCGCGATGGACTGGTTCGTCCAGGGCGTTCAGGCCAGGGTGTGACCCACCCCCGGAGCACCTTCGGTGCTGCCCCCTCGAGGGGGCGCCGCTGGCGGCCCGGCAGAGCCGGATCCGCGGCGGCTGCTTGGCCATGGCTCAGTTCAGCAATTGCTTGGCTGCGGCCCCGAAGCCGTAAGCGTCCATGCCCAGCGCGCCATAGGCGCTGCTGTCGTGCAGGCGCAGCGGTGCGCTGTCCTCGCCGCCCACGCCCGCGGCCACGTACCAGGGCAGCAGGTGCTCGTCGGTGGGGTGCATCAGCTGGGCGTGCGGGGCCTGGGCGCGGTAGTCCAGCAGCGCGGGCCAATCGCGCGCGGCGCTGCGTTGCACGAACCAGTCGCGGAAGGCGCGGCTTTCAGGCCGTTCGTCCTTGTCGGAATTGCCCGCCACCGTGAAGCGCGACAGCAGCCCCAGGTTGTGCGTGATGCTGCCGCTGGTGAGCACCAGCACGCCCTCGTCGGCCAGCGGCGCCAGGGCACGGCCCAGCGCGAACAGCGCGGCGGGCGTGGCCCGCGGCGAAAAGCCCAGCGGCAGGACGGGCAGGTCGGCCTGCGGGTAGGCGAATCGCAGCGGGGTCCAGATGCCGTGGTCCAAGCCGCCCTCGGCCACCGTGTGCACCGGCAGGCCGGCGTCGCCGAGCAGCTGCGCCACGCGTGGCGCCAGGTCGGGCGCGCCGGGCGCGTCGTAGCGCAGCCGGTACAGCGCGTCGGGGAAGCCGCCGAAGTCGTAGATGGCTTCGTGGCGCGGTGCGGCCAGCAGCACCGGTTCACGCGTCAGGGTGTGGGCCGACACCGCCACGATGGCCCTCGGGCGGCCAAAGCGGGTGTCGATGGTGTTGCCCAGGCTTTGCATGAACGCGGTGGCCGGCGTGGTTTCCAGCGCCGTCATCGGCGAGCCGTGGGACAGGAACAGGGCGGGCAGGGGGGAGTTCATGCCGCCATTGAAGCGGCCCTGCACGCCGCCGCGGTTGCAGGGATTCGAATGCCGCGTTCAGGCGGCGCGGCCTTGAAGCCGGGTCCTGCGCCGTCAGCCGTCAGCCGCCAGGCGCCAGGTTGCGCAGCAGGCGCAGTGCGGCTTCCACGTTCACCGCGTCCGGGCGCTGCAGCAGCTGCGCGATGACCTCACTCACCGACTCCGCGAAGGCCGGGTGCACCCGCGCCAGGCGCGTGCGGCCGGGCTCGAAGCGGGGCTCGGGCAGCGGGCCCATCTGCAGCAGCGTCACCTGCTCATGGCGCGTGTCGGCCGACAGCCGCCGGAAGCAGCCCTGCACCGCATGCGCCGGGCCCTCCAGCACCTGCAGCAGGCGCCCGCCGTGCAGCAACACGGCACCGGCCACGCCGCTGCTGCGGTTCCAGGGCGCCGACTGTTCAATCACGCGGGCCAGCTCCGCCTCGTCCAGGTCGGGCCTGGCCACACTGGTGTACAGCAGCTGGGTGGGTTCGTTCATGGCGTTCTCCGGGTGGGAAGGCCCGGTGCACCCGGCATGCGGCCCTTCTCCCGGGTTTTCGGCAGCTGCTGCGCAACATTTAGTTTTATCGTTTACGCCGTTTGGGGCATTTCGTGAACGGCTTGGCAGTGGCCCCTGCTGCCAGCTGGCCGGGGGGTGTGGGCTAGCATGGCCCGCTCATGAGCCCTGTTCCTTCTTTGGCCTTGCCGGTGTCGGCCCTGGCCCTGGCCTGGCGCCAGACCCGGCGCGACCTGCGCGCCGGCGAACTTCGCCTGCTGCTGCTGGCCGTGCTGCTGGCGGTGGCTGCGCTCACCGCGGTGGGCTTTTTTGCCGACCGCCTGAACCGCGGCCTGGCGCGCGACGCCCGCGCCCTGCTGGGCGGCGACGCCGTCGTGGCCAGCGACCAGCCGGCCCCGGACGAGGTGCGCCAGCTGGCGCGCAGCCTGGGCCTGCAGCTGGCCAGCAGCGCCGGCTTTCCCAGCATGGCGCGCGCGCCGGACGACAAGGGCGGCGCGGTGCGCCTGGCGGCGGTGAAGGCGGTGAGCGCCGGCTACCCGCTGCGCGGCAGCCTGCGCCTGCGCGACGCTGCCGGGGCGCAGGCCGACCTGGTGGCAGTGCCCGCGCCGGGCCGGGTGTGGGTGGATGCCGGGCTGCTGGACGCGCTGGGCCTGACGCTCGGCGACACCCTGCTGCTGGGCGACGCGCGGCTGCTGCTGGACCGCGTCATCGTGCTGGAACCCGACCGCGGCGCAGGCTTTTCCAGCTTCGCGCCGCGCGTCATGCTGAACGACGCCGACCTGCCCACCACCGGCCTGGTGCAGCCGGCCAGCCGCGTGACCTACCGCCTGGCCGTGGCCGCGCCGCCCGGTCTCGACGCCGCGGTCGCCCGTTTCGTGAAGACCGTGGAACAGCGACAGGCCACGGCCGGCTGGCGCGGGCTGCGGGTCGAGTCTCTGGAGAGCGGCCGGCCCGAAATGCGCCAGACCCTGGCCCGGGGCGAGAAATTCCTGAACCTGGTGGCCCTGCTGGCGGCGCTGCTGGCGGCGGTGGCAGTGGCCATTGCAGCGCGTGACTTCGCGCAGCGTCGCCTGGACGACTGCGCCGTGCTGCGCGTGCTGGGCGCGCCGCAGCGTGCCATCGCCTGGGCCTATGCACTGGAATTCGCCGGCGTGGGCCTGCTGGGCAGCCTGGGTGGCCTGGTGCTGGGCTGGGCGGTGCACTTCGGCTTCGTGGCCTTGCTGGCCGGCCTGGTGAACGCGCAACTGCCGCCCCCCGGGCCGATGCCCGCGCTGTTCGGCCTGGGCGTGGGCGCCACGCTGCTGGCGGCCTTCGGCCTGCCGCCGGTGCTGCAACTGGCGCGGGTGCCGCCGCTGCGCGTGCTGCGGCGCGACCTGGGCGCCATCCGCGCCGCGTCGGCCATGGTGCTGTTGGCGGCCCTCGCGGGCTTCGCCGCGCTGATGGTGGCCGCCGCGTCGGACTGGCAACTCGGCGCGCTGGCGGTGGGCGGTTTCGCCGTCGCGTCGGGCTTTTTCGCCCTGCTGGCCTGGGTGGGGGTGCGGACCCTGAAAGCCTGGGTGCCGCGCAGCCGCGCGCCGCGGTGGCTGGTGCTGGCCACGCGCCAGTTGGCGGCACGCCCGGCCTATGCGGTGCTGCAGGTCAGCGCGCTGGGCGTCGGCCTGCTGGCGCTGACCCTGCTGGTGCTGCTGCGCACCGACCTCATCGCCAGCTGGCGCGCGGCCACGCCGCCGGACGCGCCCAACCGCTTTGTCATCAACCTGCAGCCCGAGCAGGGCACGGCCTTCCAGGACCGGCTGCGCGCGGCCGGTGTGGCCCACTACGACTGGTTTCCGATGGTGCGCGGCCGGCTGGTGGCGGTGAACGGCAAGGAGGTGAACGAAGCCAGCTTCAGCAACGAGCGCGCCAAGCGCCTGGTGGACCGCGAGTTCAACTTGAGCCACGCCGGCGCGAACCCGCCGCACAACACCGTGGTGGCCGGGGCCTGGGCGGCCGAAGAGGCTGACGCGTTGAGCGTGGAAGAAGGCCTGGCGCAGACCCTGGGCCTGAAGCTGGGCGACCGCCTGAGGTTTGACATGGCCGGCACCGCGCGCGAAGGCCGCGTGACCAGCCTGCGCAAGGTGGACTGGGGCTCGATGCGGGTGAACTTCTTCGTCATGTTCCCGACCTCCAGGCTGGACGGCGTGCCCATCAGCTACATCAGCGCCTTCCGGGCCCCGGACGACAAGGCGGTGCCGGGCTTCGACCGCGCACTGGCGCGTGAATTCCCCAACATCACATCCGTGGACGTCAGCGCGTCCATCGCCCAGGTGCAGCGCGTGCTGGACCAGGTGATCCGGGCGGTGGAGTACCTGTTCGGCTTCACGCTGGCGGCGGGGCTGGCGGTGCTGTTTGCCGCCGTCACCGCCACGCGCGAGGCGCGCTCGCGCGAGTACGCGGTGATGCGCGCCCTGGGCGCCGGCGGCAGCTTGCTGCGGCAGGTGCAGCGCACCGAATTGCTGGGGGTGGGCGCCTTGGCCGGGGCGCTGGCGGGCGTGGCCGCACTGGCGGTGGGCTGGTTGTTGGCGCGCCAGGTGTTCGAGTTCAGCTGGACCGCCCCGGCCTGGGTGCCGCTGGCCAGCGCGACGGGCGGCGCGTTGCTCGCCTGGGCCGCGGGTGCCCTGGGCCTGCGCGAGGTGCTGCGCCGGCCGGTGATGCAGACCCTGCGTCGCGCGGGCGAGGTCTAGGCCTCGCGGCGCCGCGGGTCGATCAGAAGGTTTCCCAGTCGCCGTGGCCGCCACCGGCGGTGGCCACTGCGTCGGTGAGCACCGGCGGGGCGGGCCGCGCCGCCGAAGGGGCCGCGGGGGCGCGCGGTGCCGGCGCGGGCGCCGGGCGGGGTGCCGAGGCCGGCGCACGGGCGGCCGGCTCGACCTGGATGGCGCTGGGCGCGTGGGAGTCGCCGGCCTGCAGCCGGAAGGTGCTGACCACGCTGGCCAGGCGCTTCGCCTGGTCCTTCAGTGATTCGGCCGCCGCGGCACCCTGTTCCACCAGCGCGGCGTTCTGCTGCGTCATCTGGTCCAGGCCGCTGATGGCGCCGCCGATCTCGCCGATGCCCTGGCTTTGTTCCGACGTGGCGGCGCTGATCTCGCCGATGGTGTCGGTGACACGCTGCACGCTGGTGACGATGTCGCTCATGGTGCTGCCGGCCTGGCGCACCAGCACCACGCCGCTATCCACCTTCTCCACGCTGGCGCCGATCAGCGCCTTGATTTCGCGCGCTGCACCGGCGCTGCGCTGCGCCAGGCTGCGCACTTCGCTGGCCACCACGGCGAAGCCGCGGCCCTGTTCACCCGCGCGGGCGGCTTCCACCGCCGCGTTCAGCGCCAGGATGTTGGTCTGGAAGGCGATGCCGTCGATGGTGCCGATGATGTCGCTGATCTTGCGCGAGCTGGCCTGGATCTCGTTCATGGTGCTGACCACCTGGTCCACCACCTGGCCGCCGCGCTGTGCCGCTGCACTGGCCGAAGCGGCCAGCTGGTCGGCCTGCGCCGCCGATTGGGCGCTGTGGCGCACATGGCCGGTGAGCTGCTCCATCGAACTGGCGGTCTGCTGCAGCTGGCCCGCGGCCTGTTCGGTGCGCTGGCTCAGGTCCTGGTTGCCGGCGGCCACTTCGCCGCTGGCCAGCTGGATGGAAGACGCCGAATCGCGCACCTGGCCCACGATGCCGCGCAGCGAGTCGCGCATGCCGGCCAATGCCCGTTCGAGTTCGCCCACCTCGTCGTGGCGCCGCAATTCCACCTCCACGCTCAGGTCGCCGCGGCCGATGCGTTCGGCCACCTTCACCAGGCCGCGCAGGGGCTGGCGGATGGTGCGCACCGCACTCGCCGTGGTGGCCGTCAACAGGCTGATCATCAGCACCATGGCGCCCACGGCACCCCAGACCGAGCGCATGCGCTGGGCGGTCACGTCTTCGCGCAGCGCGTCCGAGCGGGCCTGCTGCACCTTCACGAAATGTCGCTGCGCCTCCAGGTAGCGCTGCAGCGCCGGGCGCACCTTGTCGGTCAGCGCGGCGGCGGCGCCGCTGGCGTCCCCGCCGAGCTTCTGCTGGCGGGCCGCGTCTCGCGCGGCGATGTAGTCCTTGCGGCGCTCGGCGGCCTGGGCCAGGGCCTGGCGCTCGGTGGCGTCCAGCGGCATGGCTTCCAGCTGGGCGGCCATCTCGCTGATGCGCGCCGTGGTGGCCTTCATGTCGGGCCCCAACTGCGCTTCCAGGGTGGCGTCGGCGCTGGCGATCACGGCCACCATACGCGCGGCATTGCTGTCGGTCTGGCCGGCCCAGGCCAGCGACAGCTCCAGCTTTTCCTGCTGCTGGTGCAACTGCTCGTTGGACTCGCGCGCCAAAGTGCTGGTGCGAACCGCCAGCGCGGTGCCCATCAGCACCAGGGTGACGGACATGCACACCGTGGGTATCCACAGTCGGGTGGCGATGGACAGGCGATCAAACATGAAACTTTCCGGTTCAGAACGCCTGCCAGTCCTCGTGGCTGGCGCTGGCGCCGGCCGCTGGCAGAGCGGGTTTCGGTGAGGGGGGCCGTGCGGCCGCGGGTCGGCTGGCGCGGGCCTGCGCCAGCACCGTCTGGGTCAGCTGCTGCGGGCTGGCCGCGGTGCCGAGGGCGGCGGGGGACAGGTCGAACACCTTCACCGCGCTGGCCAGGTCTTCGGCCTGGTCGCGCAGGCTGGCGCTGACGGCCGCGCCTTCTTCCACCAGCGCGGCGTTCTGCTGTGTCATCTGGTCCAGCGTGCTGATGCTCAGGTTCAGCTGGTCGATGCCGTGGCGCTGTTCGGTGGCTGCGGCGCTGATCTCGGCAATGATGTCGGCCACGCGTTGAACGCTGGTGACGATCTCGGTCATGGTGCCACCGGCGTCCTGCACCTGGCGGGTGCCGGACTCCACGCGCTCCACGCTGTCGTTGATCAGGGTCTTGATCTCGCGCGCCGCGCTGGCACTGCGCTGCGCCAGGCTGCGCACCTCGCCGGCCACCACGGCGAAGCCGCGGCCCTGTTCTCCCGCGCGGGCGGCTTCCACCGCGGCATTCAGCGCCAGGATGTTGGTCTGGAAGGCGATGCCATCGATGGTGCCGATGATGTCGCCGATCTTGCGCGAGCTGGCCTGGATCTCGCCCATGGACGTGACCACCTGGCCCACCAGGGTGCCGCCGCGCTGGGCCACCTGGGCGGCCGTGCTGGCCATCTGTTCGGCGCTGCTGGCCGAACTGGCGCTCTGGCGCACCGCCTGGGTCAGCATGTCCAGCAGGGCGGCGGCCTGCTGCAGGCTGGCGGCATTGCGTTCGGTGCGCTCCGACAGGTCCATGTTGCCGGTGGCGATTTCGCGCGAGGCGGTGCGCATGCCGTCCACCGAGTCGCGCACCTGGCCCAGCGCGGCATCCACGCGCACCAGCGCTGATTGCAGGGACTGCGCCTGCGGGGTGTCCGGCCGCTCGGCCTGCACGTCCAGGCACACACGGTCGGCGCCCGTGACGCGATGCACCAGGCGGGCCAGCTGCATCTCGGCGCGCTCGCTGGCGCGCATGGTCACCGCCAGGTAAACCTCCAGGCCGGTCTGCACCACCACGTACAGCGCGTGCAGCAGCACCTTCAGGAAGTCGGGCGTGGGGGTGCAGTAGACGCCATAGCCCGCGGCCTTCAGCCGGTCAGCCACCACGTGGTGTACGGCTATCACGGCGGCTGCGGCCACCAGCGGGCGCCAATCGCGGTACACCAGCAGCAGGGCCAGTGTGACGAAGACGCCGAAGTGGTATTCCAGCGTGCCGCGGCCCAGCTGGATCTGCAGCGCCACCAGGCCCATGGCGGCTGCGGCCAGCAGCACGCGCTTGAGCGGCGGCGACAGGCCCAGCGCCACGGTGGCCCCCCCCAGGCCCAGCAGGCCGGCCGAGCCGGCCACCGCCAGGCCCAGCGTGTCGTGCTGCTGGCCGATGGCCAGCGCCAGCAAGGCACCCAGCGACAGGCAGACAAGGATGAAACGATCGGCAAAGCGGTCCTTCGCGGCGACGGGGTCGTCATCACGCAAGGGTGTGGATCGGGCGGGCAGGACTGCTGACATCGGACTGGCTGGGCAGAGGGAAAGGATCGGGCGGGTGGTTCAACCCAGGCTGCTGTCGATCAGGCCCATGTCGGCGCTGCTCATCAGCGCCTCGATGTCCATCAGGATCAGCATGCGCTGGCCCACGTTGGCAATGCCGGTGATGAAGGACACGTCCACCGCGGCGCTCATCTCGGGCGCGGGGCGGATGGCGTCACCGGCCAGTTCCAGCACGTCGGACACCGCATCCACCACGGCACCCACCACGCGGCCCTTCACGTTCAGCACGATCACCACCGTGAAGTGGCCGAACTCGGCCGAGTCGCAGCCCATCTTCAGCCGCAGGTCGATGATGGGCACGATGACGCCGCGCAGGTTGACCACGCCCTTGATGAAGTCGGGCGCGCCGGCAATGCGGGTGGGTTGTTCGTAGGATCGGATTTCCTGCACGCGCAGGATGTCGATGCCGTACTCCTCCTGTCCGAGGCGAAAGCTCAGGTACTCGCCGCCGCGTGCGGCGTGGCGCTGGGCCAGATCGCGCGCCAGGTGCGCGCCTTCCTTGGTCATGTCCATGGGATGTCCTTGCGTGGGTTCAGAAGGTTTCCCAGTCGTCGCCGGCGGGCGCTGACGGGGCTGGGCGGGAGGCGGGGGTGGCCAAGGGCGGCTGGGGGGCGGCCGTGGCGCGCGCCTGGGCGATGACGGCGCGGGCCAGGGGCGCCGCGGGGGCTTCCGAGACCGGGCGGGAGGGTGCCTTCACAGGTGCCACCCATTGGGTCGGCGCCGAGAGGGGGGCCGCTGCCAGGGTCATGGCGGCCGGCAACCGGAAGGTGTCCACCACGCTGGCCAGGCGCTGGGCCTGCGATTGCAGCGATTCGGCCGCCGCGGCGCTTTGTTCCACCAACGCGGCGTTCTGCTGCGTCATCTGGTCCAGTTGGCCCACGGCACTGTTGACCTGGCCAATGCCCTGGCTTTGCTCGGTGCCGGCGGCGCTGATCTCGGCCATCACATCGGTGACGCGCTGGACGCCGGCCACGATCTCCTCCATCGTGCTGCCGGCTTCGCGAACCAGGTTGGCGCCACTTTCCACCTTCTCGACGCTGGCGCCGATCAAGGCCTTGATCTCGCGCGCTGCGCTGGCGCTGCGCTGGGCCAGGCTGCGCACTTCGGCGGCCACCACGGCAAAGCCGCGGCCCTGTTCACCGGCCCGCGCGGCTTCCACCGCCGCGTTCAGCGCCAGGATGTTGGTCTGGAAGGCGATGCCGTCAATGGTGCCGATGATGTCGGCGATCTTGCGCGACGAGGTGGAGATGTCGTCCATGTTGGCCACCACCTGGTGCACCACCGCGCCGCCGCGCTGGGCCGCGTCGCGCGCGCTGCTGGCCAGTTGGTTGGCCTGCTTGGCGGCATCGGCGCTCTGGCGCACGTTGCTGGTGAGTTGCTCCATCGAACTGGCCGTCTGCTGCAGGCTGCCGGCGGCCTGTTCGGTGCGGTGGCTCAGGTCCTGGTTGCCGGCGGCCACCTCGGCGCTGCTGGTGCGGATGGAGTCCGAGGCCTGGCGAACCTGGCCCACGATGCCCTGCAAGGCGCCCTGCATGTGGGTCAGGCCGCGCATCAGGTCGGCCACCTCGTCGGCGCCCTGGTCCTGCAACTGCTCGGACAGGTTGCCCTCGGCGATGGCCAGCGCGGCCTGCCGCGCGGCCTGCAGCGGCTGGACGATGGAATTGGAGTTGGCCAGCGTCAACGGCACCACCAGCACCACGGTCAGGGCCAGCATGCCGAGGAACAGCCACATCAGGCGCGACTGGGCATCGGTGATCTCGGCCTGCGTCTCACCCACCTCGTCGGCCACGATCTTTTCAATCTGTCCAATCAGTTCCTCGATCTGGTGCGCCGACTTCTTCGCGTGCCCCAGTTGGGCGTTGGCCGCTTCGGCGCTTTCGAAGCCACCCTTTGCACCGGCATCCAGGATCGGCGTGGCCAATTGGACATAGGTCTTCAACTGCGCCATGGCCTGGCGCGCCAGGGGGTTGTCCTCGTCTTCGTCGCCGGCCAGCATCCGGTTCAGGGCAGCGTCGAGTGCTGTGGCTGCTGCGGTCCACTTGGCCCGGTAAGCGGCCACGGAGGCCGCGTCCTTGCTGTTGAGGGCCATGTCCTTCTCGTAGCGCCTCAGGTCGCCCATGTCGCGGCGCATCTCGGCCACATTGCGGGTCTCGGCGATCGAGTGCCCGATGAAGTGCAGGTTCAGCTCGGCCATGTGGCGCCCGCCCAGCAGGCCGGTGGCCCCCACCAGCGCGAACAGCATCAGCACCATCACGATGGCGCCGCGCATGCGAAGGCGGATGGAAAAGCGTCGCAGGAATTGCGTCATGGGTGAGCCTTGCCGGGAAAGTGAGATTGAATGGGACGCTGCTGCGCGGCGAATCAGTGGCGGCTGCGCCGCACCAGGGCGCCGATGTCCAGGATCAGGGCCACCCGGCCGTCACCCATGATGGTGGCGCCCGACACGTCGGTCACCTTGCGGTAGTTGGCTTCCAGGTTCTTCACCACCACCTGCTGCTGGCCCAGCAGTTCGTCCACCAGCAGGGCCACCCGCCCGCCTTCGGCTTCCACCACCACCATGATGTTGGAGACGTGCTCGAAGTCGAAGCGCGGCACGTCGAACACGCGCTCCAGGTCGATGACCGGCATGAACTCGTCGCGCACTTCCACCACGCGGCCGGTGGTGCCGATGGTCTTGACCATGCCCGGCTGCACCTGGAAGCTTTCCACCACGCTGGACAGCGGCAGGATGTAGCATTCCTCGCCCACGCCCACGCTCATGCCGTCCATGATGGCCAAGGTGAGGGGCAGGCGCACCTTCACGCTCATGCCGTAGCCTTCGGCCGAATCGATTTCCACCGTGCCGCCCAGCGCGGTGATGTTGCGCTTGACCACGTCCATGCCCACGCCGCGGCCGGACACGTCGGTCACCACGTCGGCGGTGGAGAAGCCGGGGGCGAAGATCAGGCCCCAGACCTCGGCGTCGCTCATGCTGTCGGGCGCTTCGATGCCGCGCTCGCGCGCCTTGGACAGCAGCTTGTCGCGGTTCAGGCCCTTGCCGTCGTCGCGCACCTCGATCAGGATGCTGCCGCCTTGGTGGCTGGCCGCCAGGGTGATGGTGCCGTGCTCGGGCTTGCCCTTGGCCAGGCGGTCGGCCGGCATCTCGATGCCGTGGTCGCAGCTGTTGCGCACCAGGTGGGTCAGCGGGTCGGTGATCTTTTCCACCAGGCCCTTGTCCAGTTCGGTGGCCTCGCCCTGGGTGACCAGTTCCACCTTCTTGCCCAGCTTGGCGGCCAGGTCGCGCAGCATGCGCGGGAAGCGGTTGAAGACCATGCTCATCGGGATCATGCGGATCGAGAGCACGGCCTCCTGCAGATCGCGGGTGTTGCGTTCCAGGTCGGCCAGGCCGGAGGCCAATTGTTGGTGCACGGCCTGGTCCAGGCCCTGGCTGTTCTGCGCCAGCATGGCCTGGGTGATGACGAGTTCGCCCACCAGGTTGATGAGCTGGTCCACCTTTTCCACGCTGACGCGCAGGGTGGCCGAATCCACCGCGGCGCCGGCCTTGGGCTCGGCGGCCTTGGCCGGGGCGGCGGCGCGTGCGGGCGTGGCCACCGGCGAGGCGCTGGCGGCTGCGGACGCTGCCGCCGAGGCCGGCACGGGCGCGGCCTTGCCGCCTTCGGCGGGGGCGCCGGGGGCGTTGTCGAAGAAGCCGTAGCCCACTTCCGCCGCGGGGGCCGCCGGCGCCGTGCTGGCCGGGGCACCGGGAGCGCCGTCGTGGAAGCCGTAACCGGCATTGAAAGTGGCCAGCACCACCGCTTCGCGCGGCACGTGGAAGGTGAACAGGTCCACCAGGTCGGCGTCGCTGGAGGGGGTGGTGACCTTGAAGCGGCGCATGCCGTCGGCGGCCTTGCCGGCGTCCAGCGGTTCGATCTGGCCCAGGTCGGTGATTTCCTTGAACAGTTCCAGCAGCGCGTCGGCCTGCTCGGGCCGGTCCAGCGGGCCGACCGTGAGTTCCAGCACACGGGCACCGGCCGGCGCAGCGGAAGCGGATTCCGCGGGTGCCGCCGCTGCCACGGCGGCCGGAGCGGGTGCGGGCGCCGCCGCTGGGGCGGGCGCGGCCAGGGCGCTGCCGTCCAGTTCCTGGCCGGAGCACAGGTGCTTCACCTTGAACAGCAACTCGGTGGTGTCCACCACGTCGCCGCCATTGCCCTGGTGGCGGCCCAGCATGGCCTTCAGGGCATCGCCCGCGGCCAGCAGCACGTCCACCATCGCAGCGGTGGGCACCAGCTCGTGGCGGCGCAGCTTGTCCAGCAGCGCTTCCATCTGGTGCGTCAGCTCGGCCACGTCGGCGAAGCCGAAGGTGGCGGCGCCGCCCTTGACCGAGTGCGCGCAGCGGAAGATGGCGTTCAGCTCTTCGTCGTCGGCCGCCGTCACGTCCACTTCCAGCAGCATGCGCTCCATCTGCTCGAGGTTTTCGCCCGCTTCCTCGAAGAAGACCTGGTAGAACTGGCTCAGGTCAATGCCCGCGTTGGCGGACGCCCTGTCGTTGTGGGTTTCGGCCATGTCGGTGCCTTCAGCGGATGACCTTGCCGATCACTTCGATCAGCTTGGCGGGGTCGAAGGGCTTGACCAGCCAGCCGGTGGCGCCGGCGGCGCGGCCGGCCTGCTTCATCTGGTCGCTGCTCTCGGTGGTGAGGATCAGGATCGGTGTGGCCTTGAACTTCGGGTTCTCGCGCAGCTTCTTGGTCAGCGTGATGCCGTCCATGCGCGGCATGTTCTGGTCGGTGAGCACCAGGTTGAAGTCACGCGTGCCGGCCTTTTCCCAGGCGTCCTGGCCGTCCACGGCCTCCACCACGTTGAAACCGGCGTTCTTCAGCGTGAAGGACACCATTTGTCGCATCGAGGGCGAATCGTCGACGGCAAGGATTGAGTGCATCGAATTTCTCCGGGGATCAGGGCTATTTCGGGCGTTGCGGGGCGGAACTTGAATGCAGGCGGGTCGGGCGGGGCGCTAGAACAGCTCCACCGAACCGGCGTCCATCTCGTCCTGCGTCACCGGGTTGGGGCGCAGGGGCGGGGCGGCCACGACGGCGGCGCCGTCCTCGTCGTCGCCCATGACGTCGCGCGCCAGCTGGTCGGCGCAGCTGCGCAGCCGGGTGCGGGTGTGCACGATCAGTTGGGACGCCATGTCCTGGAACTGCAGCGCGGTGACCGCGCCGCCCAGGGTCTGCAGGGCCTCGTGCAGGGCGCGCGTGTCCAGCTCGGGGGCCCCGGCCGCGGCGCGGGCCAGGCCGTTCAGGTGCTGGGTGGCGCTGTAGAAGTGGCCCATCAGCGTGGCGCTGGCATCGTCCAGCAGGCCTTGCAGGCGTTCCAGATCCATGCTGGCGGCCATCAGGTGGTCTTGCAGGTCGGCCGCAGCCAGCAGCGGCAGCAGCGGTGGCGGCGGGTCGCCCGCGCACGCCGCCAGCCCTGGCTCGGCCAGGGGCGGGGACGGCTGTTCGGCGTTTTGCATCGGTGCTCCAGGGGACGGGGACCGCGGGCCACAGGGCCCGGGGGGACTTTGATGGGGATTTTTTGGCAGACCGCCCCCAGCCGTAGGGCCGATCACCGGGCCAAAGGTCGGTCTATTCGTGGCTGTGACGGGGCCGTAACAGCAGGCGCCATGGGTCATACTTTGGCCATGGCCAGCCACACCGTGTCACACCGCCTGGCGGTGCTGCACCTGGAAGACGCCCAACTCGATCACGAGTTGGCATGTGCTCACTTGCGTCGTGCTGGTCACCAGTTGAAGGCACTGCGGGTGCAGACCGAGGCCGAGTTCCGCGGCGCGCTGGCGCAGGGCGGCTGGGACGTGGTGCTGTCGGACTTCAACCTGCCGGGTTTCGACGGCCTGGCGGCGCTGCAGGTGATGAAGGAAGTGCGCAACGCACCGCCTTTCATCCTGGTGTCGGGCGAGATTGGCGAGGACATCGCCGTGGCCGCCATGCGCAGCGGCGCCAGCGACTACCTGTTGAAGAACAACCTGGCCCGGCTGGCCCCGGCGGTGGAACACGCCATCGAGGCCCACCACGAGCGCCAGGCCCGCCTGGCGGCCGACCTGGAACTGGCGGCGTCGCGCCAGCGCCTGTCGGAACTGGCGCAGCACCTGCAAACCAGCGTGGAGATGGAACGCGCGGCCATTGCGCGCGAGATCCACGACGACGTGGGCGGCTCGCTCACCGCGCTGAAGTTCGACCTGGCCTGGATCGTGCGCCACAGCAGTGCGCCTGAGGTGCAGGCGCGGGTGGCGTCGGCGCTGGAGACGGTGGACCACGCCATCGAGGCCAGCAAGCGCATCATGCACAACCTGCGACCGGCCATCCTGGAGCAGGGCCTGGTGGCCGCGCTGCAGTGGATGGCCAGCCGCTTCGAGAAGCGCAACAACATCCATTGCCAGTTCCGCACCAGCCATGAAAGCATGGTGCTGCCCAGCGGCGTGCCGCTGGTGGCCTACCGATTTGCCCAGGAGGCCCTCACCAACGTGAGCAAGCATGCGCAGGCCACAAGGGTGGTGATCGACCTGTCGCTCACGCGCGGGGTGCTCAGCCTGGAGCTGTCGGACAACGGCCGGGGCCTGAGCCCGGCCGACCTGGAAAAGACCCGCAGCTTCGGCCTGCGCGGCTTGCACGAACGCGCCGGCACCGTGGGCGGCTGGGTGGACATCTCCAGCGGCGCGCAGGGCACCACCGTGATGTTGAGCGTGCCCATCCGCGGCCCCAAGGGGGAGATGCCCCACTTCGCCGAAACCGTTCAAGACATGCACGACCCGTCGGTGTGGGGCGACCTATGATCAAAGTGATTCTGTGCGACGACCATGCCCTGATCCGGCGCGGCATCCGCGACACCCTGTCCGATGCGCCCGACATCCAGGTGGTGGGCGAAGCGGGCGACTATGCCGAGCTGCGCGGCCTGATGCGCAACCTGTCCAGCGGTGGTGGCAATGCCTGCGATGTGCTGGTGCTGGACATCAACATGCCGGGGCGCAGCGGCCTGGACGTGATGCACGTGCTGAAGGACGAGGGCTCGGCGATCAAGGTGCTGGTGGTCAGCATGTACCCCGAGGACCAGTACGCCATCCGCGCCTTGCGCGCCGGCGCCTTCGGCTATGTGAACAAGGGGGGCGACCCGCAGCAGATCGTGCAGGCCGTGCGCACCGTGGCCCAGGGCCGCAAGTACGTCACGCCCGAGATCGCGCAGATGCTGGTCGAAAGCCTGACCATGCCGGTGACCGAAAACGCACACGACAAGTTGAGCGACCGTGAACTGCAGACCCTGGTGATGATCGCCAGCGGCAAGCGCCTGTCCGACATCGCCGAAGAGCTGACCCTGAGCCCCAAGACCGTCAGCGTGTACCGGGCCCGGGTGCTGGAGAAGCTGGCGCTGCAGAACAACTCGGAATTGACGGTCTACGCCATCCGCAACGGCCTGGTGGGCAATTGAGCGGCGGGGTGCCGCGGTCGGCCGCTCACCGGCCCCCGCGCCACTGCCCCATCAGCCCGTCCCACTTCGTGCGTGCCGCCGCCAGGTGGCGCGCTTTCACCGGGCCGTAGCCGCGGATGTCCTCGGGCATGGCGGCGATCTGCACCGCCAGCGCCAGCCGCTCGGCGGTCAAACCGCCCAGCACTTCTTCGATGCACTGCCGGTACTCAAGGATCAGTGCGCGCTCGGTGCGCCGTTCTTCGGTCTTGCCGAAGATGTCCAGCGCACCGCCACGCAGGCCCTTCAGCTTCGCCAGCAGCGGCAGCGCCGTGCGCATCCAGGGGCCAAAGGCCTGCTTCACGGGCTGGCCCTGGGCATTCACCTTGCCGAAGATCGGCGGGGCCAGGTGGTGCACCACCTTGTAGTCGCCTTCGAACATGTCGCCGATCTTCTTGGTGAAGGTCGGGTCGGTGTGCAGCCGCGCCACCTCGTACTCGTCCTTGTAGGCCATCAGCTTGAACAGGTACTTCGCCACCGCTTCGGACAGGCGCGTGGATTTCAGCGGCGCCTCGGCCGCGCGCACCTTCTCGACGAAGGCCTGGTAGGTGGCCGCGTAGGCGCCGTCCTGGTAGCCGGTGAGGAAGTCCACCCGCTTGGCGACGATCTCGTCCAGCGAGGCACGCTTGACGACCTGGATCACCTGCTGCGTGGCGAACAGGGCCTGCACCTTGCCTAAGTCGTGCGCGCAGCGTCGGCCCCATTCAAACGCGGCCTTGTTGTTGTCCACCTGAACGCCGTTCAATTCCAGCGCGCGCAGCAGCGCCGCCTGGGACAGGGGCAGCCGGCCCTGCTGCCAGGCATAGCCCAGCATCAGCGGGTTGGTGTAGATGCTGTCGCCCAGCAGTTGCAGCGCCACCTGCTCGGCGTCGAAGGCGCCGATGGCGGCTTCGCCCACGGCGGCCTTCAGCCCGGCCTCGCAGCCGCCTTCAGGGAACTGCCAGTCGGGGTTGCTGACGAAGGCCGCGGTGGGCGTGCGGTGGTTGTTCAGGGCCACGAAGGTGCGGCCTGGGCGCATCACCGCCAGCGTGCTCTTGCTCACCGCCACGATGCTGTCGCAGGCGATGACGAGGTCGGCCTTGGCGGTATCGACCTTGCTGGTGTAGATGGCTTCGGGCCGGTTGGCGATCTGCACATGGCTCCAGGTGGCGCCGCCCTTTTGCGCCAGGCCGGCAGAGTCCTGCGTGACCACGCCCTTGCCTTCCAGGTGCGCGGCCATGCCCAGCAACTGGCCGATGGTGATGACGCCGGTGCCGCCCACGCCGGCCACCACGATGCCCCAGGCGTTCTCCGCCACCGGCAGCACGGGTTCCGGAATCGGCGCCAGCGCGAAGGGGTCGGCGCGGGCTTCCTTCTTGGGCTTCTTCAGCTGCCCGCCTTCCACCGTGACGAAGCTGGGGCAGAAGCCCTTCACGCAGCTGAAGTCCTTGTTGCAGGTGCTCTGGTTGATGCGGCGCTTGCGGCCGAACTCGGTTTCCACCGGCTCCACGCTCAGGCAGTTGCTTTGCACGCTGCAGTCGCCGCAGCCTTCGCACACCAACTCGTTGATGACGGTGCGCTTGGCCGGGTCCACCATCTTGCCGCGCTTTCTGCGGCGGCGCTTTTCGGTCGCGCAGGTCTGGTCGTAGATCAGGATGGTGCAGCCTTCAAGCTCCCGCAGTTCACGCTGCACCGCGTCCAGCTCATCCCGGTGGCGCACCGTGGTGCCGGGCGCCAGGTTCGAGGTGGCGGTGTACTTCTCGGGCTCGTCGGTGACGACCACGATCTTCTTCGCGCCTTCGGCTTCCAGTTCGCGTGTCATCTGCGGCACGGTCAGGATGCCGTCCACCGGCTGGCCGCCGGTCATGGCCACGGCGTCGTTGTAGAGGATCTTGTAGGTGATGTTCACGCCCGAGGCAATGGACTGGCGCACCGCCAGCGCCCCCGAGTGGTAGTAGGTGCCGTCGCCCAGGTTGGCGAACATGTGCGGCCGCTTGGAAAACGGCGCCTGGCCGACCCAGGGCACGCCCTCGCCGCCCATCTGCGTGAAGCCCACGGTGGAGCGGTTCATCCACACGCTCATGAAGTGGCAGCCGATGCCGGCCATGGCGCGGCTGCCTTCGGGCACCTTGGTGCTGGTGTTGTGCGGGCAGCCGCTGCAGAACCAGGGCTGGCGCTCGGCGGTGGCGCCCGGGTTGGCGCCCACAGGCGCGGCGTTGCCGGTGTTCTTCAGGTCGCGGCCGGCCAGCACCGCCAGGCCCTGGTCCATGCGCGCGGCCACGTCGCTCGGCACGCCCAGTTTCTTCAGCCGCTTGGCAATGGCCTGGGCCACGATGGACGGGCTCAGGTCGGCGTTGGCGCGCAGCAGCCAGTTGCCGCTGGGGTTGGCGTGGCTCCATTCGCCGCCGGTGAAGTCGCCCTCGGGTTCTTCGAACTTGCCCAGCACATTGGGCCGCACGTCGGGGCGCCAGTTGTACAGCTCTTCCTTGACCTGGTATTCGATGATCTGGCGCTTTTCCTCCACCACCAGGATCTCGGTCAGGCCCTGCGCGAATTCGCGCGTGATGTTGGCTTCCAGCGGCCAGACCACGTTCACCTTGTGCAGGCGGATGCCGAGCGACCGGCAGACATCGTCGGACAGGCCCAGGTCGGCCAGCGCCTGGCGCGTGTCGTTGAAGGCCTTGCCGCTGGCGATGATGCCGAAGCGGTCGTTCGGCCCGGCAATCACGTTGTGGTTCAGCTTGTTGGCGCGCACATAGGCCAGCGCCGCGTACCACTTGTAGTCCATCAGCCGCGCTTCCTGCGGCAGCGCGGCGTCGGGCCAGCGGATGTGCAGGCCGCCGGGCGGCATGCTGAAGTCGTCCGGCAGGACGATCTTCACCCGGTCCGGGCTCACGTCCACGCTGGCGGCCGACTCCACCACCTCCTGGATGGTTTTCATGCCGGTCCACACGCCGGCATAGCGGCTCATCGCGAAGCCGTGCAGGCCCATGTCCAGGATGCCCTGCACGTCCGAGGGGAAGAACAGCGGCAGGCCGCAGGCCTTGAAGATGTGGTCGCTCTGGTGCGCGGCGGTGCTGCTCTTGGCCACATGGTCGTCGCCGGCGATGGCGATGACGCCGCCATGTGGCGCGGTGCCGGCCAGGTTGGCGTGCTTGAACACGTCCGAGCAGCGGTCCACGCCCGGGCCCTTGCCGTACCAGATGCCGAACACGCCGTCGAACTTCTTGTTCTCGGCGTCGAACTCCATCTGCTGCGTGCCCCACACCGCGGTGGCGGCCAGCTCTTCGTTCACGCCGGGCTGGAACACCACGTTGTGCGTGGCCAGGTGCTTCTTGGCCGCCCACAGCGCCTGGTCGTAGCCGCCCAGCGGGCTGCCGCGGTAGCCGGACACAAAGCCGGCGGTGTTCAGGCCCTTCTGCGCGTCGCGCACCTGCTGCAGCATGGGCAGGCGCACCAGGGCCTGGGTGCCGCTCATGAAGGCCCGGCCGCTGTCCAGCGCGTACTTGTCGTCCAGCGTGGCAGCCTCCAGGGCGCGGCGGATGGCTTCGGGCAGCGGTGCGTTCATGGCGGGGCGGGCTCCTGCGGGGCGCGGTGCGAAGGGGGCACCGGGGGGTGCGATGTTCGCCAAAGTTTAGGCTGCACGCTGCCGCAAGTGTTTTCTTTGTTTGCCGTGAGCGCGATACTTCGCGCAAGCTTCTTCCTCCACCATGGCACTTCGCGAAAGAAAACCATCGCCCAAGCCGGTATCAGGGAAAACGCGGAGTCGTGCGCGCGAGCCTGCGGCAAGCGCGCCGCCCCCCACCCAGGCCGACGCACAAGGCAGCGGCCTGGACCGCTGGGACATCGCCATCCTGGCCGAGCTGCAGCGCGACGCGCGCCTGTCCAATGCCGAACTGGCCGCACGCATCGGCCTGTCCGCCGCGCCCACCTGGCGACGGGTGAAGCGGCTGGAACAGGACGGCTTCATCACCGGCTACCGCGCCGAAGTGGACCGCCGCCGCATCGGCCTGGGCGTGCTGGCCTTCGTGCGCCTGGGCGCCGAACGCACCAACGACAGCGCCACCCGCGCGCTGGAAGCCGGCATCCGCGCGCTGCCCGAGGTGGTGGCCTGCCACTACATCAGCGGCGCGGGCATCTTCGAGCTGCACGTGGTGGCCACCGACCTGGACGCCTATTCGCGCTGGACCCGCGACAAGCTGTTCAAGCTGCCGGACGTGAAGGAGGTGCACACCAGTTTTTCGCTCGGCGAGGTCAAGGCCGGGGGGGCGCTGCCGCTGGAGCACCTGCAGCGGCGCTGAGCGGCCCCCCTGGTTCGAGGGGAACTTGCCGACCTAGGGATTCGGCGGGGCTGCGTTGTCCGGGGTCCGTGGGCAGAATTCCCGGCAGGAGGACAGGGCCATGAGAAGTGTTGGGGCGGCCGTTGCGGCCTGGTTGGTGGGCGCTGCGGCGCAGGCAGCGGTGACCGTGCCGGCCGATGTGCTGGGTTCGGGCGTGCAGGTGGCCACCTGCGCTTCGTTGCGCGGCAGCGGCAACGGGCTGGCCATCGGCGATGCCATCGATTCCGGCCTGTTGACGCCCGGCACCGAGTGTTTCGGCACGGTGGCCAGCGGCGCCCAGGCCAGCGCCGCGCTCACGGCCCAGCAGGACAACGGGCTGGCCCAGGCCCATGCGTCCGGCCAGGCGTCGATGGGCGTGCTGCACCTGTCCAGCACCCTGAACACGCCCGGCAGCCCCTCGACCAGCTTCCCGGCAGCCATCAGCCAGGCCAGCTTCGTGGACATGATGACGCCCAACGCCCCGGGCCTGACCGGCCAAAGCGGCTTCCTGCTGCTGCCCATCCATGTCAGCGGCGTGCTGGATGCCAGTGGCAATGCCGGTTCGGCGGCCTTCCTGGTGGCGGCACTGAAGAACGACATCACCTTGTCGACGTCCAACCCGGGTTATGTGGTCGGCACCGGCAACCAGGTCAGCACCGACCGCCAGGCGCCCACCTACCGTGCTGCCAGTTTCCCCGTGCCCGGCCCTTTGTCGGAACACCAGGTGGTGGACGAGACCGTGGTGTTCAGCGTGCCGGTCGTCTTCGGCACGCCCTTCGAGATGACGCTGTTGGGGCAGTCGATCGCCGGTATGCGCAGCCGGGACGGCGGCGGCAATTCGTCCAGCGATTTCGAGCACACCCTGCAGTGGCTGGGCGCCAGCCAGGCAAGGCTGGCCGACGGCAGCGTCGTCAGCGTCACCACGACCGGCGCCTCGGGCATCGACTGGACCCTGGCAGCGGCGGTGCCCGAGCCCGCCACCTGGCTGATGCTGCTGGCCGGCGGCGCTGTGCTGCTGGCGCGGCGCCGGGCCAGCGCCGTTCGCTGAAGCCGCTGGCGCTAGAGGGCCTCAGTTCAGCAGCCGGCGGCTGAAGAAGTCCGCGATGCGCTGGTCGATGGCCGGCAGCACCGCGCGGTCAAAGCCCGGCGGGTCGTTCAGCATGTCACCCAGCACGCCGCTCAGCCCCGGCGGCGACGGCGACAGCATCACGCCGTGGCCACCGTTGTCCAGCGTGGCCAGGCGTTCGCAGGCCGCGCAAGTGGCCAGCACCGCTTCACCATGGAAGCGCGGCTTCAGCCAGCGGTCGGCGCCCATGGTCACCAGGCCCAGCGGCACTTTCGGTTGGGCCAGGCTGGGCAGTTCGAAGGCCGCGGCGGCCGGCACCGCGGCCACGACGGCCGCGACGCGCGGGTCGGTGTGCGTGTAGCTGGCGGTGTCGGCGTCGAAGCGGCGGTGGATTTCCTTGCGTGCCACCCACTGCTTGAAGCCGTCCAGCCAGCCGCCATTCAACGCGGTGAACACGCCGGTGCAGAAGTGCCAGTCCTCGGCCAGGTTCGCGTCGCAGTGTTTCACGAACTGCTGTGGCGACCAGCGCCCGCCGGCCAGGGTCAGGGCGGTGAAGCCGCCAGCGCTCATGCCGTAGACGCCCACGCGCTGGAAGTCCAGCAGTGGGCTGAAGCGGGGGTCCCGCGCCACGGCGTCGATGGCGCGTGACACCTCCTGCGGCCGGATCTTGGGGCTGTCAAAGGTGCCCACCCGGTGGTCGCGCCAGTTGTCGCCGCGGTGCAGCGGCGTGGCCACGGTGAAGCCGGCGGCCACCAGGGTGCGCGCCAGGTCGGTGTGCACCATGCCGCTGCCGCCGGTGCCATGGGAAATCAACACCAGGTGGCCGTTGCCGCGCAGCGGCGCACCGTCGGGGGCGGCGTTCAGGCGGTAGAAGCCATGCTGCACCGGCGCGGCCGGGCTGCTGCTGGGGTAATACAGGGTCACCGGTTCGTCCTCGCCCTGCGCGGGCAGCACGGTGATGCCCAGCTTGGGTGTGTCGGCGGCCCCGGCGGGCGGGGCCACGGCCAGCACCAGGCCGGTGCACAGGCCCGCCAGCGCCTTGGCCAGACGGCGGAAGGGGTTCGCTTGTTCCATGTCCAGGTCCTCCATCGCGGGACAGGCCCCGCGGTGAAGTGACTTTCGGGGCCGCCGGCCGCCGCGTCTGGCCGAAAGACGGCCATTCCGGAATCGCGCCGGGCCGATTTCAGGAATCGGCCAGGTTCTGGCGCCGGAACTCGGTCGGCGTCAGGCCGGTGGTGGCCTTGAAGGCGCGGTTGAAGGGGCCGATCGAGCCGAAGCCGGCTTCCAGTGCGATGCTCAGCACCGGCAGGTGGGCCTGTTGCGGGTTGGCCAGCGCGGCCTGGGCTTCGGCCAGCCGGAAGCCATTGAGAAAGGCGTTGAAGTTGCGATGGCCCAGCCGGCGGTTGATCAAGCGGCGCAGCCTGTATTCAGGCACGCTCAGCTTGGCCGCCAGGGCAGCCAGCGAGAGCTCGGGGTCCTTGTACGCGCGCCCTGGGCCCATGGCGTGGGCCAGTGCCACGGCCAGGGCGTCCTCGGCCGGGTCGGGCAGGGCGGCGGTGGGCGCCTCGGCATCCATCCCTTGTATGTCAGTGGGTGCTGACTGTTCTGGAGATTCAGCGGTGGCCAGCGGGGCGACCAGGTCGCCGCGCGTGGGTCGCAACTGCATCCAGGCGGCCGCGGCCACGATGAACAGCAGGGCCGCCGCGTCCACGGCCGCCAGGCTGGGGGTCAGCCGGCCGTCGGCGGTGCTGCGCCGCGCCAGCAGCATGCCCAAGGTGTAAGCGCAGCCGCCCACCACAATGAAGGCACGCAGCCAGCGGCGGCGCTCCACCAAATCGTCGCGCCAATGGCGGGCCGCCACCCGCACCGCCAGCAGGCCGAACACCAGGGGCAGGCCGAACACCGTCTGGCTGATGGCCGAGGCCCAGCCGGGTCCGCCCGCGGCACACCAGGGCACCATCAATGCCAGGTTCAGGGTGCCGGCGGCCACCACCGCGGCCCACGCGGCCCGGTGGCGCGGCTCGATACGGAAGTCATCGTCACACAAGGTGCGGGCAAAAAGCCAGAACAACACCGAATTGCCCATGGAAACGCCGACCAGGGGTGCCCGCCACCATGCCAGCGGGCCCAGTTCCACCGCCGGCGCGGACGCCAGCACCTGCACGCTGAGCCCGAAGGTCAGCGCCAGGCCCGTTTGTTCAAGTGGCGCGCGGTGGGCAAATCGAAGCAGATTGGCTGCCAATAACAACAGAAGCGCCAACAATGCGCCGCGAAGCGCAGGGTCCAGCAGGCTCAGCAGGCTCAGCAGGGATTCCGGGTTCATTCCGCGTCGAACAGGTGGGCGTTCTTGCCCTGCACCCCGGCGTAAAAGCGCTTGATCTCGGCCATGTCGCGTTCCACATCGCCGCTGGGCGTGAACAGCGGGCCCAGGCCACCGACCTTGCGCCCGTAGTCCACGAAGGCCAGCACGATGGGGACCCGGGCCTCCAGCGCAATGAAATAGAAGCCGGTCTTCCACTGCCGCACCCGGCCGCGTGTGCCTTCAGGCGACACCACCAGCTGCAACGGCCCGTCGGCCTGCGTCAGCGCCAGGGCGGCGGCGGCCACGGTGTTGTTGCTCTTGCTGCGGTCCACCGGCAGCCCGCCCAGCCAGCGCATCAGCCCACCGAAGGGTGGGCGGAACAGGCTGGCCTTGCCCATCCAGTACAGGTTCAGGCCCAACACCAGGCCGATCATCAGCGTGTAGGGCAGGTCCCAGTTGCTGGTGTGCGGGGCGGCGATGAGCACCGCGCGGGCGGCTTGCGGTGGCAGGGCGCCTTCCACCTGCCAGCCGGTGGCGCGCAACAACACGCGCGAACCGCCCCTCAGGAGTTGGTTCACCACCGGGGTGCTGAAAAGGGTGCGGTGCATGGGCGGGACGCGGGGCAGCGCTGGATTGTGGTGCAAGCCGTGCGCGCCACCGCCCCGGGTATGCTGCGCGCCCCGATGACCCAGCCCCACCTGCCCTGGCACCATGCGCTGCTGGCGTTGGCCGTGGTGGCGGTGTGGGGCACCAACTTCGTGGTCATCCGCGAAGCGCTGCTGGTGCTGCCGCCGCTGACCCTGGCCACGCTGCGCTACATCCTGGCCTTCCTGCCGGCGGCCTTGCTGATCCCGCGCCCGGCGCTGCCGTGGACCGAACTGGCGCTGTACGGCGTGCTGATCGGCGTGGGCCAGTTCGCGCTGCTGTTCATCGCCATGCGGGGGCACATCACCCCGGGGCTGGCATCGCTGGTGATCCAGACCCAGGTGTTTTTCACCATCGGGCTGGCCATGTGGCGCGCGGGTGAGCGCCTGGCGCGCTTCCAGTGGCTGGCGCTGGCACTGGCCGCTGCCGGCCTGGGCGTGATCGGCGCCCACACCGACGGCCACACCACGCCCCTGGGCCTGGGCCTGGTGCTGCTGGGTGCCTTCCACTGGGCCTGCGGCAACCTGGTGGCACGCCGCGCCGTGGGCGTGAACATGCTGGCCTACGTGGTGTGGAGCAGTGCCTTTGCGGTGCCCCCGCTGGCCGCGCTGGCGCTGGTGGTGGACGGTCCGGCGGCCATCGGCCTGGGGCTGCAGCACGCTGGTGCCTTTGAATGGGCGGCGGTGGCCTGGCAGGCGCTGGGCAACACCCTGTTCGGCTACGCCGCCTGGGGCTGGTTGCTGGCCCGGCACCCGGCGGCCACGGTGTCGCCCTGGGCCCTGCTGGTGCCGGTGTTCGGCATGGGCAGCGCCGCGTGGTGGCTGGGGGAGCCGCTGCCGGCCTGGAAGCTGGCGGCCGCGGCGCTGGTGCTGGCCGGCCTGGCCTTGAACCTGCTGTGGCCGCACCTTCGGCAGGCGCTGCGCGGCCGGGGCTGACCGGTCCTCAAGTCCGGCGGCGGGCCGGCCGATACCAGAGCGATGTCCGCCGTTCTCACGCCACCCCTGCTGCCCGACCTGTTGCTGGGCGGGGAGCCGCGGCTTCGCATGCGCAGCAGCATGTTGCTGATCATGTGGGTGGTCTATTTTCTGTTCGCGCTGTTCCAGCACGCCGAGGTGCTGCTGGGGCTGATGGACGCGGCCGAATCCAACGCGCTCACCGCCTTCAACCTGTGCGGGGCCACGCTGTTCTTTGTGCTGGTGCGCAGCGGCTGGAGCGAGCGCGTGAAGGCCGACCCGTCGCTCACCGTACCCGGTTCGGTGTTCGCGCTGGTGTCGGTGAGCTGGAGCTACGCCATCACCGGGCCGGCGCGCGGCGCGGTGATGGGCATCATGATCCTGGTCATCCTGTTCGGCATGTTCGGGCTGCGGCCCCAGGTGGCCTGGCGCCTGGCCGGCTTCGGCTTCATCTGCCTGTCCAGCGTGATGGCCTGGCGCGCCTTCTATTCCAACGGCCGCTACGACCCGCGGGTGGAGCTGATCCATTTCGTCTTCGCCATCATCGTCATGGGCGCCACCGCCACGCTGGCGGTGCGGCTGGGCAAGCTGCGCGCGCGGCTGTCGCAGCAGAAGGCCGAACTGCAGGAGGCCCTGGCACTGAACCGCGAACTGGCCACGCGCGACGCGCTGACCGGCCTGCTGAACCGCCGCGCCATGGTGGAACTGCTCGGCCGCGAGCAACCGCGCCTCGAACGCGGCCAGGGCCCGCTGTGCGTGGCGCTGCTGGACATCGACCTGTTCAAGCGCATCAACGACAACCATGGCCACAGCGTGGGCGACGAGGTGCTCAAGCGCTTTTCGCGGCTGCTGGGCGAGCAGCTGCGCCCGGCCGATGCGCTGGCGCGCTGGGGCGGCGAGGAATTCCTGCTGCTGATGCCCGGCACGCCGCTGGTGGGCGCGGGCCAGCTGCTGGCGCGTCTGCAGGCGGTGGTGCGCGCCGGTGGCTTCGAGTCGCTGGCCCCGGGCCTGGCGGTGAGTTATTCCGCCGGCCTGGTGGAGTGCGGCGACGGCGAGTCGCAGGACAGCGCCATCGACCGCGCCGACCGTGCGCTGTACCGCGCCAAGCAGGGCGGGCGCGACCGGGTGGAGATCGGCTGACGCGCCGCCCTGGGCGCGCCTCGGTTCACTTCGGCCACAGCGCCCACACCTTCAGCGCCTGTTTCATGCGCCCGGCCGACTGCTCGGCCTGCCAGCCCCAGCCCCAGAAATAGTCCACCCGCACCGCGCCCTGGATGGCGCTGCCGGTGTCCTGCGCCATCACCAGGCGGCGCAAGGGGGCGCTGCCCAGGGGTTCGGTGGTGTCTATCCACAGCGGCGTGCCGTAGGGCACGGCCTGCGGGTCCACCGCCACGCTGCGCTGCGGTGTGAGCGGCACGCCCTGCGCGCCGCGCGGCCCCACGTTGTCGTCGAGCAGGGCTTCCTCGCGGAAGAACACCACGCGCGGGTTGCTCCACAGCAGGCTGTTCACCTTGCCCGGGTTGCGCCGCGCCCAGTCGCGGATGCCGGGCCAGGACGCCTCGTCGGGTTTCAGCTCGCCGTTCTCGATCAGCCAGCGGCCCACCGAACGGTAGGGCTGGTCGTTGTGGCCGGCGTAGGCCACGCGGGTGTTGCGCTCCTTGCCGTCGGGCTCGGTCACGCGCAGCCGGCCCGAACCCTGCACCTGCAGCAGCAGCACGTCCATGGGGTCGGCCAGGAAGGCGATCTCGTGGCCGCGCAGGCTGGCCTTGGCCTCGGGCAGGGTGTCCAGTTGCTGGCGCGTCCAGTAGGGCTTGCGGGTGCCCAGGTCGGGCGGCGCGCGGTGCAGCGGCGCCTGAAAGCCGTAGCGCGGCAGGCGCATGGCCTGCACCAGGGGTTCGAAGTAGCCAGTGGCCAGGCCCTGCACGCTGCCGTCCAGGGCTTCCACACGGAAGGGTTGCAGGTGGCGCTGCAGCAGTTCGCGCGCCTGCTCGTCGCTGGCCGGCGGGCTGGCCAGCAGGCGCTGGCAGGCCACGGCCCAGCCCTCGGCCGGCCTGGCGCAGCCGGCGGCCAGGGCCGGCCACAGTTCGCGGGCGCGGTCGGCGTCCCAGCCGGGCAGGTCGCCCCAGTCGGCGCGGGCCCAACGCGCGCGCGGACGCATCAGGTCTTGGGTGCTGCTGGCCGGTGCGCTGGCCGCCGGTGCGGCCGGGCCCGGGGCGGGTGGCGGGGGTGTGCCGCAGGCGGCCAGCAGGGCCGCGGCAGCCAACGCCAGCGTCAACGCGCGCGCGGGTATGCTGGCGGCCATGTGGGTGATGTTGCTGGAAGCGCTGGGCGCCGGGTGCCTGTTGATCTTCATCGTGTGGTGGACCATGTTCGCCGGGCGCTCGCGCGGCGAGCGCGTGCCGCCGCCCGAAGACGAACGCTGAGACGCTTCAGTGCAGGGCGCTGGTATCGGCCAGCGCGAACTCTTCCACCGGCGCTTCGAACCAGTGCGCGTCTTCGGTGATGCAGAAGTAGCGCCCGCTCATCGACCCCTGCGGCGTGGCGATTTGCGCCCAGCTGGTGTATTCAAAACTCTCGCCGGGCTTGAGCAGCGGCTGGTGGCCCACCACGCCCAGGCCGCGCACCTCTTGTTCGGTGCCGCGATGGTCCACGATGTGCCACTGCCGAGCCACCAACTGCGCGGGCGTGTCGCCGCTGTTGGTGATGGTGATGGTGTACGCGTAGGCGTACTGCTCGCGGGCGGTGTCGGTCTGCTCGGGCAGCGGGCGCACCACCACTTTGCACTTCATTTCGGGTCGGGCCATGCGGGCCATTCTAGGAGCCGGTCCCGCGCCGCGCCGCCGCCTTCCTAGAATGGCCCTCACCCCTGATAAAGCTCGCCACGGCATGACCGCAACCCCCTGCATCGCCCCTTCGCTCCTGTCCGCCGACCTGTCCCGCCTGGGCGAGGAGGTGCGCGACGTCATCGCCGCCGGCGCCGACTGGATCCATTTCGACGTGATGGACAACCACTACGTGCCCAACCTGACCTTCGGGCCCATGGTGTGCGAAGCCATCCGAAAGCATGCGGTGAAGCCCGACGGCAGCCGCGTGCCCATCGACGTGCACCTGATGGTGCAGCCGGTGGACGCGCTGGCCGCCGCCTTCGCCCAGGCCGGGGCCGATGTCATCAGCTTCCACCCCGACGCCAGCACCCACGTGGACCGCACCCTGCAATTGATCAAGGCCGCCGGCTGCCAGGCCGGCCTGGTCTTCAACCCCGCCAGCCCGGTGGACGCGCTGGAGTGGGTGATGGACAAGGTGGACCTGGTGCTGGTGATGAGCGTGAACCCCGGCTTCGGCGGGCAGAGCTTCATCCCGAGTGCCTTGCGCAAGGTGGAGAAGCTGCGCCGCATGATCGACGCCAGCGGCAGGCCCATCCGCCTGGAAGTGGACGGCGGCATCAAGGCCGACAACATCCGCGCCGTGGCCGACGCCGGTGCCGACACCTTCGTGGCCGGCAGCGCCATCTTCGGGCAGAAGGATTACCGCGCCGTCATCGGCGCCATGAAGGCGGCGCTGGCCGCCTGAGCGTGGCCGCCCGGGTCGCTGCGCTGGCGGCGCGCCGCGGCCACGTGTACATTGCCCTTCCCCCAAGCAGCATCAGGCCGTGCGCCAGACGCGGTCGGCCGCCGGGGGCAGCAGGAGACACCGGCATGGGCTTGCAGCAACATGAGCGCCAGCGCGACCACATCCACGCCGTGATGCAGCTGGCCGGGCACGGCCAGGCCCTCACGCCGGAGATGGCGGCGCTGCACACCCCGGACGCGCTGATCCACGACTCCTGGGCCCGCTGCGTGCACCAGCACCGGCTGGACCCCACGCGCATGCAGCCGGCGGTCATCCTGCCGGCGCAGCGCCTGCGCGAACACCGTGAGCGCATCGACGAGTTCCTGCACATCGCCCGCCATGGCCTGGAAACCCTGTACCAGCAGGTGGCCGGCATGGGCTACTGCGTGCTGCTGACCGACGAGCGCGGGGTGACGGTGGATTTCATCGGCGACCTGCAGCTGGACAGCAGCCTGCGCCGTGCCGGCCTGTACCTGGGCGCCGACTGGAGCGAACAGCATGCCGGCACCTGCGGCGTGGGCACCGCCATCGCCACCGGCTGCGCGCTCACCGTGCACCAGGACGACCACTTCGACGCCACCCACATCCCGCTGACCTGCACCGCCGCGCCGGTGTACGACCCGCTGGGGCGCATGAACGCCATCCTGGACATCTCGGCGCTGACATCGCCCCAGGCCAAGAGCAGCCAGCACCTGGCGCTGCAGCTGGTGAAGGTGTATGCGCACCACGTGGAAAACGCCAACTTCCTGCGCTGGTTCCGCAACGACTGGGTGGTGAAGCTCAACCCCTCGCCCGAGTTCCTGGACGTGAACCCCGAGTACCTGCTGGCGCTGGACGCGGCCGGGCGCATCATCGGCCACAACCGCCGTGCGCAGTTGCTGCTGCAGGCCGATGGCGCCGGGGCCGGCCTGCCGCTGATCGGCCAGCCCTTCGAACGCCTGTTCACCGCCCGCTTCAGCGACCTGGGCCGTTTCGTGCACAGCCAGCCCCAGGAGCAGCGCGCGCTCACGCTGGCCGGCAGCGGCCGGCTGCTGTTCGCCAGCGCCACGCCGCCGCCCACGCGCTGGGCCGGCACGCCTGTCACCGCGCAGCCGCAAGCGCTGCCGCCCGCCCTGGCCCGGCTGTGCGGCGGCGACGCCCGCCTGCAGCGCCAGGTGGAGCGCGCGGCGCGCCTGGTGCATTCGCCGGTCAGCCTGCTGATCACCGGCGAAACCGGCACCGGCAAGGAGTACTTTGCCAAGGCCCTGCACGAAGCCAGCGCGCGCCAGCACAAGCCCTTCGTCGCGGTGAACTGCGCCGCCATTCCCGAAGGCCTGATCGAAAGCGAGCTGTTCGGCCACACCGCCGGCAGCTTCACCGGGGCGTTGGCGCGCGGCAAGCGTGGCCTCATCATGGAAGCCGACGGCGGCACCCTGTTCCTGGACGAGATCGGGGACATGCCCCCGTCGGCCCAGGCCCGGCTGCTGCGCGTGCTGGCCGAGCGCGAAGTGCTGCCCGTGGGCGCGGCGCGGCCGGTGCCGGTGAACCTGCGCGTCATCTCTGCCACCCACCGCGACCTGGAAGCGCAGGTGCGTGCCGGCCAGTTCCGCGACGACCTGTACTACCGCCTGAACGGCGCCCATTTCCACCTGCCCGCCCTGCGTGAACGCAGCGACCTGCCCTGGCTGGTGGACCGCCTGCTGCAGGCCGGCGGCACGCCCGCCCCCGCGGTGGCGCCCGACGCCATGGACTGGCTGAAGGCCTGGCACTGGCCCGGCAACCTGCGCGAGATGGCCAATGCGCTGGAAGTGGCGCGCGCGGTGTGCAGCGGCGGCTACATCCGCGCCGCCGACCTGCCCGATGAACTGGTGGCCGCGGCCCGCGCCGCGCTGCACCATCCCGGTGGCCCGGTCGCGGGTGGAGACACCGCCCTGCCGGCCGAAGCCCTGCTGCTGCTGCAGTATTTGCGCGCGGCGCACTGGAATGTGAGCGTGGTGGCGCGCCAACTGGGACTGGCCCGCATGACCCTGTACCGCCGCATGAAGCGCTGGGGCTTGCAGTCCCCGTTGCGGGTGCAGGACATCCCGCCGGGCTGATCTGGCACAGGGCGGTGCGCCCGGCGTCGCGAGAGAATGCGGGTCGATTTTTTTATCGCACCTCAAGGAGCCCCCATGCAACGCCGAGCCCTCATGACCGCCGCAGCAGCGGCCACCGCCGCCTTCGGCGCCCTGGCGCAGTCCAAACCCAAGCCCAAGGCCGCTGACGCCCATGCCCACCACCACCCGGCCGGCGGCGGCAAGTACGACGCCGTCATGCAGTCGGCCGCGCACTGCGTGATGACCGGCGAAACCTGCCTGGCGCATTGCCACATCGTGCTGGCCGAAGGCGAAAAGGACATGGCCGAATGCGCCAAGTCGGTGAATGAACTGATCGCGGTCTGCACCGCGCTGCGTTCGCTGGCGGCCCAGGACGCGCCGCGCCTGCCGGCGCTGGCCAAGGTGGCCATCGACACTTGCCTGGCTTGCGAGAAGGAATGCCGCAAGCACGAGAAGAAGCACTCGCAGTGCAAGGACTGCGCCGACGCGTGCAAGGCCTGCGCCGACGACTGCCGCAAGGTCGCCGCCTGAACCTGGGTTTGCGGCTTGCGCCGTTCCGCCGCGCTGCGGGCGCGGTGGTGGCACCCAGGGCTGAATTCATGGACGCATCACCCCGGCACGAGGCCTGGACCGGCCGCGTGGATACGTCGCCGCGTGGCGTTCGGTCGCAGCCGCGGCCTCGGCACGGGCCCTAGACTGGCGCCCATGACGGCGGCAACGATGCGGCGACAGGCATGGGCGCGGGTGGTCTTCACCCTGCTGCTGGCGGCTGCACTGGTGCCCACACTGTCGCGTGGCATGGCCCACGCGCGCGGTGAGTCCCAGCCCTGGGCCCAGGGCTGTGCCACGGCGGGCCAGGCTGGCGCTGCGGCCCGGCCCACCCCGGCAGACAGTGACACCTGGCAGCGCCTGCTGGCGCATTGCCCGCTGTGTTCGCTGGACCGCGACCTGCCGGATGGGCTGCCGCTGGCACCCGTGGCGCTGGCCCTGCTGGCCCTGGCGGACGCCGGCCCTGCCGCAGCCTGGGCCCAGCCCGAGCTCCATCCCCGGGACCGCTGGCGCGCCCGACCACGCGCACCGCCCTCGATCTCCTGAACCCCCGGTCCCCGTGGCCCGAGGTCGCTGTGCCGCCCCCTGCGCCCGGCTGCTGTCCCCTCAGGAGAACGCCTTGAAACTAATTCCGCAAGCGCTGCTGCCCCTGGCCTTGGCCATGCTGGCCTGGCCCGTTGACGCCACCTACCCGCTGGGCCTGCTGCTCATTGGCCTGCTGGCCCTGGGCCTGTCCACGCCCAACGCCCTGGACCACGCCTGACACCGGCGGCGGTGCCGCCTCTTGGGGTGCCGCAGCCGTGGCGGATGTCACAGCCTGAGGCTGTGACACCTGTCACTGGGTGACATTGCTGCAGCGCGCCAGAGGGCGCGCCCTGGTGCCCGCACCACGCCCGGTGGTGTGTCCCATGCTGCAGCGCACTCTGGGCCTTGGCACGCCGGTTGCGCATACAGGGGCCGATGAGTGCATCCGTCCCTTCACCCCTGATCGGCGTGGTCGCCAACCCGGTGTCGGCGCGCGACATCCGCCGCGTGGTGGCCAATGCCGGCAACCTGCAGACCAGCGACCGCGTCAACATCGTGTTGCGCATGCTGGCCGCCGCCGGTTCCTGCGGCGTGGCGCGCACGCTGATGATGCCCGACCGCGGCGGCATCCGCGCCCTGCTGGAACGCACCCTGCAGCGTGAACGCGGCCAGGTGAACCGCGGCGAGCACGCCGCGCGCTACCCCCAGCTGGACTACCTGGACTTCGAGCCCACGTCCACCGTGGACGACACCTTCGAGGCCACGCGCCGCATGGTGGAAGCGGGCGTGGCCGTCATCGTGGTGCTGGGTGGCGACGGCACCCACCGCGCGGTGGTGCGCGAACTGCTGCGCTGCGGCTCGCGCATCCCGGTGGCGGGCCTGTCCACCGGCACCAACAACGCCTTCCCCGAAATGCGCGAGCCCACCATCACCGGCATGGCGGTGGGCCTGTACGCCAGCGGGCGCATCCCTGCGGCGCAGGCGCTGGCCGGCAACAAGCTGATCGAGGTGAGCGTGGCCTCGCCGCAGCGCGAACTGCTGGACATCGCCATCGTGGACGCCGTCATCACCAGCGACCGCTTCATCGGCGCGCGCGCGCTGTGGAAGCCCGAGGCCCTGCAGGCCGCCTACCTGGCCTTCGCCGACCCGCAGTGCATCGGCCTGTCGGCCATCGGCGGCCTGCTGGAGCCGGTGGACCGCACACAGCCCGGCGGCCTGGCGGTGGAGATGGCGCACGACGCCCGGCACGCGCTGCTGAACCTGAACGCCCCCATCGCGCCCGGCCTGGTGCGGCCCGTGCCCATCGCACGCTGGCAGCGCATGGTGGCCGACGAGCCCCTGCTCATCGCCCAGGACGCCGGCACCGTGGCGCTGGACGGGGAACGCGAACTGGGCTTCGAGCCCGGCGAACGCGTCACCGCCACGCTGCGCGAGAACGCTTTCTTCACCGTGGACGTGGCCCGCTGCATGCACATCGCTGCAACGCAGGGGCTGCTTCGCACCCCCGTGACGGCCGCCTGAAGGCAGCCGCTTTTTGTCAACAACAGGAGACCCGCCCCATGGCCAGCAACCCGTTCCCACTGGACAAGGCCCAGCTGCTTTCGGCCTACCGCACCATGCGCACGATTCGTGAATTCGAGGAGCGCCTGCACGTGGACTTCGCGCGCGGCGACATCCCCGGCTTCGTGCACCTGTACGCGGGCGAAGAGGCCGCGGGCACCGGCATCATGATGCACCTGGGCGATGGCGACCGCATCGCCAGCACCCACCGCGGCCACGGCCACTGCATCGCCAAGGGCGTGGACCCGCTGGCGATGATGAAGGAGATCTACGGCAAGGTGGGCGGCAGTTGCGAAGGCAAGGGCGGCTCGATGCACATCGCCGACCTGAGCAAAGGGATGATGGGCGCCAACGGCATCCTGGGTGCCGGCGCGCCGCTGGCCTGCGGCGCGGGCCTGGCCGCCAAATACCGGGCCAAGGGCGGCAAGAGCGATGTGGCGCTCAGTTTCGTGGGCGACGGCGCCAGCAACCAGGGCACCTTCCTGGAAAGCCTGAACCTGGCGGCGGTGTGGAACCTGCCGGTCATCTTCGTGGTGGAGAACAACGGCTACGCCGAAAGCACCAGCCGCGACTACGGCGTGGCGGTGGACAGCTACGTGGACCGCGCCGCCGGCTTCGGCCTGCCCGGCGTCACCGTGGACGGCACCGACTTCTTCGCGGTGTACGAAGCCGCGGGCGAGATCATCAAACGCGCGCGTGAAGGCGGCGGGCCGTCCTTGCTGGAATGCAAGATGGTGCGTTTCCACGGCCACTTCGAAGGCGACGCGCAGACCTACCGCGCGCCCGGCGAGAACGAAGACAACCGCGCCAACAAGGACTGCCTGAAGAAGTTCTCGGCCGCTGTCCTGGGCGCCGGCGTGTTGACACAGGCCGAGCTCACGGCCATCGACCACGAGGTGCTGGGCCTGATCGAGCGTGCGGTCACCGAAGCCAAGGCGGCGCCTGCGCCCAGCCTGGCCGCGCTGACCACCGATGTGTACGTCAAGTATTGAGACCGAGGAGACATTCAAATGGCACGCAAGATCAGCATGAAGCAAGCCATCAACGAGGCGCTGGACCAGGAAATGGCCCGCGACCCCTCGGTGATCTGTTTGGGTGAGGACATTGTTGGGGGTGCGGGGGGAGACGGAGAACGCGACGCCTGGGGCGGGGTGCTGGGCGTCACCAAGGGCCTGTACGCCAAACATGGCGACCGGCTGCTGGACACGCCGCTGAGCGAGTCCGCCTACATCGGCGCGGCCATCGGCGCGGCGGCCTGCGGCATGCGGCCGGTGGCCGAGCTGATGTTTGTCGATTTCATGGGCGTGTGCTTCGACCAGATCTTCAACCAGGCGGCGAAGTTCAAGTACATGTTCGGCGGCAAGGCCGAAACGCCGGTGGTCATCCGCGCCATGTGCGGTGCGGGTTTCCGCGCCGCCGCGCAGCACAGCCAGATGCTCACGCCGCTGTTCACCCACATCCCGGGCCTGAAGGTGGTGTGCCCCAGCAGCCCCTACGACACCAAGGGCCTGCTGATCCAGAGCATCCGCGACAACGACCCGGTCATCTTCCTGGAGCACAAAAACCTGTACGGCCTGGAAGGCGAGGTGCCCGAGAACAGCTACGCCATCCCCTTCGGTGAAGCCAACGTGGTGCGCGAAGGCAAGACGGTGTCCATCGTCACCTACGGGCTGATGGTGCACCGTTCGCTGGAAGCCGCCGCGGCCCTGGCCAAGGACGGCATCGACTGCGAGGTGGTGGACCTGCGCACCTTGAGCCCGCTGGACATCGACACCGTGCTGGAAAGCGTCACCAAGACCGGCCGCCTGGTGTGTGTGGACGAAGCCAACCCGCGCTGCAACATCGCCTGCGACATCTCCGCGCAAGTGGCGCAGCGGGCCTTCGCCGCCCTGAAGGGCCCGATCGAGATGGTCAGCGCGCCGCACGCGCCGGTGCCCTTCACGCCGGTGCTGGAAGACGCCTACATCCCGAGCGCGGCGCAGATCAGCGCGGCCGTGAAGCGCACCATGGCCGGGGGGCGCAACTGATGGCTGCTGCCGGCATCACGCCTGTTGTCATGCCCAAGTGGGGGCTGGAGATGCGCCAGGGCACGGTCACGGCCTGGCTGGTGGAAGAAGGCAGCACCATCTCGGTGGGCCAGCCCATCGTGGACATCGAGACCGACAAGATCTCCAACACCTACGAAGCGGGCGATGCCGGCCTGCTGCGCCGCCGCGTGGCGCAGGAAGGCGAGACCCTGCCGGTGAAGGCCCTGCTGGCGGTGCTGGCGCCGCCCGAGGTGGCCGACGCGGACATCGACGCCTTCATCGCCGGCTACGTGGTGCCGGCCGCGGCCGAAGGCGAGGACGAGGCCGGTGAAGCCTTCGTCTTCAGCACCGTGGACGGCATCCGCGTGCGGCATGCACGGCGCGGGCCGGAAGAAGGCGTGCCGGTGCTCTTCATCCACGGCTTCGGCGGTGACCTGGGCAACTGGCTGTTCAACCTGGACGCGGTGGCCGAACACCATCCGGTGATCGCGCTGGACCTGCCCGGCCACGGCCAGAGCGACGCCAAGCTGCCCGGCACCTCGCTCGCCGCCCTGGCCCAGTTCGTCGGCAACTTCCTGGACAGCCTGGGCGTGGACCGGGTGCACGCGGTGGGCCATTCCATGGGCGGCGCCATCGCGGCCACGCTGGCGCAGGCCGCGCCGCAGCGGGTGGCCAGCATCACGCTGGTGAACTCGGCCGGGCTGGGGCCCGAGATCAACGTGGGCTACACCCGCGGCTTCGTGCAGTCGCAGTCGCGGCGCGACCTGAAGCCCGTGCTGGAACAGCTGTTCGCCGACCCCGCGCTGGTGAACCGCCAGCTCATCGACGACGTGCTGAAGTACAAGCGCCTGGACGGTGTGGAGGCGCTGCTCACCGAACTGGGTGACGCGCTGTTCGGTGCCCAGGGTCAGGGCCAGCAGGCCGGGCAGCCGGCGCGCGACCTGAACACCCAGCGCCATGCCGTGCTGGTGGTGACCGGTGCGGCCGACCAGGTGATACCGGCCGCGCACGCGCAAGCCGCCCCGGCCGGTGCGAAGGTGCAGGTGATGGACGGCGCCGGTCACATGACCATGATGGAAAAGGCCAGCGAGTTCAACACGCTGCTCAAGGCGCATCTCCAGGGCCACCTGGCCGAGGGCTGATGGCCGACGCGGGTGATGCTTCGCTGCCGGTCTTCGGCTTCCTGAGCCGCCACCGCCAGCCCCTGGCCGACGGCATGGCCCAGGAAGCCGAATGGCTGGCGCGGGCGGCCGACAGCGGCCGTGCGGTGGCGCACCTGTGGCGCGGCAGTTCCGGCCTGGTGGTGCCGCGCAGCCATGAACGTGAAGCGGGTTTTGCGAACGCCTGTGCGCAAGCCGCCTTGCACGGCTGGCCGGTGCAGGTGCGCGCCAGCGGCGGCGGCCTGGTGCCGCAGGGGCCGGGGGTCTTGAACCTGTCGCTGGTGTGGCGCACGGCCCAGGCACAGCCCCATGGCACCGATGCGGTGTACCGCGGAATGTGTGCCGGCCTGGCCGCGGCCTTCGCGCGGCTGGGCATCGCCGCCCACGCGGCCGAGGTGCCGGGTTCCTTCTGCGATGGCCGCTTCAACCTGGCGGTGGCCGGCCCCGAAGGCCCCACCAAACTGGTGGGCACCGCACAGGCCTGGCGGCGCGTGAACGGCCAGCCCACGGTGCTGGCCCATGCGCTGATGCTGGTGCGGGCCGACCCGGTGGCGCTGACCCAGGCCTGCAACGCCTTCGAGGCGGCGCTGGGCAGCGGGCGCCGTTACCGCGAAGCGGCCGTCACCAGCGTGGCCCAGGCCTGGACGCAGGCACACGGCGGGGCCACGCCACCGACGGACCTGGACGAGAGGCTGGAACAAGCCCTGGCCGAAGAATTCGCCCACATCGTGCCGCCGCGGGACCTGCTGGCGGCCTGACGCTTGGAACCACAGGAGAGCCGAACATGGTCTTGCTTGAATTTGCGATCGCCCCGGCAGGGCAGGGCGAAAGCTACAGCGCCTACGTGGCGCCGGTGATCGACCTCATCGACCAGAGCGGCTTGCCCTACCAGCTGACGCCCATGGGCACCATCCTGGAAGGCGAATGGCCCGAGGTGATGGGCGTGGTGACGCGCTGCTTCGAGCTGCTGTCGTCGCAGTACCCGCGCGTGGGCGTGCAGATCAAGGTGGACTACCGCGCCGGCCCGGCCGGGCGGCTGAAGGGCAAGACCGCCAAGATCGAAGAAAGGCTGGGGCGCAAGCTCAGCACCTGAGTTTTCTTTGTGGGGGGACCCCCGGGAACCGGCGCCGCCATGACGCGCCGGCCGGGTCGGTTTGTCTGTTTGCCTATACGACACAACCAGGGTGCCAACACACGAGGAGACCTTTGCCATGACAGGACTTGTTTGCCTTCGCCGCGCCGCCCAGGTGCTGGCGGCCTGGGGTTTTTCGGCGGCCGCCACGGCCGCCACAGGCCCCGGCTTCGACGACCCGAACAACTGGCCGCAGTACCACCGCAGCCACAACGCCTGGCGCTTCAGCCCGCTGGACCAGATCAACAAGGACAACGTGAAGAAGCTGCGCGTGGCCTGGGTGCACCAGCCGGGCGCCATCACCCACGGCCTGCAGGCCACGCCCATCGTCATCGACGGGGTGATGTACTCCATCGCTGCCGACAACAACGTGTTCGCGCTCAACGCCGCCACCGGCGAGGTGATCTGGCGCTACACGCCCAAGCTGGACCCGATCGTGAAGGAGGTGTTCTACGGCTCGGCCAGCCGCGGCGTCACCGTGGGCCGCGGCAAGGTGTTCATCGGCTCGCTGGATGGGCGCTTCATCGCGCTGGACCAGAAGACCGGCAAGCAGGTCTGGAGCACCCAGCTCACCAACATGAAGGCCGAATACGGCGCGCTGTTCTCGTCCCCGCCGCAGCTGGCGGGCAACATCCTGTTCGGCGGCACCACCGGCGGCGACCAGCCCATCGTCGGCAAGATCTTCGCGGTGAACGCCGACACCGGCGACCGGGCCTGGACCTTCGAGATCCCGCGCGACGACCCCAAGAGCTGGCCCGGCGACAGCCGCAAGAAGGGCGGCGGCTCGGCCTGGCTGCCCGGCACCTACGACCCCAGCACCGACACCATCTACATCGGCACCAGCAACGCGTCGCCGGACTTCAACCGCGACGACCGCATGGGCGACAACCTGTACACCGCCACCGTGCTGGCGCTGGCACCGCAGACCGGCCGGGTGAAGTGGCACCGCCAGGAGGTGCCCAACGACACCTGGGACTTCGACTCCGCCTACGAAGCCCTGCTGGTGCCCGACGGCCAGGGCAAGACCGTGATGGCGCACCTGAACAAGAACGGCTTCGTCTATGTGATGGACAAGGACAACGGGGCCATGCGCAATGCCTGGCAGTACACCGAGAACATGAACTGGTCCAAGGGCGTGGACCCGAAGACCGGCCTGCCCATCGACCCGGTGTTTCCCGAGACCGGCAAGACCAAGTTGCACTGCCCCAACCTGCTGGGTGCGCGCAGCTGGAACCATGGTGCCTACCACCCGGGCACCAGGCTCTGGTATTCGCAGGGCATGGAGGTGTGCAACCACGTCTCCAGCGCCAAGCAGGAGCCGGTGGCCGGCATCGGGGGGCTGGCGCTGGGCCTGGCGGACATCCAGCTGACCGACCCGCCGGGCAAGAAGGCCGATGGCTGGCTGGGCGCCTTCGACCCCCTCACCGGCAAGCAGGCCTGGAAGGTGCGCTTCGAGATGCCGCCGCTCAGTTCGGTGCTGGCCACCGGTGGCGGCCTGGTGTTCACCGGCGACATGCGCGGCGTGCTGTACGCCTTCGACGCCAACAACGGCAAGGAACTGTGGCGTTTCAATGCCGGTTCGGGCGCACGCGGTGGCCCGGTCAGCTACGCGGTGAACGGCCGGCAGTACATCGCCATCCCCACCGGCCTGGGTTCGCACGCGCCGGGCTTCCTGACCGGCGCCTTCCCGCAGATCCGCGACCTGCCCGGTGGGTCGGCGCTGATGGTCTTCACGGTGGACTGAGGCGATGGCCGTCGCAGCATGGGGCTTTCGTCGCTGGGCGGCGGCGGCACTGGCCGCGGCGGCGGCCGCCGCCGCCGCCGCCGATCCCGCGCCTGCGCCGTTTGCGCTGGACGACGCAGCGCGCATCGAAGCCGGCCGGCAGCGCTTCGGCCGCACCTGCGCCGCCTACTGCCATGGCAAGGAAGGCACGGGTGGGCGCGCCCCTGCCTTCAAGGGCAACACCGACCTGACGCCGGCCCTGGCCTTCCAGACCATCACCGAAGGCCGGCGTGGTGGCAGCGATGTGATGCCGCCCTGGGGCAATGCCTACAGCCCCGAGCAGATCTGGGAACTGGTGGCCTACCTGATGTTCCTGGGCCGGCAAGCGCCGCCCTGATGCGGCTCAGGCGCCGGCATCGTCATCCGCCAGCGCCTTCAGCACCTGCACCAGGGCCTGCACCGCGGCCTGGCCGTCGCGTTGGGCGGCGGCCAGGGTGTGCTCATGGCTCAGCGGCGCGGCCGTGGGGCCGTCCAGGCCGCAGCCCATGTTGGTGATGAGGCTCAGGGCCAGCACCCGCAAGCCCGCGTGGCGCGCCAGGATGGTTTCGGGCACCGTGCTCATGCCCACGGCCTGCGCGCCCAGGCGCTGCAGCATGCGGATCTCCGCCGGGGTCTCGAACTGCGGCCCCAGCACCCAGGCGTACACACCTTCGTGCAGCGCGGGCACCGCGGCGCGGGCGCGCTGGCGCAGGCGCGCGCAGTAGGCCTCGCGCAGGTCCACGAAGCGGCGGGTGCCGCTTTCGTGCAGCAGTGGGCTGGCCTGCACCAGGTTCAGGTGGTCGCTGGCCAGCATCAGCGCACCGGGGCGCATGGCGGGGTCCAGGCTGCCGGCGGCATTGGTCTGCACCAGCACCTGCACGCCCCAGGCCGCCAGGGTGTGGATGGCCCCCTTCATCGCGGCCACGTTGCCGTGTTCGTAGGCATGTTGGCGTCCGCACAGCAGCATCAGGTCGGGGCCCTGCGGGCCGTCCAAGCGGCCCCACAGCAGCTGTGCGGCGTGGCCTTGCACATTCAGCGCAGGGAAGGCCGGCAGTTCGTCGTAGCCCCAGGCCAGCGGCGTGTGCAGGCGCTCGGCCAGGCCCTGCCAGCCGGTGCCCAGCAGCACGGCCAGGCGCGGGCCCCGCGCGCGTCCGCTTCGCGCGCGCAGCGCGGCCAGGCTGCGGGCCACGGCGTCGTCTGGCGAAGGGGAAGCGGTCATGCGCCGGGCGCGGCAGGGGCGCCATGGGAAGCGGGTGGCGCCAGGATAACAAGCGCTTCCGCCGTGGCACCCGGGGCGGTCAGTCGTCGCCGGCCGAGGCCGCGGGCCGGCGCTTGACGGTCCGCCACACCTGCAGGCCGCACACCAGCGCGCCCAGCAGCGGCACCAGGGCCAGCAGCGCCAGCACGACACGCGCCACGCTGCCGTGGCCCAGGCGCCCGGACAAGCGGAAGACGCCGAAGGCGCCGGCAATCAGCAGCCAGGACTGCAGGCTCAAGGCCACCGACGTGGGCAGGGCCTTCAGCAGGAACAATGAAAACACGCCGCACAGGCCCAGGCCGGCCAGCAGCAGGCCGAACCCGTCCTTCGGGTGGCCGGCAGGGGCCGGGGCCGGCGCGCGGGCCGCCGCGCCCACCGCGCGGCCTGGGCTGCGCGCGGGGGCATGGCGTGCCTTCAACACGCGCGTGATTTGGCCCGGCTCCATCATCTGCTTGGCCAGGTCGGCCCAGGGGCCGGCGCCGGCCACGACGCCGTGCGGGATGGCCTCGGCCACGCCGCGGGCCTGGGCCAGCACCATCAGCGCGTTGGACGCGGCCACGTCCTGCGGCACGCCCAGGCCGCGGCGGTAGGCCTGGGCCAGCACGAAGATGGCCTGCCCGTGCCCCAGGTCGGCGGCGCGGCAGAACCATTGCCAGGCCTTGTCCGCGTCTTGCGGGCGACCCTGGCCGTTCCTGAAGCACACCCCCAGGTTGAACATGGCGCTGGGCAAGCCCAGTTCGGCAGCCCGCGTCAGCGCGGCGGCGGCGGCGTCGAAGTCCTGCGGCACGTGTTCACCGGTGTAGTACGCGTCGGCCAGGTCTTGCAGCGCCTGAACGTCGCCCGCGTCGGCGCGGCGGCGCAGCACGGCCATGTCCGGGGCGGCTGTGCGGGCTGCGGCGGGCGCAGGGGCCGCCGCGGTGTTGTCGCGGCCGGCCATCGGCTCCAGGGTCAGTTCCGGTTCCGGTTCCGGCTTGGATGCCGGGGCGGCCGGGCCACCTGCGGCGCCCTGCAGCAAGGGCAGGCCCCACTGCGCCAGGTCTTCCAGCAGCCATTCCAGCCAGAACCGGGTCATGACCAGGTCGATGAAGCCCAGGCCGGTGCGCTCGTCGCGCCAGGCCGGTTCGTGCTGCACGCGCAGTTCGCTCAGGGTCTTGTCGATGGGCAGCGCGGCTTCGGTCAGGGCGCCGAACACGCCCGGCGTCGGCCGCCGGTGCTGCAGTGTCAGCACGCAGCGTTCGGCCTTGGGGGGGCCGAGGAAGCTGGCGCGCACGGTCTGCCGCCCGTCGGGCACGGTGCGCTTGAAGCACAGCTCGGGGCCATCCGCGCCTGGCGGCGTGTCCGGGTCCTGGGTGAAACCCGCCGGGCCGAGCACACGGGCCAGCCCGTCCGCCACCGCCTGGCGCAGCGCCGCGGCGTCGGCCCAGGGCCGGCGGGCGTCGCTGTGCAGCAGGGTGCGCAGGTAGGTCAGGCCGTCGTCCTTGGGCAGCGGCAAGCCACGCGCCGGCAGGTAGACCTGGCTGACGTCGTCGCACAGGTCCAGCATCAGTTCGCGCGCGTTGCTCACCACCGCCGGCATCACGGTTTCCACCTGGTTCAGGTCCGGGTAGGGCGACCAGACGGCGGTCTGGTAGGCGTAGGCAGGATCGGGGGCGCCTTCTTCCCACATCGGCGGTTCGTGCCCCTCAGGGAACTGGCGCACCAGCAAGGTGGCCAGGCGCTGGCGCCGCACGTTGGGGCGCGGCGGCAGCTCGCGCAGGCGGTCCATCACGGCCCAGGCCTGCTTCCAGTCGGTGAAGCTGCGGGTGTCCACGTCGGGCAGTTCGTACGCGTCGAACATCCACAGAAACGGCACCATGCTCATCAGCAGCCCTCAACCCGCGTGGACGGCTCGGCGTCCAGGGCCCGCGGCGCGCAGCACCGCGCCCCATGCGCTCATGCCGGCCGTTGGCCCGCCCTGTCATGCAGCCGTTTCAGCAGGCGAATCGGCGTGCGGGTGAGCAGGGGCCGCCACCATAAGTGCATGACCATGGTGATGACGCGGGCACCTGCCCGCGCCCGTGGCGTATTGACGGTTGTGGGCGCTTTGTCGCTGGCCGCAGCCGCGGCTGCGGCTGCGGCTGCGGCACGACAGGGCGCCGGGACTTCAGCGCCGCACGCTCAGGCTGGCGCTGGTGCTCACGCCATTGGCCTTGGCCCGCAGCGTCACGCTGGTGCTGGTGTTGATGTCGGCCGTGGTCACCGTGAAGCTGGCGCTGGTGGCGCCGGCCGGGATCACCACGCTGGCCGGCACGCTGGCCACCGCGGGGTTGCTGCTGGACAGCGCGACCGTGGTGCCGGCGCTGCCCGACACCTTGACCGTGGCCGTCACGGGCATGCCGCCGGTCACCCGGCTGCTGGACAGCGACAGCGACGTGGGCGTGGGCCCGGTGGCGGTGCCGCCGCCGCTGGACTGACCCACATTCACCGTGATCGGCGAGGCCAGTGTGGCCGCGCCGGCCTTGTCGGTGGCGGTGAGCACCACGGGGTAGGCCGCGTTGCCGTAGAAGGTGTGGGTCACGCTGGCGCCGCGGGCCATGCTGCCGTCGCCGAAGCTCCAGGTCAGGCTGGCCAGTTCGCCGTCGGGGTCGTAGGAGCCTTCGGCCGAGAAGGAGACGGCCAGGCCGCTGGCACCGCTGGTGGCGCTGGTGGCGCGCGCCAGGGCCACGGGTTGTGCGTTGCCCGCTGCGGGCGGTGCGTAGTGCAGCAGCAGCTGCGGCGATTCACCGACCACGAACACGCTGCCGTCCTGGCCCAGGGCTGCACCCAGGCCGCGCACGGTCTGCTCGGTGCTGGCCGACCAGGTCTGCGTGCCGTCGGCGGCGTAGCGCAGCGTGACGGTGGACAGGTAGCTCAGGTTGCCCAGCCGGTCGTAGGGCGCCGGGCCGCCCTGGCCAGTGATGGTGACCGCGTTGTCCGGGCCCAGCACCATGCTGAACGGAATCTCGTCGTTGTAGCCGTGCTGGTCGTAGCTGCGCTGCCAGACGATGTCGCCGTCGGGAGAAATCTTCACCGTGGACCAGTTGAAGTAGTTGCCGGCGATGCCGGTGGCGATGAGGTTGCCGGTGCTGTCCACCACCGCGCGCTGCGCGTAGTGGCCCACGGCGTAGGTCTTGCGCCATTGTTCGTTGAAGGCGCTGTCGTGCTTGACCACCAGGAAGGTCTGGCCCGCGGTGGTGCTCCAGGTGCCGCCCACCACGTAGAACTCACCGTTGGGCCCGAGCGCGATGTCCAGGCCCGCGGTGTTGGCCGGCACGCCCTTGGAAAACAGGGTGTTGCCGGCGCTGTCGTAGGCCACGATCAGCATCTGCCCGCCGGTGCCGCCGGTGACGATGATCTGGCCCTGCGCGTTCACCACCATCGCACCGGGCGATTCGATGGACGTGCTGCTGACGCCGAAGGGGCGAACCCATTCGCGTGTGCCGCTGGCCGAGTACTTCACCGTGACCATGTCGTAGGTGGTGTTGCCGCTGGCGTTGGTGGTCCACACGCGGCCCAGCACGAAGGTGTTGTTCGCGCTGTCGCTGGCCACGCGCACCGCGGTGCCGCCGTAGCCGGGGATCACGTCCTGCCACAGCACGGTGCCGGCCGGGCTGAGCTTCTGCACCACCAGGCCGTTGGGGTTCTGGCTGGTGTCCACCAGGGCGCCGACGATGATCGGGTTGCCGACCCGGTCCAGCGCCACCCAGCCAGCGCGTTCATACAGCCCCGGGTGGTCGAAGCGGCTCTGCCACAACAGGTTGCCGCCCGGCCCCACCTTGCTGAGGGTCATGGCCGATGACACGTCGGTGCCGGCCACGTAGGCGTTGTTGTTGACGTCCACGGCGACCATGGCGCCCCAACTGCCGCCCAGCGGACGCACCCAGTCGGGCTGTACCTGCGCTGATGCGGCCCAGGGGGCGGCTGCCAGTGCACACAATGCCAGCGCGCTGCGCAAAGGGCGGGCCGTCCGGCGATTCGAGGACGATGTGGATGTCATGTCATTTACTCCTCGGCACCTGGCCGATGCGCGCCAGCAGGGCCGGCGCGGGGCAGCCGGTCAGAATTGCCGGCCTCCCAACAAGACAGTAGGCCCGAGCCCCCGCCGTTCAAGGGCCATTTAAGTGACGGCGCACGGAAAGCTTGCGCATGAGCAAGCCGCCCCCCGTAATGCAGGGGCCGCTGCGTGCGCTGGCGCACACAGTGGCGCTCAACGCCCCTTGGCGTAGGTCTTCACCTGGTCCCACAGGCGCTGCGCCGCGGCCCGCTCGTCGGGGTCGGACACGCGTTGCAGGTAGCCCGGCAGCAGGAAGGCCATCTGGTCGGCCACCGAGCTCCAGTGGCCTGGCGATGGCACGCGTTCGTTCAGGTTGGCGTATTCCGTGCCCAGGGCCAGCGCGTCGACGCGCACCTTGCACTCGGCCATGGCCAGTTTCAGCCGCAGCTCGGTCAGGCCCACCACGCTCCAGAAGTCGGGGTTTTCGCTGGCGCGCTGGCTCAGCGCCTGGCGCAACTGGCTCACCAGCGTGCTGTCGGGGCCGGCCCAGCCGGGCTGGCCGGCGTGGCGCGCCACGTCAGCGGCCAGCAGGTTGCTCAAGGGGTAGTGCAGCTCGCCGGCCTGGCCGGCATCGCGGCCGGCCTTCAGGGCCTGTTCGCAGGCCTTGGCCATGTCGGCGAGGCTGGCGTCCCAGGCCGGGTCGTCGCCGCGGGCCTGCGCCATCATCGCCAGGCGCTTGTGGGCGGACGCACGCAGCATGTGGCGTTCCAGCGTGGGCTGGAAGTCGATCAGCATGCGCAGCAGCTCCAGCGCCTTGGCGATCTGGCGCTGGGCGCGCGCCCAGGCCGGTGATGCCGCCGTGGCCGGTGCCGCCGCCGCGCTGGCCGCCGTGGCGCCACGCCGCCGTGCGGGCTGGGCCTTGCCGGCGCCCGCCTTCGCGGCGGTGCGCGGCACGGCCAGGTGCTGAACGCCGGCCCAGGCCTGGCGCACCTGCAGGTTGGCCAGCTGTTCGCCGGCCTTGATGGACGCGCTGCCGTCGCTGGCGGTGGTGGCCTGTTCGTAGCGTTCGATGGCGCTGGCGCGGTCGCCCGCGGCGTCGTAGGCCAGCGCAAAGGCTTCGGCCACCGCGCCCATGCCGCCCCACACCGGGCCGAAGCGCGCTTCCAGGTGGCGGATGCGTTCCAGCTGCCCGGCCGAGGCGGCGCCCTGGAACTTGCTTTGCCAGACCAAGGTTTCCAGCGCCAGGGTCAAGGACACCGGCGAGGCCACGCCGTCGAATTCACGCTCCATCGAGCGCGGTGCGCGCCGGGCGCCGCCGGCGCGCAAGGTCCATTCGGGGTCGCCATAACACTGGTAGGCGGCCCAGGTGTTGCCGCCCAGGCGCTGTGCGGCGTCGCGCGCAGCGCCCACCGCGTCGATGAATCGCGCCCCACTGAGCAGCAGGCGGTACAGCGTGTCGGCAAAGGCGGCGGCGGCCGCGTCGTCCACCGCCCAGCCGGCGGCCACCACGCAACGCACGCCGGCGCGTATCAGCTCTTCGGCCACCGTGCCGGCGAACTGCGCTGGGTTGGACTCGCCCGTCTCGAAGCCGGCGGTCAGCAGCTGTGAATTGGGCCGGCGCGCCAGGTGGCAGCAGTTCACGAACACCAGCTCAGGCACCACGCGCAGGTTGCGGATTTCGCGCGGGCCCAGGAAGGTGCCATTGGTCAGCACCACACCGCCCGGGTTGGTGGCGGTGGCGGCTTCGCCGTGGCCGGCGATGTGCACGATGCGCCAGGGCCGCTGCAGCAGCGCGCCGATGACCTCGCGCGCGCTGGGGCCAACGGCGCCTTCGTCGTCGCTGCGGATGATCGCGTTCACCTTGTCCGGCGCCAGCCCGCCGGGGCCGGCCAGGCGCTGCGCCACGGCCTGGGCCTCGCTGCGGGCGCCGGGCAGCGGCGGGTACTTGGTGGCGTCGCAGTCGGGTTCGCCAATCACCAGGGCGGCGGCGTCGGTGCCGGCGTCCAGCACGTTGGGGCGGAAGTTGTCCAGCCGCAGCTTGCGCAGCAGCTTGCTGCGCACCGCCCAGGGTCGCAGGTCGCCCTGGCTGACGCGACCGGTTTCGGTGTCCAGCAGTTCCCAGGGGATGCCGGCGGTGCCGGGGTTCAGCTCCAGCAGCATTTCGCTGCTGCTGCCCAGGTAGGGCTCCAGCTCCAGCGGCACCAGCAGCTGGAACAGGGTGTGGCCGATGGCGGTGTCGTCCTTGGCGTGGTTGGACGCGCTGGCCACCAGCTCGCGCACCAGCGCGGCCTGGGTAGACTGGGCGCGCACCTCGCTGCGGGCGCGCTTGGTGTCGGCGGTGTAGAGGATCTGCTCGTTGCCCACCGGCCCGGTGGCCAACGCGCTGATCAGGTCGTAGCCGGTGCCACGGTAGCCGCCGTCCAGCGGCCGGCGCAGGGCGCCGGTGTCGCTGTCCACCCGGTCGGCCAGCGCGAACTGCCCCGGCATGGCTTCGTTCAGCGACTTCAGCGCCCGCCAGGCTTCGGTGGCGCGGTCCAGGAACAGCTCCACCAGGTGCAGCCGCGCCACCCGCGGCCACAGCCGCAGTTCCTTGTACCCCGGGCCGGCGGCGGCGCCACGCTCCAGGGCCTGCTGCTCCAGCCGCCGGTTGATCTTGGCGATGGCCAGGTCGGCCTCGCGCACGCCCATGGCCACCTGTTGGGCCGACTGGCCTGGGTTGATGCCCACGCCGCCGCTGCCCAGCAGGGTGGCGGCCACTTCGAACTGCAGCGGCGCGCCTTCGATCCGCTCCACCAGGCGCTGGGCCTGGGCCAGCACCGCGCACTTCACGCTGTAGGACAGCTTGGCCGGCCGCAGTTCACCTTCAGCGCCCAGGCCCACCACCACCACGGCTTCGGGCCGCGGCATCTGCCAGGGGTTGTCGGCATTGACGGTGACATTGGTGAAGACCTGGTGCGTGCCGGGCTCGTCCGGGTACTGCCCCATCAACAGCGACGCGCTCATGGTGCCGCCGATCTGGCAGTCCACCACGTACTCGGTGCCGGTGAGCACCGCCGAGCGGTAGTGGCCCACGAGCAGGGGCAGGCGCACGAACTTCAGGTCGCCATTGCGCACGCTGATGGCCAGCAGGCTGGCCGGCGCGGGCCCCCAGGCGTCCAGGGCCACGGCGTCGCGCAGCGGGTCGCGGTCGCCGGGCTGGGCGTCGCCCTGGCGCTGGCGCGAGGGCCGGCTGCGCAGCACCGCGGCGGTGGCGGCGGTGCCGCTGCCGCTGGCCTGCACCGCGGCGCCGCCGCGGTTGGCCGCCGCCGTGCCCAGCGTGGGCAGTTGGTTGGTGCTGCCGGTGGTCAGCAGTTCCAGGTAGGCGTCGAAGGCGCTCTTCTCGTCGGGCAGCTTGCCGTGGTCGCACTCCAGCTGCCAGGTGGGCACCTGGGGCAGCAGCGCACTGGGCAGGGGCACGCGGCCGTCGCCGGATTCGGGCGTGTTCAGGTACACCAGGCCTTCGTCGCCCACCTCGAAGCCGTCGGGGGTGAACTTGGCGCGGCCCACCACCAGGGCCAGCTTGCCCTTGTACTTGGCCAGCGTGGTGTCGCGCTGGGCGTCGAGCTTCTTGCGCAGGGCCACCGCCTGGTTCAGCACCTCCTGGGCGGGCACACCCCACTCGAAGGCCGATTCCTGGCGCTCGTCGCTGTGCCACCAGTTGTGTTCGCGCACACGTCGCAGGTCTTCTTCGGCCAGCTTTTTCCAGGTTTCCGATTGGTCCAGGCCGCGCGGGTCGTTCACCAGCCCGGCCTGCAATTGCAGGAAGCCGGGGAACTGGGCCATCATCTGGCGCGCACTGCGGTCCTGGAAGGGGGCGCCAAAGGCCACCAGGGTGTTGCCGAAGCTGTCGTCGCCCGACAGGCATTGCATGGGCGCCCAGGAGCCGCCGTTGGGCGTGCCCAGCATCAGCAGCCGCGCGCCGGCGTGGGCCATCATGCGGTCCCAGACCTTGGGGCATTCCAGCTGCATGGTGCGCGCCACCAGCCCGCCCATGGAGTGCGCCAGCAGCCGCACCGGCTGGCCGCTGCGTTCGCGCGCGGCCAGGGCCTGTTCCACCGCCGCGCCCAGGCGCCGCGCTTCCTGCTCCACCGGGCGGCGCCAGTCGTAGCTGAACTCGATGACCTCGTGGCTGGCGCCCAGGTGGTCCATCAGGTCTTCGTAGATCATGCCGATGGCGCCGTCGGCGGCGATGGTCACGTCGGCGGCTTCGGGGTATTCCAGCTGCTTCAGCCCGTTGATGAGGCGCCAGCTCAACCAGATGCGCTTGCCGTTGCGCGCCAGGTGGCTGCCCAGGATGCCCGGCAGCATGAAGACGGCCGGGCGCGAACCCGGTGCGCTGTCTTCACCACGCTGGGCGCGCACGGCGCGGCGGGCGGCGCGTTCGCCGCTGGCCGATTCACCGGCCCAGGACAAGGGGCCGATGCTGCGGTAGTCGTCCGGCGTGTCCTGCGTCAGGCCCGACACCACCGCGGCGGCGGTGCGTTCGTTGGCGAAGTAGTTGAAGTGGTTGACCTTGCCACCCTGGTCCAGCACGAAGCCGGCGCCGGCCGCGCGCGGCGCGCCGCCGTACATGCTGGAGGTGTTGACGACCAGGTCGTGGTCGGTGCGGTAGAAGGCGTCGGACAGCAGGGTCTTGACCCAGGAGCCCACGCTGTCGGCCTGCAGGTCGCCGGCCACCACGAACAGCTTGCCCGGCACGGGTTCGTCCACCGCATGCAGCCAGCGCACCAGCGGGCTGTCGGGCACCATGGCGGCCACGCCGGGGATCTTGCTGGGGTCTTCGCGCCGCTGCGCCACGCCGGCCAGGAAGTCCATCATCTCGGGCAGCACCGGCAGGTTGGCCAGGTCCATCGCCCACTTGAACACCGACAGCCAGGCGTCCAGGCGCTGGCTGGCCAGCAGCGTGCCACGCGCCGGGCAGGCCACGCGCACGATGCGCTCCACCCGGATGTCGCGCCCGCCCGGGCCTTTGCCCATCAACGCCACCAGCTCCTTCAGCGCCGCCTGGGCGCGCGGTTCAGCGTCAAACAGCGCCAGGTCGGCGGGATCGACTTTGGCGGCCTGGGCCAATCCACCGGCGCGCGCCAGCGCTTCGGCCACCAGGCCGCCGCGTGAGTGCGTCACCAGGTGCAGGCGTGCGCCCTTGGGGCAACCGCGCGCCAGGGTCAGCGCGTTTTCAATCGGGTTGGCGCCCAGCGTGCGGTGGTCCAGTGCGAAGACGCGGTTGTTGTAGTGCTGGAACAGCGCGCGCACGCGCTGCGGGTGCTGGGTCCACAGCTTGCCGAAGCCGCTTTGGGTGGTGGAGAAGGTGCCGTGGATGAACACCAGCGAGGCCTGGCCCGCGCATTCGGGCGGCAGCCTGTCCAGCCGCGCGCCGCCCTTCAAGGAACCCAGCACTTGCGGCTGCAGCGCGTACAGGCCTTCGTCCACCTGCGCGTCCATGTGCCTGACCAACTGGCCGGCCACATAGTCCTGGGCCTTGCCCTTCAGCGGGTCGATCACCACGTCCAGCCCGGCCAGCAGCACGTCGCCCAACCAGCCGCGGGTGGCGCTGCGGTCGGCGCTGCCCTGGGGGCTGCGGCCGTCGTTCCAGCGCAGCTGCGGGTCCACGTCCACGGTGTCGGGCGCGGGCTGGCCGGCGGCGCGCTTGACACGCGGCTGCTGGGCCAGCAGCAGGTCGCGTGCGCTTTCCGGGTGCAGCACCAGCGACGGCCCGCCGGCCAGGTGCAGCACCACCACGTCCTGCCCGGGCCTGGCGGTCAGCCGGTGCGGCTGGCCACCGGCGCGCTGCGCGCCCAGCTTGATGGACGCCCCCAGCGTGCCCGGCAGGCCCAGCGGTGGCGGCAGGGCCGCGCCGGCACCGTCGCGCGTGGCGTTGTCCAGGCGCTGGCCGGGGACGACGAAGGTGATGGGGCTGGCGGCCATGGCGGCTCTCCTGAGGGCGTGTGGTGGGCGCGCGGTCGGCGGGCCGGGCGCGGTGGTGGAGCATCGCCGCAGAGGGGCCCGGTGGGCAAGGGCTGCCGGCCGTTGGGCTAGGGATGCCGGGTCAGAACTTCGATGTCCCCGCGCTGCGGGACTTGTTGCCGGCGGCGGTGCTGTAGCAGGCCGGCACCTTGCGGCCCACACATGCGTCGGCGTCCAGCCACAGCTCGTAGCGGTCGTTGTCCACGCGCTGGGGCAGGGACACGTAGGCCGGCGTCTGCTCCATCACGAGGGCGCTTTCCACGCTGACCTCGGTGGACAGCAATCGGTCGCTGGCGCCCAGGCTGCGCACTTCCGGCCGCTGCGGCAGCGTGGCCTTGCCGCTCACGTCTTCAATACCGGGCACGTCGTACTTCAGGCCTTGCAGCTTGCGTTGCAGGGCCAGGGCCAAGGGCCTTTGGGCCGTGCCCGCATACTGAATGAACACCTGGGGCCGCAGCTTGGCGGCCTGGGCCACGCGCGCCGCCACGGCCTTGGCGCGGCCGGCGCTCACCGGGCCCAGGGCCGCGGCGCGTTCCAGCAGGTCGGCAATGGGCGGGCCGTTGGCGCGCAAGGTCTCGGGGCTGGCTGCCTGCAGCAGCACCAGGGTGTTGATCACGCCCGACGCGACCGTGTTGTCCACCTTGGCGCCCGCGGTTTCCAGCGTCTTCAGCGCCTGGTCCACGGCCAGTGGCACCACCTCCGACAGGTTGGCGCTGTCGGCCTCCAGGGCCTGGGTGGCCTGCACGCGGGTGTCGGCATTGGCGTCGAACATCCGGGCCACGCCCGCCAGCAAGGCCCCGGTGTTGTCGGTCTGGACCGGGGTGTTGGCAGGGGGTGGGTTCAGGCAGGCACCCACCGCGATCACCGGGTCGGCGTTGGGGTTCACCACGGCGCGGATGGTCCAGCGCACGTCGGGCCACTCGCCCTGCGCCCAGCGTTGAACCAATTGGACGGCTTCGGGCAGTTCAGCCACGCCCTGGCGGTCGCCCCAGGTGATGGTGCGCGGTGCGGCGCGGGCGGCGCGGCCATGCAGGCGGTCGAAGGCTTCGGGCGTGTAGGCCACGGCCACCAGGCGCGAGGTCCATGCGCGGGCCCCGGTCGCCATCTCCCGCAGCGCCGGGCTCACCGTGCGCGCGCCTTCGCAGTCCAGCAAGGCCAGGTGGATGGGCTTGCTGGATTCCAGATTGCTGCCGTACACAAAGATCGTCGCGCCTTGGGCCAGGGCCAGGCGGCTTTCGTCGGGCGCCAGCGCCACCGCCTGGGCGCGCTGGCCATGGGGTTCGTCGCCAAGGGTGCGCCAACGTCCGTCGCTGCCCAGCGCGCTCAGGCGCAGCACCTGCTCGGCGTCCAGCACCACCCGCACATGGCCCTGCTTGGCCAGCAGGGTGGTCACGGCTTCCTTTTCAGGCGGTGACCCCGCCGCGGGCAGCCACGCTCCGGTGCGCAAGTCCAAGCGCAAATGGCCATTGCCACTGACCCGCAGATTCAGGCTTTGGCCATCGGGGGCGAAGGCCAGGGCTTCCACCGACAAGCTGTCGCCGGTGTTGGACGCTGGTGGCAGCGGGAACGACGTGGCCGTCAGCGTTTCGCGTTCGGTGAGGATGTAGCCCAGCAGCATGAACATGAGGCCCAGCGAGACGCTGGTGGCCAGCAGGGCCGACAGGCCCAGCAGCAGCCGCCCCCCCCAGCGCAGGCCCTCGGCCGGTCGGCCCTGCACAAACCACCGGGCCTGCCATGCCGGGCTGTGCCCCTGGGCCCAACGCCGCGTGGCGCGCAGGGCTGCCATGAAGGCCAACAGCGGTGGCAGGGCCAGCGGCCACACGCTGCCCCAGCTGATGGCCAGCGCCACGCTGGCCGCTGCCAAGGCCCAGGCCAACACGCCCAGGCGCAGGCCCAGCGCTGGCAGGCCGTTCTTGAACAGGCGCCGTCGCAGGCCTTCGGGCAGGCGCTGCAGCAGGCGCGAGCCGCTGTCTTCTTCCAGGAAGCGCACCATCACCAGGTCGCGCGCCAGGCCGCGGCCGCGCTGCAGCCAGGCGGCCACGCGCTGCGGCGTGGCCACACGCGCCAGCACCGGCGCGTTGCCGTCCAGCAGGGCGCCGTCCAGCCGGCGTTCGATGAAGGGGCGCAGTTGCTGCTGCAGCGCCGGGTCCTGGGTGGCCATCTCGTCCAGCAGCGCCTCGCGCAGCCAGTCGGGCAGGCGGCCGTAGCGGAACCAGGGCAGGGCCGCCAGTGCGCTTGCGCCCAGCGCCAGCGCACGCGGGTCGTCGGGGATGAGCTCGCGCCCCAGCGCCAGGGTGAGCGGTGGCGACAGCGCCGGAAACACCGCGCAGGCCCACAGCCAGCGCATGCGTTGCGGGCCCAGCGCGGTGCGCAGCTGGAACAGCAGTTCGGCCAGCGTGGCGGCGTCGGGTGGGGCTTCGCGCGCGGCCCAGGCGGCGGTGTTGTCGCGCAGCAGCGCCGGGTAGGACAGCGGCCAGTCGGCCTGCACCGCCAGTTCCAGCCGTTGCGAGGCCAACCAGCCGGCCAGGGTGTCCAGCGCCGGCACCTGCTGCGGCAGCAGCAGGAAGCCCAAAGCGTCGGCCTGGGCCTCGGCATTGCCCCAGGCCTGCAGCGGCAGCGGCGTGAACCAAACACGCTGCGGCAGCAGGCTGAGGCTGGTGGTCCAGCGTTGCGGGCTGCCCTTCAAAGGGTCCAGCAGGGCCTGCACCGGGCCAAACACCAGCAGGCGGTGGCCGGTGTGGCGGGTCAGCAGTTCGCCCACGCCCACGCGCCGGCTGATGGCCGCGTCGCTGCCGAATTCCAGCGCCGCGGGCCAGCAGCCCAGCGCGGGTGTGCCGTCAAAGTGCCAGGTGTCCAGCGCCACGCCGGCATCGGCCAGCGCGTCCAGCAGGGCGTGCACGTAGGCGCTGTGGTGGTCGCTGGCGTGGCGCTGTTCCACCAGCACCAGGTACTCGGGCGTGCGCTGCAGGGCGCGCCAGCGCGGCGCCAGCGCGCCACCGGCGCGCACACTGGCGCGCAACGTGGCGGCCACGTCCAGCGCCAGCGCGTCGCCTTCCACGCGCTGGCGCAGGCCGCGCGCCACCGCCCGCGCGGTGCTGGGGCTGGGGCCCACGCGCACCGGGTTGGCGTCGCGCAGCAGGTGTTCGCGCACGTCTTCGTCGCTGCGCACGCCCTGCAGGTAAAGCTGGCGCTGGCGCCGCGCCCAAAGCTGCCCCACCAGCAGCACCGAAGCGAAGGTGCCCACGGTCACCAACAGCCACTGCAGCGGCTGGCGCCAGCCGCTTTCGTCGGGCATGGTCACGGCCAGGTAGTCCGACGGTACGAAGACCTGCAGGCCATCGTCGGCTGGCGACTCTGCGCGTGGCGCCGATGCCGGCGCCGCCTGCGATGCGGCGGGTGTCTGCGGGGGTTCCTGCGTCAGCGCCTGTTCGCGCAGCGACTTCACGATGAAATGCCCCAGCGACACCAGCAGGACCAGCGCCAGTGTCACCCCCAGCGCCAGCCACAGGCGGTTGCGGCGCTGCGCCTTGCGCGCGGCCGGCGGCAGGGCGGCTGTGCTGGTGGAAGCTTCTTCACCGCTGCGCAACTGGAAGTTGGCCAGCAGGTCCTGGTAGCGCCGCTGCTGTTCGGGCCGGGTGCAAAGCAGCGGCATGGCCAGCGCCAGCATGGCGCGCAGGTCGGTGGGCAGTTCGCCCTGCGCCGCCAGTTGCAGCATCAGCCGCTGCACCACCAGGCGTTCGCGCAGGCCGATGGCAAAGCCTTCGGCGTCCAGGTGCGCCAGCCAGGCGTCCAGGGCCGGGCCGTGCGTCATCGTGGCGTCGGTGGCCATGCCGGTGCGCGGGCGGGTGGCGAGCGGGGTGTCAGTTCAGCAGCGACGGGCCGCGTTCCAGGTCGGCCCGGGTTTTCAGCAGGCTGCCCAGCGTGGACAGCACCAGGTCCTTCTGGTCGGCCAGTGGCCGGGCGGCGTCCAGGCCGGCGGCGGCCAGCACGCGCAGCCAGTCCAGCAGTTCGGACGTGGAGGGCTTTTTCTCGAAGCCGCCGTCGCCGCGCACCTTGAAGAACAGCGCCAGGGCCTGGTCGAAGCCCAGGCCCTTCAGCGGCAGCTTCTGCAGCCGGGCGCCGAGAATTTCCTGCAGTTCTTCGTGGTCCTTGGGGAACTCGATGTGGTGGTACACGCAGCGCCGCAGGAAGGGCTCCGGCAGTTGTTTTTCCGAATTGCTGCTGATCACCACCACCGGCGCCAGTGCGGGGCTGGCGCGCCAGTGCTGACCCAGTTCGGGCAGCGCGAATTCCAGGTTCTCGATCTGGTTGAGCAGGTCGTTCGGGAAGTCGCGCGGCGCCTTGTCGATCTCGTCGATCAGCACCAGCGACCGCTGCGGCTGTTCATGCGCGTGGCTGGCGCCCAGGCGGTCGCGCACCAGGTCCGGCGCATGGGTGCGCACGATCGCCAGGCCCAGGGCCGACAGGCGCAGGAACTCGCGCGCCGGCGGCAGTTCGCGCCCGGCGGTGGCATGCAGCTGCGACTGTGCGAACTGGCGGATGCTGTCGAACTGGTAGAACAGTTCGTGCGCCACGCTGGAGGACTTGGTGTCGAAGCGCAGCACCTCGCCCAGGCCCAGCTCGGCGGCCAGCCGGTAGGCCAGTTGCGTCTTGCCGGTGCCGGGCTCGCCGGTCACCAGCAGCGGCATGCGCAAGGCCAGCGCCACGTTCACCGCATTCGCCAGCCCTTCGCCGGCGCGGTAGCCGCCGGGGTCGCGCAGCGGGTCGATGGGCGGCGCGCCCTCGGGGCGCTGCAGGGGGCCGTGGCCGCGAAAGGCATGGAAGCTCATGGAGGCATCTCCCTTTGGATTCGTGGGGCGTCAGCCCAGGCCCAGCAGCGGGCGAACACGTTCGTCGAAGTGGCGCAGGCGCAGCGTGTCGGTGTCGGTGAACACGCGCGCCAGCAGGGCCTGGTCGTCCAGGGCGCAGTGGTCCTGCACCGACTGTTCGGTCCACCACTTGCGCACGTCCTCGCGGGTCAGCGGCTCCAGCGGGTTCAGCGCCAGCACCTGGGTGCGCTGCCAGCGCTGCAGGTCCTCCGGCTTGAAGACGCCGGGGCCTTCCAGCAACTGCGGGTCTTCGACCGAGAAAGCCAGCACCAGGCGGTCCAGCGGGGTGTCGGGCGGGGTGGCTTCGATCAGGTCCAGCAGCGCCACCAGGCCGGCCTGCAGCGCCGCGGCCGGCTCCACCTTGGGCACGGCGATCAGCGGCGTCACGCCACTTTGCGCCTGCAACCACGCCGCCAGGCCGGCGCTGTCCCTGAGCTTGAAGCGCTTGCCGGTCAGCGCGTCCGACAGTGCTGCCGCCACGTCCAGCGCCACGTCGGCCGGGTTGCCCGGCTTGCCGTCCACCAGCACCGCTGGCCACTTCAAGGGGCGTTCGGGCAGCAACTGGACTTCGCGTTCGTCCACGATGTCGCTCAGGTTCTTCAGCCGCAGGCGGTCCCAGAAGCTGGGCACGTTGTCGTCGAAGCGCCCGCGCGCCAGCACCAGCAGGGCCTGGCTGTCCCAGCGCATCAGGCCGCGGTCGAACTGGCGTTCGATCTTTTCTTCGTTGCAGTGGTAGGCCAGCAGCGGCGACACCATGGGCCGGGGCGGCGTGCCCGGGGCCGGCCCCAAGTCCAGCGCGTCGCGCTGCAGCCGTTCACCGATGGCGGCCACCGTCTGGGCCAGCACGGCGGCCGGGTCGGCGCAGGTGCGCACCGGCTGCAGGCGGCCTTGCGAATTCTTCGGCTGGGCGTCGAAATCACCCAGCTTGCGGCCGCGGGCGTCGCCGGGCACCGCGAAGCCGGCCCATTCGCAGTCCTCCAGCAGCAGCGGCACGATGGGGATGCCACGGCCCGCCGCCACGGCCAGTTCCTTCTGCATGCAGACCGTTGACTTCAGCGAGGACGCACTGACCAGCAGCACGAACAGCTGCGAACGCTCCACCGCCTGCAGGATGGCTTCGCCCCAGACGTCGCCGGGCATGAGCCGGTGGCGGTCAAAGAAGATGCGCTCGTCGGCCAGGCCCAGTTCGGGGCGCTTGCTTGCCAGGTCGCGCAGCGCCTGCGCGAACAGGCCCGGCAGGTCCCCGCCGGGCTGCACGTCGTCGCGCGAATACGAAATGAAGACATGCCGCACGGTCCCAGGGGGCCGGGTCTGGACGACGGTGGGCATCGGCATGGGCGGGTTCGTCTTCTTGTTGGGCGGGGACGCCGGCGGCGGTAGGTCGGGCGAAGGTAGCACGCAGGCCGGGGCGGGCCATCCCTAGCCAGGCGCCGTGCCCAGCCGCCGCGTGTCGATCCAGCAAACGCTGCCGCCGCGGCGCTTCACTTCGTTCACCATGTGCGCGGTGCCGCCGGGGCCGTCGCCGCCGCCGCCGTTCCACAGGCAGATGAAGTTCAGCCGGTCCGCGCCCGCTGCCAGCGCGGTGTTCAGCAGCCACAGGTTGCATTGCTCGAAGGCATCGGCGCCGGTTGGCAGCGGCCCCAGTTCATCGGGCATCAGGCGCGGCGGGCTGGTCAAGCGCTGGCGAACGGCCTGGTAGCGACCGACCCAGTCGCCCTGCTCGCGGTTAAAGGCTGCACCGCGCACCGATTCGTCCAGGAAGCGGGCTTCGTCAAACGGCAGCAGCACCTGCACCTGAAGGCCGCGGCGCTGGCAGGCTTGCAGGAACAGCAGGTCGCCACCGGCAGCGGCCTGCGCCCGCGCCAGGTCGGCCGGGCCTGCACCCAGGCGGTCCAGTTCGGCGTCGATGGCCTGCCGCGCCGCGGCTTCCATCGCCGGGGGGAAGCGTGGCACGGCGCGGTCGGGGGCGTCCATCAGGTGGCCGGAAAACAGCAGCACCTGGCGCGGGCGCAGGGGCTGGTTGCCAGGTGGCAGAGGAGGGGCGGCAGGCATGACGGGCACCATGCCGCAAGGCAGGCGAATGTCAAGCCCGGCTTGCCCGGTCGGGCCCGGCGGCGCCGCTCAGCCGCGTTGCGCCACCAGTGCGATGCGCTCGCCCAGTTCGCGCTTCAGCGCTTCGGCGTCGCGGTAGAACAGGGTGGGGTGGTCGTGCACGTCGAAGGGCAGTTCCGTGCCTTCGCGCGCGATCTGCACCACGCGCTTGTGCAGGCCGGTGGCAAAGCCCAGTTCATAGAAGACATTGGGCCGCAGGCCGGTGAGGTCGCAGACCACGAAGGCGCAGTGTTCGATGCGGTGCATGATGGCCGGCACGATGCGGCCCAAGGTGTTGCCGTGGTCCACCCGGTCAGCACGGAAGCCCAGTTGGTGGCAGGCCTGGCGCACGGCGCTGAAGCTGGCTTCCAGGCCCGCGTCGTCGGCGTAGGACATCAGCACCGCCACCTCGCGTGGCAGCGCCAGCGCTTCGGCCAGCTGCACCACGTCCGCGGCCAGGGAGGCGGGTTGCGCGGCCAGGCGGCCCAGCACTTCATAGCGGCTGGCCGGGATATAGGGGTGGGCGAAGCCTTCCAGCTCGCGCAGGTACAGCCGCTCGGCCGCCCCGCCGAAGGCCGCCAGCGGCAGCAGCGGCTTGCCGGCAATGCGGGCCCAGTTGGCCGCCACCAGGGTGCCGTCGCCGCCGCCGCACAACACCACCGCGTCGGCCTGGGCCACCTGTTCGGGCACCAGCAGCGCGTCCTTGTCCAACTGCCAGTTGTTCAGCCGGCTGCGCACCACACTGCCGAAGGCGTGCGCCGGCTGCTGCCCGCCCAGCACGAAGCTGCGCAGCCGCGGCAGGCCGTCGGCGGCCGGGGCCGCGCCGTGGCGCGCCAGTGCGCGGTGCGCGGCTTCGGCCACCACGGTGTCGAAGGCGTTCATGCAGCCGCCCATCAAGGTGTGGCCGCACTGGATCACTTCATGCGCCAGCGCGGCGCCGAAGGCGCGCAGCGCGTCGGGGTCGGTGCTGGGCGGGTTCAGCGTACCGGCCACCAGCAGCTTCAGGGTGTCGTGGCGGGCCATGGCCGACGGGGTCCCTGGGCTGGCGGTGGCCGGGCGCCGCGGCCTACAGCTTGAACGGCTGCTGCGCCAGCAGCGTGGCCACCGGTCCCAGCGTGAACAGGTTGGGCGACTGGCTGGCCGGCATGCCGGCGCGGATGGTGGCGTGGAAGTGCGGGTAGTTGCCCTTGTAGGCGGCGTGGTTCCACACCTTCAGCAGCCGGCCGGTGAAGGCGCCGTTGTGCGGGCCGTCCATGGACGTCTGGTTGTCCTGGCAGCCGGAGATGAGCACCACGCTGGGCTTGAAGACGCTGGCGATGGTGGTGATGCGTCCGCTGGTGGCGGTGTGGGCGATGGCCGCGAGCGCGGCGTCGGGGTCCACCGCGCCCAGCTTGGCCGACTGGGCCACCACGTCCTTCTGCAGCTTGTCGTAGAAGGCCTGGTGCTGGCCGTAGGTGCGCCGGCCGATGTCCAGCGGCATCATCTTGCTGCGCGCGTCGGCGGGCGCGGCGCTGGTGTCGGGCGGGCCTTCGCGCGTGACCGTGCCGGAGTGGCAGCTGTCGGACAGCACCACGATGCGCACGCCGGCGGCAAAGCGGCCCAGCTCCAGGTACAACTCGTCGTCGATCAGCTGGCCGTCGTACAGGCACCAGGTTTCGTCCTTCTTGTCGGCTTCTTCGCCGGTGACGTCGGGCACCTGGCCGCCATGGCCGGAGTAGGTGAGGAAGAAGAAGTCGCCCTTGACCAGCGCCTTGGCGGCCGAGCGCATGGCGGCCAGGAAGTTGGCGCGGGTGCACTTCTTGGTGAGCAGCACCGTGGGCTTCATGCCCTGGCCCTTGGCCAGCGCAGCCATGTCGTTGGCGTCGTTCTCGCAGGCGTTCAGCTCGCCGCTCCAGCCGCCGTAGTGGGCGGCGCTGACGGCGTTCAGTCCCAGGTGCAAGCCCAGGCCCTTGGCCGGGACGGTCTTCTTGGTGGACGGCATGGCGAATCCTTGCAGCAGTTGGTGGGGCGCCGCATGGCGGCAGCCGCGATGCTAGGCCTTCGTGCCGGTGTCGTCTCAGACCTAGTTCGTGGGAAAGGCGTCCCCAGGTCAAGCCAGGCGGCGCCTACTTGCGTTCCAGCACCAAGGGGCTCAGCGACAGGGCCTGGCGCAGCCGGTCGGCGGCGCTGTGGGCGTCGTGACGGCTGGGGTAGGGGCCGGCTTGCAGGCGGTGCAGTCCGGCGTCGTTGAACACCGCCAGCAGCGGGGCCAGCCACAGCGCCTGCTGCTCCACGCGGCGGCGGAAGGTGGCCGCGCCATCGCTGTGTGTGAAGGCGCCCAACTGCACCCAGAACCCGCGCGCGGCGGTGGTGAAGGCCGGTTGGGGCCGCGACGGCGGCGTGTTGGCCGGCGTAGCCGGGCCGGACGGCGTGGCTGCCTCGGCGGGCGGTGGCGGCAGCGGCACGGCGGCCACCAGCACCGGGCCGTCGCTGGGCGGCAGGGCCTGCGCGTCCACCGTCGGCATGGACACCGGAGCGGTCACGGCGGCTTCGGGTGGGGCGGCTGGGACCACCGTGGCGGGCGCGGCACTGGTGCGCGGCGAACGGTTGGCGGCGGACCCGCGCGGATGGACCGCGGGCGAGGCCGGCTTGGCGGCAGCCAGATCGCGCTCGTTGGCGGCCACGGCCACCACGGTGGGCGCGCCTTCGCGGCGCCAGCGGCCGGCCAGGATCTCGTCGTGCGTGATGCGTTCCAGCTCCACCGGCGCCACGCCGCGCGTGGTGCCCAGCTTCACCGCGGCGGCGTAGCTCAGGTCCACGATGCGCCCGGCCACGAAGGGGCCGCGGTCGTTGATGCGCACGATGATTTCGCGCCCGTTGGACGGGTTGCGCACCCGCACATAGCTGGGGATGGGCAGGGTCTTGTGCGCCGCGGTCATGGCGTACATGTCATAGACCTCGCCGCTGGCCGTCTTGCGGCCATGGAAGGGGCGGCCGTACCAGGACGCCAGGCCCTTCTCCTGCACCTTCATGTCGCCCAGTTGGGGCTGGAAGCTTTCGCCGCTGACTTCATAGGGCTTGTTCGGCCCGCCCGGGCGCACCGGCTCCACGCGCGGTTCGGGGTCGGGGCGTTGCAGCAGTTCGCGCTCGGTGGGGGCGGGCGTGGTGGAGGGCGCGGGGCGCGGCAGTTCGGCTTGCGGCGGCGCGGCGGGGCCGGTCGGCCCCGGGGCGGGCGGGGCCTGCGGTCGCGCGTCCACCACAGGCGGGGCGGAAAGGTTGCCGGGCGGCGCGCTGGCACAGCCCCACAGCAGGCCCAAGCTGATGGCGCCCAGCCCCTGGCGGATGAAGCTCAGACCACGCATGAGCGGCACCATACACCAGCACCCCGCCAAGGCGCTGACACTGTTACGCCCTGTGGCGCAGGGCCTCAAGCGGCCCCACCGGGCTGTGCGTGGCTGGGCGCGCCCACCTGCGCCGCGGCCTGCAGCACCTGCTGGTGGAAGCGTTGCAGCGCCGCCAGCTCGGCCTGCGGTGGCGCCAGGGCCGCCCACAGCAACTGGGACAAGGCTGCGGCCGTGCTGTCGATGTCGATCGGCCGGCCGGTGGCCACCGCTTCCCACAGGATGTGTTCCATCGGCCCGAACACCAGCGGGCGCAGCAGGCGCAGCGGCATGTCCGTGCGCACCTCGCCGCTGGCCTGGCCGCGCGCCAACAGGTCCATCAGCGGCGCGGTGTAGCGGCGCTGCAGCGGCAGCAGGGTTTCGCCCAGGTCCTGGCCCTTGGCCCGGCCTTCGGACAGCACCAGCGCACACAGGCCCATGCCGTGGGTCAGGAACAGGCGCAGGTGGGTGTGGACGATGAAGGCCAGTTGCTCGCGCACGGGCTGGTTCCGCGGCAGGCCGGCTTCAATGGCCGCGATGATCTCGTCGTACCAGTCGGCGACCACGCGCGCGCACAGCTCGCGCTTGCCGCGGAAATAGGTGAACACCGTGGCTTCGCTGACGCCCAGGCGGGCGGCGATCTCGGTGGTGGTGGCGCGTTCATAACCCTTCTCGGACAGCACCTCGCGCCCCACGCGCACGATGTCGGCCACGCGCTGGGCCGACTTGGCGCTGGCCGGCGCGCGCCGCGGCGGGGGGGCGGCCGGGGCGCGGCGGCGCGGGCTGGGCTGGCGTGGGCGATGGGTGCTGACGGGCATGAATTGAGTATGACTCAACAATGTCTTGCCAGGCAAGCTGGCCGCTGATAATCTTCCAGACCAGAATGAATTGAGCAACGCTCAACTTTGGCGCGGCAGCGCCCGGAGACACCCATGTTCGAGTCCACCTTCAGCTTTCCCCTGGGCGACGACGTCGCTGCGCTGCGCGACGCCGTGCGCAGCTTCGCGCAGGAGCAGATCGCACCGCGCGCCGCCGACATCGACCGCGCGAACGAATTCCCCGCCGACCTGTGGCGCGAATTCGGCCACCTGGGCGTGCTGGGCCTGACCGTGGCCGAGGAATACGGCGGCACGCCCATGGGTTATGTGGCGCACATGGTGGCGATGGAGGAAATCAGCCGCGCCAGCGCGTCGGTGGGCCTGTCCTACGGGGCGCACAGCAACCTGTGCGTGAACCAGATCCACCGCAATGGCACCGAAGCCCAGAAGAAGAAGTACCTGCCCAAGCTGGTGAGCGGTGAACATGTGGGCGCCCTGGCCATGAGCGAGCCCAACGCCGGTTCCGACGTGGTGAGCATGAAGCTCAAGGCCGAGAAGAAGGGCGACCGCTATGTGCTGAACGGCAGCAAGATGTGGATCACCAACGGCGGCGACGCCGACACCCTGGTGGTCTATGCCAAGACCGAGCCGAACATGGGCGCGCGCGGCATGACGGCCTTCATCATCGAGAAGGGCTTCAAGGGCTTTTCCCATGGCAGCCACCTGGACAAGCTGGGCATGCGCGGCAGCAACACCTTCCCGCTGTTCTTCGAGAACTGCGAGGTGCCCGAAGAGAACATCCTGGGCGGCGAAGGCAACGGCGCCAAGGTGCTGATGAGCGGGCTGGACTATGAACGCGTGGTGCTGTCCGGCGGGCCGCTGGGCATCATGGCGGCGTGCCTGGATGCGGTGGTGCCCTACCTGCACGAACGCCAGCAGTTCGGCCAGGCCATCGGTGAATTCCAGCTCATGCAGGGCAAGCTGGCCGACATGTACTCCACCTTCCAGGCCTGCCGCGCCTATGCCTACGCGGTGGCACAGGCCTGCGACCGCGGCGACCATGCCCGCACGCTGCGCAAGGACGCGGCCGGCGTCATCCTCTACACCGCCGAGAAGGCCACCTGGATGGCGGGCGAAGCCATCCAGGCCCTGGGCGGCGTGGGCTACACGAACGACTACCCGGTGGGTCGCCTGTGGCGCGACGCCAAGCTGTACGAGATTGGCGCCGGCACCAGCGAAATCCGCCGCATGCTGATCGGCCGCGAGTTGTTCTCGGAGACCTGCTGATGCCTGCGTTGCAAAGCAAACTCAACCCCCGCAGCGCGGACGCCCAGGCCAGCGCCGCCGCCATGCGCGCGCTGGTGGACGACCTGAACGCCAAGCTGGCGCGCATTGCGCTGGGGGGTGACGAAGGCGCACGGGCCAAGCACCTGGCGCGCGGCAAGCTGTTGCCGCGCGAGCGGGTGGAGCGGCTGCTGGACCCGGACACGCCCTTCCTGGAAATCGCACCGCTGGCCGCGATGGAGGTCTACAAGGACAAGGACGGCAGCGACTCGGCGCCCGCCGCGGGCCTCATCGCCGGCATCGGCCGCGTGGCCGGCATCGAGTGCGTCATCGTCTGCAACGACGCCACGGTCAAGGGCGGCACCTACTACCCGCTGACGGTGAAGAAGCACCTGCGCGCGCAGGAGATCGCGGCGCAGAACCACCTGCCCTGCATCTACCTGGTGGACTCCGGCGGCGCCAACCTGCCCAACCAGGACGAGGTCTTCCCCGACCGCGACCATTTCGGCCGCATCTTCTTCAACCAGGCCAACATGAGTGCCGCCGGCATCGCCCAGATCGCGGTGGTGATGGGCAGCTGCACCGCGGGCGGCGCCTACGTGCCGGCCATGAGCGACGAAACCATCATCGTCAAGAACCAGGGCACCATTTTCCTGGGCGGCCCGCCGCTGGTGAAGGCCGCCACCGGTGAAGTGGTGACGGCGGAAGACCTGGGCGGCGGCGACGTGCACACGCGCCTGTCGGGCGTGGCCGACCACCTGGCCGAGAACGACCTGCATGCGCTGGCCCTGGCGCGCCAGGCGGTGGCGGCGCTGAACCGGCCCAAGCCCCAGCCGCTGCAACTGCAGACTGCGCGCGCGCCGAAGTTCGACCCGGCCGAGTTGCACGCCGTCATCCCCACCGATTCCCGCAAGCCCTTCGACGTGCGCGAAATCATCGCCCGCGTGGTGGACGCCAGCGAGTTCCACGAATTCAAGCCCCGCTACGGCGCCACCCTGGTCTGCGGCTTCGCGCACATCGAAGGCATGCCGGTGGGCATCGTGGCCAACAACGGCATCCTGTTTGCCGAATCTGCCAACAAGGGCGCGCACTTCATCGAGCTGTGCTGCCAGCGCAAGGTGCCCCTGGTGTTCCTGCAGAACATCACCGGCTTCATGGTCGGGCGCAAGGTGGAAAACGAAGGCATCGCACGCGCCGGCGCCAAGATGGTGACGGCGGTGGCCTGCGCGGCGGTGCCCAAGTTCACGGTCATCATCGGCGGCAGCTTCGGCGCCGGCAACTACGGCATGTGCGGCCGTGCCTACAGCCCGCGCTTCCTGTGGATGTGGCCGAACGCGCGCATCAGCGTGATGGGCGGCGAGCAGGCCGCCAGCGTGCTGGCCACGGTGCGGCGCGACGGCATCGAAGCCAAGGGCGGGCAATGGAGTGCGGAAGAAGAAGCCGCCTTCAAGGCGCCGCTGCGCGACCAGTACGAACGCCAGGGCCACCCCTACTACGCCAGCGCCCGCCTGTGGGACGATGGCGTCATCGACCCCATGGACACCCGCCGCGTGCTGGCACTGGGCTTGTCGGCCAGTTTGAACGCGCCGATCCCGGACACGCGCTTCGGCGTGTTCCGGATGTAAGGCTCAAGGAGTCATCCGATGCGTCTTGCATGGACCCTGCTGGGTGCCGCGCTGTTGTCAGCCGTTGCACAGGCCAAGCTGGTGGAAGAGCAGTTCGACCTGCCGGTGGCGGTGATCGACGGCTATGGCAAGGTGACCGAGCAGGCCATCAAGCTGACGGTTTTCTTCGACGACCAGACGCCCGCGCCGCGGCCCCTGCTGCTGCTGAACCACGGTCGCGCGGCCGAGGCGGTGGACCGCGCCAATTTCGGCCGCGCGCGCTACACCGACAATTCACGCTGGTTCGCGAAGAACGGCTTCACGGTCGCCCTGCCCACGCGCGTGGGCTACGGCGTGTCCGCCGGGCCGGACCTGGAAGACACCGGCGCCTGCGACCGCAAGGCCTACCCGCCGGCCTACGCCGCGGCCGCGCAGCAGGTGCGCCAGGCGCTGGCCTTCATGCTGAAGCGGCCCGATGTGCTGCCCGACCGCAGCGTGGTGGTGGGCCAGAGCTTCGGCGGTGCCACCACCATCACCCTCCTGGCCGACCCGCCGGCCGGCGTGCTGGCGGGCATCAACTTCGCGGGTGGCGGTGGCGGCAACCCCAAGACGCAGCCGGGCCGGCCCTGTTCACCGGCGCGCCTGGAGCAGATGTTCGCCACCTACGGCAAGACCGCGAAACTGCCCACGCTGTGGGTCTACACCGAGAACGACCTGTTCATGGGGCCGAAGCACCCGCGCGAATGGTTCGACGCCTTCCAGAAGGCCGGCGGCAACGGCCGCTTCATGCAGTTCCCACCCAACGGTGAAGATGGCCATTCGCTGTTCACCGCCGCGCCGGCTGTCTGGCGGCCCTTGGTGGTGGAATTCCTGAACCAGCAGGGCTTCGCCCTGAAGGAGGCCCCGTGAGCGACAGCACCCTGGACATCCAGCGCCACGGCCCCGTGGCGCGCGTCATGCTGAACCGGCCGGACGTGCGCAATGCCTTCAACGACCATGTCATCGCCGAGCTGACCCAGGCCTTCACCGAACTGGGCGCCGACGCGTCGCTGCGCGCCGTCGTGCTGGGCGGCCACGGCAAGGCCTTCTGCGCCGGGGCCGACCTGAACTGGATGCGCGCCATGGCCGGCTACTCGTGGGACGAGAACCGCGCCGACGCCCAGAAGCTGGCCGACATGCTGTGGACGGTGTACAGCTGCCCGCTGCCGGTGCTGGGCCGCATCCACGGCGACTGTTATGCCGGCGGCGTGGGCCTGGCCGCGGTGTGCGACGTGCTGGTGGCCGCCGACGGCGTGAACTTCTGTTTGAGCGAAGCCAAGCTGGGCCTGCTGCCCGCCACCATCGGCCCCTATGTGCTGAAGGCCATGAGCGAGCAGGCCGCGCGGCGCTGGTTCCTCACCGCGGAAAGAATGTCGGCGCCTGAAGCCCACCGCATCGGCTTCGTGCACGAGTGCGTGGCGGCCGAGGCGCTGGATGCGAAGGTGGACGAGATCGTCGCCGCCCTGGTGGCCAACGGCCCGATGGCGGTGAAGGCCTGCAAGCGCCTGGTGCAGGACCTGGGGGGTCAACCGATCAGCGTGTCCTTGCGTGATGACACCGCCCGCCGCATCGCCGACATCCGCGCCAGCGCAGAAGGCAAGGAGGGCGTGGCGTCCTTCCTGCAGAAACGGAGCCCCTCGTGGAACACCTGAACTTCGACACCACGCAGTTGATGGCGGTGGCCGCTGCGCTGGGCTGGGCCAGTGGCTTGCGCCTGTACGCCGTGGTGTTCCTCACCGGCTTGGCGGGTTTCATGGGCTGGGTGCCGCTGCCCGACGGCCTGAAGTTGCTGCAGAACCCCATCGTGATGGGGGCGTCGGGCCTGATGCTGGCGGTGGAGTTCTTCGCCGACAAGATCCCGGGCCTGGATTCGGTGTGGGACACCCTGCACACCCTGGTGCGCATTCCCGCCGGCGCCGCACTGGCGGCGGGGGTGTTTGGCGGCGACCAGGCCACCTGGGCCACGGTGGCCGCCCTGATGGGCGGCACCCTGGCCGCCACCTCGCACGTGGCCAAGGCCACCACGCGGGCGGCGGTGAACACCTCGCCCGAGCCCTTTTCCAACATCGCGCTGTCGCTGGCCGGTGACGCGGCGGTGCCGGCCATGCTGTGGCTGAGCTGGGAACACCCGGTGTGGTTCTTCATCGCGCTGGCCGTGGCGCTGGTGCTGATGGTGGCCGTCACCATCGTGCTGTTCAAGTTCCTGCGCGCGCTGCTGCGCAAGGTGCTGGGCTGGATCGCGCCGACAAGCGCAAGGACGACCTGATGTTCAAGAAGATACTGATCGCCAACCGCGGGGAGATCGCCTGCCGCGTGGCCGCCACCGCGCGCCGCCTGGGCGTGCGCAGCGTGGCGGTGTATTCCGAGGCCGACGCCAACGCCGCCCACGTGGCCGCCTGTGACCAAGCGGTGCCCATCGGCGGCAGCAGCCCGAAGGACAGTTACCTGCAGTGGCAGCGCATCATCGATGCGGCGAAGGCGACCGGCGCCCAGGCCATCCACCCCGGCTACGGCTTCCTGTCGGAAAACGAAGACTTCGCCACCGCCTGCGCCCAAGCCGGCCTGGTGTTCATCGGCCCACCGGCCAGCGCCATCGCGGCCATGGGCAGCAAGAGCGCCGCCAAGGCCCTGATGGAAAAAGCCGGCGTGCCCCTGGTGCCCGGCTACCACGGCGACAACAACGAGCCGGCCTTCCTGGCGAAAGAAGCCGCGCGCATCGGCTACCCGGTGCTGATCAAGGCCAGCGCCGGCGGTGGCGGCAAGGGCATGCGGCGCGTGGACCGGCCGGAAGACTTCGCCGCTGCCTTGGCCGGCTGCCAGCGCGAAGCCCAGGCCAGCTTCGGTGATGCGCATGTGCTGGTGGAACGCTATGTCACGCGCCCTCGCCACATCGAGATCCAGGTCTTCGCCGATGGCCACGGCCGCTGCGTGCACCTGTTCGAGCGCGACTGTTCGGTGCAGCGCCGCCACCAGAAGGTGCTGGAAGAAGCGCCCGCGCCGGGCATCAGCGCCGCGCGCCGCGCCGAGATGGGTGCCGCCGCGGTGGCCGCGGCCCAGGCCGTGGGCTACGTGGGCGCGGGCACGGTGGAGTTCATCGCCGAGCCCACCGCCGACGGCGACCTGAGCTTCTACTTCATGGAAATGAACACCCGGCTGCAGGTGGAGCACCCGGTCACCGAGGCCATCACCGGGCTGGACCTGGTGGAATGGCAACTGCGCGTGGCCGCGGGCGAGCCGCTGCCCAAGGCGCAGGACGAATTGCGCATCCACGGCCACGCTATCGAAGCCCGGCTGTGCGCCGAAAACCCCGACGCCGGCTTCCTGCCCGCCACCGGCCGGCTGGACGTGTACCGCACGCCGGCCGGCGCGGTGGCCTTCCAGCGTGCCAACGCCGCGCCTTTCGTGCGCATCGACGCCGGTGTGCGCGAGGGCGACGCCATCAGCCCGTTTTACGACAGCATGATCGGCAAGCTCATCGTCTGGGGCGACACGCGCGAGCAGGCCCTGGCCCGGCTGGCCGACGCGCTGGCCGCCACCCACATCGTGGGCCTGCACACCAACGTGGCCTTCCTGCGCCGCGTGGTGCAAAGCACCGCGTTTGCGACCGCCGACCTGGACACCGCCTTGATCGAACGTGAGCGCGCCGCGTTGTTTGACCAGCCGCCGCTGCCGGTGGAGGTGGCCGCGGCCGGCGTCGTGGCGCATGCGGTGGCGGCGGAAAACGCCACCGAAGGGGCCGACCCCTGGTCGCGGCGCGACGGTTGGCGCCTGCACGGCGTGCAAAGCCGCTGGTTCGACATCGCGCATGCGGGTGAGCACCACGCGGTGGCGCTGCAGCGCCTGCACGACGGGGCGCAACTGCTGAAGATCGGCGAGCAGACCTGGCCCTTCAGCGCCCGCTCACTCGGCGCCGACGACCACGACGTCACGCTGGGCCCGCGCCGCCTGCGCCTGCAGGTGTACGTGCAGGGCGAACGCGTCACGCTCTTTGCGCCCGAGGGCAGCGCCCAGGTGCAGGAAGTGGACAAGCTGGCCCATGCCGGCGACGCCGCGGCCGAAGGGCGCCTGGCCGCGCCCATGCCGGGCAAGGTGGTGGCCTACCTGGCGGCGGCCGGCGAGCGCGTGGTCAAGGGCCAGGCGGTGGCGGTGATGGAAGCCATGAAGATGGAGCACACGCTCACCGCGCCGCGCGAAGGCGTGGTGGCCGAACTGCTGTACGCGGTGGGGGATCAGGTGGCCGAAGGCGGCGAGTTGCTCAGACTCGAATAGCATCCCGCACCATGCTGCCATCCAAAGTCACCCTGGTGGACGTGGGCCCGCGCGACGGCCTGCAAAATGAAAAGCAGGCCATCGCCGCCGAGCACAAGGTGGCCCTGGTGCACGCGCTGCAGGCTGCTGGGCTGAAAGAGATTGAAGTCACCAGCTTCGTCAGCCCGAAGTGGGTGCCGCAGATGGCCGACAACGCGCAGGTGATGGCCGCCATCCACCGCCCGGCGGGCGTGCGCCACTCGGTGCTGGTGCCCAACCTGCAAGGCCTGAACGCGGCCATCCCGACCAAGCCCGACGAGGTGGTGGTGTTCGGCGCGGCCAGCGAAGCCTTTTCCCGTCGCAACATCAACTGCAGCATCGACGAAAGCATCGAGCGCTTCCGCCCCGTGGTGGCCGCCGCGCGCGAGGCCGGCCTGTTCGTGCGCGGCGCGATCTCCTGCGCGGTGGGTTGCCCCTACCAGGGCGAGGTCAGCCCGGATGAGGTGGAACGCGTGGTGCGGGGCATGAAAGACATCGGCGTGCAGCACGTGGGGGTGGCCGACACCATCGGCGTGGGCACGCCCGCCACCGTGCAACGCGCCTTGGAACGCGCGCTGAAGCACTACCCGCTGCACGCGGTGAGCTGCCATTTCCACGACACCTACGGCCAGGCCCTGGCGAACGTGTATGCCAGCCTGGAACTGGGCGTGCACGTGTTCGACACCAGCGTCGGCGGCCTGGGCGGCTGCCCCTACGCCAAGGGCGCCACCGGCAACGTGGCCACCGAAGATGTGTTGTTCATGCTGAATGGCCTGGGCATCGAAACCGGCGTGGACATTGACAAGTTGGTGGACGCCGCGACCCAGATCAGCCAGGCCCTGGGCCGCCCACTGGCGTCCCGCGTGGGCAGGGCCTTGCTGGCCAAGCGCGCCAGCGCCGCCGAGGCACCCGCCTGATGGCCGCCGACGGGTTGTCAGCCCGCCCCCAGGGCTTCCAGCGCGTGGCCCAGGCGCTGGCCGAGGCCGGCCACCCGCACTCGCCTTTGTGGCTGGCCGTGGCCGCGCGCACCTCGCAGGAGGCGGCCGACGCGCTGGGCGTGGGCGTGGGGCAGATCGCCAAGAGCGTGATCTTCAAGCGCCGCAGCGACAACGTGGCCGTGCTGGTGGTGGCCTCGGGCGACCGCCGGGTGGACGAAAAGAAGGTGGCCGCGCTGGTGGGCCCCATCGGCCGCGCCGACGCCGACTTCGTGCGGGAACGCACCGGCTTCGTCATTGGCGGCGTGGCGCCGCTGGCGCATGTGAACCCCCCGGTCACGCTGATCGACGCCGACCTGTCGCGCTTCGATGTCATCTGGGCTGCCGCCGGCCACCCCAACGGCGTGTTTCCGCTGGCGCCGGCGGACCTGCCGCGATTGACCGGGGGCGCGCCTGTGGCCGACGTGGTGCAGGCGCCGACATGACGAATCCGGCCCCGCTGGAGACACCGGTGCCGTCTCCGTGCATCAACATCTGCCGCATGGACGACGCCAGCGGCTGGTGCGAGGGCTGCCTGCGCAGCATCGACGAGATCGTGGCCTGGAGCCGACTGGACGACGCAGCCAAGCGCCAGGTCTGGGCCGCGCTGCCGGCGCGGCGCGAACAGTGGGAGCGCCGCCAGTTCGGCGAGGCGACGCCATGACGGATCTGGAATTCTGGTTCGACCCCGTGTCGCCCTACGCCTGGCTGGCGTTCGAGCGCCTGCCGCAGGAACTTCAGGGCCTGAACTACAGCGTGCGATACCGGCCGGTGCTGTTCGCCGGTTTGCTGAAGGCCCACGCCCACAAGGGGCCGGCCGAAATCGGCCCGAAGCGCGAATGGACCTACCGCCAGGTGGAATGGCTGGCGCGGCGTCACGGCGTGCAGCTCGACCTGCCCCGCCCGCACCCTTACAACCCGCTGGCCCTGCTGCGCCTGGCCCTGGCCAGTGCGCCGGCCGGTGGCCTGCCCAACCGGCGGGTGGTGGACGCGGTGTTCCGCCACGCCTGGTGCCGTGGCGGTGCCGACCCCAACGAACCCGCCGCGATGGCGGCCCTGAAGGCCACCATCGCTCCCCAGCGAGACCCGGACAGCGCCGAGGTGAAGGCCGAGTTGCGCCAGCACACCGACGACGCCCTGTCGCGCGGCCTGTTCGGCGTTCCCACGGTGCTGGCACACGGCATGCCCTTCTGGGGCTTCGACGCCTTGCCCATGCTGCGCGAACACCTCGAACAAGCGGCCGGGCAAGTCCCCCCCCGGTGCAACCCTTAAAATTTCACAATCTGAACTGAAGCTTACGGGTTTGTGCCTGGTTTGTAAGCTGATGTTGGAATCGCGTCAGAGTTCGGTCAGAGGCTGTCTCGAAAGTAGGAATCACGTTCCGCCACCCGGCGGGGCCTCGCTTTCTATCAGGAGACAAATACATGGCAACAGCTGCTATTGGGAAGGCCGATGCGCCGATGACGAAGGAGGAAAGCTCCGTCATCTTTGCTTCGTCATTGGGCACCATCTTCGAGTGGTACGACTTCTACCTGTTCGGCGTGATGGCACCGATCATCGCGGCCAACTTCTTCACCGCGCTGGACCCGGCCACGCGCGATATCTTCACCCTGCTGGCCTTCGCCGCCGGCTTCGCGGTGCGCCCCTTTGGTGCGCTGGTGTTCGGCCGCCTGGGCGACCTGGTGGGCCGCAAGTACACCTTCCTGGTCACCATCCTGATCATGGGCTTGTCCACCTTCGCGGTGGCCTTCCTGCCCAACTACGCCTCCTGGGGCATCGCGGCGCCGATCACGCTGATTTCGCTGCGCCTGCTGCAAGGCCTGGCGCTGGGCGGTGAGTACGGCGGCGCCGCCACCTACGTGGCCGAGCACGCCCCGCACGGCAAGCGCGGTGCCTACACCTCCTGGATCCAGACCACCGCCACCGTCGGCCTGATGCTGGCGCTGATGGTCATCCTGGGCACCCGCCTGTCGCTGGGCGAGAAGGAATTCAGTGCCTGGGGCTGGCGCATTCCCTACGCCGTGTCGGGCATCCTGCTGGCCGTGTCGGTGTGGATCCGGCTGCGCCTGAACGAGTCGCCGGCCTTCGCCCGCATGAAATCCGAGGGCAAGACCTCCAAGGCGCCGCTGACCGAATCCTTCGGCCAGTGGGCCAACCTGAAGATCGTGATCCTGGCGCTGATCGGCCTGACCGCCGGCCAGGCCGTGGTCTGGTACACGGGCCAGTTCTACGCGCTGTTCTTCCTGCAGTCCTTCCTGAAGGTGGACGGCCCCACGGCCAACATCCTGATCGCGGTGTCGCTGATCCTGGGCACGCCCTTCTTCCTGCTGTTCGGCACCCTGTCGGACAAGATCGGCCGCAAGCCCATCATCATGGCCGGCTGCCTGCTGGCGGTGCTGACCTACTTCCCGCTGTTCAACGCCTTGACCACCTACGCCAACCCCAAGCTGGCGCAGGCCATCAAGACCTCGCCGGTGACGGTGCAGGCTGACCCGGCCAACTGCAACCTGATCCTGAACCTGACCGGCACGGCCAAGTTCTTCACCCCCTGCGACCTGTCGCGCACCTTCCTGGCCAACAGCGGTGTGAACTACGACAAGGTGGACGGCCCGGCCGGCAGCGGCGCCGTGGTGAAGGTGGGCGACAAGACCGTGGCCGCCTACGACGGCAAGGCCCCGACCGCCAAGGACGACAAGGCCCGCTTCGAGAAGGAAGTGCGCGAGGCCCTGAACGCTGCCGGCTACCCGGCCAAGGCCGACCCCATTCCCTTCGGCTCCAGCAACTGGATCATGATCGTGGTCATCCTGTTCATCATGGTGATCTACGTCACCATGGTTTACGGCCCCATCGCGGCCATGCTGGTGGAGATGTTCCCCACCCGCATCCGCTACACGTCCATGAGCCTGCCGTACCACATCGGCAATGGCTGGTTCGGCGGCTTCCTGCCGGCCATCTCCTTCGCCATCGTGGCCGCCCAGGGCAACATCTACAGCGGCCTGTGGTACCCGATCATCATCGCCAGCATCACCTTCGTGGTGGGCATGCTGTTCGTGAAGGAAACCAAGGACGTGGACATCTACGCGCAAGACTGACAGCGGCCGGCCGTGGTTCGCCACGGCAGCCTGTCATCGCGTCCTGCGGCAAGGCGGCTTCGGCCGCCTTGTGCCTTTTGCCTCAACATCGAAAGCCCGGGGTCAGCGCCTTCGCGCACAGTGCCGCGGGCCCACATTGGAAATTTCATCATGCTGAAACTGGTCATCGGGTTCATCATCTTCGCCGCCGTGGCGCTGTTCATCCTGAACAAGGCCGGCGGCGACGTGGACATGGGCGGCGAGAAGCACGACGTGGGCGCGGGCGCCCACGCCTCGCACGACGCGGCTTCGGCGGCGTCGGCGCCGGCCGCACCTGCCGCGCCAGCCTCGGCCGCCTCGCAGTGATTCGCTTGACGGCCGTCAACGGCGGCTGCGCGCCCGGGGCGTAAGTTCAGCGCATCCAGGAGATGCGCCATGTACAAGAAGCTTTTCGTTCCGGTCGATGGCAGCGAACTGTCCGAGCGTGCCATGCAAGCCAGTGTGGACCTGGCCAAGCAACTGGGCGCGGCCATCCATGGTTTCGTGGCCGAACCCGAACTGCCGCTGCCCACCGTCGGCACCCACCCCAGTGCCTACAGCAAGTCCAGCGACGAGCACATGGCGCGCACCGACGCCCATGCGCAGAACGTGCTCAAGTGCTTCGAGAAGTCCGCTTCGGAATCCGGCGTGGCTTTCAGCGGCAGCCATTCGCGCACCGACAACGTGGACAACACCATCGTCGACATGGCGCAAGGCCTGGGCTGCGACATGATCGTCATGGTCACGCACGGTCGCGGCGCATTCGGCGAATTGCTGTTCGGTTCGCACACCAAGAACGTGCTGTCGCGCTGCAAGATGCCGGTGCTGGTGCTGCACTGACGGCGGGCCCAGCCCCGGCCGGGCGTGCCCGGGCCGACGGCGCGCCTACACTGTGCGGCCTGCGAACTTCCGCCGCCGCACCGTGAACACCATCCTCGTCCTGAACGGTCCCAACCTGAACCTGCTGGGCACCCGCGAGCCGGCCATCTACGGCGCCACCACGCTGGCCGATGTGGAGGCCCTGTGCCGCGACACAGGCATCCGCCTGGGCGTGACGGTGGACTGTCGCCAGAGCAACCACGAGGGCGTGCTGCTGGACTGGATCCACGAGGCTGGCGCCGCGCACCGCGCCGGCCAGTTGCTGGGGGCGGTGTTCAACGCAGGCGCCTACACCCACACTTCGGTGGCCCTGCACGACGCCATCAAGGGCAGCGGCTTGCCGGTGGTGGAGGTGCACATCTCCAATGTGCACGCGCGCGAACCCTTCCGCCACCACTCCTGCCTGTCGCCCGCGGCGGCCGGCATCGTGGTGGGTTTCGGGGTGGACGGCTACGTGCTGGCCCTGGAAGGCCTGGTGCGGCGCGCCCGCGCGGTGGTCAAGCCGGCGTGACAGGCGTGTTTCCACCCCGCGGCCGGCAATCGATAATTTGTTCCTGCACATTTCTGCACTTGCATCGCTAGGCGTAATGCCTATGCTGTGCGGGTGACGGCGAATGGGCCCGGCACCGGCCCGCCGCAGTGGCGGTGGGTGGGCGGGCCAGCAATCTGAGAACCCCCATGGAAGAACCCGCCTCGACGGGCGCTGCAGGCGAGCTGTGCGGCAAGGTGCTGTACATCGAGGACGTGCTGGTGAACTTCCAGTTTGTCCAGGGCCTGATGCGCCGCCACAGCAAGGTGAGCCTGCTTCACGCGGCCACCGGCCTGGAAGGTGTGCGCCTGGTGCGCAGCGAACGGCCCGACTTCGTGCTGCTGGACATGCACCTGCCCGACATCGGCGGGCTGGACGTGGTGCGCCTGCTCAGCGAGGACATCGCCGAACGCGGCCTGCGTGTCACCATCCTCACCGGCGACCGGCTCACCATGGACATCATCAAGGCGATGAGCCTGGGCGCCTACGAATACTGGGTCAAGCCCATCGACCACCGCGTGCTGGACGACGGCCTGCGCCGCGCATTGACCGGTCGCACGCCCGACCCGGCGCACCGCCTGGCGGTGCCGTCCAACGGCGCCTGACCTGCACGGCGGCGCACTTCGCCGCGTCAGCGCAGGGGCGCGGCCAGCACCAGGGTCCAGAAGGGCGGAGCCTTCTCGTCGGCTTGCACGCAGGCCAGGCCCATGTGCTGGAACTTCGGTTCCATGGCATTGCGGCAATGCCCCGCGCTGCGCGCCCAGGCACCCATCACCGCGGGCAGGTCGGACTGGCCGCGGGCGATGTTTTCGGCCACCGCGCCCCATTCGTAGCCGGCCTGGGCCAGCCGGTCGCTGGCGTGGCCGCCATCGCTGCCCGCATGCGTGAGCTGGCGCCGCCGGGCCATGTCCAAGGCCTGGGTCTGAGCGGCCTGCGCCAGGCGGGCGTCCCATTTCAGCGGTGCGGCGGCAGGCATGCTCTTCAGTCCGCAGCGCGCGCCCCGGGCGCGCCAGGCGTTCAGGGCGGCTTCAGCCTGCGCCGGGGTGAAGGGTGCGGTGCAGTCGTTGGCCAGGGCGGTGCCGGCCGCCAGGGCCAGCGTCAGGGCAACGAAGCGGTGCAAGGAGTGCCAAGCGAAACGCATGGCGCAGCATACCGCCGCACGGTGAGGCGCGGCGGCAGCCGGCGGGTCAGCGTGCCAGGCGCTTGACCGTCTCGTCCAGGCGTTCGCCGAACTTCTTGGCGGTGGCGATGTCGCCGGCCACCATCTCGTCGGCCGAGGCGTCCGAGGGTGTCACGGTCATCAGGCCCGAGAACGAACCGACGTAGTTGATGTCGTTGCGGGTGTTGGCCTTGGCGTTGTTGGGCATCATGCCGCTGCCGACCCACACCATGCTGTGCTGCATGGCCAGCGTGAACATGTAGTGCAGCGTGGACAGCTTGTCGCCGTTCATGGTGGCCGAGTTGGTGAAGCCGGCAGCCAGCTTGTCCTTCCACACCTGGGTGAACCAGGGCTTGCTGGACGCGTCGGCGAACTTCTTGAACTGCCAGCTCACGCTGCCCATGTAGGTGGGCGAGCCGAAGACCACCATCTTGGCCGCGGCCAGTGCTTCCCAGCCGCCTTCGGGCAGGTCGCCTTCGGCGCTGATGGCCAGCAGCTTGGCGCCGCTGGTGGACGCCACGGCCTCGGCGACCTTGGCCGTGTGGCCGTAGCCGCTGTGATAGACGATGACGATGTCGCTCATGGTGTGCTTCCTGTGACGTGGTGTGCGCGGCGCCCCCGTGGCACCTGGCTGAGGCGCAGTCTGCGGCCCGCCGGCGCCTCACCCGTTCGCCGCGTTTGACGCGACCGTTCGAAGCCTTCGATGGCCTGGCCGGCTTGGGGGCATCATGGCCAGGTGAATCCCGACCCCCCCTACCGTGACGACCAGTGGTGGCGCCATCACTTCAGCGGCCCCATGCTGGACCTGTGGCGTGCCATCGTGCCGGTGCAGCAGGCGCTGGACGACGCCGACTTCCTGGTGCGCCACCTGGGCCTGCAGCCCGGCCAGCGGGTGCTGGACCTGCCCTGCGGCGAAGGCCGGGTGGCCATCGAACTGGCGGCGCGGGGCTGCCGGGCCACCGGGGTGGACATCTCGCCCGGCCTGCTGGCGCTGGCCCGCACCCGGGCCGACGCGCGGGGGCAGGCGGTGCGCTGGATCGAAGGCGACATGTGCCAGCCCCCGGCCGGCGAAACCTTCGACGCGGTGTTCTGCTGGGGCGACAGCTTCGGCTACCTGGACGATGCCGGCAATGCGCAGTTCCTGCGCGCCGCGCGCTCAGCCCTGCGGCCCGGCGGCGGCTTCGCCCTGGAGGTGCAGATGCTGGCCGAACTGCTGGCCACCCGCTTCGCGCCCCAGGCCAGTGGCCGCGTGGGCGAGCTGCAGGTGGACATCCGGCGCCAGTGGCAGCCCGGCCAGCCCCGCATGGCCGTGCAGTACGAGCTGCGGCAGGGCGCGCAGGTTCACTGCTGCCACGCGTCCTACCGCATCCACACGCTGGACGGGCTGTGCGGCCTGCTGCGCGCGGCCGGCTTCGAGCACTTGCAGGCGCTGGACCCGGCGGGCCAGCCCTTTGGCAGCGCCGCCCAGTGCCTGCGCCTGGTGGCGCGCGCCCCCGGGTGACACCGGGCCTGGACCCTGAAGGGGCCTGACCCAGGTCAAGCCCCCGCGCCCGGCGCTTGCCTAGCATCCTCGGCGTTTCGCCTCTGCGGTGCCGCGGCCCGGGGCGGGGCGGTGAACAACACCCGAGGAGACCGGCGATGTACCCCATCCACCCCAACAGCCCTTCGCCCCTGGGTCTGCCGTCGGGCAGCTTCACGCGCCGGCGGGGGCCCCGGCGGGCGCAGTCCTTCTCCTTCGGCCGCCTGGGTGCGGCGCCGCATCGCGTGGCCTTTTTCGCCGGTGCGGTGGTGCTGGCCGCCGCCGCGCTGTGGTGGACGGCGGCGCTGCTGGCCCGGCATGCCGGCCTGGCCCTGCCCTGGGACGTGCGGCCGGGCACCGCCCACGCCCTGGTCATGGGCCTGGGCTTCATGCCCTTCTTTTTTGTGGGCTTCCTGTTCACCGCCGGGCCGCGCTGGTTGCAGCAGCCGGCGCAGCGGGCGGCCGACCTGGCCTTGCCGCTGGGCCTGATGGCGGCGGGCTGGCTGTTGGCGCTGCCCGGCTTTCACCTGGCCGCGGCGCTGGCGGCACTGGGCCTGGCCACGGCGGCGGTGGGCCTGGCGCTGGCCACTGGTCGCTTCCTGTTGCTGGTGCTGCAAAGCCGGGTGGCCGAGCGCGAACATGCGGTGCTGGCCGCCGGTGGCTGCGCCGTCACGGCAATGGCGCTGTGGGCGGCCGCGGCGGGCGTGGCCCTGGGCCAGGACGCGGCGGCACGGGCCGCCCTGCACTTCGCGCTGTGGGGCGGTCTGGCGCCGGTCTTCGTGGCGGTGACGCACCGCATGCTGCCGTTCTTTTCAGCGGCGGCGCTGCCGGCGCAGGACGCCTGGCGGCCACGCGTCCTGCTGTGGCTGATGGTGGGCGCGGTGGCGGTGCAGGCGCCGCTGGCGGCCTTGCAGGCGTTCGACGACGGCCCGTCTTCGGTGCTGCTGTCCGGGCTGCGCGCCGCGCTGGAACTGCCGGCCGGCGCGCTGATGCTGTGGCTGGCACTGCGCTGGGGCCTGTTGCAGAGCCTGAAGATTCGCCTGCTGGCCATGCTGCACATGGGCTTTTTCTGGCTGGGCGTGGCCTTCACGCTGGGCGGTGTGTCACACGCGCTGATGAGTGCCAGCGACGGCACGCTGTCACTGGGCCTGGCGCCCCTGCATGCGCTGACCATGGGCTTCCTCGGCAGCACGCTGGTGGCGATGGCCACGCGCGTGGCCTGTGGCCACAGCGGGCGCAGCCTGGTGGCGGACAACTGGGCCTGGGCGGTGTTCTGGGCCCTTCAAGCCGGCGTGCTGCTGCGGGTGACCGCGGCGCTGGTGCCGCCTGCGCTGAGCACACCGCTCACCCTGCTGGCCGCGCAGTTCTGGCTGGCCGCGGTGGGCGCCTGGGCGCTGCGGCATGGCCGCTGGTTCGGCTTGCCCCGGGCGGATGGCCAGGCCGGCTGAGGCGCGCCGGTCCACGCGAACACGGAGATCAGGCTTTTCCTTAGCGGCCTAACCCACCTGGGCCTGATGGGGCCGAGCAGGGCAGCCTGTGACAATTCGCGCTGGGCTGCCCCGGAGGGGCATCCGGGAACGCAGAACGGACCATGGTCCGCGGCTTGGCGCTGCAAGGCGGCAGGTGCGCGGAACCTTCAACAATCAAATCACAGCGATCGGCTCAGGGGTCACATGTCCACGGACATCAAGCTGCCGGTTCTGCGTTTCCTGGTGTTGTTCATCGCCATGCTGTTGGTGGCCTTGGGCTTGGCAGCCCTCTCTCATTCCGAAGACCCGGCGCCGGCCGCCGGCACCGTCGCCCCCCCAGGCAAGTAGGCCCAGGGCCCCGGCGCGCGTGCGGCGCAAGGTCACAATCGGCCGCTCATGCCGGCCGCTTCGGCCGTGACGGACTTCGATGATGGCCCCCATGCCCGTTCGCGTCGGTCCGACGCTGCCCTTGCTGCTGCTGATGGTGATGCTGGCCAGCGTGGTGGGCTGGCTGTCGCACCGCACCGCGCACGACGCCATCACCCGCCTGAGCGACCGCCTGGCGCAGGTGGAATTGGCCCGGCTGCACGAGTCCGTGCAGGGCTTCATGACCCAGTGGCCGCAGGGCCTGGCGCAGGCGGCCCAGGCCATCCAGACCGGTGCCGACCTCGACCAGGCTGAACACGCGCTGTGGCCGCTGGTGGAGGTCTCGCGCCTGCCCGACAGTGAATGGCATCTGGCGCTGGCCGATGGCCGCTTCCTGAGCCTGCGCCGCTTGGCCAGCGGCGACGTGGTCATCACCCGCAGCGACGACACCCAACCCGGCGGCACCCTGCACTACCGCTCGCGCCATGCGGGTGACCGCAGCCAGCCGCTGGCGGAAGACCACCCGGCGGCGCCGCCACTGCGCGAACCCTGGTACCAGGCGGCGGCGGCCCGGCGCACCGACGCCTGGTCGCCGGTGTACATGAAGGCCGGCAGCGGCCAGCCCATGGTGGCCCTGGCCCGGGCGCTGCGCGGGCCCGGTGACAGTGTGAGCGCGGTGCTGGCCGTGGGCGGGCCGCTGACCGCGCTGGAAGCCCACCTGCGCAGCGCCGACCTGGTGACCTGGGGGCTGGCCTACCTGGTCACGCCCGACGGCCGGCCGCTGGCCAGTTCCCTGCCCACGCCCGCCGGGGCCGAACCCCTGGGCGGTGGCCTGTCGCTGGTCGGCACGGCCTACGCGCACACCGCGCCGGGCTTGCCGCAAGGGGCGGAGCTGCTGGCGCGTTCCTTCCGCACCCTGGCCGGGCGGCTGCGGGCCCCGCAGGAAGTGCCTTTGGTGGCCGCCAGCTATGACGCCGACGACGGCAGCCGCATGCTGCTGGTGGCGCAGTCCCTGCGGCCGCGCCTGGGCCTGGACTGGTGGCTGGTGCAGGCCGGGCCCGAGCCTGACCTGAGCCCCGGCGCGCACGCTGCGTCGCACGCGTCCGGCGCGCTGATCGGCGGGCTCACGCTGGCCATCCTGCTGGTGGGCCTGGCGGTGCTGCGCCTGTCGGCGCGCGAGGTGGGCCGCTTCACCAACGCGGCCGAGCGACTGTCCATCGACGCCACGCCCGAACCGCTGCACCTGCCGCGTCGCGCCGAGCTGGGCCGCCTGGGCCAGGCCTTCAACCGCATGGCGCAACGCTTGGCGGTGTCGGCCGACGTGATGCGCAAGCAGAACGAATCGCTGCTGGCCACGGTGGCGCGGCTGGGCGAGCAGATCAAGGCGCGCGACGCCGCCGAAGGCCGGCTGCACCAGGTGACCAACTCGCTGAACGAAGGCGTGATCGTGGTGGACGCCGATTGGCACGTGAACTTCGCCAACGCCCTGGCCCGGCGCTACGCCCCGGTGACCATGAACACCGAACTCGGCCAGCCGCTGTGGCACGTGCTGCCCAGCCTGCGTGGCAGCGAGATCGAGCTGGTGCTGCGCGAAGCCATGGAGCAGGGCACGCCGCGCAGCGCCGAGGTGGCGGCCCTGCGCCCGGGGCAGTGGATGGAACTGCGCATGTTCCCGTCCGAAGCCGGCCTGGCGGTGTTTTTCTCCGACGCCACCGAACGCCGCCGCAACCGCCTGGCGCTGGACGAACGCCAGCGGCAGCTGCACTACCTGGCCGGTGCGCTGCTGGAAAGCCAGTCCAGCGAGCGCCGCGCCATCGCGCGCGAACTGCACGACGAGATGGGTCAGCAGCTGGCCGCCCTGCGCATCAACCTGCAGGTGATGATCGAGCAGGAAAGCCGCGCCCCTGACGGCGAGGCCGCGGCCCGACTGGCGCGGTTGCAGGATTCACTGGCCACGGTGCAGCAGCTCATCGCGCAGGTGCGCAGCCGCGCGCTGGACCTGCACCCCGCGGTGCTGGACGACCTGGGCCTGGCCGCGGCGCTGCAGTGGCTGTGTGACCGCCAGCAGCAGCGCCTGGGCCTGGAGCTCAGCCTGTCCGGGGACGATGCCATCGGTGCGCTGCCGCCCCTGGTGGAACTGGCCTGCTTTCGCATTGCCCAGGAAGCCATCAACAATGCTGCGCGCCACAGCGGCACCGACCGCATCGAGTTGTGGCTGGCGCTGGACAGCGACGCACTGCACCTGCAGGTGCGCGACAACGGCCAGGGCTTCGACGCCGAGGACATGGCCAACATGAAACGCGGCCACTCACTCGGCCTGGTGAGCATGCGCGAACGTGCCGAGCAACTCGGCGGGCGCTTCGAGATCCAATCCCACCCGGGCCAAGGCACCACCATCGTGGTGGCGCTGCCCTTGCAAGAGCACGATGAACAAGACCAAAGTTCTGCTGGCGGATGACCATGCCCTGGTGCGCCAGGGCCTGCGCGCCCTGATCGACGCCATGCCCGACGCCGAGGTCATTGCCGAGGCCAGCAACGGCCACGAAGCGCTGGCAGCCGCACGCCGGCTGGACCCCGACGTGGCGCTGCTGGACATTGCCATGCCGCAGTTGAACGGCATTGAAACCGCGGCGCGGCTGAGCCAGGAGTGCCCGCGCACCAAGGTGGTGATGCTGTCCATGCACACCACGGCGCAGTACGTCACCGCGGCCATCCGCGCCGGCGCGCTGGGCTATGTGATCAAGGACGCCGCGGTGGACGACCTGGCGCAGGCCCTGCGCGAAGCGGCGCAAGGCCGTTCCTATGTCAGCGTGTCGGTGTCGGGCCACCTGGTGCAGGCGCTGCAGCGCCCGTCGGTGACGCCGGGGCTGGACCAGCTGAGTTCGCGCCAGCGCGAAATCCTGCAGATGATCGCCGAAGGCCACAGCACGCGCGGCATCGGCGAGCTGCTGCACATCAGCCCGAAAACGGTGGAAACCCACCGCGCCGAACTGATGCGCCGCCTGGGCATCCACGACGTGGCGGGCCTCACGCGCTACGCCATCCGCGAAGGCCTGGTCAGCAACGCCGGCTGACCCGGCGCGCTTCAGCGGCCCATCAGGCGCTGGCAGATTTCCGTCGTCAGCCCGCTCTGGTTCAGGGTGTAGAAGTGGATCGACGGCGCGCCGCCGGCGATCAGCCGCTCGCACAGCCGCGTCACCACGTCCACGCCGAAGGCGCGGATCGACGCGGTGTCGTCCAGGTAGCCTTCCATCTTCAGCAGCACCCAGCGCGGGATCTCGATGCCGTCGCGCGCCGCGAACTGCACGATGCGCGCGAAGTTGTGGATGGGCATGATGCCCGGCACGATGGGCACGTCCACCCCCAGCGCGCGCACCTCGTCCACGAAGTGGAAGTAGGCGTCGGGGTTGAAGAAGAACTGGGTGATGGCCGAGTTCGCACCCGCCTTCACCTTGGCCGCGAAGTGCTGCAGGTCGCGCTTGGCGTAGCGCTGCTCGGGGTGGTATTCGGGGTAGGCCGCCACCTCGATGTGCCAGTCGGCACCTTGGGTTTCGCGCACGAACTGCACCAGCTCGCTGGCATAGCGGAATTCACCCGCCACCGCAGTGCCACTGGGCAGGTCGCCGCGCAGCGCCACCAGGCGGCGGATGTTCTGCGCCCGGTAGGTGGCGAGAATTTCCGCAATGCCTTCGCGGGTGGAACCCACGCAGGACAGGTGCGGTGCGGCCTCGAAGCCGGCCACGGCGATGTCCTTCACCGTGGCCAGGGTCTTGTCGCGCGTGGAGCCGCCGGCGCCGTAGGTGACGCTGAAGAACTCGGGCGCCAGAGCGCCCAGGTCCTGCACCACCGTCTTGAGTTTTTCCGCCCCCACCGGGGTGTTGGGCGGAAAGAACTCGAAGCTCACCGGCACCGGCAGACGGGGGGTCTGGGTGCTCATCGGTCGGGCCTTTGCGCGATCAGTAGCGGTAGGTGTCGGGCTTGAACGGGCCTTGTTTCGGCACGCCGATGTAGGCCGCTTGCTCGTCCGACAACTCGCTCAGCTGCGCGTTCAACGTCACCAGCTGCAGGCGGGCCACCTTCTCGTCCAGGTGCTTGGGCAGCACATAGACCTTGCCGATGTCGTAGGCGTCCTGGTGGGCGTACAGCTCGATCTGCGCCAGCGTCTGGTTGGCGAAGCTGGAGCTCATCACGTAGCTGGGGTGGCCGGTGCCGCAGCCCAGGTTCACCAAGCGGCCCTTGGCCAGCATGATGATGCGCTTGCCGTCCGGGAAGATCACGTGGTCCACCTGCGGCTTGATCTCTTCCCACTGGTACTTCTCGATCGAGGCGATGTCGATCTCGTTGTCGAAGTGGCCGATGTTGCAGACGATGGCGTTGTGCTTCATCTTGGCCATGTGGTCGTGCGTGATCACGGCCTTGTTGCCGGTGGCGGTGACGAAGATGTCGGCCTTGTCGGCGGCCCAGTCCATGGTCACGACGCGGAAGCCTTCCATCGCGGCCTGCAGCGCGTTGATGGGGTCGATCTCGGTCACCCAGACCTGGGCCGACAGCGCACGCAGGGCCTGGGCGCTGCCCTTGCCCACATCGCCATAGCCGGCCACCACGGCCACCTTGCCGGCCACCATCACGTCGGTGGCGCGCTTGATGGCGTCCACCAGGCTTTCGCGGCAGCCGTAGAGGTTGTCGAACTTGCTCTTGGTGACGCTGTCGTTCACGTTGATGGCGCGGAACATCAGCGTGCCCTTGGCGGACATCTCGTTCAGGCGGTGCACGCCGGTGGTGGTTTCTTCGGTCACGCCGATGATCTGCGCGCTCTTGCGGCTGTACCAGGTGCCATCCACCGCCAGCTTGGCCTTGATGGCGGCGAACAGCTCGCGCTCTTCTTCGCTGCCCGGGTTGGCGATGAGCGAGGCGTCCTTCTCGGCGCGCTTGCCCAGGTGCATCAGCAGCGTGGCGTCGCCGCCGTCGTCCAGGATCATGTTCGGGCCTTCGGCGGCGTCACCCTTGGCGCCGAATTCGAAGATGCGGTGGGTGTAGTCCCAGTAGTCCTTCAGGCTTTCGCCCTTGTAGGCGAACACCGGCGTGCCAGTGGCCACCAGGGCGGCGGCGGCGTGGTCTTGCGTGGAGAAGATGTTGCACGAGGCCCAGCGCACCGTGGCGCCCAGGGCCTGCAGCGTTTCCACCAGCACCGCGGTCTGGATGGTCATGTGCAGGCTGCCGGTGATGCGCGCGCCCTTCAGGGGCTGCGTGGCGGCGAACTCGCGGCGGATGGCCATCAGCGCCGGCATTTCGCTCTCGGCGATGTTCAGTTCCTTGCGGCCCCAGTCGGCGAGCGACAGGTCGGCAATGGCGTGGTCTTGGGTGGGCTTGAGAACAGCGTTCATCTCGGGATCTCCGTCGATAAGGAAACCCGCAGCGGCACCAAAAGGGGAAAGGCGGCTTGCGCCAGCTCACCCACGCATGGACTTCGATGCGGGTGAGCGCGGTTGCAATGAAGGGCTCCGAGCCTGGGGTCAGGACGACCTTGCAACGCTCCTCGGAACTTCGAAAATTCTAGCAGCGTACGCGGCCACTGCGCCGGAGCGGGTTTTGGTGAAAAGCGGGGCCATGCCGCCGCTTTTCACACGAGTGGCTGCTTGCGCCAGTTCATCCGGCGCCGGATGGCGCCAGTTGGTCGTCGCCGCGCACCCCGGGCACCAGCGACGGCCGGCCCACGATCAGCGGGTCCACCGCGCCCAGGGTGGCCAGGTCCTTGTTGCTGTAGGGCAGGCGGTGCAGCAGGTAGCGCATCGCGTTCAGGCGCGCGCGCTTCTTGCAATCGCTCTTGATCACGGTCCACGGCGAGTCGGACGTGTCGCAGTGCAGGAACATGGCCTCCTTGGCGCGGGTGTAGTCGTCCCACTTGTCCAGGCTGGCCATGTCAATGGGTGACAGCTTCCACTGCTTCAGCGGGTGGGCCTTGCGTTCCTTGAAGCGGCGGCGTTGTTCGGCCCGGCTGACGCTGAACCAGAACTTGAACAGGTGCACGCCCGAGCGCACCAGCTGGCGCTCGAACTCCGGGGTCTGGCGCAGGAACTCGTCGTATTCGTGATCGGTGCAAAAGCCCATCACCCGCTCCACCCCCGAGCGGTTGTACCAGCTGCGGTCGAACATCACGATCTCGCCGCGGGTGGGCAGGTGGCTGATGTAGCGCTGGAAGTACCACTGGCCGCGTTCCACCTCGCTGGGCTTTTCCAGCGCCACCACGCGCGCGCCGCGCGGGTTCAGGTGTTCCATGAAGCGCTTGATGGTGCCACCCTTGCCGGCCGCGTCGCGGCCTTCGAAGATGACGACCACGCGCGCGCCGGTTTCTTTCACCCAGGCCTGCAGCTTCAGCAGTTCCACCTGCAGGCGGTACTTCTGGATTTCATAGTTCTTGCGCGACAACAGGTTCTTGTACGGGTAGGCGCCCTCGCGCCAGCCGGCGGACAGCTCGGTGTCCGGGTCCAGCCCCTTGGCCACACCCCCGCGCACCTGCAGCGCGTGGCGCAGGGCTTTCAGCTCATCGGGCGAGGCGCCGGACAGGATGTCGCCCAGCACCTGCTCACGCACGGTGGTCGTGGTGCTGGTGCGGCGTGCCACCCGGTCCTGCTCGGCCGAGGCCGGGCCCAGGTGGGCCAGGGTGTCGCCCGCCAGCACCGGGCGCGGGGCCTTGGCGCCGCCGCGTGGTGGTTTCGTGGCATCGGCGGCCGCGGTCTTGGGCTCGGTCTTGCGCGACGCGGCGCGCGCCGCGGTGCTGCTGCTGGAGGGTGTGGTGGGGGTTTGACCCACGCGGTCCTTGGCCATGGCGGTCCTTGTGACGGGCAGATGACAGCCCACCATGATGCGCCGGCTGATGCGGCTTGGATTGAGGTGCATCAAGCCGATTGGCGCGGCTGGCCGGTGCTGTGGGAGACTGCACGGATGCCGCTGCCCCGCCCCCTGGCCGAGCTCAGCAACGCCGCGCTGGCCACCGTGGCGGGTGTGCTCACCGACATCGACGACACCCTCACGCGCGACGGCGCCATCGAGCCCGCTGCACGGGCCGCGCTGCAGGCCTTGACGGAGGCGGGTGTGCCGGTGCTGGCCGTCACCGGCCGGCCCAAGGGCTGGAGCGAACCCTTCGCGCGCAGCTGGCCGCTGGGCGCCATCGTGGCCGAGAACGGCGCGGTGGCGTTGTTTCGCGACCGCAGCGGCGCGTTGCACGTGGAGTACGCCCAGGACGAAGCCACCCGCGCCCGCAACGCGGATCGCCTGGGTGCGGTGGCGCGGCAGGTGCTGCAGCAGGTGCCGGGCGCCACGCTGGCGCGCGACAGCGCCGGCCGCGTGACCGACATCGCGGTGGACCACGCCGAGTTCGCGCACCTGGGTGCGACCGACATCGACCGCGTGGTGGCGTTGTTGCAGGCCCAGGGCATGCACGCCACGGTGAGCTCCATCCACATCAACGGCTGGTTCGGCGAGCACGACAAATGGAGCGGCGCCTGCTGGATCGTGCAGCGCCTGCTGGGCCGCGACCTGGCGGCGGAAGTGCATCGCTGGGTCTATGTGGGTGACTCCACCAACGACCAGCCCATGTTCCGCCGCTTCGCCCTGAGCGTGGGGGTGGCCAACCTGATGCACTTCGCCGACCAGCTGGTGGATTGGCCGGCCTACATCACGCACGCCGAACGCGGTGAAGGTTTTGCCGAGGTGGCGCGGGCCGTGCTGGCGGCGCGCTGAGCCGCGCGGGCCTGCGCTCAACCGCCCAGGAACAGCCGCAGGCGGTCCAACTCCGCGTCCAGCGCGCGGCGGTAGGCGGCTTCGCGCGGGGCCTTGCCGCTGATGTGGCCGATCTGCGCGTCCAGCACCCCGTCGCGCCAGCTCAGGTTGCCCCAGCCGATGACCTGGCCGCGCCACAGCATGGGCAGCGCGTAGTGGCCGCGCTGGCGCTTGGGGGCCGGCGTGTAGGCCTCGAAGCGGTAGGCCCAGCCCCAGAAGTGCTCGAAGCGCTGGCGGTCCCACACCACCGGGTCGAAGGGCGCCAGCAGGCGCAGCGTGTCGTCCTCGACCGCGGCGCGGTGGCGTTTGGCGGCCGGGTTTTCACCGGCCGGCCAGTACCAGTCCACCCCGTCCACCCGGGCCCGTGGCAAGCGGGCCTTGGCGCGCGCCAAGGCGGCTGCGCGCTCGGCCTGCCACTGCGGCGCGGCGGCACGCATGTGGCTGAGCAGCAGCGACAGGCCGCTGGCCGGCAGCGGGGCGTACTTGGCCACCACATGGTCCACCAGTGCGTCCATGCGGGTGTGGACGTCGGCCCGGCTGGGCGCTTCGGCCCAGGGCGGCTGCGCGGCATAGACGCGCACGCCCGCATCGCGCCGTGCCACCCGCAGCAGGCCGCGGTAGTGCATGCCGTCCAGCAGCTCGGTGCTGGCGTTGGACGAGCCGCCGAACCAGTTCTTCACCTTGCCGTGCTGGAAATGCGCGTCCACCTCGCGCGGGTGCACCGCACCGCGTTCGCGCACGAAGTCCAGCACCGCGTGGGCCTGCCGCCAGCGCGCCGGGCTCCAGGGGGTGCGCGCGGTGCGCGGGTGCATCAGCGCCTGCAGTTCGGGCGTGACGAAACCGTAGTTGACGAAGAAGTCCTCGGCCACCGCCAGCCTGGGGTAGCGCCGCTCCAGGTCGCCGGCGCGGTAGCCCTTGACGCGATGGCGCAGGGTCAGGTCCTGCGCGCGCGCCGGGGCGCGCAGCGGGTCGGCCTGCACAAAGCCCAGCCGCGCCAGCGCGCGCGGCAGCGTGGTGGGGCTGAACAGGCTGCGCGCCAGCGCGTGGGCGCGCAAGTCCGACAAACTGGGGGCGGCAGGCATGCGGCCATCATGCCAAGGCCTTGGCGCGGCCGCCGCGCGGGCTTGTGCTTATGCTGGCGCCCATGGCCCCGGAACCGATCGACGCCCCCACCCAAAGCGCCCACCTGCGCGCTGCGGCGGCGTTGGCCCTGGGCGCGGCGGTGTCGCTGGGCCTGGCGCGTTTTTCCTATGCGCTGATGCTGCCGCCCATGCGCTCGGACCTGGGCTGGAGCTACACCGTGGCCGGGGCCATGAACACCGTCAACGCGCTGGGCTACCTGCTGGGCGCGCTGGCCATGCCGCGCGCCATGGCGCGCTGGGGTGCCGGGCGCACGCTGGTGACAGGCAGCCTGGCGGCCGCGTTGCTGCTGGGCCTGCACGGCCTGGTGGCCACGAACGCCGCCTTGTACGCGCTGCGCCTGGCCGTGGGCATGGGCAGTGCCGCCACCTTCGTGGCCGGCGGCCTGCTGGCGGCCCGGCTGGCCAGCCATGCCGCGCAGCCCGGGCTGGTGCTGGGCCTGTACTACGGCGGCACCGGCCTGGGCATCGTGGCCTGCGCGCTGGGCCTGCCTCCGCTGCTGGCGCGTGGCGCGGCCCTGGCCTGGCAGCCGGGCTGGTGGCTGCTGGGCGCACTGGCCCTGGTCGCCACGCCGGTGATGGCCGCGGGCGCGCGAGCCGTGCCGCGCGCGCCTGTGGCCACCGGCGAACGCCGGCAGGTGGCGTTGCGGCCGCTGGCGCTGGCGCTGGCGGGCTACTTCATGTTCGGTGTGGGCTACATCGGCTACATGACCTTCATCGTCACGCTGCTGCGCGAACAGCAGCTGAGCAGCGGCACCATCAGCGCTTTCTACGCGCTGCTGGGGGTGGGCGTGATGGCCTCGTCCTTCCTGTGGGCCGGGCTGCTGCAGCGCGCGCGCGGCGGTGGCGCCCTGGCACTGCTGAACGCGCTGCTGGCGCTGGCCACCGTGCTGCCCGTGCTGTGGCCGCAGACCGGGGTGGCCTTTGGCTCGGGCGCCTTGTTCGGCGCGGTGTTCCTGTCGGTGGTGGCGTCCACCACCGCGCTGGTGCGCCACAACCTGCCGCAGGCGGCCTGGGCCGGCGGCATCAGCGCCTTCACCATCGTCTTCGCGGCGGGGCAGATCGTGGGGCCCACGCTGGTGGGCTGGCTGGCCGACGCCGGCGGCGGCCTGCGCGCCGGCCTGGGCCTGAGCGCGGCGGCATTGGCGCTGGGTGCCGTGCTGGCGGTGCTGCAAAGGCCGCTGGAGCCCGTCGCGCGCGACCTGAACTGACGTTCAGCGCTCGCTGGCGGCCTCACCCCGTGGCACCAGGGCCTGACGTCCGGGCGGCCCGCTGAACAGCTGTGCCAGGGCCTGCGCTGGCATGGGCCGGGCGAACAGGTAGCCCTGCACGGCGTCGCAGCCCAGCGCTTGCACGGCCTGGAATTGTTCCTCGGTCTCCACGCCTTCGATCGTCGTCTGCATGTTCATCCCGCTGGCCATCGCCGCCACGCCGCGGATGATGGCGCGCAGGTCGGGCCGCTGCGGCGCGTCGCGCACGAAGCTGCGGTCGATCTTGATGTGGTCGAACGGGAAGCTGCGCAGGTGGCTCAGCGACGAGAAGCCGGTGCCGAAGTCGTCCAGTGCGACCCGCACGCCCTGCTCGCGCACCTGGTGCAGGACGGAGCGCACCGCCGTGGCGTCCTTGATCATCGTGGACTCGGTGATTTCCAGCTCGACCCGGCGCGGTGGCAGCCCGGTGGCGGCCAGCGCATGCGCCAGGTCTGGCAGCACCGCGCCGCGCAGGAATTGCACCGCCGACACATTGACGGCCACGGCCACGTGGCCAGGCCAGGCCAGCGCGTCCCGGCAGGCCTGTTCCAGCACCCAGCGGCCGATGGGCACGATGAGGCCGGTCTCTTTGGCCAGCGCGATGAAGTCGCCCGGCGGCACCAGGCCGCGTTGCGGGTGCTGCCATCGCAGCAGCGCCTCCACCCCGACCAGCGCACCCGACTGAAGGTCGAAGCGGGGCTGGTAGGCCAGCACGAACTGCCGCTCGTCGATGGCGCGGCGCAGGTCGTTCTCCAGCCCGCGCCGGGCCTCGATGCGCTCGTTCATCGCGGGTTCGAAATAGCGCAGCGTGCTGCGGCCGTCCGACTTGGCGCCGTACAAGGCCAGGTCGGCGTTGCGCTGCAGGGTTTCCGGGTCGCTTCCGTCGTGCGGCGCCAGCGCAATGCCCACGCTGGTGCCGATGTGCACCACATGGCCTTTCACCTCGAACGGGCGGTTCAGTGCCTTGATGATGCGCTGGGCCAGGCGGGAGGACGCCGCGGGCTGTTCGCCGCCGCGCTGCACCACTGCGAACTCATCGCCGCCCAGGCGGGCCACGGTGTCCACTTCGCGCACGTTGTCGCGCAGGCGCTGGGCCACCTGCTTCAGCAAGGCGTCGCCCGCGGCATGGCCGTAGATGTCGTTGACCGGCTTGAACCGGTCCAGGTCCAGGCACAGCAGCGCCATGGCCTCGCCGCGCCGGGTGTCGGCCAGCGCGCGCTCGATCGCCTCGCGCAGCACGCCGCGGTTGGGCAGGCCGGTCAGCAGGTCGTGGCGGGCCAGGAAGCTGATGCGTTCCTGGGCCTGGCGTTGATCGGTCACGTCCTCGTGCAGCGCCACGCAGCTGCCATCGCCGCGGCGCGACACCACGATCTCGATCAGGCGGCCATCGTCCAGTTGCCACTCGCGCCAGCGCGTGCCCTCGCTGCCGGGCGGCGGTGGGGGCCGTGAGCGACTGGCCGCGGTTTCGCGGCCGGGCGTCGCGTCCATGATCTGTCGGAACGTGGCGCCGGGGCGCACCACCTCGTCGGGCAGGCACCAGATCTTGCGGTAGTGGGCGTTGGCCAACACCAGGCGGTCCTGCCCGTCGAACGCGCACATGCCGTGCGGCATGCGCTCCAGGGCGTCGCGCAGCAGTTCCAATTCGCTGCGCAGCGCCGCGTTGCTGGCCCGCAGCGCGTCTTCGGTGCTGGCCGCATCGGCCGTTTCGGCCGACCCGGACGGCATCCCCGGGGCTGGGTCCACACACTGCACGGGCACCCCGCGAGCCTTCAGCTTCCGGCCGGGCTGCGCCGGGCCGCGGTCCACCGGTCGAGCTTGGCGCGGGCCTGGTTGCGCGATGGGTCCATGGCCTCGTCCTGGCCTTCTCGCGGGCAGGCCAGCTCGATCACATAGCCGTTGGGGTCGCGGAAGTAGAGCGAATCGAAGAGGCCGTGGTCGACGATGCCGCGCGTCTCCATGCCCAGCGAACGGCCTTTGTCCCGCAGGGCTTCGAGCGTGTCGCGGTCCACCGCCAGCGCAATGTGCAGGTCGTAGTCGTGCTGCGGCTTGAAGTCGAACGGCATGTCCGGCGCTTCGAAGAAGGCCAGGCACGAACCGTCGGCCATGGCGAAGAAGGTGTGCAGGGTGTCGGTGGTGCGCCCGGTCTTGGTGACGTGGATTTCCAGCGTGTTGACCAGGGGCAGGCCGAGAAAGCCCTCGTAGAACGCGCGGGTCTGCTCGGAGTCGCGGCAGCGGTAGGCGCTGTGATGCAGTCCCAGGATGCTCATGCCGGGTTGTCGGCGATGCCGGCAGCGGCCTGAAGGCCCGGCCTGGGCATGGGCAGGGTGCCGGGTGTGAAATGCCTCACGCGGGCGCCCTGGCGCCCGCCTGGGCCCCAGGCTCAGAAGCAGTTCTGCAGGTCCAACTGCAGCCGGCAGCTGAAGCGGAAGAACTCACCCTGCTGCTTGTTGGATCGGCGGTACACCGCGGTGGGCTCGTTGGCGATGGCGTCGGGCAGGGGCACGGCCAGGGCGGCGCCGCTGCTGTTGGTGTAGAAGTTCAGGAAGCAGGTGCGGTCGCTGCCGCCGCACAGCAGGCCGATCTGGCGCTGGTAGGCCCCACTGTCCTTGGCCAGATCCGTGGGCACGATGACCTGCCGCACCAGGCCTTGCTGGCCCACCACGGCCCAGGTTTCTTCGGCGGCACCCACCACCCCGTGCAGGATCAACAACAGGGCGGCGAGTTGGGACTTCATGCCGCCATCATCGCCCAAAAACCGCATCCCCTGGGCGACACGCGGGCGGCGGGCTTGTGCGTATGCTGCGCGGCATGACGCCTGGCACCCCCTCCGACGCGCTGCGTGCGCAGTGGTCCCAACGCCTGGCCACGCTGGCGCTGCAGCCGCTGGCGCCCCCCGGCGCGCGCCGCGCCGCGGTGGCGGTGGTGGTGACCGAAGCCGGCCATGGCGCCGACCTGGACGGGCTGCCGCGGCACGACGCCTGGAGCAGCGCACCCGCGTTGCTGCTCACGCGGCGTTCGCTGCGGCTGAAGAACCATGCCGGCCAATGGGCTCTGCCCGGTGGCCGCATGGACGAAGGCGAAAGCGCCGAGGCCGCCGCATTGCGTGAACTGCAGGAAGAGGTGGGCCTGGTGCTGGACGCCGGTGCGGTGATGGGCCGGCTGGACGACTACGCCACGCGCTCGGGATTTGTCATCACCCCGGTGGTGCTGTGGGGCGGCGCGGCACGGGACCTGCAACCCAACCCGGACGAAGTGGCCAGCATCCACCGCATCCCGGCCACCGAGTTGCTGCGCCAGGACGCGCCGATGCTGAACACCACGCCGCACGGCCCGCACCCGGTGCTGCGCATGCCGGTGGCCCACAGCTGGATCGCCGCGCCCACCGCGGCGGTGATGTACCAGTTCCGCGAGCTCTGCCTGCTGGGCCGGACCACCCGGGTGGCGCACTTCGACCAGCCGGCCTTCGCGTGGAAGTAGGCCGCGGCGGCGACAATCGCGCTTTGACCTTCCCTGCTGCTTCCACCATGGCCACGAACAAGCCCCTCGGCACCCCTTTGTCCCCCCACGCCACCCGCGTCATGCTGCTGGGCAGCGGCGAACTGGGCAAGGAAGTGCTCATCGCCCTGCAGCGCCTGGGCGTGGAAACCATCGCGGTGGACCGCTACGACAACGCGCCCGGCCAGCAGGTGGCGCACCACGCGCGCACCATCACCATGAGCGACCCCGAGGCCCTGCGCGCGCTGATCGAAGCCGAGAAGCCCGATCTCGTGGTGCCCGAGATCGAAGCCATCGCCACCCCGGTGCTGCAGGCCCTGGAAGCCGCCGGCACCGTGCGCGTGATTCCCACCGCCCGCGCCGCGCGCCTGACCATGGACCGCGAAGGCATCCGCCGTCTGGCCGCGGAAACCCTGGGCCTGCCCACCAGCCCGTACCGGTTCTGTGACTCGCTGGAAGAACTGCAGGCGGCCATCGACGCGGGCATCGGTTACCCCTGCATCGTCAAGCCGGTGATGAGCAGCAGTGGCAAGGGCCAGAGCAAGATCGACGGCCCCGCCGACGTGAAGAAGGCCTGGGACCACGCCATGGCCGGCGGCCGTGTCAGCCACGGTCGCGTCATCGTGGAAGGCTTCATCGCCTTCGACTATGAAATCACCCTGCTCACGGTGCGGGCCCTGGGCGCCGACGGCCAGGTGCACACCCACTTCTGCGACCCCATCGGCCATGTGCAGGTCAGCGGCGACTACGTGGAAAGCTGGCAACCCCACCCGATGAGCGCCGCCGCGCTGCAAGGTTCGCGCGACATCGCGAAGAAGATCACCGACGACCTGGGCGGCCAGGGATTGTTCGGCGTGGAGCTGTTCGTGAAGGGCGACCAGGTGTGGTTCAGCGAGGTCAGCCCGCGCCCGCACGACACCGGCATGGTGACGATGATCACGCAGTGGCAGAACGAATTCGAGCTGCACGCCCGCGCCATCCTGGGCCTGCCGGTGGACACCACGCTGAAGAGCCCCGGCGCCAGCGCGGTGGTGTACGGCGGCGTGGACGCCAAGGGCATCGTCTTCGATGGCGTGGCCGATGCGCTGCGGGTGCCCAACAGCGAACTGCGCCTGTTCGGCAAGCCCGAGAGCTTCAGCAAGCGCCGCATGGGCGTGGCCTTGGTGCACGACAGCGACGTGGAGCGGGCGCGCGTGCAGGCCAAGCTGGCCGCGTCCAAGGTGAAGCCGCGCGCCGCATGACGGCTCCCGCCGTGCCGCCGCCGGACAGCCTGGCCGGATTGACCGTGCTGCAGCGCGGCTGGCTGTCTTCCAACAACATCCTGGTGCATGCGGCGACTGACGAGCCCGGCGCCCTGCTCATCGACGCCAGCCACAGCAACCACGCCGAGCAGACCGTGGCCCTGGTGCGCCAGGCCCTGGGCGGCCAGCCCTTGGCCCTGCTGGTCAACACCCACCTGCACTCCGACCACTGTGGCGGCAACGCCGCCTTGCAGGCGGCCTTCGGCATGCCGGTGGCGGTGCCGCCGGGCCAGGCCCAGGCGGTGGCCGACTGGGATGCCAGCGAACTGACCTACGACGCCACCGGGCAGCGCTGCGACCGCTTTGCGCATCAGCGCGTGCTGGCCATCGGCGAGGTGCTGCGCGCCGGGGGGCGCGACTGGTGCGTGCTGGCCGCGCCGGGGCACGACCCGCACTCGGTCATCCTGTTCGACAGCACGCAAGGCGTGCTGGTGTCGGCCGACGCGCTGTGGGAGAACGGCTTCGGCGTGGTGTTCCCGGAACTGGAGGGCGAACCTGGTTTCGATGACGTGGCGGCGGTGCTGGACCTGATGGAAGGGCTGGCGCCGCGCTGCGTGATCCCCGGCCACGGCGCCCCCTTCACCGACGTGGCCGGCGCCCTGCAGCGCGCCCGCATCCGTCTGAAGGGCATGCGCGACGCTCCGCAACGCCACGCACGGCACGCGGCCAAGGTGCTGGTCAAGTACCACCTCATGGAAGTGCGCCAGCAGGGCTGGGACGCGGTGCTGGATTGGGCCGAAGCCACGCCGCTGCTGCAGGCCGTGGCACGCCGCTTCGGCCCGGGCGATGCGGCCCTGCGCGACTGGGCCGCCACGCTCACCCGGGAACTGCTGGACCAGGGCGCGCTGGAACTGCGCGACGGCGTGCTGCTCGACCGCTGAGCCGGGCCCGGGCGGCGCAGCCCCCGGCCCCGCTGATGGAATCCTGATGCCCGGCGTGCTAGCTTGTGGCCATGGACCCGAACCCGTCCTTTGCGGCCCCGCCGCGCTGGTGGCCCGCGCTGCTGACCTGGGCCCTGGCCTGGGCCGCCATGCTGGGCCTGGACGGCCGGCTGGACCTGGCCAACCTGGCGCTGCTGCTGGTGCTGGCGGCGGCGCTGTCGGGGCTGTGGCTGCCGCCGCTGGTGTCGGCCGCGGCCTGCGCGGCGTCGGTGGCCGCTTTCAACTGGCAGTTCGTGCCCCCGCGCGGCACCTTCTCCGTGGACCTGCAGCAGCACGCGCTGCTGCTGGCGGCCATGCTGGCGGTGGGCTGGGTGGTGTCAGGGCTGGTGGCGCGGCAGCGCGAGGCGGTGCGCCAGCAGCAGGCCCTGGCGCGCCACGCCGAGCAGCAACGCGCGCTGGGCGAAGCGCTGCGCGACACCGACCACCCGACCGAAGCGGCACCGCTGCTGCGCGCCGCCCTGTCTGAACTGAGCGGCCTGCCCGTCAGCTTGATGGTGGCCGAAGCGCCCCATGTGCCTGGCGGCCCCGACACGGCGCGCTGGTGGGGCGAGCCCGACGCCAACCAGCGCGCCGGCCTGTGGCATTGCATGGGCCAGCGCTGCGCCTTCGGCCCCGGCACGGGTCGCTTCCAGACCGAACCCGACTGGTACCTGCCGCTGCGCGGGCGCCAGGCCGCCTGGGGCGCCGCGCTCTTGCTGCGCGACGAAGGCGACCGCCTGGCCGCGCAGCCTGCCGCCTGGCAGGCCCAGGCTCAGGCCCTGTGCGACCAGATGGGCCAGGCGCTGGAACGGGCCCAGGTGCAGCGCGAAGCCGCCGCGGTGCGCCAGCAGGCCCAGACCCAGGCCCTGCGCAACACCTTGCTGGCCGCGGTGGCGCACGACTTCCGCACTCCGCTGGCCACCATCATGGGCGCCGCGTCCTCGCTGCACGACCAGGCCGAACGCCTGTCGCCCGCGCAGCGCCAGCGCCAGGCCGCCAGCATCGTGGACGAGGCGCGCCGCTTGAGCCGCATGGCGGACAACACGCTGCAACTAGCGCGGCTGGACGCGGCTGGCCTGGTGCTGCCGCTGGACTGGGAGTCGGCCGAAGAAATCGTGGGCACCGTGCTGCGCCATGCCCGCCAACTCGACGCCGGCGCGCGCGTGCACGCCCGCGTGGAGCCCGACCTGCCGCTGCTGCGCTGCGACGCGCTGCTGCTGGTGCAGATGCTGGACAACCTGGTGGACAACGCGCTGAAGTACAGCGGTTCGGACGCGCCGGTGGAAGTGCTGGCGAGGCGCCTGGGCGACCAGGTGCTGCTGGCCGTGCGCGACCGTGGCCCGGGCGTGCCACCGGCCCAGCGCGAACGCATCTTCGGCGCCTTCCAGCGCGGCCCCCAGGCCCCGGCCGGCCGCGGCGCCGGGGTGGGCCTGGCACTGTGCCGCGCCATCGCCCGCGCGCACGGCAGTGAACTCACGCTGCGCCCACGCGGCCATGGCGGCAGCAGCTTCGAGTGCCGACTGCCGGTGCTGGACGCGCCGGGGCCGGCGCCCGACGCCGCCGCCGGCACCGGGTCCGGCACCGCGGGGAGCGCCCTGCCATGAGCCTGCAGGTGCTGCTGGTGGAAGACGACCGCGACCTGCGCGCCACCCTGCGCCAGGCCCTGGAAGTGGAAGGCTATGAGGTGCTGGCCGCGGCCAGCCTGGCCGACGCCCAGGCCCTGCTGGCGCATGCCGCGCGCGCGGTGGACCTGGTGCTGCTGGACCTGGGCCTGCCCGATGGCGACGGCGCGCAACTGCTGGCCGGGCTGCGGCGCGAGCAGGCCACGCCGGTGCTGGTGCTGTCGGCCCGCAGCGGTGATGCGCAGAAGATCGGCCTGCTGGACGCCGGTGCGGACGACTACCTGGTGAAGCCTTTTGCCATCGGTGAGCTGCTGGCGCGCATGCGCGTGGCCTTGCGCCACCGCGGCACGCACCGCCTGGCGCCGGTGACGCACTACCGCCTGGGCGCGCTGGAGATCGACCTGCCAGGCCACCGTGTGCTGCGCGACGGCGCGCCCGTGCACTTGACGCCCACCGAATTCAAGCTGCTGGCCCGCCTGGCACGCAGCGCCGGCCAGGTGGTCACGCACCGCCAGTTGCTGGCCGACGTGTGGGGCGCCGACTGCGTGGAGCAGACCCATTACCTGCGCCTGTACATGGGCCAGTTGCGCGCCAAGCTGGAAGCGGACCCCAGCGACCCGCGGTGCCTGCTGACCGAGCCCGGGGTGGGGTATCGCTTGGGCGAAGGGCCAGGACACTAGGCCGGTGCGGCGATTTGAAGGGCGGTGCAGGCATCGACACCGCCGGTTGACCGCGGTCAGAGTTGATGATGTTCATCCGCAGACACTTCAACGGGGGGTGCGTGCTGGACTTCTTGCCCGCACAAACCAGCACAATGGCACGAGGCCCGCCGCCGAGTGGTTTGGACAGGGCCCAATGCGGAGGAGCGATGGTGTTGCGTCATACCCATGTCAAGGGACTGCTGTCGGTCGCGTGGCTGTTGGCACTGGTGGCTTGCGGGGGCGGGGGCGGCTCCGGCGACACCCCGCCCGTGGTTGACAACGGCCCGCGCCAGCCCCAGGCCACGGTGGTGCGCGACGACAATCCCACCGCAGCGCGCATGGCGCTGGGGCCGGCGGACTTCTTTCCCACCGCGGCCGCCGGGCAATGGGACTACAACCGCCTGGACGACAGCGGCAATCGCCTGGGCGGCACCCGGATCGAATCCACACCGGGGCTCAACAGCCTGCAGGTGGTGGAAACCGAAGACGGACGGGTGTCTGAGACCACCACTTTTCGGTTGGATGCGACCGGCTGGGTGATGAGCAGCCTGGCCAACACGCTATTGCCGGCCGGCGCCATTGCCATCATTGGCGAGATCACGCAGTACCCCAGCCCTTTCCATGCCATTGGCAGCACACGGGTGCAGTTCCGCAGCGGCGACTTCGGGCGTGACGTGGATGGCGACGGCGTCAACGAGAGCTTTGAATTCCAGTTCCGCCAGACCATGGTGGGCTACGAAACGGTTGCGGGTCCGAACGGCCCGGTCGAGGCACTGCACATCCGCGACGAGTTGCTGGTCACGGTGATCCCGTCCAAGCGCGGCAGCGCCAACCTGCAGGCCAGCGCGGTGGCGGACGACTGGCTGGTCAAGGGACTGGGCTATGTGCGTGAGCAGGTGCGCTCGCTGGGGTCAGAGGGGCGCGATGTCTTTGCGCCCTACACACTGGCCTTGGCGTCGGCTCGCATCGGCGGGGCCGACCCGCTGGATGTCAACGCCATCAACCAAATCCAGTCGCTGGACATCACCAACCGGGACCTGGTGTACGACGCTGCGCGCGGACGCTATTACGCCAGTGTGCCCGGCAGCGTGCTGGCACAAGGAAACCGCATTGCGGTGATTGATGCCGCCAGCGGAGCCGTCAGCTACTCTGCCGCGGTGGGCTCCGAGCCCGGTGTGATGGCACTGGCCGCCGATGGCGCATCGCTCTACGTGGCCTTGGATGGCAGCAGCGAGTTGCTGCGCCTGGCATTGCCCGGGCTCACCGAATTGGGCCGCATGCGGCTTCCGGCCGATTCCGGCTTTGGGCCCTACGTCACCGAATCCCTGGCGGCCTCCCCCGTGGACCCGCAAGTGGTGGCCCTGTCGCTGGCCTACACCGGCATCAGCCCGCGCCACGCGGGTGTGCTCCTGGTGCGCAACCTGCAGCCCATGCCGCAACGCACCGCGGGCCACACCGGGTCCAACGCGATCGTGTTCGGCACCAATGGCCAGTGGATGTACGGCTTCAACAACGAGACCACTGAATTCGGCCTGCGACGCATCGAAGTGCTGGCCGACGGTGTGGCCGAGCGCCAGGTCCAGCCCGGCGCAGTGCCGCAGTTCTACCTGCGGTCCATCCTGCGCAGTGCCAACGGGCTGGTGCTGGGCAACCGCCTGTATGCCGAGGACAGCCTGTCACCAATGGGTCAGATCAACGGCGCGGCCGAGTGCTGGCCACTGGCCGCGCCCAAGCTGGCCTGCATCACGGAAACCTTTGGCTCGGCATTTGACCTGCTGGTGGCCGATGCCAGCCAAAGCACCTTGCTGGCCAGGCTGCATGCGCCCGCCGACACAGGGCTCTCGCGCCGCATCCTGGTCGCTGGCCCCGCCGGCCAATTGGCGGTGCGCGACCGCATCGACCATCCGGCCCGCAACGAATCCACCCGAATCCTGCTTCTGCGCCATCCGGCCTTGAACTGAGGGCCGTCTTGCAGGGGCCCCGACTGCGTGGGCGCGGCTCAGTAGTCCAGCGACAGGCTCAGGTCCGCCGCCGGGCTGGCGCGGTCCTTGTGCATGCTCATCACCGCGTGCACATAAATGGCCAGGTCCACCTTCAGGTGCGCGCCGCGCCAGCCCCCGCCCAGCGTGGGGGCGAAGGGGAAGGGTGCGTGCAGCCGGCCGGTGTTGCTGGAATCGATCTTCAGCGGCAGCACCGCGCCGCCGCGCCAGGCCCAGGGGCCGCGGCGCTGCTCCAGCCCCAGGCGCAGCACCCGCAGGTCGATGCTGCTCTGGCCGTAGCGGCCCTTCATCACCTCGAAGTCGGCGGCGGCGGTGGTGTCGGCACGCCAGCGCCAGGCCGCGCCCAGGACCAGCTTGCGCGGGAAGTTGCCGTCCACCACGCTGCTGCGGGTGCCGGCGTTGTCGGTGGTGGTGGATTGAATGGACAGCCGCGTGCGCAGGTCGCTGAGGCTGGCACCGAAGCTCAGGCCTTCGTCCCAACGGTAGCGCAGGCCGGCGCCCACGCCGGTGGCTTTGGCGCCGGTGGAACTGGTGGTGAAGCCATTGGACGTGGCGTGCACACCGCAGAAGTCGCTGCGGCAGTCGATGCGTTCCAGGTACAGCCCGCCCGACCACGGTGAATCCTGCAAGGGCGCCAGGCCCAGGCCCAGGCGCCAGGACTTGGTCTTGGTGTTCACGTCGCCATCAAAGGTGCCGTCAATGCCCGGCAGCAGGTAGCGCAGGAACAGGCTTTCGAAGTCGCTGTCGTCGAAGGCGCCGCTGGCGCGGGCGTGGATGCGCGGGTAGAAGGCGGCGGCCGCGGTGGCCTTCCAGCCCAAGGCCTGCGGCAGTGGCAGCCGCCAGGCGGCCCCCAGGAAGTTGATCGGCCGCAGCCGCTGGTTCAATTGCCGCGACACCGACAGCTCGAAGCCCTGCACGCCCACCAGGCCGGCCGGATTGAAGTAGAGCGCGTGCACGTCGTCGCTGGTGGCCACGCCGGTGCCGCCCTGGGCCACATAGCGTGCGCCCAGGCCCGCGCCGGTGTCGGCGCCCTCGGCCTGGAAGCTGCGGGCCGACGCGGCGGGCAGCGCCAAGGCCAACAGGGTGCCCGTCAGGGCCAGTGCCAAGTCGCGGTGAAAGCTCATGGTGGGGGTGTCGTCCAAGCAGGCCCAACTGTAGAACCTGCACGGCCTTGCCGCGGTTGGGGTGGTCTGGCAGGGCTTGCTTATGCGTTCCTGATGTCCCTGACCGCACCCTGGCGCCCTGTTCATCCGCCACTCACGCCATGGCCCTGTTCACCGCTTCTGCCACCGGCATGTCCGCTCCCGCCCGTGCACCTGCCCATGCCCGCGAGGGCCTGCCCGCGCTGACCCTGGCCGCCATCGGCGTGGTGTACGGCGACATTGGCACCAGCCCGCTGTACACCCTGAAGGAAGTGTTCGCGCCCGCCACCGGCGTGGCGCTGAATGCGGCCAACCTGGTGGGCGCGGTGTCGGTCATCTTCTGGGCGCTGATGTTGGTGGTGACGCTGAAGTACGTCACCCTCATCCTGCGCGCCGACAACCGGGGTGAAGGCGGCGCGCTGGCGCTCACCGCGCTGGCGGCGGACGCGGTGAAGGCCCGCCCACGCCTGCGCCATGCGCTGCTGCTGCTGGGCGTGTTCGGCGCCACGCTGTTCTACGGCGACAGCGTCATCACCCCGGCCATCTCGGTGCTGGGCGCGGTGGAGGGCCTGCAGGTGATGGCCCCGGGCCTTGCCGCGTGGACGGTGCCGGCGTCGGTGCTGATCCTGGTGGGGCTGTTCATGGCCCAGCGCCACGGCACCGGCCGGGTGGGCCGCTGGTTCGGGCCGGTCATCGTGCTGTGGTTCCTGGTGCTGGCGCTCACCGGCGTGCAGCAGATCCTGCAGACCCCGGCCATCCTGGCCGCGCTGGACCCGCGCCACGCGCTGGCCTTCCTGGGGGGCCGAGGCTGGCATGTGTTGGTCGCGGTGGGCGCCATCGTGCTGGCCCTCACCGGCGCCGAGGCGCTGTACGCCGACATGGGCCACTTCGGCCGCCGGCCCATCCAGTGGGCCTGGACCGGCCTGGTGCTGCCGGCGCTGGCGCTGAACTACCTGGGCCAGGGCGCGCTGCTGATGCGCGAGCCCGCCGCGCTGGAAAACCCCTTTTACCGCCTGTTCCCGCAGGCGTGGCTGCTGCCGGCGCTGGTGCTGGCCACGGCGGCGGCCATCATCGCGTCGCAGGCGGTCATCTCGGGCGCCTACTCCATGACGCGCCAGGCCATGCAACTGGGCTTCCTGCCGCGCCTGGCGGTTCGCAACACCTCCGCGCGCGAAGCCGGGCAGATCTACCTGCCGGCGGTGAACTGGGTGCTGCTGGTGGGCGTGGTGGGCGCGGTGCTGGCCTTCGGCAGTTCGTCGGCGCTGGCCGGGGCCTATGGCATCGCGGTCACGCTCACCATGGCCATCACCACGGTGATGACCTACTTCGTGGTGCGCCACAGCTGGAAGCTGCCGCCGCTGCTGGCCGTGGGCGCCAGCGCCTTCTTCCTGGCGATCGACCTGGTGCTGGTGGCCGGCTGCGCCATGAAGCTGCTGGAAGGTGGCTGGTTCCCGCTGGCGCTGGGCCTGCTGCTGTTCATCGCCATGACCACCTGGGCCCATGGCCGCCAGCGCCTGCTGGCCGGCATCCGGCAGGACGGGCTGGAACTGCAGCCCTTCATCGACAGCCTGGACACGCAGGGCCTGCACCGCGCCGAGCGCACCGCGGTGTACGCGGTGGCCAACCCCGACACCGTGCCCCAGGCGCTGCTGCACAACCTGCGCCACAACCAGGTGCTGCACGAACGCAACCTGGTCGTCACCGTGGTCTTCGACGAGGTGCCCTGGGTGCCCATGGACCAGCGCGTGCAGGTGCAGGCGCTGGGCCGGGGGTTCTGGCGTGTGCGCCTGCGCTTCGGCTTCATGAACACGCCCGACGTGCCCAAGGCCCTGGCCCTGGTGGACCTGCCGGGCCTGCGCATCGAGCCCTTCGAGACCACCTACTTCCTCAGCCGGGAAACCGTGGTGCCGCTGCCGGGGGCGGGCCTGGCGCGCTGGCGCGAACACCTCTTCGCGGCCATGAGCCGGCATGCCAGTGGCGTGGCGGCCTTCTTCCGCCTGCCCGACAACGCGGTGGTGGAGCTGGGCACGCGGGTGCAGATCTGAAGCGCGGGGCGCGCGGCCCGGGGCCAGCCCCTACACTGGCCGCCTGTTCCCCTCCCGCCCGCCTGTCCGATGAACACGACACGCCGCGGCCTGTTGGCCGCGCTGAGTGGGGCGCTGGTCCCCGCGGCCTGGTCGCAGACCGGCGCCGCCTGGCCCAGCCGCCCGCTCAAGATCCTGGTGGGCTTTCCGCCCGGCTCCAGCCCCGACCAGACTGCCCGCGCCCTGGCCGACGGCCTGTCGCAGCGCCTGGGCCAGGCGGTGGTGGTGGAAAACAAGGCCGGCGCCAGCGGCAACATCGCTGCCGACGCGGTGGCCAAGGCCAGCGACGACCACACCGTGGGCGTGCTGATCAACGGCAACCTCAGCATCGCGAAATTGCTGAACCCGGCCACGCCCTTCGACCCCGCGCACGACTTCGCGCCCGTGGGCCTGATCGGCACCGCGCCGCTGGTGCTGGCGGCCGCCGCCAGCCTGGCCGGCAACACGCCGGCGGAACTGCTGGCCGCGGCCCGCGCCCTGGGCGACAAGGGCAACTACGGCACGCCGGGCAATGGCACCGTGGCGCACCTGGGGATGGAACTGCTGAAGGCCAAGACCGGCATCGCCGCGCTGCACGTGCCTTTTGCCGGCAACCCGCAGGTGGTGACGGCCCTGCTGGCCGGCCAGGTGAAACTGGCGCTGCTGCCGCCGGCCCTGGCCATGGCCCAGGTGCGCGCGGGCAAGTTGAAGGCCATCGGCGCCACTTCGCCGGTGCGCAGTGCGCTGGTGCCGGAACTGCCCAGCCTGCGTGAAGCGGGCGTGGCTGGCGCCGAGCTGGAGATCTGGAACGCCATGGCGGCGCCGGCGAACTTTCCCAAGGCGGCCTTGGCCAAGCTGTCGGCGGCGCTGGCCGACGTGGTGCGTTCGCCCGAAGGGCGCAGCCGCTTGTTCGCGCTGGGCTGGCAGGCCGTGGGCGCGTCGGGCGAAGGCCTGGCCAACCGCATGAAGGCCGACACCGCACTGCTGGGCGGCATCATCACCTCGCGCGGCATCCGGGCCGACTGAAGCCCTTCATCCACCATGGCCGACCTGCTTGTCACCAACGCCACCCTGCCCGACGGCCGAGCGCCCATTGACGTGCTGGTGCAGGGCGGCCTCATCGCGGCGGTGGGGCCCCATCTCAGCGCACCCGAGGGCCTGCCGCGCGAAGACGCCGAAGGCTGGCTGCTCAGCCCGCCCTTCGTGGACGCCCACTTCCACCTGGACGCCACGCTGTCCTACGGCCTGCCGCGCATCAACCAGAGCGGCACCCTGCTCGAGGGCATCGCGCTGTGGGGTGAACTGAAACCCCAGCTGACCTTCGACGCGCTGGTGGAACGCGCGCTGGCCTATTGCGACTGGGCGGTGGCGCGCGGCCTGCTGGCCATCCGCAGCCATGTGGACGTGTGCGACGAGCGCCTGCTGGCGGTGCAGGCCCTGCTGCATGTGCGTGAACGGGTGAAGCCCTACCTCGACCTGCAGTTGGTGGCCTTTCCGCAGGACGGCGTGCTGCGCAGCCCGGGTGCCATGGCGAACCTGAAGCGCGCGCTCGACCTGGGCGTGGACGTGGTGGGCGGCATCCCGCACTTCGAGCGCAGCATGCAGGAAGGCGCTGACAGCGTGAAGCTGCTGTGCGAACTGGCGGCCGAGCGCGGCCTGCCGGTGGACATGCACTGCGACGAAAGCGACGACCCGTTGTCGCGCCACATCGAGACCCTGGCCCTGCACACCCAGCGCCTGGGCCTGCACGGGCGCGTCACCGGTTCGCACCTCACGTCCATGCACTCGATGGACAACTACTACGTCAGCAAGCTGCTGCCGCTGATCGCCGAAGCCCAGGTGCATGCGGTGGCCAACCCGCTGATCAACATCACCCTGCAGGGCCGCCACGACAGCTACCCCAAGCGCAGGGGCATGACGCGGGTGCCCGAGATGCTGGCCGCCGGCATCAACGTGGGTTTCGGCCACGACTGCGTGATGGACCCCTGGTACTCGCTGGGCAGCGCCGACATGCTGGAAGTGGCCGCCATGGGCCTGCACGTGGCGCAGATGACCTCGCAGGCCGGCATGCGTCAGGCTTACGACATGGTCACCACCCACAATGCGCGCGTCCTGGGCTTGCACGGGTACGGGCTGGCCCCTGGTTGCCGTGCCGATTTCGTGTTGTTGCAGGCGCGCAGCCCGGTGGAGGCCCTGCGCCTGCGCGCGCAGCGCCTCTTGGTGGTGCGCGGCGGCCAGGTCCTGGCGCGTTCACCGCGGCAAGAAGCCGCGTTGCAACTGCCGGGCCGGCCTTCCAGCGTGAACTTCACCTGGCCGGTCTAGGGATATGCCTCGACCCGCGGGCCATGGCGCCGCTCTTGCATGGCTAGAATGATTCGCAACTTCTGCATCCAGCGCCCCGCATGAAACTGATCGGTTCCCTCACCAGCCCCTATGTCCGCAAGGTCCGTGTGGTGTTGGCCGAGAAGAAGCTGGATTACCAGTTCGTTCTCGAAGACGTCTGGGGCAACGACGCCATCCTGGCCAGCAACCCGCTGGGCAAGGTGCCCTGCCTGGTGCTCGAAGGCGGCGAGGCGGTGTTCGATTCGCGTGTGATCGTGGAGTACGTGGACACGCTGTCGCCGGTGGGCAAGCTCATCCCGTCCACCGGGCGCGAACGGGTGGAAGTGCGCACCTGGGAAGCGCTGGCCGACGGCGTGCTGGACGCGTCGATCAGCGCCCGCATGGAACAGACCTGGGGCCCGCGTGAAGGCGCGCGCAGCCAGGCCTGGATCGACCGCCAGATGTCGCGCGTGAACGCCGCCATCAAGGCCATGAGCCAGGGCCTGGGCGACAAGCCCTGGTGCGGCGGTACCCACCTGTCGCTGGCCGACATTGCGGTGGGCTGTGCCCTGGGCTACCTGGACTTCCGCTTCCCGCAGATTGACTGGCGCAGCGACAACCCCAACCTGAAGCGCCTGTTCGACAAGCTGGCCACGCGCCAGAGCTTCATCGATTCCGCGCCGCCTGCGGCCTGATCTGCAGTTCCAGGCGGGCCCCCGCGCCGCCTTCCAGCGACAGGGCGCCCGCGCGCAACAGCCAGCGCAGTTTGCGGTAGATGCCGCGCACCGTGATGCCCAGGGTGTTCAGGCCCATGGTTTCGGCCTCGGCGATGTGTTCCAGCGAATCACCGCGCATCACCTGCGTCAGCAGGCGGCGTTCGGCGCTGGTCAACTGCAGCGGGGTGGACGCTAGCGCATCGGCCGGGTCGGTGGGCGCGGCGTTGTCGAACAGGCCCAGCACCTGGCGCGCCAGCTCGGGCTCGATGGGGGATTCGCCCGCCAGCGTGTGCTGAACCATCTCGGCCATGCTGCCTTGGCCGGGGATGTAGTAGGCGTCGGCCCCGCCGCGCAGCGCCTGCAGCAGCAGCGGGTCGTCCAGCCGGGTGCCCACCACCAGCACATGCGGCAGGTCGGCGTGCGGGCCGCCGCGAAGGCTGTGGATGGCGCCGTTGGTGGTGCTGGCCATCAGGCCCAGGTCCATCAGCACCAGGTCCGCGCCGTGCTGCGCCACCAGGGCGCGCGCCGCCGCGGGCGAATTGGTGAAGCCCCGCACCTGCAGCGCCGTGTGGGGCTGCAGCAGTTCGCGCCAGCGCATGGCCAGCGGTGCCTCGTGGCACAGGATCAACAGGGAATGCGAGGGCATGGAACGCAAACGCGGCGCGCAAGGGCGCCAAGGTTCGACATTTGAGCATTGACCGCACCCGCCGTGGGCCGGTTTCCTTACTTACAGAGTGTGGCCATGGGGCGCTGATGCGCTGGCGGTGAATTTGTTCACGCCCGGCCGGTCAGGGACGCCGACGGTGCGAAGCTGTCGGCGCTGGCCAGGTCCCAGTACAGGCCGAACACGTTGTGCGGCCAGGCCCCTTCGCCGCGCGCCGCGGCGGCCAGTTCGCCCGGCTTCACCTGTGGCAGCAGGTTGGCCAGCAGGCGCACGTCGCTGCCCGACACCCGCCGCACGATGTGGCTGGCACTGATGCGGTTGGGGTGGTCCAGGCCGGCGGCCTGCACCAGTTCCTTCAGGGCTTCCAGCGTGTGCTGGTGGAAGTGGTACACCCGCGCGGCCTTGTCCGGCACCACCAGCGCGCGCTGGCGCACCGGGTCCTGCGTGGTCACGCCGGTGGGGCAGGCGCCGGTGTGGCAGTGCTGGGCCTGGATGCAGCCGAGTGCGAACATGAAGCCGCGCGCCGAATTGCACCAGTCCGCCCCCAGCGCCATGTTGCGCGCCATGTCGAAGGCGCTGACCACCTTGCCGGCGCAGCCGACGCGGATGCGCGAACGCAGGTTGAAGCCGGTGAGCGTGTTGTGCACCAGCAGCAGCCCTTCCTGCAGCGGCGCACCCACGTGGTCGGTGAACTCCAGCGGCGCCGCGCCCGTGCCGCCTTCGGCGCCGTCCACCACGATGAAGTCGGGAAGAATTCCGGTGGCCAGCATGGCCTTCACCAGCGCCAGCCATTCCCAGGGGTGGCCGATGCACAGCTTGAAGCCCACCGGCTTGCCGCCGGACAGCGTGCGCATCCGTTCAATGAACGCCAGCATCTCGCGCGGCGTGGAAAAGGCGCTGTGCGCGGCCGGCGACACGCAGTCCACCCCCACCGGCACGCCCCGCGCGGCGGCGATCTCGGGCGTGACCTTCGGCCCGGGCAGCACGCCGCCATGGCCCGGCTTGGCGCCCTGGCTCAGCTTCAGTTCGATCAGCTTGACCTGCGGGTCGCGCGCGTTGGCGCTGAACTTGTCGGCGTTGAAGCTGCCGTCGTCGTTGCGGCAACCGAAGTAGCCCGAGCCGATTTCCCAGATCAGGTCGCCGCCATGCACACGGTGGTGCTGGCTGATCGAGCCTTCGCCCGTGTCGTGCGCGAAGCCACCCTGCTTGGCGCCGGCGTTCAAGGCCAGCACCGCGTTGGCCGACAGCGCCCCGAAGCTCATGGCCGAGATGTTGAACACGCTGGCCGAGTAAGGCTGGGTGCAGGACGCGGCCGACCCGATGACCACGCGGAAGTCGTGGGATGCCAACACGCTGGGCTGCAGCGAATGGTTGATCCACTCGTAGCCTGTCTGGCCCACGTCCAGGTGGGTGCCGAAGGGCCGCTTGTCGCTTTCGCCCTTGGCGCGCTGGTACACCAAGGAACGCTGCTGGCGCGAAAAGGGCACCGCTTCGCTCTCGCTTTCCAGGAAGTACTGGCGGATCTCCGGGCGCACCCATTCCAGCAGGTAGCGAAGGTGGCCGATCACGGGGTAGTTGCGCAGCAGGGCCCTTTGCGTCTGGCGCAGGTCGCGCAGGCCGATCACCACGCCGGCAGCGCCCACCAGGGCGAACATGGCACCGCGGCCAAACGCGGCCCACGAGAAGGCGCCCAGCAGCGCCACCACGGCGCACAAGGTCAGCGTGAGCCAGCGCACGGGGAAGTGGCGGTCCAGGGTCAGCAGCCAGGCGGGCATGGGGCCTCCTTCAGGTGGCTTGGTTCGGTGCGTCGCGTTCGATGCGTCCGTCCACCAATTCCACCACGCGGTCGCAACGCGCGGCCAGGCGGGGGTCGTGGGTGACGATGATGAAAGACGTGCCCAGCTCGGCGTGCATGCGCCGCAGCAGCGCGAACACTTCATCGGACGAGGTGCGGTCCAGGTTGCCGGTGGGCTCGTCGGCCAGCACCAGCGGTGGCTGCATCACCAGCGCGCGCGCAATCGCCACGCGCTGTTGCATGCCGCCGGACAACTCACCCGGGCGCTTGTCCATGGCCGCGGCCAGGCCCACATCGGCCAGCAGGGCTTGGGCCCGTTCGCGCTGCGCGGGGCTGACCTCGCCGTCGCGCATCAGCGCCGGCAGGGTGACATTCTCCAGCGCGCTGAAGGCCGGCAGCAGGTGGTGGAACTGGAACACGAAGCCCAGCCCAGCCCCGCGCAGGCGCGTCAGGCCGGCGTCGTCCAGCGCGGCCACGTCCTGCCCGCCCAGGTGCAGGCTGCCGGCGCTGGCGCGTTCCAGCAGGCCCACGATGTTCAGCAGCGTGCTCTTGCCGGAACCCGAGGGGCCGATCAGCGCGACAAACTCGCCGCGGCCCACCGCCAGGTCGATGCCGTGCAGCACCTCGGCTTCATTGGGCAGGCCCAGGTTGTAGCTCTTGCGGATGCCGGCCAGTGCCAGCAGCGGACCGTGGTGGGGGTCGATGGCGCTGCTCATGGGCGCGTCACATCCGGATGGCCTGCGCCGGGTCCAGCGCGGCGGCGCGGCGAGCCGGCATCACCGCGGCCAGCACGCCGCACACCGTGGCCAGCGCGGCGATGCGCAAGGCCAGCCCGGGGGCGAGCGATATGTTGAACAGCGGCAGCCCGTCCGAGCCGCGCACGAACTGGGTGAAGGCGGCGATCAGGCCGGTGGCCAGCAGCACGCCCAGCGCGGAGCCCACCGCGCCGACGATGGCGCCTTGCAGCAGGAAGATGCGCAGCACCTGGCCGCGCGTGGCGCCCATGGCGCGCAGGATGCCGATCTCGCGGCGTTTCTGCACCACCGACACCACCAGCACGCTGGCGATGCCCAGCACCACCACCACCATCACCACGCCGCGGATCAGGCCGGTGCTGACCGACTGCGCGTTCAGCGCCGACACCAGCTGCGCATTGGCCTGCTGCCAGCTTTCCACCTGCGCCGGCACGCGCTGGCGCAGGTCGTCGGCCAGCGCTTGCGCCTGCCACACGTCGTCCAGCCCCAGGTCCAGGGAGGTGGCACCACCGGGCAGGGCCAGCAGGCTTTGCGCGCTGCGCAGCGGCACGATCACGGTGCGCCGGTTCAGTTCACGCACGCCCAGGTCCACCAGCGCGGTCACGCGCAGGGTTTCGCTGCTGCTGTTGGTGGACACGGCGAGGCGGTCGCCCACGCGCAGGCCCAGGTCGCTGGCCAGGTCGCGGCCCAGCACGGCTTCGCCGGGCTCCAGCCGCGCGGTGCCGGCCACCACCTTGCGGCGCAGGCCCACGATGCGGTCGTAGCGGTCCAGGTCCACGCCGGCCAGGGTGACCGACTGGCTGGCTTCGCCGCGCTGCGCCAGCGCCGCGCCGGCCACCATGGGCGACACCGCGGCCACGCCGGGCGTGGCTTCCAGCACCGGCACCAGGGCCTGCCAATTGACGATGCTGCGCGAACGCTGGGCGCGCGGCTGGGTCTGGGTGAGCACGGCCTCGCCGGCCTGCGTCGCGCGCGCCGCGCTCACGTCGTCGTCCGGCGCCTTCAGCGTGACGTGGGCCTGCGCGCCCAGGGTCTTTTCCAGGGTGCTGGCCTGCAGGCCGGAGATCAGCGCCGAGATGTAGGCCACCACCGCCACGCCGGCCGCCACGCCCACCACGATCAGCAGGCTTTGCATGCGGCCTTCGCGCAGGAAGCGCCAAGCCACGCGGCGCTCGAAACCCAGCAGGTGCAGCGGCATCGTGGGGGCGCCGGGGCGCTTCAGCGGCCCATGGCGTTGGTCATGGCCGAACCGGCGTCCTCGGCGCGCGGGCGCGGGGCCAGCGCGGCGCTGGCGGACGAAGCGGACAGGGCCTGCGGCGTCACGCGCTGGCCGGCGGTGACGGCAGGCCCCAACAACACGGTGTCGCCGGGGCTCAGGCCTTCCTTCACCTCGGCCGCGTCCAGCGTGCGCAGGCCAAGGCGCACGGTGCGTGCCTGCGCCCGGCCGTCCTGCAGCAGCAGCACGGTGTCGGTGGCCGCGGCGGCAGAGCCGGGCGGGTTGCGCAGCGCCGCCAGGGGCAGCACCAGGGCGCTGTCGCGCCGCGCCGTGACCACTTCCACCGACAGGGTCATGTCCTCGCGCAGGAAGTCCGGTGTGGGCGTGGGGGGCAGCAGCTTGACTTCCACGGCGCCGCGCTGGGCGTCCACCAGCGGGGCGATGTTCAGCACGCGGGCCGTGAAGCGCCGGTCGGGGAAGGCATCGGCCAGCACGCTGGCTTCCTGGCCGGCTTGCAGCTGCGCCAGGTAGCGTTCGTCCACCTGGGCCTCGATCTGCAGCGGCCCGGCCAGCGCCAGCGTCAGCAGCGCGCGGCCGGGCTGCACGATCTGCCCCGGCTCCACATGGCGCGCCAGCACCCTCGCATCGGCCGGGGCGCTGATGGCGGCCTGGGCCAGGCGCGCGCGGGCGGCGCCGGTGGCCGCCTGGGCGGCGGCCAGCGCAGCCTGGGCCTGGGCGATGTCGGTGCCCTGCTCGGCGTTGGCCGCACTTTGCGCCCGCGCGCTGGCGGCTTGGGCCTGGGCCACGTCCAGTGCGCGTTTGGCGTCGTCCAGGCGCTGCGGGCTGACAAAGCCCTGCGCCACCAGGTCCTGGGCGCGCTTGAACTCGGCCTGGGCCGCCAGCAGGCCGGCGTCGGCCTGCGCCTGGGCGGCCTGGGTGCCGCGCCGGCCGGTGCTGCGCAGGCCGGCCAGCCGCGCCTGGGCCTGCGCTTCGGCCGCCTGGGCCTGGGCCAGGGCGGCGTTCAGCTCGTCAGTTTCCAGGCGCAGCAGGGGGGCGCCGCGCTTCACGCTGTCGCCCTCGCGGGCCAGCACCTCGGCCACGCGGCCGGTGATGGTGGCGCCCAGGTCCACCCGCTGCGCGGTGGTGACGCGGGCGGAAAACTGCAGCGTGCGCACCAGCGGCGCCAGGCGCAGCGTGAGCGCGGGCACCTGCGGCGCGCGCGTGAACCACCACGCGGCGGCGGCGGCCAGCGCCAGCAGCAGCACCAGCACGGAAACCAGGCTACGGGGCATGCAGGCATTGTTGCACCCGCACCCGGCGCCGGGCTGAATGCCGGCGGGCGGGCCTTGCCGGGACGGTGCGCGGCGTGGCTATACTTCCGCCCCTCAAGCGCCGATTTGCTCCGGATTGCGGGCGCTTTCAACAAATACCGCTAAAGAGGGACACGCACCCGGTGTCCGCATTCTTGGCGGCACCGGGTTTTGTTTTTTGCCTCTGTCCATGTCCAGCGTCGGCGTCGTCACCCCGCAGCAGATGCATTTCGCGCAGGCGCTGCCGCTGCAAAGCGGCGCGCAACTGGCCGACTACACGCTGGTGTATGAAACCTACGGCACGCTGAATGCCGCGCGCAGCAATGCGGTGCTGGTGTGCCATGCGCTCAACGCCAGCCACCACGTGGCCGGCACGCACGCCGGGGTCGAGCGCAGCGAAGGCTGGTGGGACAACCTGGTGGGGCCGGGCAAGCCGGTGGACACCAACCGCTTCTTCGTCATCGGCGTGAACAACCCGGGCTCGTGCTTCGGCTCCACCGGGCCGATGAGCCCCCACCCCGACCCGGCCAAGGCCGGCCAGCCCTACGGGGCCGACTTTCCCGTGGTGACGGTGGAAGACTGGGTGGATGCGCAGGCGCGCCTGCTCGACGGCCTGGGCATCCAGCAACTGGCCGCCGTGCTGGGCGGCAGCCTGGGCGGCATGCAGGCGCTGAGCTGGACGCTGCGCCACACCGAGCGTGTGCGCCACTGCGTGGCGGTGGCCACTGCGCCCAACCTCAGCGCGCAGAACATCGCCTTCAACGAAGTGGCGCGGCGCGCCATCATCACCGACCCCGACTTCCATGGCGGCCACTTCTACGCCCACGGCGTGGTGCCCAAACGCGGCCTGCGCGTGGCGCGCATGATTGGCCACATCACCTACCTGTCGGACGATTCCATGGAAGCCAAGTTCGGGCGCGAACTGCGCGAGGCCGAACTGGGCTATTCCACGCAGGACGTGGAATTCCAGATCGAGAGCTACCTGCGCCACCAGGGCGACAAGTTCAGCGAGTACTTCGACGCCAACACCTACCTGCTGATCACCCGCGCGCTGGACTATTTCGACCCCGCGCGGCCTTTCGGCGGCGACCTGTCGGCGGCGTTTGCGGCGGCCCGGGACAAGCGCTTCCTGCTGGTGAGCTTCACCACCGACTGGCGCTTCTCGCCCGCACGCAGCCGCGAGCTGGTGAAGGCGCTGGTGGACAACCGCATCGCGGTCAGCTACGCCGAAATCGCCGCGCCGCACGGCCACGACGCTTTCCTGCTGGAAGACCCGCGCTACCACGGTGTCATGCGGTCCTACTTCGAGCGCATTGCGGCGGAGGTTCAAGCATGAGTGATCGTGCAGACCTGGCCGTCATTGGCTCCTTGGTGCCCGAAGGCAGCCGCGTGCTGGACCTGGGCTGCGGCGGCGGCGAGATGATGGCCTGGCTGCAGCAGCACCGCGGCTGCACGGGTTATGGCGTGGAGATCGCCGACGCCAACGTGCTGAAGTGCGTGCAGCGTGGCGTGAACGTGGTGCAGTTGAACCTGGAAGAGGGTCTGGCGATGTTCGCCGACCGCAGCTTCGACGTGGTGCTGCAGCTGGAAACCCTGCAGCACCTGCGCAATGCCGAACGCATGCTGCAGGAAACCGCGCGGGTGGGGCAGCTGGGCATCGTCAGCTTCCCGAACTTTGCGCACTGGCCGCACCGCCTGGCGGTGCTGCGCGGGCGCATGCCGGTCACCAAGACCTTGCCCTACCAGTGGTACGACACGCCCAACATCCGGGTGGGCACGCACGCCGACTTTGAAGTGCTGGCGCGCCGCAACGGGCTGCAGATCCTGGACAGCTTCGGCCTGCACGCCGGGCAGGTGGTGCGGCGCTGGCCGAACGCGATGGCCAGTGTCGCCGTCTTCAAGTTCGAAAGGGCCTGATCAGGAACGCGGCGGGCGCTTGCTCAGCTTGCGCTGCAGCGTGCGGCGGTGCATGTTCAGCGCGCGGGCGGTGGCCGAGATGTTGTTCTGGTTGTCGGCCAGCACGCGCTGGATGTGTTCCCACTCCACCCGGTCCACCGACAGCGGCTTGGCCGTGACCATCACGTCGGGGTTGGCCTGCTTGCGCTCGAACGCGGCCACGATCTGGTCCACGTCGGTGGGCTTGGTCAGGTAGTAGGTGGCGCCCAGCTTCACCGCTTCGATCGCGGTGGCGATGCTGCCGTAGCCGGTCAGCAGCACGATGTTGGTGTTGTCGTCGATCTGCTTCAGCTTCTGGATCAGCTTCAGCCCGGTGGTGTCGGGCAGTTGCAGGTCCAGCACCGCGTACTCGGGCGTCATTTCTTCGGCCAGGCGAAGTGCGGTCTGGCCGTCGTTGGCCACGCGCACCTCGAAGCCGCGCGCTTCCAGCGCCCGGGCCAGCACGCTGCTGAGCGTGACATCGTCGTCGGCCAGGAGCAGGTTCGGACGGTCGGAATCCGGTCCGTGTTGGTAACTCACAGCGTTGCTCCTAGAGGCCTAAAGGCGGATGTCGTTCAAGGGCAGGCGCATCTGCGCGCAGGCGCCGCCACCGGGCGGGTTGGACAGACTCAGGCTGCCGCCCATGCGGTTCACCGTCACCTGGGTGAGCATCACCCCCAGGCCGCTGCCGTGGCTGGGGCCCTTGGTGCTGAAGATCACGCGGCCCAGCTTGTGCATCGCTTCGGGCGGGAAGCCCGGGCCGTGGTCGCGCACGGTGATGGTGAAGTCGTTGCCCTGCCAGTCGGCATGGACCTGCACGTCGATCGGGCAGGCGTGCACGGCGTTGTCGATCAGGTTGCCGATGGCCTGGCGCAGGGTTTCTTCCGACACGATGGTGGGAGGCGGCACCTCGCTGCTGAGCGTGAGCGAGATGCTGGCCGTGGGGTGCAGGGTGCGGGCCTTGCCCACGATGCATTCGATGAATTCGTCGGCCCGCACCGCGGCCACCGAATCAACCCGGCGGCGCCCGGCTGCGCCGGTGAACTTGGTGACGATCTCCTTGCTGATGGCCACCTGCTGCTCCAGGATGCGCAGGTCCTCGGCCAGGCGCTGCGGGTTGGCCACTTCGCGTTGCAGTTCCTTCACCACCACGGACATGGTGGTCAGCGGCGAGCTCAGCTCGTGGGCGCAGCCGGCGGCGAAGGCGCCGATGGACAGCACGGTGTCGTCGCGCATCTGGCGCTCGCGCACATCGGCCATGGTGCGCTCGTGGGCCTTTTGCGAGGCCATCATCTTGTGCACGAAGTAGGCCAGCGTGGCGGTGGTGATGAGGTAGCTGAACTGGTCACCCACGGAATGCAGGCGAAACACTTCCTGGATGCCCAGCGGATGGGTCATCGGGATGTTGAAGCGCAGCAGGAACAGGTAGGTCACCACGGTGGACGTGGCGGTCAGCCACATCCAGGTGCGCGGCAAGGAGGCCGCGGCCACCAGCGGCATGGCCAGGATGGGCGCAAAAGGGTTGGTGGTGCCGCCGGAAAAGTACAGCACCGCGCCGAACAGGGCGATGTCGGCATGCACCTGCATCAGCACCTCGCGCGGCTCCACCGGCGCACGGTGCTTCCACAGGCGCAACCAGGTCAGCACGGCGAACACCGCCTGCAGCGCGATGAGGGTGTGCACGGTGCCGACCCGGAACTCCAGCCCGGCCCGGTTCACGGCAACCCAGGTCGCCATGGCCTGGGCGGGCACCGCCAGGCTGCGCAGCATGGCCAGCAGGCGCAGGCTTTGCTGCGCCGGGGTGACGTTGGTGGCAACCGACGCCGCGCTGGCGCGCAGCGCGGCCGGACCGTGGGTGCGCACCAGCGGCAGGGGCGCGCTGTCGGGCGACGGATCCAGACGGCGAAGGCGGCTGATTTCGTTGTCGCCTGTCGACATGGCATTCAAGGCTTGAGCGAGTCCCAACGGTCATCTCCCGGATGCGGTTCTTCTTGTGTGGATGGAGAAGGTAACCTTGATTTGGCACCAGAGGCGCCCCCCAGGTATGGGGTTTGGGGGTCCCGGTCGTGTTGCCCTGTGACTTGCCATGCGCAAGCGATTGAGAAGAAGCGTTACGTACCCGTAAATACCCTTGGGGCGATTTTCGGCGGGGTGCGGCGGCTTGTCGCTGCTGTGTGGGCCCCATTGGGCGCGCGCTTGACGCAGGTCAGATCATGCGCCCGCGCTGTTGTTTTGGTTGCGCGCCAACTTGGTGCCTGCGGCAATTGGCCGCAGTGGCACTGGGAATGAATGGCCCCTGGATGCAGGGGGCGCTGTGGCGTGGATAGCGACAACGAGTCGCAGGCCTGGCGCCGGTGCGCTGCATAAGATCACCGGCAGAGGCCATTGATGGCGTCGCGCCTGCGGGCAAGGCCTGTGGCGACGCACGAAACACGGCGAGCAGGAGAACAACAAATGCAGCACACCACGGCCCCTGGGGGTCGAAGGCAAGGGTCGCTTGGCGCGGCCGTTGCGGCCCGGGCAGGGCGCTCGCCAACCGGTTGACTGGCGGCATCGGGGCTTGATCGTCCCGGGCTGTCCTTCGGGCGGGCCGCGGCTGAATCGCGCGACTCCCGCCCGCTTTTTTCGCAAGGCCGCTGCCGATTGCCGGGCGGCGCCTTGCGCAAGGAGCGGGAACGGTTTTCATGTCCTGTCCCTCGAACCTGGCGGTGCCGACCGGCCCCGCCAGCCACACCACCGGCGTCGCGAACCCGCGGCGGCCGGTCATTCAAGAAGGTTGTGATCCATGAGCACGAAGACATTCAGCCGTACCGCGCTGGCCCTGTGGAGCCTGCTGGGCGCACTGGCCGGCCTGCCGGCGGCCCATGCCGCCGACGCGGCAGCCCCCGCGGCAGCGGCCAGCGCTGTGGAGTCGCCCGCCGCGGCGGCCTCGGCACCGGCCGCTGGCGCTGCGAGCGAACGCCTGGTCCGCAATGGCCTGATGGTGGACTTCACCATGACCCCCGCCGGCAAGTCCAAGACCCTGATGGAAGGCGACTTCGCCGACGTGGTGTTCGCCATCAAGGACGCCGACGGCAAGGCTGTGCGTACCAGCGCGCCGGGCGCCTGGTTGGACATGGCGCAGGTGCTGGGCGGCCGCCCGGAGGCCGAGCAGAAGAGCTGCAAGGACAAGATCTCCCTGTACCTCAAGGGCGCCATCGGCATCCGCCCCATGGTGGACCTGAACAGCCACTACGTCGTGCTGATGAACGCCGACGCGTCCATCGCCGTGGTGGATCCCACGGTGTCCATGGCCGGCTCCACCAGCACGCTGGCCAGCCTGGTGCTGAAGTCGCCCGGCTCCGACTGGGTGCCGGTGGACCGCCTGCGCCGCCTGTTCGTCACCCAGCCCAAGGCGGGTGCGGTGGCGGTGGTGGACACCGAGAACTTCAAGGTCATCGACCAGTTGGAAGCCGGCAAGCAGCCGGTGCGCGTGGTGCTGCAGCCGGACGGCCGTTTTCTCTGGGTGGGCAACAACGCCAACGACGAAGCCGACAGCGGCGTGACCGTGATCGACACCGAAAGCGCCAAGGTGGTGGGCTTCGTGGCCACCGGCATGGGCCACCATGAAATCACCTTCAGCGCCGACAGCCGCTTTGCCTTCGTCACCAACCGCCAGTCGGGCACGCTCAGCGTCATCGACGTGGGAACGCGCAAGCTCATCAAGCAGGTGGCCACCGGCGCGCAGCCGCTGTCGGTGGGTTACTCGGCGCTGTCGCAGGCGGTGTACGTGGCCGACGGCAAGGAAGGCCATGTCAGCATCATCGACGCGCAGCGCCACGTGGTGACGCGCAAGGTGGCGCTCAAGCCCGGCCTGGGTCCCTTGCGTGTGTCGCCCAACGGCCGCTTCGTGCTGGCGCTGAACCCGCGCGAGGACCTGGTGAGCGTGATCGACACCGCCAGCCAGGAAGCGGTGCATGACATCGCGGTGGCGGGTGAACCCTTCCAGCTGAACTTCACCGAAACCTACGCCTATGTGCGCGCCATGCACAGCGAGCGCGTCAGCATGATCAACCTGTCCAGCCTGGGCAAGGGCCTGAACCCCGCGGTGCAGTACCTGGCCATCGGCTCGCAGCCGCCGGCCGCGCCGGGCGGCGTGGCCATCGCCGACGGCGTGGCCGTGGCCAAGGGCGACGGCACGGTGTTCATCGTCAACCCCTCGGACGGCAACACCTACTACTACATGGAAGGCATGAGCGCGCCGTCCACCAACTACCGCGTTTATGGCTCCAGCCCGCGCGCGGTGACCGTGGTGGACCGCAGCCTGAAGGAAGTGCAGCCCGGCGTGTACAGCGGCCGGGTGCGCATTCCCGCCCCGGGCAAGTACGACGTGGCCTTCATGATGCAGTCGCCCGCCGTGCTGCACTGCTTCACGGCCACCGCCATCGCCAACCCGGCGCTGGAATCGCAACTGCCCAAGCTGGCGGTGGAGTTCGTCACCAAGCAGCGCGAGTTCAAGGTCGGCGAAACCGCCGCCGTGCGTTTCAAGCTGACCGACCCGCGCAAGCAGGAACCGGTGGTGGGCCTGAAGTCGGTGACGGTGATGTCCTTCCTGTCGCCCGGGCGGCGCCGCACGGAAATCCCGGCCACCGAGGTGGAGCCGGGCGTGTACGAAGCCAAGGTCGGCCTGCCCCAGGCCGGCGGCTGGTACGTGCACGTGAGCGTGCCGTCCATGAAGCTGGGCTACAAGGACCTGGGCTTTTACTCCCTGCTGGCCAGCGAGTCCCCCGTGGCCAAGGCCGGTGGCGCGGCGGTGGCCCGCTGACCGCCTGAAGCGCCGCGGGCGCCCTGCCCGCGGGCGATGAAACGGCGTCCTGGCCGGCTGCGCGCCGGCTTGAATGCCTTCGTTTGGTGCAACGGCAGCCCGCGTGGCTGCCGTTGCCGTTTTAGGCCCGCGAAGCACCCCTGAACAGGGGTGCGCAAGCCTGTGGCTGAAGCGCGCAGCGCGTCACTGTGTCGCACGCCACGACCGGGAAAAATTCCTACCATCGGTTCACAAATGTCAACGCAGGTCAGCCGTCTTCGGCGGCCGCGATTGGCGGGGCCAGCGTCGGGATGGGGTTGTTTTCCAGCATCCACGGCGCGGAGATTCGCTAGGTCTGGGTGAAGTAAAGCAGAGCCCGCGGCATGTGGCCGTGGGGTTCGACCACGGCCTGGGCGGATCAGCTCGCTCGAGACTTCGGTGCTTTCTTCACCCGGGTATTCAGCTGGACAACGGTGTGTGGAGAGACGCATGAAGCATCGCGTTGGAGTGGAGCGGGCGCCCAGCCCGGGAGGGTCCAAGCGACCGTCCATGACAGCCCTGTCGAGGGGACTGTTCATGGCATCGCTGGGGCTGGCCGCCATGGGACAGGCCCAGGCGGCCATCACCTGTGCACGCACGGTGACGGCCAATGTCGTGGCCTTTGACAAACCCCTGATGTACAACCGGCTCGGCGCCGGCAACGTCAACGGCATGATGTACGCGCTCAAGCGCGACGTCATCAACGTGTCCAGCCGGCTGCCCCTGACGGCAGGCGGCGCGGCCGTCCCCGGGCAGGTGGACCTGCGTCCGGACAAGCGCCAGCGCCCGCTGGTGCTGCGGGTTCGCACGGGCGACTGCCTGACCGTGAACCTGACCAACCTGCTGACGGCCAACGCCAACCCGCGCGACGGCGTCGTGGCGCCCGACACCGGTGTGCCGACTGTGCAGTTGTTGAACCCCGGCGTGACCTCGCCGGTGACCATCGCCAACCCCAACTTCCGCATCAAGATCGACGAGCAGATCGCCGACCGCGCGGTGGCGTTCCACGCCGCCGGCATGCAGTTGGTGGACACCATCGCCAGCGACGGCAGCTTCGTGGGTGCCAACCCCGACAGCTTCGCCCCCGCGGCGGGTGGCACCAAGACCTACAAGCTGTTCGCCGAGAAGGAAGGCGTGTTCGTTGTCACCGGCAGCGGCACCTTCGGCTCCGACGGCAACATGGGCAATGTGTCCAACGGCCTGTTCGGTCAGGTGATCGTGGAGCCTGCGGGCTCGAAGATCTACCGCAGCCAGGTGCAGGAAGAGGAAATGCGCCTGGTGGCCGACGTCAACCGCAATGGCATCCTGGATGCCACGGAGAAGACGGCCAACGGCCAGCCCAAGCTGACCAACTACGAAGCCACCTACCCGACGACCGCCCCCTGGTCGACCGAAGGCAAGGCGGGTCTTCCGATCCTGAACATGATGAAGTGCACGACGACGACGGCGTGCGAAATCGTTCACTCGGAAATCAACGGCGTGATCGCCGGCCCGAACACCGACGGCAGCTTCCCGGCCAGCACCTACCCGCTGGAGAGCAAGGGCAAGCGCAACCCGACCGTGCCGAACCGCCTGGAGCCCTTCCGCGATTTCGCGTCGGTGTTCCATGACGAGGCGGCCAATGGCCAGGCCTTCCCCGGCTTCTACGTGCAGGACCCCGTGTTCCGCTACGTGCTGGCCGGCGTGAAGGACGCCTTCATGATCAACTACGGTTCGGGCGGCATCGGCAGCGAAATCATTGCCAACCGCCTGGGCGTGGGCCCGTCGCACGATTGCATCGGCTGCGCCTACGAGGAGTTCTTCCTCACGTCGTACGCCGTGGGCGACCCCGCCTTGACCGTGGACATCCCGGCCAACCTGGGCCTGGAAAGCCTGCTGCCGGGCCAGGCCCCGCCGGCGGGCACCCAGGGCCCCAAGGCCACCTACACCATCGGTGCCGAGGACCCGTCGAACATCCACCACAGCTACATCGGTGACTTCGTCAAGTTCCGCAACACCCACATCGGCAAGGAACAGCACGTTTTCCACCTGCACAACACGCAGTGGCTGTTCAACCCGAACGACGACAACTCCAACTACCTGGACGCGCAAGGCATTGGCCCGGGCGTGGGCTACACCTACGAGATCAACTTCGGGGGCTCCGGCAACCGCAACAAGTCGACGGGTGACGCCATCTTCCATTGCCACTTCTACCCGCACTTCGCGCAGGGCATGTGGTACCACTGGCGCAACAACGACGTGTTCAGCGCCGGCACCATCCTGAATGGCACGCCGGCTGCGCTGGACGCGCAAGGTTTCGCCACCGCCAACGGCTACCACAGCACGCTGTGGGCCCTGGCCGAAGGCCTGCCGAAGCTCGGTTCGCGCGCTTACCCGGACGGCGAAATTGCCGCCGGCACGCCCATCCCCGCGCTGGTGCCGCTGCCTGGCAAGCCCATGCCGGTGATGCCGGGCCGCGTGACCACGCGCCCGAACCCGCTGATGGCCGTCACCAACCCCAGCAAGCCGATCGGCTCGCTGGCCAAGGTGATCGACCGCACGGTGCACCCGGGCTTCCCGTTCTTCGTCGCAACCGCCGAAGACAACGTGGGCCAGCGTCCCCCGACGCCGCTGCTGGACATGATCACCCCCGCGCAAGTCACGGCCCTGAAGGCCACGGGCAACCCGCTGTGGAGTGAAATCGTGGCCGCCCAGGCCGACGGTTTTGACGGTGGCCTGCCGCGTCACGGCATCAAGGGCCTGGCCGCGGGCGGTTCGCGCAACGTGGTCACCACGCGCCTGGACTTCTCGGCCGAGCTGGTGAAGACCGACGTGGTGTACTACCCCGAAGCCGGTACCGACCTGGAACAGGTCGCGATGGCTTTCCACGCCCAGCGCTGCATCAACACCTTCAAGCCTGACGGCACCGCCGCCAACTGCACGACCGACGCCGTCAAGGGCCCCGTGGGCGGCTTCATCCTCAACGGCTCCAAGCCGGTGGTGGGTGCGCCTTTCCACAACCCCTGCATCGACGACGCCGGCAACAAGCTCAAGCCGGGCGTGGTGGGTCGCTTCTTCTCGGGCGAACTGCCGAGCGCGACGCAAGCCGCGCTGAACACCCGCGGCGCCAGCTTCTTCAACAGCGACAACCCGCGCATCTACAAGGGCACGAACATGCAGTTCGATGCCGTGCTGAACAAGGTGGGCTACCACTACCCGCAGCAGCGCATCGTGGCCTTGTGGCAGGACGTGGCCGACATCATCACCAAGGCCAAGGCGCCCGAGCCCCTGGTCATGCGGATGAACACCTTCGATTGCACGGTTTACCACCACAGCAACCTGGTGCCCGAGTTCTATGAGATCGACGACTACCAGGTGCGCACGCCGACCGACATCATCGGCCAGCACATCCACCTGCCGAAGTGGGACCTGACCACGACCGACGGTGCGGCCAACGGCTGGAACTATGAAGACGGCACCATCTCCCCGGGAACCGTGCGCGAGCGCATCAAGGCCATCCGTGCTTTCAACAACTGCGTGGGCGAATTCAGTGGCGACCCGCGTGACAACACCGGCGCCTGCCCGGTGCCCGCCGTGCACCCGTACTGGGGCAAGGTGGCTGCGCAGCTCGGTGGCGGTTTCCCCGCGGCCTGGCTGGGTGCGCGCACGACGACCCAGAAGTGGTTCAGCGACCCGGTGGTGAACACCGAAGGCGTTGACCGCGGCCTGGGCATCATCTTCACGCACGACCACTACGGTCCGTCCACCCACCAGCAGATCGGCCTGTACTCCACGGTGCTGACCGAACCCGCGGGCTCGGCCTGGGCGCACAACGAAACCGGCCAGCAGCTGGGCTACAACCCGGCCACGGGCGCCCCCGGCCGCACGGCCACGCGCCTGGACGGCAGCGTGTTCAGCGACGGTGGCCCCACCAGCTGGCAGGCGCAGATCCGTCCGCAAAGCCAGACCGGCCCGTATGCCAGCAACACCGTGAAGGCACAACCGTGCACCACCGGTACGCAAACGACGGGTGTGGACTGCCAGGTCGCGTTCCGCGAGTTCTACTTCGAGTACAGCGACTTCCAGCATGCCTATGAAGCAGGTGTGTACATGGGTGCCGGCCAGGACGGCCTGCCCCTGCCTGGCACCGGCCTCGGCCTGGAACCGGCGGTGACGAACCTGGGCAACCCCCAGTTCGACAGCAACCCGGCCAACGCCTTCCGTTTCGCCATCAACCCGCCGGCCCGTGCGCAGATCGCGCCCGTGTTCCCGGACCTGACGGTGGAGCTGACCAACACGCTGGCGGACCCGCTGAACAACTACTGCCCCGTCCGTCCCTGCCCGCAGGCGATTGACGTGCAGGACCCCGGCGTGCTGGTGGTGAACTACCGGCAGGAGCCGATCGCGCTGCGTGTCTTCGACCCGCGCAAGACCGGCCCGGACGGCAAGCCCGGCATGCAGGCTGAAGGCTCGCGTGGCGACCTGGCGTTCGCGCTGCAGTCGCGCCGCGACCGCGCCCTGAACCGCCTGAACAGCATGCCCAACGGCAACACCCAGATCTACGGCACGAAGTTCACGCCGCACATCAACACGGGTGCCCTGGACGGTGGCGACCCCTACACGCCCACGATGCGCGTTTATGCCGGTGACATGGTCCGCGTGAAGATGCAGGCCGGCGGTCACGAAGAAGAGCACAACGCCAGCATCCACGGCCTGAAGTGGCTGCAAGCCGGCTCTGGCCACGGTTCTGCGAAGAACAGCGGCTGGCGCAATAACCAGCCGGGCGGCATCAGCGAGCAGTTCACGCTGACCTCGCCGGTTCTGCCGGTGGACAACGCCCGTGGCGACTTCGCCGACTATGCCTACACGATGGACTCGGGCAATGACGGCTGGTGGTCTGGCATGTGGGGCCTGCTGCGCTCCTATGACACCGCGCGCGCCGACCTGGTGAAGCTGCCTGGCACGCTCAGCGGCCCGGTGGCCATCTCCAACGGTGGTTCGTGGAACGGCGTGTGCCCGGTGGGTGCACCGACCCGTGCCTATGACATCAGCGCCGTGCTGGCCAACAACGTGCTGCCCAATGCCCTGGGCGTGACCATCAAGCCCACGGGCCCGGTGGCCACCATGCACGTCGGCGGTCCGCTCAATGCGGCCGGCGGCACGCTGGTCTACAACCCGCGCAGCGCGTCTGTCACGGGTGAAACCGTCAACGACGCCACCGGCGTGGTCACGACTGTGACCCACCAGGGTCCGCTGCACGACCCGACCGCGATCCTGTACGTGCGCACGTCCGACCTGGGCGCCGACGGCAAGCTGCTGCCCACCGCCCCGGTGGAGCCGCTGGTGGTTCGTGGCCTGGCTGGCGAATGCGTGACGGTGACGCTGCGCAACAAGCTGGCCGGCGTGCGTCTGGCGGCCACGTCCTCGGGGGGCTTCGGCACCACGAGCGACCCGACCACCGGTCTGACCATCACGGACTTCGGTTCGGCCTGGGAGACCGCGGCGCTGACGACCAGCACCACCAGCATCAATGCGGCGGACACCTCGGGTGCCTTCGTCAATGCGGCCGTGGGTGGCATGGACGGACAGGACGCCACGGGCGCCCCGCTCAGCCCGCTGAGCACCTCGCTGATGCCCGACCTGGCCACGTACACGACGATCCAGGGCGTGGTCAAGCGTGACCGCTTCGGTGCCGAAGGCGCGACCACGTTCAACATGAACCTGATCCGTCCTTCGTCCTACGCGGGCATGTCGCCGCAGCTGGTGGCCTTCGACACCACGCGTCACAACGGTGCCCCGGTGGGCCGCAACCGCACCAATGGCCAGATGGCTGCGCCTGGCGGCGTGGTCACCTACACCTGGTACGCGGGTGACATCGGTGGCAAGCCGTCGGCCGGCACGGTGGCCCTGGCCGCCACGCCGATCGAGTTCGGTGGCTTCAACATCAGCCCCGCCGACCGCGTCAAGCAAGGCGCCAAGGCGATGGTGGGTGCGGGCGTGATCCTGCCCAAGGGTGCGACCTTCACGGAGACCACGCAAGTGGCCAACCGCCAAGGCGCCACCGGCACCCGTGCCACCCGTGCGCAAGCCACGGTGACCGCAGGCACCACGGTGTTCCGCGACTTCTCGCTGGTTCTGACCAAGGCCATGACGCATTACTACAAGGATGCGTCGCCGGTCGAGCACATGAACGGCGAAGGCGTCGGCATCCCCGAGGACAGCCAGGAGTCGAGCAACATGGTCCTGAACTACGGCACCGAGCCGATGTGGTTCCGCAACGGCATCCTGCCGCAGGCACCCTTCGGCCCGGCCACCGTGGCGGGCAGCTATGCCTCGATCCCGAACTCGCACGCGGCCTACAGCAACACCCTGGTCAACGGTGGTGTGGCGGTGACCTGCGATGTGAACGGCATCTGCACGGGTGACCCGGCCACCCCGGTGTTCATCGCGACCAAGGGCCAGCAGGCTCGCATCCACCTGAACAGCCCGCACGGTACGACCCGCGGCTCCACCTTCGCCCTGCACGGGCACGTGTGGCAGCGTGACCCGTACGTGTGCCCGGCCGATGCCCGCAACGGTCTGACCGGTGCGTGCCTGATGACGAGCGTGGGCTCGCAGGCGATTGGCAACAACCCGATCGGCATGGCCATGGGTGGCCAGGAGAGCTGGAACGCCGTGAACCACTTTGACGTCGTCCTGCCCAGCGCAGGTGGCGGCAACGCGGTGGCCGGTGACTACCTGATGCGCGACCAGGCTTCCTTCGGGAACGCCTCCGGCATCTGGAGCATCCTGCGCGTGAAATGAGCCAGTAAGTTGTACGGAACGACCTGTTAAGTCACCCAGACCCAGGTCGTCTTTCTCAAGGCCGGACGCGTGCAAACCACGCGGCCCGGCCTTTTTTTTGGGGTGTGCGCGACGATCTGTCGCGGGAAATTGGCCCTGTGCGCGACGCAATGTCGCAGGAAAAGATCACTTCATTTCGCCCGCCTGTGTTAACGGCCTGTTTCGCGACGCTGTGTCGCAGGCCTGTCCAGACCGCGTCAATACGATCCCCTCCACATAGACCGCGGGAGCCACGACTTGTCGTCGCTCACCCCGGCGGGATGCCCGGTGCGAGCCAGTCAACGCACACAGGCATCGACAAACGGGTCTGGGTGATCTGGGAGTGCAAGGCCGTCCCGCAAGGGCGGCGCGCCGGCCATGCCGGCGTGTCGTGGCAGTGCCTTCCACGCGCCCAGTGGATCAACGGGGTGTGGAGAGGCCAATGAAACACTTCAGAGTGGGGCAGGGGGCGAAAGCGCTTCTGCTGGCCGGGGTTGCGCTAGCAGCCACGGAACAGGCCACGGCAGCCATCACGTGTTCACGCACGGTGACGGCCAATGTCGTGGCCTTCGACAAGCCGCTGATGTACAACCGGCTCGGTGCCGGCAACGTCAACGGCATGATGTACGCGTTGAAGCGCGACGTCATCAACACGCAATCCAAGTTGCCATTGACGGCGGGCGGTTCCGCCACGCCGGGCAACCTGGACCTGCGTCCGGACAAGCGCCATCGTCCGCTGGTTCTGCGTGTTCGCCAGGGCGATTGCCTGACGGTGAACCTGACGAACCTGCTCACGGTGAACGCCAACCCGAAGAGCATTCCGCCGAACCACACCACGCCCGCGGGCCAGGTGTTCAACGTCCAGATCGACGAACAGATCAAGGACCGCGCGGTGGCCTTCCATGCTTCCGGCATGCAGTTGGTGGACAGCATCGCCAGCGATGGCAGCTGGGTTGGCAGCAATGTCAACAGCCACGCCACGCCGGCCGGCGGCACCAAGACCTACAAGCTTTGGGCGCAGAAGGAAGGCGTTTTCGTTGTCAACGGCGGCGGCACCCTGGGTGGCGACGCCAACCAGGGCAACACCGGCAACGGCCTGTTCGGCCAGGTGATCGTGGAGCCCACGGGCGCCAAGATCTACCGCAGCCAGGTGCACGAAGAAGAAATGCGCCTGGTGGCCGACGCCAACCGCAACGGCATCCTGGATGCCGCTGAGAAGACAGCCAACGGCCAACCGAAGATCAGCAACTACGAAGCCCTGTACCCGACGACGGCCCCCTGGTCGACCGAAGGCAAGGCCGGGCTGCCGATCCTGAACACGATGAAGTGCACGACCACCACGGTCTGCGAAATCGTGCACTCGGAGATCAACGCCATGGTGGCCGGTCCGAACGCGGACTGGACCTTCCCGGCCAGCACCTACCCGCTGGAAAGCAAGGGCAAGCGCAACCCCACCCTGCCCAACCGCCTGGAGCCGTTCCGCGACTTCGCGTCGCTGTACCACGACGAGCCGGCCACGGGCCAGGCCTTCCCGGGCTTCTACATCAATGACCCCGTCTTCAAGTACGTCCTCGCGGGCGTGAAGGACGGCTTCATGATCAACTACGGATCCGGTGGCATCGGCTCCGAGATCATCGCCAACCGCCTGGGCGTGGGCCCGATGCACGACTGCATCAGCTGCGCTTACGAGGAGTTCTTCCTCACCAGCTTCGCGGTGGGCGACCCGGCACTGACCGTGGACACCCCGGCCAACCTGGGCCTGGAAACCCTGGCCCCTGGCCAGGTGCCGCCTCCGGGCACGCAAGGCCCCAAGGCCAACTACGTGATTGGCGCGGAAGACCCGTCGAACGTTCACCACAGCTACACCGGTGACTTCGTCAAGTTCCGCAACACCCACATCGGCAAGGAGCAGCACGTCTTCCACCTGCACAACCACCAGTGGCTGTACAACCCGAACGACGACAACTCCAACTACCTGGACGCCCAAGGCATCGGCCCGGGCGTGGGCTACACCTACGAGATCAACTTCGGCGGCTCCGGCAACCGCAACAAGAGCTCGGGCGACGCCATCTTCCATTGCCACTTCTACCCGCACTTCGCGCAGGGCATGTGGTACCACTGGCGCCTGAACGACACGCTGCAGCTTGGCTCGATCCTGAACGCCACCCCGGCAACGCTGGATGCGCAGGGCTACGCCAACGCCACCGGCTACCACACGGCTGTGTGGGGCCTGGCCGAAGGCAAGCCGAAGGTGGGCGCCCGTGCCTACCCGGACAGCGAAATCGTGGCCGGCACGCCGATCCCCGCGCTGGTGCCGCTGCCTGGCAAGCCCATGCCGGTGATGCCGGGTCGCGCGACCGTGAAGACCAACCCGCTGATGGCGGTGACCAACCCGGCCAAGCCGGTGGGCTCGCTGGCCAAGGTGATTGACCGCAACATCAACCCTGGCTACCCGTTCTGGGTGGCCGGCATGGAAGACGTGATCGGTCAGCGTCCCCCGACCCCGCAACTGGACATGATCACCCCCGCGGAAGTCACGGCCCTGAAGGCCACCGGCAACCCGCTGTGGAGTGAAATCCAGCCCGCGCAAGCCGACGGCTTCGACGGCGGCCTGCCGCGCCACGCCCTGAAGGGCGCTGCCGCCGGCGGCACCCGCAACGTGGTGGTGTCGCGCCTGGACTTCTCCAGCGTGCTGGTGCAGTCCGACGTGGTGTACTACCCCGAAGCCGGTACCGACCTGGAACAGGTCGCGATGGCTTTCCACGCCCAGCGTTGCATCCCGACCTTCAAGCCCGACGGCACCGCTGCCAACTGCACGACCGACGCCGTCAAGGGCCCGGTGGGTGGTTTCATCCTCAACGGCTCCAAGCCGGTGGTGGGTGCGCCGTACCACAACCCCTGCATCGACGATGCCGGCACCAAGCTGAAGGCCGGTGTGGTGGGTCGCTTCTTCTCGGGTGAACTGGCCACGGCCACGCAAGCCTCGTTGAACACCCGCGGCGCCAGCTTCTTCAACAGCGACAACCCGCGCATCTACAAGGGCACGAACATGCAGTTCGATGCCGTGCTGAACAAGGTGGGCTACCACTTCCCGCAGCAGCGCATCGTGGCGCTGTGGCAGGACGTGGCCGACATCATCACCAAGGCCAAGGCGCCCGAGCCCCTGGTCATGCGGATGAACACCTTCGACTGCGCGATCTATCACCACAGCAACCTGGTGCCCGAGTACTACGAGATCGACGACTACCAGGTGCGCACGCCGACCGACATCATCGGCCAGCACATCCACCTGCCGAAGTGGGACCTGACCACGACCGACGGTGCGGCCAATGGCTGGAACTATGAAGACGGCACCTTCAGCCCGGGCACGGTGCGCGAGCGCATCCACGCCATTCGCCACTTCAACCACTGCGTTGGCGTGGAATCGGGCGACCCGCGTGACGGTACCGGCGTCTGCCCGGTGGCCAAGGAGCACCCGTACTGGGGCAAGGTGGCAGCCCAGCTGGGCGGCGCGTTCGCCGAGCACTGGAAGGGCGCGCGCACGACGACCCAACGCTGGTTCAGCGACCCGGTGGTGAACACCGAAGGCGTTGACCGCGGCCTGGGCATCATCTTCACGCACGACCACTACGGTCCGTCCACCCACCAGCAGATCGGCCTGTACTCCACGGTGCTGACCGAACCCGCTGGCTCGGCCTGGGCACACAACGAGACCGGCACGCAGCTGGGCTACAACCCGGCCACGGGCGCCCCCGGCCGCACCGACACCCGCCTGGACGGCAGCGTGTTCAGCGACGGTGGCCCCACCAGCTGGCAAGCGCAGATCCGCCCGCAGGCACAGACTGGCCCCTATGCCAGCAACACCGTGAAGGCGCAAGTCTGCACGAGTGCCACGCAGAAGACCGGTGTGGACTGCCAGATGCCGTTCCGCGAGTTCTACTTCGAGTACAGCGACTTCCAGCACGCCTATGAGGCGGGTGTGTACGTGGGTGCCGGCCAGGACGGCCTGCCCCTGCCGGGCACCGGCGCTGGCCTGCCGCCGGCGGTGACGAACCTGGGCAACCCCCAGTTCGACAGCAACCCGGCCAACGCCTTCCGCTTTGCCATCAACCCGCCGGCGCGCGAGCAGATCCGCAATGGCGTGTTCCCGGACCTGTACGCCGAAACCGCAACCACCGCACTGTCGGGCAACAACTACTGCCCGACCCGTCCCTGCCCGCAAGCCATTGACGTGCAGGACCCCGGCATGCTGGTCGTGAACTACCGTCAAGAGCCGATCGCGCTGCGTGTCTACGACCCGCGCAAGACCGGCCCGGACGGCAAGCCCGGCATGCAGGCCGATGGCTCGCGTGGCGACCTGGCGTTCGCGCTGCAGTCGCGTCGCGACCGTGCGCTGAACCGCATGAACACCATGCCCAATGGCAACTCGCAGATCTTCGGCACGAAGTTCACGCCGCACATCAACAGTGGCGCTCTCGACGGTGGTGACCCCTACACCCCGACCGTGCGCGTCTACAGCGGCGACCTGGTGCGCGTGAAGATGCAGGCCGGTGGCCACGAGGAAGAGCACACCGCCACCATCCATGGTCTGAAGTGGCTGCAAGCCGGTTCGGGCCACGGTGCGGCGAAGAACAGCGGCTGGCGCAATGCCCAATCGGGCGGCATCAGCGAGCAGTTCACGCTGTCCACGCCCATCCTGCCGGTGGACAACGCCCGCGGCGACTTCGCCGACTACGCCTACGCCATGAACGCCTCCAACGACGGCTGGTGGAACGGCGCCTGGGGCCTGATCCGCTCGTACGAAAAGGCGCGTGCCGACCTGGTGCCCCTGCCCGGAACCCTCAGCGGTCCCGCGGTGGTGGCCAACGGTGCGCAGTGGAACGGTGTGTGCCCGGTGGGCGCCCCGACCCGTGCCTACGACATCAGCGCCGTGCTGGCCAACAACGCCCTGCCCAACAACCTGGGTGTGACGGTGGCTCCGGCCGGCCCGGTGGGCACCATGCACGCTGGCGGTCCGCTGAACGCGGCCGGCGGCACGCTGATCCACAACAAGCGCACCACCAGCGTGACCGGCGTGACCCAGGACATCCTGGGCAACACCGGCCTGCCGGTGACCGTGACCCACCAGGGTCCGCTGCATGATCCGACCTCGATCATGTACGTGCGCTCGTCCGACCTGGACGCCAACGGCAAGCTGCTGCCCACCGCCCCGGTGGAGCCGCTGGTCCTGCGCGCCCTGCCGGGTGACTGCGTGACCGTGACCCTGCGCAACCGCCTGAACAGCGTGCGCATCGCCAACGTGACCACCGGTGGCTTCGGCACCACCACCGATCCGACCACGGGCCTGACCGTGACGGACTTCGGTTCGGCCTGGGAAACCGCGGGTCTGACGACGAACACCACGTCGATCAACGCGCTGGACGGCTCGGGTGCGGCGATCAACGACGCCACCGGCGGTCTGGACGGCATGGACGCCAGCGGTGCTCGCCTGAGCCCGCAAGGCACCTCGCTGATGCCCGACCTGGCCACCTTCACCATCCTGGAAGGCATCGCCAAGCGTGACCGCTTCCATGCCGAAGGCTCGACCACGTTCAACAACAACCTGATCCGTCCCTCGGCCTACGCCGGTCTGCACCCGCAGCTGGTGGCCTTCGACGTGACCCGTCACGACGGCATGCCCGTCGGCCGCAACCGCGCGAACGACCAGTTCGCTGCACCTGGCGGCGTGACCACCTACAAGTGGTACGCCGGCGACATCGGTGGCCAGCCCGTCAACGGCTCGGTCACGCTGGTGGGCACCCCGATTGAATTCGGTGGTTCCAGCCTGCTGCCTGCTGACAAGATCAAGCAAGGCGCGAAGTCGATGGTGGGGCAACTGGTGGTGCAACCCGCGGGCTCGACCTGGAGCGAAACCACGCAAGTGGCTGACCGCCAGGGCGGCACCGGCACGCGCCTGACCCGCACGCAAGCCACGGTGACCGTGGGCTCGGCCAGCTACCGGGACTTCGCCCTGGTGCTGACCAAGGCCATGTCGCAGTACTACAAGGATTCCTGGCCCGTTGAGAACCTCAACGCCCAGGGCACCTCGCTGCCGGAAGACAGTGCAGACGCCACCAACATGGCCCTGAACTACGCTGTCGAGCCGCTGTGGTTCCGCTTCGGTCTGCTGCCTGCTGCGCCCTTCGGCAACGCCGGCACGGTGGGCAGCTACGGGGCCATCCCCAACAGCACCCAGGCCTACAGCAACACGCTGTTGACCCCGACGGTGACCTGCAATGCCACCACCAAGCTGTGCTCGGGTGACCCGGAAACGCCGGTGATGTTGGCCACCCCTGGCCAGGCCGCGCGCATCCACATCACCGCACCGCACGGTGTGAAGCGTGGCAGCACCTTCGCGCTGCACGGCCACGTGTGGCAGCGTGACCCCTATGTCTGCCCGGCTGAAGCTCGCAACACCCTCACCGGTGCTTGCCTGATGACGTCGGTGGGTTCGCGTGCCATCGGCACCAACCCGGTGGGCTTCTACGAAGGCGGCCGCGAAAGCTGGAGTGGTACCAACCACTTCGAAATCGTGCTGCCCAAGGCCGGTGGCGAAAACGCCATCGCGGGGGACTACCTGCAGCGTGACGTCGGCTCCTTCGGCAATGCCGCGGGCGCCTGGAGCATCCTGCGCGTGAAGTAAGCAAGTTGTACTGAAGGACCTGCTGGCACATCCAGACCCCAGGTCCCTTCCTTCAGGCCGGGCGCGTGTGAGAACACGCCGCCCGGCCTTTTTTATTCCCGAACTGCGACAAGTCGCCGCAGGAAATATTCCTAACCTGGGAAAATCGCCCGTGCGTGAAAGATTTCGCGACACTGTGTCGCACAGCTTCCTTAAGCCCGCCCACTAGGATTCTTTCCCATAGAGGCCGAGGGCAGCGTTGACCCGTCAATGCGCACCGCGGTCCGATGTTTCGATCCGGCACCAGTCACCGCGACGAAGCGTCACAACAAGGGTCTGGGTGTCACAAAGAAGAGCTCCACCCCGCCGCCATCCTTTGGGCGGCGGGGGCGCGAGCGCCGGTGTTTGGTCGCCGCTTCGCACCCAGTTGTTCGTCGGGGTGTGGAGAGGCTAATGAAACACTTCAGAGTGGGGCAGGGGGCGAAAGCGCTTCTGCTGGCCGGGGTTGCGCTAGCAGCCACGGAACAGGCCGCGGCCGCCATCACGTGCGCACGCACGGTGACGGCGAATGTCGTGGCCTTCGACAAGCCGCTGATGTACAACCGGCTCGGTGCCGGCAACATCAACGGAACGATGTACGCGCTCAAGCGCGACGTCATCAACATCCAGAGCAAGTTGCCTCTGACGGCCGGCGGTCTCGCCACGCCGGGCAACCTGGATCTGCGTCCGGACAAGCGTCACCGCCCGCTGGTGCTGCGGGTTCGCCAGGGCGACTGCCTGACGGTGAACTTCCAGAACCTGCTGACCGCCGCGCCCAACCCGCGCCAGTTGCCCAACGCCGACGTGCAGACCACGCCGCCGACGGTGATCACCTCGCCGTCCGGCCAGCAGTTCAGCGTCCAGATCGACGAGCAGATCCAGGATCGCTTCGCCAGCTTCCATGCCGCCGGCATGCAATTGGTGGACGGCATCGCCAGCGACGGCAGCTTCGTGGGTGCCAACCCCGACGGCTTCGCCGCCCCGGCCGGTGGCACCAAGACCTACAAGCTGTACGCCGAGAAGGAAGGCGTGTTCGTTGTCACCGGCAGCGGCACCTTCGGCTCGGACGGCAACATGGGCAATGTGTCCAACGGCCTGTTCGGTCAGGTGATCGTGGAGCCTGCGGGCTCGAAGATCTACCGCAGCCAGGTGCAGGAAGAGGAAATGCGCCTGGTGGCCGACGTCAACCGCAATGGCATCCTGGATGCCACGGAAAAGACGGCCAACGGCCAGCCCAAGCTGACCAACTACGAAGCCACCTACCCGACGACCGCCCCCTGGTCGACCGAAGGCAAGGCGGGTCTTCCGATCCTGAACATGATGAAGTGCACGACGACGACGGCGTGCGAAATCGTTCACTCGGAAATCAACGGCGTGATCGCCGGCCCGAACGCCGACGGCAGCTTCCCGGCCAGCACCTACCCGCTGGAGAGCAAGGGCAAGCGCAACCCGACCGTGCCGAACCGCCTGGAGCCCTTCCGCGATTTCGCGTCGGTGTTCCATGACGAAACGGCCAATGGCCAGGCCTTCCCCGGCTTCTACGTGCAGGACCCCGTGTTCAAGTACGTGCTGGCTGGCGTGAAGGACGCCTTCATGATCAATTACGGATCCGGTGGTATCGGCTCCGAGATCATCGCCAACCGCCTGGGCGTGGGCCCGATGCACGATTGCATCAGCTGCGCCTACGAGGAGTTCTTCCTGACCTCCTTCGCCGTGGGTGACCCCGCGTTGACCGTGGACGTTCCCGCCAACCTGGGTCTGGAAAGCCTGCTGCCGGGCCAAGCCCCGCCGCCGGGAACCCAGGGCCCCAAGGCCAACTTCGTGATTGGCGCGGAAGACCCGTCGAACGTTCACCACAGCTACACCGGTGACTTCGTCAAGTTCCGCAACACCCACATCGGCAAGGAGCAGCACGTCTTCCACCTGCACAACCACCAGTGGTTGTTCAACCCGAACGACGACAACTCCAACTACCTGGACGCCCAGGGCGTGGGCCCGGGCGTGGGCTACACCTACGAGATCAACTTCGGTGGCTCCGGCAACCGCAACAAGAGCTCGGGCGACGCCATCTTCCACTGCCACTTCTACCCGCACTTCGCGCAGGGCATGTGGTACCACTGGCGCAACAACGACACGCTGCAGGCCGGCACCATCCTGAACGCCACCCCGGCGACCCTGGATGCCCAAGGCTATGCCATTGCCAACGGCTACCACAGCACGCTGTGGGGCCTGGGCGAAGGCAAGCCCAAGGCTGGCAGCCGCGCCTACCCGGACAGCGAAATCGTGGCCGGCACGCCGATTCCCGCCCTGGTTCCGCTGCCTGGCAAGCCCATGCCGGTGATGCCGGGCCGCGTGACCACCAAGGTCAACCCGCTGATGGCCGTGACCAACCCGGCCAAGCCGGTGGGCTCGCTGTCCAAGGTGATCGACCGTGGCGTCAACCCCGGCTTCCCGTTCTGGGTGGCCGGCATGGAAGACGTGATCGGCCAGCGTCCGCCGTCTCCGCTGCTGGACATGATCACCCCGGCTGAAGTCACCGCCCTGAAGGCCAGTGGCAACACCCTGTGGAGTGAAATCCAGCCCGCGCAAGCCGACGGCTTCGACGGCGGCCTGCCGCGTCACGCCCTGAAGGGCCTGGCCGCTGGTGGTGTTCGCAACGTGGTGATTTCGCGCATGGACTTCTCGTCCGTGATCGAAAAGTCCGACGTGGTGTACTACCCCGAGGCCGGTACCGACCTGGAGCAGGTGGCCATGGCCTTCCACGCCCAGCGTTGCATCCCGACCTTCAAGCCGGACGGCACCGCTGCCAACTGCACGACCGACGCCGTCAAGGGCCCGGTGGGTGGCTTCATCCTCAACGGCTCCAAGCCGGTGGTGGGTGCGCCGTACCACAACCCCTGCATCGACGACGCCGGCACCAAGCTGAAGCCCGGTGTGGTGGGTCGCTTCTTCTCGGGTGAACTGGCCACGGCCACGCAAGCCTCGTTGAACACCCGCGGCGCCAGCTTCTTCAACAGCGACAACCCGCGCATCTACAAGGGCACGAACATGCAGTTCGATGCCGTGCTGAACAAGGTGGGCTACCACTACCCGCAGCAGCGCATCGTGGCGCTGTGGCAGGACGTGGCCGACATCATCACCAAGACCAAGGCGCCCGAGCCCCTGGTGATGCGTCTGAACACCTTCGACTGCGCGATCTATCACCACAGCAACCTGGTGCCCGAGAACTACGAGATCGACGATTACCAAGTTCGTACGCCGACCGACATCATCGGCCAGCACATCCACCTGCCCAAGTGGGACCTGACCACGACCGACGGTGCAGCCAATGGCTGGAACTATGAAGACGGCACCTTCAGCCCCGGCACCGTGCAGGAGCGCATCAACGCCATCCGTGCGTTCAACAACTGCGTTGCCGCCGATGCCCGCAACGGCACCGGCGCCTGCCCGGTGGCCAAGGACCACCCGTACTGGGGCAAGGTCGCTGCTCAACTGGGCGGTCGCTTCCCCGAGCACTGGAAGGGCGCGCGCACGACGACCCAACGCTGGTTCAGCGACCCGGTGGTGAACACCGAAGGCGTTGACCGCGGCCTGGGCATCATCTTCACGCACGACCACTACGGTCCGTCCACCCACCAGCAGATCGGCCTGTACTCCACGGTGCTGACCGAACCCGCTGGCTCGGCCTGGGCGCACAACGAGACCGGCACGCAGCTGGGCTACAACCCGGCCACGGGCGCTCCCGCTCGCACCGACACCCGCCTGGACGGCAGCGTGTTCAGCGATGGTGGCCCCACCAGCTGGCAAGCGCAGATCCGCCCGCAGGCGCAGACCGGCCCGTACGCCAGCAACACCGTGAAGGCACAACCGTGCACCACCGGTACGCAAACGACGGGTGTGGACTGCCAGGTCGCGTTCCGCGAGTTCTACTTCGAGTACAGCGACTTCCAGCACGCCTATGAAGCAGGTGTCTACATGGGTGCCGGCCAGGACGGCCTGCCCCTGCCGGGCGTGGGCGCGGGCCTGCAGCCTGGTGTGACGAACCTGGGCAACCCCCAGTTCGACAGCAACCCCGCCAACGCCTTCCGTTTCGCCATCAACCCGCCGGCGCGTGAGCAAATCGCTCCCGTGTTCCCGGACCTGGTGGTGGAGCTGGCGACGACCGCCGCCAACCCGCTGAACAACTTCTGCCCCGTCCGTCCCTGCCCGCAGGCGATTGACGTGCAGGACCCCGGCGTGCTGGTGGTGAACTACCGGCAGGAGCCGATCGCGCTGCGTGTCTATGACCCGCGCAAGACCGGCCCGGACGGCAAGCCCGGCATGCAGGCTGAAGGCACCCGTGGCGACCTGGCGTTCGCGCTGCAGTCGCGCCGCGACCGCGCCCTGAACCGCCTGAACAGCATGCCCAACGGCAACACCCAGATCTACGGCACGAAGTTCACGCCGCACATCAACACGGGTGCCCTGGACGGTGGCGACCCCTACACGCCCACGATGCGCGTTTATGCCGGTGACATGGTCCGCGTGAAGATGCAGGCCGGCGGTCACGAAGAAGAGCACAACGCCAGCATCCACGGCCTGAAGTGGCTGCAAGCCGGCTCTGGCCACGGTTCTGCGAAGAACAGCGGCTGGCGCAATAACCAGCCGGGCGGCATCAGCGAGCAGTTCACGCTGACCTCGCCGGTTCTGCCGGTGGACAACGCCCGTGGCGACTTTGCCGACTATGCCTACACGATGGACTCGGGCAATGACGGCTGGTGGTCTGGCATGTGGGGCCTGCTGCGCTCCTATGACACCGCGCGCGCCGACCTGGTGAAGCTGCCTGGCACGCTGAGCGGCCCGGTGGCCATCTCCAACGGTGCTTCGTGGAACGGCGTGTGCCCGGTGGGTGCACCGACCCGTGCCTATGACATCAGCGCCGTGCTGGCCAACAACGTGCTGCCCAATGCCTTGGGCGTGACCATCAAGCCCACGGGCCCGGTGGCCACCATGCACGTTGGCGGTCCGCTCAATGCGGCTGGCGGCACGCTGATCTACAACCCGCGCAACGCGTCGGTCACGGGTTCCGTCGTTGACGACGCCACCGGCGTGGTCACCACCACGACCCACCAAGGCCCGCTGCACGACCCGACCGCGGTCATGTACGTGCGCACGTCCGACCTGGGCGCCGACGGCAAGCTGCTGCCCACCGCCCCGGTGGAGCCGCTGGTGGTTCGTGGCCGGGCTGGCGAATGCGTGACGGTGACGCTGCGCAACAAGCTGGCTGGCGTGCGCCTGGCGGCCACGTCCTCGGGGGGCTTCGGCACCACGAGCGACCCGACCACCGGCCTGACCATCACGGACTTCGGTTCGGCCTGGGAGACCGCGGCGCTGACGACCAGCACCACCAGCATCAATGCGGCGGACACCTCGGGTGCCTACGTCAATGCGGCCATCGGTGGCATGGACGGGCAGGACGCCACCGGCGCCCCGCTCAGCCCGCTGAGCACCTCGCTGATGCCCGACCTGGCCACCTACACGACGCTGCTCGGCGTTGTGAAGCGTGACCGCTTCGGTGCCGAAGGCGCGACCACGTTCAACATGAACCTGATCCGTCCTTCGGCCTATGCAGGCATGTCGCCGCAGCTGGTGGCCTTCGACACCACGCGTCACAACGGTGCCCCGGTGGGCCGCAACCGCACCAATGGCCAGTTGGCCGCGCCTGGCGGCGTGGTCACCTACACCTGGTACGCGGGTGACATCGGTGGCAAGCCGTCGGCCGGCACGGTGGCCCTGGCCGCCACGCCGATCGAGTTCGGTGGCTTCAACATCAGCCCCGCCGACCGCGTCAAGCAAGGCGCCAAGGCGATGGTGGCTGCGGGCGTCATCCTGCCGACCGGGTCCACCTTCACGGAGACCACGCAAGTGGCCAACCGCCAAGGCGCCACCGGCACCCGTGCCACCCGGGCGCAAGCCACGGTGACCGCGGGCACCACGGTGTTCCGTGACTTCTCGCTGGTGCTGACCAAGGGCATGACGCATTACTACAAGGATGCGTCGCCGGTGGAACACATCAACGGCGAAGGCGTCGGCATCCCCGAGGACAGCCAGGAGTCGAGCAACATGGTGATCAACTACGGCACCGAGCCGATGTGGTTCCGCAACGGCATCCTGCCGCAGGCACCCTTCGGTCCGGCCACCGTGGCGGGCAGCTATGCCTCGGTCCCCAACTCGCACGCGGCCTACAGCAACACCCTGGTCAACGGTGGTGCGGCGGTGACCTGCGATGTGAACGGCATCTGCTCGGGTGACCCGGCAACCCCGGTGTTCATCGCGACCAAGGGCCAGCAAGCCCGCATCCACCTGAACAGCCCGCACGGTACGACCCGCGGCTCCACCTTCGCCCTGCACGGGCACGTGTGGCAGCGTGACCCGTATGTGTGCCCGGGTGAATCGCGCAACGGCCTGACGGGCGCCTGCAACATGACGAGCGTGGGCTCGCGTGCGCTGGGTGTGAACCCGATCGGCTTCGCGATGGGTGGCCAGGAGAGCTGGAACGCCGTGAACCACTTCGACGTCTACCTGCCCAGCGCGGGCGGTGGCAACGCGGTGGCCGGTGACTACCTGATGCGCGACCAGGCCTCCTTCGGGAACGTCTCCGGCATCTGGAGCATCCTGCGCGTGAAGTAAACGCCAAGGTCATTCCGTGACCCAACGGCCCGGATCGAAAGATCCGGGCCGTTTTTCCTTGTCGCAGCCCCGCACCCCCCCCGGCTTCGTCCGCCCTGTGGCAACAAGTCGCATGGTTTTGCGGGGCGTCTTGCGTTGAAACCGTGCCCGCGGGCTTGTGCCCGTCCCTGTGCAATCGACAATACCGGCTCAGTTCAGGAGAACCCCCGCATGACCCCCATCACCTCCCGCGCGGCCCTGGCCGCCGCGGCACTGGGGCTGGCCTTTGCGGCCAACGCCCAGCACGACCACCATTCCCACGGCGCCCCCGCCGCCAAGCCCGCCAACAAGGCCGCCGCGCCTGCGGCCGAGGAAGACCACAGCCAGCACATGCAGGCCATGCAGGCGAAGCCCGCCGCGCCCAAGCCGGTGAAGGTGGCGCTGGCCGACACCGCGCTGGTGGACCAGTTCGGCAAGGCCGTGAAGCTGAAGAGCGACGCCGTGGGCGAACGCATCGTGGTGGTGGACTTCATCTACACCAACTGCACCACCGTCTGCCCGGTGAATTCGGCCCTGCTGGCGCAGGTGCAAAAGGGCCTGGGCGCGCGCGTGGGCAAGGACGTGGCCCTGCTGTCCCTGAGTGTGGACCCGGTGCGCGACACCCCTGCGCGGCTGAAGGACTACAGCGCCAAGTACGGCACGCCCCAGGGCTGGCAGTGGCTCACCGGCTCCAAGCCGCAGGTGGACGAAGCGCTGAAGGCCTTCGACGCCTGGACGCCCAACTTCGTCGAACACCCGGCGGTCATCATGGTGGGCGACGGCAAGAGCGGCAAGTGGCTGCGCTTCTTCGGCTTCGCCAGCCCCGAGCAGATCACCGATGCGGTCAAGGGCCTGCTGGCCGACCGCGCCAAGACCGGCGGCCAGGGCTGAAGGCCCGCGCCCCACACCAGGAACTGTCATGAACATCCGTCACCACCTGGGCGCCCTGACGGGCGCTTGCCTGCTGGGCCTGGCCCTGGCCGGCCCCGCCTTCGCCCACGCCGACCACAACAAGCCTGCCGCCGCCGCCACCGGGCCGGTGTCCAGCCCCCCCGCGGGCAAGGCCGCCGGCGTGGCGCCGGACGCGCGCAGCTACTTCACCGACCTGGAACTGCAAACCCAGGACGGCAAGCCGGTGAAGTTCTACACCGACATGCTGGACGGCAAGACGGTGGTGATGAACGTCATCTACACCAACTGCAAGGACGCCTGCCCGATGATCACGGCGCAATTGCTGATGGTGCGCAAGGCCCTGGGCGACGATGCCGACAAGGTGCAGTTCATCAGCATCAGCTCCGACCCCAAGCGCGACAACCCGGCGGCGCTGAAAGCCTTCATGAAGAAGCACCACGCCGATGTGCCGAACTGGACCTTCGTCACCGGCAAGAAGGAAAACATCGACCACATCCTGAAGAAGATCGGTCAGTTCAACGAGAACATCGAAGACCACTCCACGCTGCTGGTGGCCGGCAACGTGCCGTCCAAGCGCTGGGCCAAGATCCAGGCCAATGCGCCGGCCCCGGCGATCGCCGAACGCCTGAAGCAGATCCTGGCTGCCGGCCCGGCGCCCGCGCCCGGCGAAGCCAAGGCGCAGTAAGCGGTGAACGCCTTGCGCGTTGGCGCGGCCCGCAGGGCCCGCGCAGCCCGCGCCATGCGGCGTGGGCTGGCCAGGCTGGCCTGCGCGGCGGGCGCCGCCGCCGGCGTGGCCATGGCAGCTGACACGGTGGTGCCGCTCACGGCGCAGGAACTGGACGGCCAGCTGATCTTCCAGAAGGCCGACAGCCCCAGCGGGGCGCAGATCAACGCCCGCATCGGCCAGGGCAATGCCGAGCTCAGCGGCCAGGCCGTGGCCTGCGGCAACTGCCACGGCGAAGACGGCCGCGGCCGGGCCGAAGGCGGCATCGAGCCGCCCAACATCCTGTGGTCCGAGCTCACCAAGCCCTATGGCCACCTGCACACCCACAACGGCGGGCGCAAGCACGGGCCCTTTGACGAGGCGTCGTTCAAGCGCGCCCTGGTGCAGGGGCTGGACCCCGACGGCAACCCGCTGGACCCCGGCATGCCGCGCTTCCTGATGAGCGAAAAGGACTTCCAGTCCCTGCTGGCCTACCTGAAGCGCCTGGAACAGGTGCGCGACCCAGGCGTCGGCGAGACCACGCTGCGCGTGGCCACGCTGCTGCCGCCCGGGGGGCGCGGCCCCGGCGGCGTGGGCGACCTGGGGGCCTTGGGCGACTCGCTGCAGCAACTGCTGGCCGGCTACTTCAGCACCCTGAACAGCACCGGCGGCATCCACGGCCGGCAGCTGGAACTGGTGGTACAGCGCCTGCCGGCCGAACCCATGGCCGCGCGCGAGTCCATGAAGCAAGTGCTGGCCAGCGGCGTGTTCGCCGTGGTGGCGCCCTATGCCGCCGGCATGGAGGCCGAGCTGTCGGCCCAGGCCCGTGACGCGCAGGTGCCGGTGCTGGGCCCGCTGACGCTCTACCCCGAGGACGTGCTGGCGTCCAACCCGCAGGTCTTTCACCTGCTGGCCGGCGTGCCCGAACTGGCGCAGGCCCTGGGCCAGCACGGCCTCAACTCGCTGAACCTGGCCGGGCAGCCGCTGTTGCTGCTGCACCCGGACACCGCCGGTGGCCGTGCCGTGCTGCAGATGGTGAGCGAGGCCCTGGCCAAACGCGGCCTGAAGCAGGTGCGGTCCCTGGCCTACCCGCCTGGCGCCAGCGACGCGAAGGCCCTGGCCGCGCAGGTGCAGGCCGCCAAGGCCGTGGCGCTGATGCCCCTGGGCATCGGCCTGGACATTCCCGGCCTGGCGCGCGAGCTGCACGCCCGCGACCACTGGACCCGCTGGCTGGTGCCTGGCCCGCTGGCCACGCGCGAACTCACCGCCCTGCCCGCCGACTTCAAGGGCAGTGTCACGCTGGCCTACCCCAGCGCCCCGGGCGACATGCGTGCCGACGCGCTGACGGTGCTGAACGCGCTGCTGCCCGCGCGCCCCGACAACCGCCCGCCGCACGCCATGCAGGTGGCCACCTACGGCGCGGCACAGCTGCTGGCCGAAGGCCTGCGCCGCACCGGGCGCGACCTGTCGCGCCGCAAGCTGCTGGCACAGCTGGAGCAGGTGCAGAGTTTCGACACCGGGCTGATGCCGCGCCTGTCGTACAACGCCGACCGCCGCATCGGCGCCATGGGGGCCTACCTGGTGGGTCTGGACTTCGCGGACAAGTCGATCAAGCCGCTGGGCGGTTATGTGAAGGTGGAGTGATGCACAAGCCTGTCTCAAGCGTTTCAAGGGCCCTGGCCGTGGGGCTGCTGGCCGGCCTGGCCCTGCTGCCCGCCTGGGCGCAGCAGGTGGTGGCGCGTGTGAACGGCGTGGCCATCGTGCTGGACCAGCTGGACCGCCAGCACGAGGAAGTGATGCGCGAAAAGCGCCTGCACCCCGCGCGCATGACCGACCCCAACAAGTTCCGCGCCCTGCGCCAGGAGGCCCTGGACCGCCTGGTGCAGGTGGAACTGCTGTGGCAGGAAGCCCGTGCGCAAGGCCTGGCGGTGAGCGACAAGGATGTGGAGACCTCGGTGCGCATGGCCCGCAAGGACGCCCGCAACGAGGCCGGCTTTGATCGCCTGCTGATGCGTTTGGGCATGACCGAGCCGCAGTACCGCGAGCATGTGCGCAAGATGCTGTCGGGCGACCGCCTGGCCGAGCGCATCATCGAGCGCGAGGTCAAGGTCACCGACGAGGACCTGCAGGGCTTCTACGACCTGAACCCGCGCCTGTTCAAGCAGGAAGAACAGGTCAAGCCCCGGCTGATCCTGCTGCGCGTGGCGCCCAACGCCAGTGAAGCCGACAAGGCCGCGCAGCGCGACAAGCTGCTGGCGCTGGCCGAACGCATCCGCGCCGGCGAGAGCATGGAAGCCCTGGCGCGCCAGTTCAGCGACGACCCCACCCGCCAATGGGGCGGCGAGATGGACGCTTTTGCCCGCGGCGCGGGCGACCGCGCGCTGGAGGACGCGGCCTTCGCGCTGAAGGAAGGCGAGTTGTCGCCCCCGGTGTGGACCGCCGCCGGCTGGAACCTGCTGAAGCTGGAGCAGCGCACGCCCGCCAAGGTGGTTGCCTTGGCCACCGCGCGCGAGCAGATCCGCCAGCACCTGATGCGCACCCGCTCCAAGGACGCCATCGACAAGGCGGTGGCCGGCCTGCGCGAGAAGGCCAAGATCGAGGTCCTCGCCTCGATGTGAGCCCCCGGATCAGTCGCCCGGCGTGACGTCGGGTCGGGTGACTTCGGGCTCGCCTTCGGGCACTTCTTCGGGCGGGGCCTGCGGCTCCATCTTCGGCACCGACGGGTCGGGCTGCACTTCAAACGGCACCGGCCCACGCGGGCGCTGTGGGCCGCTGGCGGCGCCGGACGCCGCGCTGGCCGCGCCGGGCGGTGGCGCCAGTTCCACCGCAGCGAAGCGCCAGTCGCGGTAGTGCTGGGCGTCCTCGAATTCTGTGTAGCCGCGGGCAAAGCCGCTGGTCTTGATCGGCACCGCCTCGCTGGTGCTGAACACGGCCACGATGCCGCCGCGCTCGTCGCGCACCAGGCCCCAGGGCTGACCATGGGTGATGGGGTCGTGGTACAGGCGCCGCAGGTGGCGCCGCGGCACCAGGCTGCGGTTGTCTTCCAGCAGGTCTTCCAGCCGAGCCGGGAAACGCCGGCCGGCGGCGTCGGCCCCGGTGGCGGCATAACGCTCCAGCGCGCGGCGGATCTGGTCGCCGGCCCACAGCAACTGCTTTTCACGTTCGCGCCGCTGCTGGTGGCTCCACACCGCGCTGCCGGCGGCCAGCGCGCCGCTGGTCAGCGCCACCGCCAGCAGCAGGGCCAGGTAGGTGATGCCGCGCTGGCGGCCGGCCCATGGGGGTGTGCGCACGCGGGCTACCAGGTGTTGAAGGCCGTGCCGTCGCGTGACAGCGCTTCGGAGCCGCTCTTCACGTCGTACACCGCGCCGGGCAGCGGCGCGGGCGGCGCCACCACCACCCAGCTGTCGTTCGAATCGGTCACCGGGTCCTTGGGCAGCTTGCGCAGGTAGCGCTTGCTCACCAGTTCGTCCAGCGCCTGCGGGTAGCGGCCGGTGTCGGCGAAGTGCTTGTCGATGGCCTCGCGCAGCAGCGACAGGTTCTGCTTCAGCGTGGCCTCTTCGGCGCGTTTGACGCTGTCGTAGTAGCGCGGCAGGCCGATGGACAGCAGCGTGGTGATGATGGCCAGCACCACCAACAACTCGATCAGCGTGAAGCCTTGGCGCGCTTTCATGCTCACCACTGCGCGTAGGCAATGCCGTTCAGCCCGGTGGCGGGCGACAGCGAGTACACGTCGAACACATCGCGCCCGGGCTGCGGCGCGTCGGCCGGGCTGTCGTAGGACCGCAGGCCCCAGGTCTGCTCGGCGCTGGCGTTGGGGTCGGTGTTCAGCGGGTCGCGCGGCAGGCGGCGCAGGAAGACGATGCGGTTCTTCTTCGCGCTCTTGGCGTCCGGCACGCCGTCCACCAGCACCTGCAGGTTGGGCGGGTAGCCGCTGGCGTCGGCCTTCTTCTCGATGCGGCCTTCGTCCACCGCCTGCTTGTAGGCGTCGATGGCGCCGCGGATGTCGCGCAGCGCCGCGCGCAGGTCGTTCTCGTGGCTGCGCTTCACGTTCAATTCGGCCAATGGCAGCGCCACACTGGCCAGGATGGCCACGATGGTGGCCGTCACCAGCAACTCGATCAGCGTGAAGCCGTTGGCCCCTCGCCCGCCGAGTACGGCGGTCGATCCCCCGAGGGGATGCGGTCCGGCTTGGGAGCGGCCCGGCGCCCGGCCCGCACGTGCTGCCAAGATCATGGATTCGTGCCCAGGTCCACCGGCTGCGTGCCCTGCACCGGCACCTGGCGGCTGTGGGTGTCCACGCCCACGGCCGAGGCGATCTGCATCTGCAGCTTGCCGGGTGCATTGCTGGGCTTGGCGCGCGCGCGCAGCGTGAGCAGCGCGCCTTCGCCCTGGGCCGAGGTGTTGGGATTGGCGGCCACGCTGGCGAAGACGATGCCGATGCCGGCATCGATACGCGGCTGGAAGGACGCCACCGAGGTGTTGGCGCCGAAGTAGCCGCCATCGGTCACCGACAACACTTCGATGCGGTCGGGGTCGTAGCGCAACTGGATGGACGCGCCCTTGATCGCCGCGTCGCTTTTGCCCCGCAACTCCATCGTGAACTCGGTGCCGGGGGCCACGCTGGCCGGCAGCTTCCAGGACAGCGCCAAAGGCACCACCGGCGGCGGCGGCGGCGGCGCGGCGCCGGACAACAGCGGCACGGCCGGGTTTGCGCTGGTCGCCGCGGCGGGTGCGGCAGCAGGGGCGACGACAGGGGAGGCGGCCGGCGCGGCGGCGGCCCCAGCCGGCACGGCCGCGGCATTGGCCGACAGCGTGGCCGTGCTGCCACCGGTGGCGTTGGGGGCGGAAGCGCCGGCCAGCGGCTTGGCGCCGGGCTTGTCAGGCACGGTCTGCGGGAAGGGTGAGCCGATGCGCAGCGACGCTTCGGTGCCCGACCAGAACTCGGCGTTGCCCGCGGCCATGCGCGCCACCGGGCGCACCACCTGCGGCGTGATCAGCAGCACCAGTTCGGTGTTGCGACGGTCGGTCTTCTTGCTGCCCGCAATGCGGTCCAGCAGCGGGTTTTCGCCCACAAAGGGCAGGCCGGCGCCTTCGGTCGAATCGTCGTCGCGGATCAGCCCCATCAGCGCCTGGGTTTCGCCGTCGCGCAGGCGCAGCACCGTGGTGGCGTTGCGCGTGCCCACCTGGTAGGCGGTGGTGCCGGCGTTGGTGCGGGTGCGTGCACCCAGGGTGGACACGTCCAGGTTGATCTTCACCGCCACCGAGCTGTCGGGGTAGATGGTGGGTTCGGCCTCGATCTTGATGCCCACGTCCAGGTACTGGATCTGTTCGGTGGTGACCGGCACCGAGCCGGCCTGGCCGGTGGATGTGCCCACCACGCTGGAGCTGATCACCGGCACCCGGTCGCCCACGTGAACGCGGGCCTTCTCGCGGTTGCGGATGCGCATGCGCGGGTTGGCCAGGGTCTTGGTTTCACCGTCGGTGCGAAGCAGCTTCAGCGAGAAGCCCGTGTCGGCGCCGATGGTGTTCTTGTGCAGTTCGGTGATGGCCGCCAGCGTGCCCGTGGGGCCGCTGAAGCTGGTGGGAAAGCCCAGCCCGATGTCGCGCACCTTTTGGCGCGACACCTCCAGGATTTCCAGCTCCAGCACCACCTCGGGCTCGGCCGTGTCCTGCGCCGCAATCAGCTTTTCAGCCGCACGGATGGCGTCCGGCGTGTCGCGCATGATCAGCAGGCTGGTGCGTTCGTCCACGTACAGGTCGCGCGACTTCAGCACCGTGCGCAGCAGGTTCAGCGTCTGCTTGGGGTCGGCATTGCCGACCTGGAAGGTGCGGATCACCAGTTCCTGGTGCTCACGCTGCTTCTGTGGCGTGTTCGGGTAGATCAGCATGGTGCTGTCGTTCAGCACCTTCTTTTCCAGCTGGTTGTTCTGCACGATCAGGTCGATGGCGTCTTCAATGCGCACATTGCGCACGAAGATGGTGGCCTTCAGGTCGGGGCGCACCTCGCGGTCGATGATGAAGTTGATGCCGGCCGAGCGCGACAGTGCCTCCAGCACCATGCGCAGCGGCGCGTCGCGGAACTCCAGGCTCACCGGGTTCTGCAGCTTGCTCTTGATCAGCGGCACGGTCACGGCCTGCTGTTCTTCGCGCTCTTGCAGCGCGCGCGCCACGTCGCGGGCGGTGGCGTTGTTGGGGTCTTCGGCCAGGATGGCGCGCGCGGCCAACTCGGCGCCTATCCAGTCCTTGCGCTCCAGGCGCGCGCGGGCGTCGTCGGCCAGCACGCGGTGGCGGCGCGCCATGTCGATCAGGGCCTGGCCGTCGCGGGCGCGCGGGTTGCCGGGGTCGAACTCCAGCACCTGGCGGTAGCCGGCCAGCGCGGTGTCGAAGCGGCCGGCGGCGGCGTCGCTGGTGGCCTGGGCCAGCAGGCGGTTGCTGACCTGGTCGCGCTGGCGCATGAACACCATGCGTGCCTCGGCGTCGGTGGGGCGTGCGTTCGCGGCCTGCTGCAGCGTGGCCAGGCCGGCGCGCCAGTCGCCCTGGTCCAGCTGGGCCTGGCCCTGCTGCAGCGGGGTGTTGCCGCAGCCGCCCAGCGTGGCCACCAGTGTGGCCACGGCCAGCGCCACCGCGGCATGCCGCAAGGCCTGCGCGCCCCGTGGGGGCTGGAAGGCAAGGTCTTGCGGTTGGCGGTTCATGGCGTGACAGGTCCCAGCGGAAGACTCTGCCGCTGGTTCAGCGGCAGGTAGGTGAAATGCAGCGTGCGGCCCTTCAGGGCGTCCACACGGTAGGTGTTGTCGATGGTGTCGCCCGGCGCGGCGGTGATGAGCCGCTCGCCCTGGGCCAGGTACACCGTCGCGGTGGATTCGTTCTCTTCCATCATGCCCATGTAGCGGAAGGGCAGCGGCGGCGCCACCGGCACTTCGGGCGGGGCCGGCGGCGCGGGTGGCGCGGGCGGTGCCGGCGGCGGCGGGGGCGGGGCCCAGCTGCGCGGTGCGAAAGCATCGTGGGGCGGCGCGGTGGCGCCCACGCGGTCGGCCAGCACCCGGGTGTCCAGCGCCGCCACGGCGGCCTCGCGGTCCAGCCTGGGCGCGGGGGCGGCCGGGGCCAACCGGTGGATCAGCATGGCGCCGGGTTCACCGGGGATGGGTTCTTCGCGCGTGTTGGCCTGGGCCAGGTGCAGCGGCGCGTCCGCTGCGTCCGGTGACGCGGCCAGGCGCAGCGACAGGGCCTGCCCCTGCGGGCCGGTTCCGGCCGGGGCGGCGGAGGCCGGCGCGGCCTGCGCTTCCAGCGCCAGCAGCAGCGGGCTGCTGCCGGCCATCACCCGGGCCACACCGGCCAGGGCGCGCGGGGCGCCGGCCAGCAGGCCGGCGTCGCCGCTCAGCCCCAAGCCGGCTGCGGCGGCCAGGGCCAGCGACAGCGGGGTTCGGTTGCGTGGGGGGTTCATCGCGGGGCGTAGAAGAAGGTGAAGGTGAGGGTGGCGTCCAGCTCGGTGTCGCCCACGGCCTTGCGCTGCAGTTGCAGCTGGTCCAGCGACACGCTGGGCAGTTCGCGCAGCGTGCTCATGACGAAGCCGCGGATCACCGGGTAGGGCCCGCGCAGCGGCAGCACCACCTGGTAGCGGTTCAGCGCGCGCTCGCCGGTGCCGGGGCGCAGCACGTAGTCGGCGCGCTTGATCTTCAGGCCGCGCGCTTCGGCCAGCGCCGAGAGCTTGCGCAGCATCTCGGTGGGTTCGGGTGCGCGCTGGAAGAAGTCGTGGAACTGCTGCAGCTGCTGCAGCGGGCCGGTGTTGCGGTTGTCCAGGGCCACGGGCTTCACCGCGGGCTGGGCCTGGGCGGCGCGCTCCAGGCGCTGCAGCCGCTGCTGCAGCGGTTCCACCTGCCAGTGCTGCAGCACCAGGGCGGCTGCCATCGCGGCCAGGCCGGCCCACAGGGCCAGGGCGCCGCCGTGGCGTTGCAGCCACCAGGTGATGCGGCTCACAGTCCGGCCCTCCAGGTGGCCTGCAGCGTGAACTGGGTGGGCTTGTCCGGCACGTCCTCGCGCAACTCGTGGTTGACCAGGTGCACCGCGCCCAGCGTGCCACCGGCCGACAGGCGCTGCATGAAGTCCAGCACCGCGGCGTAGTGGCGGGCTTCGCCCACCAGCTTCAGGCCGCGGCGGGTGGCGTCGGGCTCCACCGTCAGCAAGGCGGTGTCGGCGTTCACCGCCTGCTCCACCGTGGCCAGCAGCGGCTCCCAGGGCAGGGCCAGTTCCTGCAGCACCTGGCGCGCGGCGCTGTGCTCGCGCTGCTGCGCTTCGGTGAGGGTCTCCTTGGGCGCGGCCTTCACCGGCTTGGGGCTGCCCTTGTGCTGCTGCAGCTCGGCCACGCTCTGCAGCAGTTGTTCGCGCTCGAACAGCGCGTCGCCCAGCAGCACCGCACCGGCCAGCAGGGCCAGCACGCCGGTCCAGCGGCGCGGCTTGGGAACCAGTTCCAGGCGGATCGGGCGCATCAGGCCTCTCCTGCCAGGGCCAACGGGCCGGGCGTGGGGTTCAGCAAGCGGGCCCCCAGGCCATCGGTCGCGCTCCAGCGCGCCTGCGGGCCCACCAGCAGCACGTCCACCGGCTGGGCGGGCGCGCCGTGTTCGGACAGCGCCAGTTCCTGCGCCACCACGGTGCCAGGGGGGGTGTTGGCGCCAGCGCCGGCACGGCGGCTGGCCACTTCCACCGGCCGCCCGCCCGACCAGCGCGCCAGGCACACCCGGTCTCGTTCCACGATGGCGAGCGCGGCGTCGTCGGCCAGCCGGCCCCGCAGGCCGTTGGCCGCGGCCATCAGCAGCGGCTGCAGCGAAGCGAGCTTCAACCCGCGTTCGGCCAGCGCAGCGCGCATTGCGTCCACCAGCGCGTTGTCCACCGCGCAGGCCAGCACCGGCTGGCCCCATCCGCCTTCGTGGCATTGCACGCTGCAGGTCTGGGCTGCGTCACCCAGCAGGCGTTGAAAGTGCAACTGCGCCACCGCCTGCACTTCAGCGGGGCGGGTGATGCCGGCCTGCCAGGGCAGCACGGCGTAGTGCACCAGCTCGTTGGACAGCACCACGGTGGCGCTGCCGCGCCCGGCGCCGGCACCCGCGTCGGCCAGGGCCAGGCCCAGTGCCGCGGCCACGCGGTCGGCCAAGGGCGCGGCGCCGGCGTCCACGCTGGCGCTGCCCTGCGCCGCCACCTGGGCGCGCGTGAACGGGCGCAGGCGCAGGGCCTCCACCCGGTCGGCGCCCAGGCCGATGCGCCAGGACTCAGCCCACAAACGTGACACGGTTGATCTCCTGCAGCGTGGTCTCGCCGCGTTTCACCCGGTCCAGCGCGGCTTCGCGCAGGAAGCGCGTGCCCTGGCGCAGCGCGGCTTCGCGCAGCACGCGCACCGGCTCGCCCTTGACGATGAGCTCGCGCAGTTCGTCGTTCAGCACCAGCACTTCCGCCGTGGCGATGCGCCCGCGGTAGCCGGTGCCGCGGCAGTGGCCGCAGCCGCGGCCGATGCGCAGCGGATGGCCTTCGACCACCTCGCGCCCTAGGCGCGATGCGCGCAGCAGCGCGTCGTCGGGGGTGAAGTCCACCGCGCATTCGGTGCAGATGCGCCGCACCAGGCGCTGGGCCACGATGCCGTTCATGGCCGAGACGAAGGTGAAGGGCTCCACGCCCATGTGCACGAAGCGACCGATCACGTCGAACACGTTGTTGGCGTGCACGGTGGTGAACACCAGGTGGCCGGTGAGGGCGGCCTGCACCGCGATCTGCGCGGTTTCGGGGTCGCGGATCTCGCCCACCAGGATGCGGTCCGGGTCGTGGCGCAGGATGCTGCGCAGGCCGCGTGAAAAGGTCAGGCCCTTCTTCTCGTTCACCGGGATCTGCAGCACGCCCGGCAGCTGGTATTCCACCGGGTCTTCGATCGTGATGATCTTGTCCTGGCCGTTGTTGATTTCGCTGAGCACCGCGTACAGCGTGGTGGTCTTGCCGCTGCCGGTGGGGCCGGTGACCAGCAGCATGCCGTGCGGCTCGCTCGCCAGGTGGCGCATCTGCTCGATGGTTTCGTCGTTGAAGCCCAGCGACGACAGGCGCAAGCCGGTGATCTGGTCGGTGATGGCCTGCTTGTCCAGGATGCGCATCACCGCGTCTTCGCCGTAGATGCTGGGCATGACCGAGACGCGCAGGTCGATGGTGCGGCCCTTCACCGCCACCTTGAAGCGCCCGTCCTGCGGCACGCGGCGCTCGGCGATGTCCAGCTCGGCCATGACCTTGATGCGCGACAGCACCTGCTCGGCCACGTCCAGGCCCTGCACCTGGCCCACCGCGGTGAGCACGCCGTCGATGCGGTACTTGATGCCCAGGCCGTTGGCGTGCGTTTCCACGTGGATGTCGCTGGCCTGGGCCTTCAGCGCGTCGTAGATGGTGCTGCTGACCAGCTTGACCACCGGGCTGTCGTCGCCGCTGATCGACGCGATGGACAGGTCCTGGATGCGTTCGCTGTCGGCCGCGCCGGCGGCCATGTCGCTGTCCAGCACGCTGTCCATCGCGCGCATGGATTCTTCAAAGCGCGACAGGAAGGCGCGGATGTCGCTGCCATGCGCCAGCCGCAGGCCATGACCCTGGCCGGGCACTTGGGACAACTGGGCATCGGCCCAGGCGCGCTGGGCGGTGTCGAAGGGGTCGGCCAGGGCCAGCAGCAGGCCGTCGGCGGGGTGGCGCAGGGCCACGCAGTCGCGCGCGCTGGCCTCGGCAAAGGGCAGGCGGTCGAAGGCCGGCTCGCAAGCATGCAGGTCGGCCATGGTCAGCACGGGCAGGTGCAGGGTGCGGCCCAGCCGGGCGCTGAAGTCGCGCGGCGGCAGCGCCAGCGCGGCTTCCAGCGCGTCCACCACCCGGGTGCCGGCCGCGCGTGCCTGCGCCCGCGCTGCCGCAAGGGCTTCGGCGGGAATGGCGTCTGCGCGCTCGGCGGCTGGCGCGTGGGCGGTGCTCATTTGACTGGCTGGCCTGTCTCGACCTGGTTGGGCCCCGGTGCTGCCGTGGCAGACCCCTGGGGGGCTCTCTGGTGTGAACGCTGTGTTTTCACGGCGTTTCGGGATGCTAGCGGGCGCGCTCGGCGGGCGTCCATCCCGCTGTGCGGCAAAACACCGCACAGCCCCGTAAAGGCGGGTGCCTGAACCCGGGGTGGCAGGCCGCTATTTGACGTTCTCGGCCAGCTCGAAGATGGGCAGGTACAGCAGCACCACGATCAGGCCCACCAGGGCGCCGATCATCACCATCAGGATGGGCTCGAACAGGCGGGTGAACCAGTCCACCCAGCGCGCCAGTTCGTCTTCGTAGAACAGCGCGATGCGCTCCACCATCTGCGGCATGCGCCCGCTGCGTTCGCCCACGCCCAGCAGCCGGGCCGACACCGCGGTGGTGAGGCCCTGGGCCGTGAAGGCGCGCGACACCGGCAGGCCTTCGCGGATCTCGCGCGCCGCGCGCTGCATGCCCGGGCGCAGGAAGGGCGACAGCAGGCCGCCGGCCATGTCCAGCGCGGTGGGCAGCGGTATGCCGCTTTTCAGCAGCATGCCCAGGGTGCGGTAGAAGCGCCCCAGCTCGTAGGTGCGCAGCCGCGCGCCCACGGCCGGGATCTGCCACAGCTTGGGCGCCGCCCAGCGCAGGAAGGCCGGGCGGCTGAATCCCCAGGCCGCCAGCGCCAGCAGCGCGGCCAGGCCGCCGAGGGTGGGCAGGGCGTGGGTTTCCAGCATCTGGCCCCAGCCCACGAGCACCCGGGTCAGCCAGGGCAGCTGGCCGCCGATCTCGTCGTAGATGCGGCTGAACTTGGGCACCACGTACAGCAGCATGAACGCGCTGACCAGCAGGCCCACGGCCATCAGCATCAGCGGGTAGATGGACGCCGAGATGATCTTGCGCTTCACGCGGTCGATCTGGGTCTGGTAGTCCAGGTAGCGCTTCAGGGCCTCGGGGATGTCGCCGCTTTGTTCGGCCGCCCGCACCGTGGCCACGTACAGCGGCGGGAAGTCGGCCGGGATCTGGGTCAGGCCCTGCGACAGGGACAGGCCCCGGCGCAGGTGGTCGCGCAGCACGCCCAGGGTGGCGGCGCTGGCCTTGCCCTGTTCCTTTTCCACCAGCAGGTCGATGGCTTCCACCAGGCCCAGGCCGGATTCCAACAGGGCCAGCAACTCCTGCGTGAACAGCTCCAGCGCGAAACGGCTGCGCCGTGCCGGCAGCCCGGGCAGGGTGAAGTTCCAGCGCCCGGCCGGGGCCACGCGCAGCACCTGCAGGCCCTGTTCGGTGGCCATGCGGCGCGCGGTCGGGGCGTCCGCCGCTTCCAGCAGCAGCGTGTGCACCTGGCCCGCGGGGCCCAGGCCCTTGATGGAGAACTTCACCGAAAAAGCCCAGGCCTGTGGTCCGGCGGGGGTGCCGGCTTACCAGTTGGTGATGTCGGCGTCTTCGCCGGCGCCACCGGCGCGGCCGTCCTTGCCGAAGGACATCAGGTCGAACTCGCCGTGCTCACCGGGCGACTTGTACTGGTAGGGCTGGCCCCAGGGGTCGGGCGGGGCGGCCTTCTTCAGGTAGGGGCCCTGCCATTTGGCTTCGTTGTTGGGCTTGGTGAACAGCGCCGCCAGGCCCTGCTCGGTGCTGGGGAAGCGGCCCACGTCGATGCGGTACTGCTCCAGCGCCTTTTCCAGCCCGTCCATCTGGGCCTTGGCGGTCTTGACCTCGCTCTTGCCGATCTGCGAGAAGTACTTCGGGCCGATGTAGCTGGCCAGCAGGCCGATGATGACCATCACCACCAGCAGTTCCAGCAGCGTGAAACCGCGGGCGCGGTGCGGGCAAAGGGGGGCGGCGTGGCGGCGGGCGGGCATGGTGGTGGTGGGTCGCTGAAAGGGCGGGTCGCGGAGGCGAAAACTATAGGCGGGGGCGCTGGGCGTCAACATCCGCCCGGGGGTGCGGCGGCTTGTCGCGCCAACCTGCGCTCAAGGCAAAGACACCGGTGCCAGTGGGGGGAACTCGGCCGGGGCCTTCTGCTGCCAAGCGCTGATGGCGCGGCCCATTTCGCCGATGTCGAAGATGGACGCCTGCAGCAGGCACATCTGGTCCAGCGAGGCCTCGGTGCCATGGTCGCGGGCGAAATTCAGCGCCTGCTTGCTGCCGGCCACGGCCAGCGGGCTCTTGGCGGCGATCTGGCGCGCCAGGTCGCGTGCGTGGGCCAGCAGGCTTTCGGCGTCGGGCAGCACGGCGTTCACCAGGCCGGTGGCCAGCGCGCGCTCGGCCCCCAGGCGTTCGCCGGTGTAGGCCATCTGGCGCGCTACGCCTGGCGCAACAATCTTGGGCAGGCGCTGCAGCGAGCCCAGGTCGGCCGCCATGCCGATGTGGATTTCCTGCACCGTGAAGAAGGCGTCAGCGCTGCACACGCGGATGTCGCAGGCCGCGGCCAGGTCCAGCGCGCCGCCGATGCAGCCGCCCTGCACCGCGCACAGCACCGGAAAGCGCGCTTCGTCCAGCACGTCGAAGCAGGCCATCAGCCGGCGCAGGCTGTGCGCAAAGGCCAGCCGCGCGCGGGCGTCGCCGGTGTTCAGCATGGGCAGGCCCGACGCGAACACGTCCAGCGCCATGCCGGCCGAAAAGTGCTTGCCGGTGGAGCGCAGCAGCAGCACGCGCGTGCGGCCCTCGTCGGACAGTTGCTGCACCGCGTCGCGCAGGGCCGGGAAGAAGGCCGGCGCCATGGTGTTCATGCGCTCGGGGCGGTTGAGCACCAGTTCGGCCACCTGGGTGGCGCTGTCGTGCTGCAGGTCGAAGAAGTCGTTCATGGTGGGGTCTTGCTGTGCTGAACGCTGCGGGGTGGCGCACAGGGTAACAGCGGCGTGCTGCGACGGGATGTCACCCCCCAATGGGGGCTACGGGCAAGCCCGTGGGGAGCCGGCCAGGGGGCGTGCCTACACTGCCCAGCGCCATGCAAGCCCTGCACACCCACGACGGCCTGCCGCTGCACCTGCGGCAGTGGGCGGCGCCCGGCCTGGCGCGCGGCACGGTGCTCATCTGCCACGGCCTGGGCGAGCACATTGGGCGTTATGCCCATGTGGCCGCGCACCTGAACGGCGCGGGCTGGCATGCGGCCGGCTACGACCAACGCGGCCATGGCGCCAGCGGCGGCCCGCGCGGGGTGCTGCCCACGCCCGAGGCCCTGCTGGACGACCTGGGCCGGGTGGTGGACGCCGTGCGCGGCTGGAAGAGCGGGCCGCTGGTGCTGCTGGGCCACAGCATGGGCGGCGCCGTGGCGGCGCGCTTCGTGGCCGACAGCGTGCGCCCGCATCCGGCGCGCTGGTACCGCGAAGTCACCGGCCTGGTGCTGTCCTCGCCCGCGCTGGCCCTGCACATGAACATGGTCCAGCACGGGCTGCTGGCGCTGCTGGCGCTGCTGGGCACGGTGGCGCCGCGCATCACCCTGGGCAATGGCCTGAAGCCCGCCTGGCTGAGCCACGACGCCGCCGTGGTGCAGGCCTACACGGCCGACCCGCTGGTGCACCGCCGCGTGTCGCCGGCCCTGGTGCGCTTCATGCTGGACGCCGGCGCCGCGGTGCACGATGCCGCGCCGCGCTGGCAGGTGCCCACGCTGCTGCTGTACGCGGGGGCCGACCCTTGCGTGGACCCCAGCGGCAGCGACGCCTTCGCTGCCGCTGCGCCGATGGCCGTGCTGCGCCACCAGCGCTACGACGGCCTGGCGCACGAACTCTTCAACGAGCCCGAACGCCAGCGCGTGCTGGCCGACCTGAGCGCCTGGCTGCAGCGCCTGTAGCGTGGGCTTGTGCCACGGCGCACCTGCGGGCGCCTGTTTGGCGCCATCATCACGCCCTGGCCCGACCCGGAGACCGCCATGAACGCCCGCGACCCCCACCCGCCGCTGCCCCCCGAACAGTCCGCCGGCCTGGCGGCCCATGCCAACGCGGTGTGGGCCGAACAGATCGTGCCCGCCCTCACCCGCTACATCGAGGTGCCGGCCAAGAGTCCCCTCTTCGACGCGCAATGGGCCGAGCATGGCTTGCTGGAACGCGTGGTGCAGGACGCCGCCACCTGGGTGCAGGGGCGCGGCATCGCCGGGCTGCAACTGGACATCGTGCGCCTGCCCGGGCGAACGCCCGTGCTGTTCTTCGACGTGCCGGCCACGAAAGCCGGCGGCAGCGGCGACACCGTGCTGCTGTACGGCCACCTGGACAAGCAGCCCGAATTCAAGGGCTGGCGCAAGGACCTGGGCCCCTGGAGCCCGAAGCTGGAAAACGACCTGTTGTACGGCCGCGGTGGGGCCGACGACGGCTACGCGGTCTACGCCGCCATCACCGCCCTCGAAGCCTTGCAGCGCCAGGGCCTGCCGCACCCGCGCTGCGTGGGCCTGATCGAAACCTGCGAAGAAAGCGGCTCGCCCGACCTGCCGGCCTACCTGGAAGCGCTGAAACCCCGGCTGGGCAACGTGGGCCTGGTGGTCTGCCTGGACTCGGGCGCCGGCAACTACGACCAGCTGTGGCTGACCACGTCGCTGCGCGGCATGGTGTCGGGCGTGCTGAAAGTGGACATCCTCACCGAGGGCGTGCACTCGGGCGACGCCAGCGGCGTGGTGCCCAGCAGCTTTCGCATCCTGCGCCAGGTGCTGGACCGGCTGGAGGACTCGGCCACCGGCGAACTGCTGCCCCCGTCCTTCCACTGCGCCGTGCCGGCCGAGCGCGTGGCGCAGGCGCGCGCGGCTGCCGCCGCGCTGGGCGACGAGGTGTGGAAGCGCTTTCCCTGGGCCTGCGGCGCCGACGGCGGCGCGGCCCTGCCCACCACCACCGACCCGGTGCAGGCCTTGCTGAACCGCACCTGGCGCCCGGCCCTGTCGGTCACCGGGGTGGACGGCTTCCCGGACCTGGGCAACGCGGGCAACGTGCTGCGCCCCTACACCGCGTTCAAGCTGTCGCTGCGCCTGCCGCCGGTGGTGGACGCGCACCAGGCCGCAGACCGCCTGAAGGTGCTGCTGGAAGACAACGCGCCCTACAACGCGAAGGTGACTTTCGAGCCCGACGGCCGGGCCGGCGCCCACGGGGCGTCGGGCTGGAACGCGCCGGACCTGGCGCCCTGGCTGGAACGGGCCATGGACGAGGCCTCGCGCGCCCACTTCGGCGCCCCGCTGGCCTACATCGGCCAGGGCGGCACCATCCCGCTGATGAACCTGCTGCAGCAGGGCTTCCCGGCGGCACAGATGATGGTGTGTGGCGTGCTGGGCCCCAGGAGCAACGCCCACGGGCCGAATGAATTCCTGCACCTGGGCTGCGCGCGCAAGCTCACGGCCGCGGTGGCCCAAGTGATCACGGCCTGCCCGTAGTTGACGGGCAGGCCGTGGAGGGCCCGTCCGGCGGGCCGGGCGGGCGTGGGGCGGCCGGGGCTTACTGGCCGGCGCCCACTTCACCGCCGTGGCTCAGCGTGCCTGCGGCACGGGCGGCCAGCACTTCGGCGCGCACCGCGTCGCGGCTCTTGGTGCTGATGGCGCGGGCCACCGGCAGCACATCGCCGCCAGAGAACAGCTCGCCATTGGCGCGGGCCGTGGCCACCTCGGCCGTCACTTCGGCACGGGTCTTCAGCGACTTGTGCTGAACGGGGTCGATGGTGACCTCGCCTGCCAGGGCCAGGGTGCTGGCAAAGGCGATGAGGGCGGCGATGGAAATGTGCTTCGCATTCATGATGAACTCCTGAACAATAAGTGGGCCAAGGGGCGGCGCGCGGGTCGGTGTCTGTCAGGCCTTCTGCGTCGCGTCGGTGAGTTGCTGTACGCATGTGTCTCATCGATGGATGCAACTGTAGGTGGATACCCTTGATTGAAAAACGGCGGCTGCCTGAATGGACTATTGCTGAAACGAGAATAATCGGCGGGAACTTTCGGAGACCCCATGGACCAGCTGCGCGCCATGCGCACCTTCATCCGCATCGTTGACGAGGGCGGTTTCGCTGCCGCCGCCCGCAAGCTGGACCAGGCGCCGGCGGTGGTGACCCGGGTGCTGGCCGAGCTGGAAGCGCACCTGGGGGCACGCCTGATCCAGCGCACCACGCGGCGCATGACGCTGACCGACGTGGGCGAGGCCTACCTGGAGCGTTCGCGCCAGATCGTGGCCGACGTGGAAGAGGCCGAATCGCTGGTGAACCGCTCGGTGACCGAGCTGCGCGGCCACCTGAAGGTGCTGGTGCCGCCGGCCTTCGCGGTGCACCAGCTGGCCAAGCACCTGGGCGCGTTCCGGGCCCGCCACCCGCACGTGACGCTGGAGCTGAGCGTGCCCGGTCCGGTGGAGGAGGTGGACCCGAACTTCGACGTCTCCATCCTGATGGGCCCGGAGCCGCCGCGCGATGGCGACTTCATCGCCCGGCCGGTGGCGCTGTCGGAAATCATCCTCTGCGCGGCGCCGGAATACATGCGAGGCCGGCCGCTGCCCCAGCACCCGCGAGACCTGGGCCAGCTGGACCTGCTGCTGCCCACGGTGGCCAATGTGCGGCGCCTGTTCACCTTCACCCACGACGGCCGCGACGGGCATCCCCCCGAGCAGGTGCAGTTGCACCCGCACCGCCCGGCGCTGTCCACCATCCACCTGGACACCACCTACGCCGCCGTTCTGTCCGGCCTGGGCGTGGCCGGGCTGCCCAGCTTCGTGGTGGCCGACGCACTGCTGGAAGGTGCGCTGCAGCGCCTGCTGCCGGCCTGGCGCATCTTCACGCTGCAGATCCACGCCGGCCTGCCCACGCGCAAGCACCTGCCGGCGCGCACCCGGGCCTTCGTCGATTTCCTGGTGGACAGCTTCGGTGGCGGCGCACGCGACATCTGGCTGGAAGCTGCCGGCTGCCCCACGGGCGATTGAAGCCCCTGAGGGCCCCTCAAGCGGCCGGCGCGAAGGCCAGGGCCGGGATGTCCTCGTCGCGCAGTTCGCTGCCGGCGCACTGCAGGCCTGCCAGGGTGGCCGGGTCCAAGCGGGCCTGCACCAGGGCCAGGGCCTGTTGCACGGCCAGGGCTTCGTTGTGGGCGCGCACGTGCAGCCCCTGCTGGCGGTTGCGCCCGTTGGCGTAGCCCAGCAGTTGCGCTGCCAGACCGTGCTGCTGTTGGTGGGCCGCCAGCAGCAGGTGGGCGTCGGCCCAGTGGCTGGTGAGACCCAGGCGAAGCGCCAGCGGCCAGGCCAGCCTGCTTTGCACCATCGCCTCGTCCAGCCGGCCGCTGCTGGCCAAGGCTTGAACCAACTGGAAGCGGGCGTCAGCCAGTCCACGTTCGTGCCGCCCCCCTTCCAGCTGGGCCACGATGGACAGGCCATGCCGCGCGGCTTCCTCCGCCCGTCCCACCGCCATGGCGCCGTTGATCAGGTGCAACTCGCACTGCCAGGCTGAATGGCCGGCCTGGCGGTAGACCTCGGCGGTTCGCAGGCTGGCGCTGTACATCGCCGGCCCGTCCATGCGCCGGTCCGCCAGCCAGACTTCGGCCGTCCAGCGCGCCGCGTGCAGGGGCGCGGGCCAGCCCGGCACCTCCAGCGCACGCGCCTCCATCAGGCTGGCCTCGCCGCCGGCCAGGTCGTCGCCGGTGAACAGGGCCACGGCGCGCAGGCTCAGGGCCAGGTACAGCCAGCGGGCGTCGGGCAGCTGCGCGGCGCATTCGCGCGCCACCCGCACCGCGGCGTCGGCATGGTCGAAGCCGCCGCGCTTGAGCAAAGCGTTGGCGTAGCGCGCGGTGGCCAGCAAGGCGTGCATCACCGCCGGCGACGCCGGGGCTTCGCGCGTGAGGGCCTGGCTCAGGTGCACCAGGTCCAGGCAGCGGTTGCGGTCTTCGCGCGGCGCGCTCAGCACCAGGCCCGGCATCAGCCGCAGCAAGGTGGGGCGGTCGCCGCGCTGCCGCAGCCAGGCCAGGGCCTGGAAGCCGTTGTCGCGTTCGTCCACCTGGCGCTCGTCCCAGTCGGCCATGCCCACCCGGCCGCTGGCGCGCTGGGCGTAGGCCTCGTCGAAAGCCGCCGCCACCGCTTCGGCATGGCGTTGGCGCAGCGCCGGCGCTTCGCCCGACGCGGCCAGGCGCTCGGCGGCAAAGGCCCGCGGCGTGTCCAGCAGGCGGTAGCGCGGCTCGCCACCCCAGCCCGGCACCACGGCCACCAGCGAGCGATCGGCCAAGGTGGTCAGCACGTCCACCACGGTCCATTCGTCGATGGGTCCGCCCGCCGGGTCGGCCACCACCTGGCGCAACAGCGCCAGGCCGGTGCTGCCGGCCAGCACCGCCAAGCGGCGCAGCACCACCTGCTCCACCGGGGACAGCAGGGCATGGCTCCATTCCAGCGCCGCGCGCAGCGACTGCATCCGCGGCGGCGCGTCGCGCCGCGCGAAGTTCAGCAGCATCAACCGGTCCTGCATCGCGTCGGCCAGGGGGGCCACGCCCAGCACCGGCGCGCGCCAGGCCGCCAGCTCGATGGCCAGCGGCATGCCCTCCAGCGTGCGGCACAGCGCGATGGCCGCCGGCACGTCCGCATCGCGCAGCGCAAAGCGCGAATCTGCGGCGCGCGCGCGCTCGACGAAGAGGGCCAGCGCCCCGTAGCGCAGCGCGTCCTGGGCCGGCAGCGCGGCATCGGGGATGTCCAACGCGTCCAGCCGGTGCACGTGTTCGGCGCCCAGCTTCAGCGGCGCCTGGCTGGTCACCAGCAGGCGCAGCTGCGGGGCGGCCTGGTGCAGCCGCGCCACCACGCCGGCCACGCCGTCCAGCAGGCATTCGGCGCCGTCCAGCACCACCAGGATGTCCAGCGGCGCCAGGGCGTCGGCCAGGGCGCCCAAGGCGTCGCCGCCGCCCACGTTCACGCGCAGGGCGGCGGCCATGGCGCCCGGTATCAGGCTGGCATCGCCCAGCATGGACAGGTCCACGAAGCACACGCCGTGGCGCAGGCGCTGGGCGTGGCGCTGCAGCAGGTGCTGCGCCAGCAGCGTCTTGCCGATGCCGCCGGGGCCCAGCAGGGTGAGCACGCGGTGCTGCTCGACCAGCCGGTTCAGCACCTGCAGCGCGGTGTCGCGCCCGATCAGGGTGGGCAGCACCGCCGGCAGGTTGGCCGGCAGGCGCTGCGGCGCCGGCGCCGCCGGCGCACTGCCGCCGGACAGGCCCTGGACCCGGGGGGTGAATGCATAACCACGCCCCGGGATGGTGGCAATGGCCTCGTGGCCCAGGGCCTTGCGCAGCGCATTGACCTGCACACTGAGGTTCCCCTCGGTCACGTCGGCGTCCGGCCAGACGCATTCGACCAGGTCGCGCCGGCTCACGGTCTGTCCGGCCCGCTCCACCAAGGCCGTCAACAGGTCCAGGGCGCGTTGCCCCAGCGTTGCGGCCTCGCCATCGACCAGCAGGCGCCGTTCGCGCGTGCGCAGTTCGAAGTGTCGGTTCTGGTGGTCGAAGCGGTGGGTGCTCATGGCGGCCAGGGGCACGGCAGTCTGGGCGCGCGATGCCGATGCCAGCCTGTCAAGGTCATCGGGGTCATCGGGGTCATGGGGACCCGACCCGCCGGCCGCGGCCTAGAAGGTGAAGCCCGAGGCCAGCGCCTGCCCCGACAGCGGCTCCAGCAGCGGCAGCAGCGGCGCCAGCGGCCGGTAGCGCAGGGCCACCTTGGTGGCGTAGGCGAAGAAGCGCGGCAGGTCTTCGGCGTACTTCGGCTTGCCGTCGCGGTGCTTCAGTCGGCAGAAGATGCCCAGCACCTTCAGGTGGCGTTGCAGGCCCATCCATTCCAGCGCGCGCCAGCATTCGCCGAAGTCCTGGCCCATGGGATGCACGTCCTCGCCGCGGCCGAACAGCCCGGCCTGGCGTGCGCCGTCCCACCAGCGCACCGCCCAGTCGATTTCCTGGGCTTCGTCCCAGGAGATGAAGGCGTCGCGCAGCAGCGACGCGGGGTCGTAGGTGACCGGGCCCAGCACCGCGTCCTGGAAGTCCAGGATGGCCGGGTTGGGCTCGGCCACCATCAGGTTGCGGGGCATCCAGTCGCGGTGCACGGCCACGCGCGGCTGGCCCAGCGCGCTGTCCACCAGGCGCTGGCACACGGTGTCCCACTGCTGGCGCTGCTTGGCGTCCCAGGTGATGCCGAATTCGCGCTGCACGCACCAGTCGGGAAACAGCGCCAGCTCGCGCCGCAGCAGCGCGTCGTCATAGGGTGGCAGGCCGTCGGCGCTGACCCGGGTCTGCCACTGCAGCAGCGCCGCGATGGCGTCGCGCATCAGGGCCTGCACACGCTCGTGCTGGGCGGGCACGGCGGCGCGCAGCGCGTCCAGGTACAGCGTCTGGCCCAGGTCGTTCAGCAGCAGGAAGCCCTGCGCGGCGTCGGCCGCCAGCACCTGCGGGCCGTGCAGGCCCGCGGTCTGGATGCGCTGCGCCACGTCGACAAAAGGGCGCACGTCTTCCTGCGGCGGCGGGGCGTCCATCACGATCAGGCTGCCTTGGCCGGCCTGCAGCCGCAGGTAGCGCCGGAAGCTGGCGTCGGCCGAGGCCGGAGCCAGGGTGTCGGGACGCAGGCCGTGGGCGGCCACCAGCGGTGCCAGCCAGGCCTGGAAGGCCGCCTGGCGCGCGGCGTCGGGCCAGGCCACGGCGCCGGGTGCTGGTGCCGCGCCGGCGGCAATGGAAGAGGGCTCGCTCATCGGGGTGCCCCGCAGGGCGGTCATGGATAATCGAAGGATTCTACGAACCGCGCCCGGCGGCTTCACCGAGCGAGCGCTGTCGCCGCGCCCGGGGGCGCCGTCCCCGCCACCGTGCCGCCCGCCTCGCCGCTGCCCCTTCCCGCTGCTTCATGCCGCTTTTCGGCCCCGGCCCTGGCCCCGGTGGCGCTGGCGGCTGCCATGGCGCTGGCGGCGCCGGCCTGGGGGGCGCCGCTGCAGCTGAAGCTGGACGACGAACTGGACGGCCCCGCGCGCACCGGCAGCGCGGCAGCGGGCGGGCGCACGCGCTCGGTGGTGCTGCGCGCCAACGACCTGCGCTCGCGCCCCGACCTGGACACGGTGGCCGAGGGCGACGTGGACTTCCGCCACGCCGGCACCATGATCAGCGCCGACCGGTTGAGCTACGACAACGCCGACGACCAGGTCAGCGCACGCGGCAAGGTGCTCATCACCCACGACGGCAACACCTACCGCGGGCCCGAACTGCGCCTGTCGGTGCAGCGCTTCGAGGGCTATTTCCTGTCGCCCGAATTCGAGTTCGCCCGCACCGGCGCGCACGGCCGGGCCGACAGGGTGGACTTTCTCGACGCCTCGCGCTCGATGGCGCACAACGCCAGCTACAGCAGCTGCCTGGCCAGCGACGCGGCGGCCGAGCCGGACTGGATCCTGCGGGCCGAACGGGTGAAGCTGGACCTGGAGACCAACGAAGGCGTGGCCGAAGGGGCGCAGTTGCGCTTCCTGGGCGTGCCCATCCTGGCGGTGCCGGTGCTGAGCTTTCCGCTGTCGGACGCGCGGCGCTCGGGCTGGCTGCCGCCCAACCTGAACCTGGACAGCAAGAGCGGCATCGAGCTGGGCCTGCCCTACTACTGGAACATCGCGCCCAACCGCGACGCCACCGTCACCCCCACCGTCTACGCCCGGCGCGGGCTGGCGCTGGACGCCGAGTTCCGTTACCTGGAGCGCCAGGACCAGGGCCGGGTGGAGCTGGCCGCGCTGCCCAACGACCGGGTGGCCGGCCGTTCGCGCTGGGCCCTGCAGTTCGAGCACAGCGGACGCGCGCTGGCCGACCTGAGCTACCAGGCCAAGGTGCTGCGGGTGGGCGACGACCTGCACTGGAAGGACTTTCCGCGCCAGGTCAACGGCCTCACGCCGCGCCTGCTGGCGCTGGACTTCGGCGCCCAGCAAGGCCTGCACCCGGGCGGGATCCTGGCCGGGCTGAAGGGCGAGATCTACTCGCGCGTGCAGGACTGGCAGGTGCTGCAAACCGAAGACACCCCCACCGCCATCGCGGCGCCCTACCAGCGCCTGCCGCAGCTGGGCCTGCGCCTGGCCGGCACGGCGGGGCCGGGTTTGCGCGTGTCGCTGCAATCGGAGGTCAACCGCTTCACGCTGCCGGCCAACAGCCAGGCTGCGCTGGGCGCCGACGGCATCAGCACCGTGCTGCGCCCCGATGGTTGGCGCTGGCACGCGCTGGCCAGCGTGGGTCGGCCTTGGGAAGCGCCGGGTTGGTGGGTGCGCCCGCAGTTCACGCTGAACACGGCCGTCTACCGCACCGACCAGGCCATGGCCGACGGCCGCCGCCAGGCCAGCCGCAGCATTCCCACCTTCAGCGTGGACGCCGGCATGGTGTTCGAGCGCGACAGCCACTGGTTCGGCCGCCAGCAACGCCAGACCCTGGAGCCGCGCCTGCTGTACGTGAACACGCCCTACCGGGACCAGTCCAGCCTGCCCAAGTTCGACACCGCCGGGCGCGACTTCAACCTGGACTCGGTGTTTGCCGAGAACGCCTTCACCGGCGTGGACCGGGTGTCCGACGCGCACCAGATCACCGCCGGCGTGTCCACGCGGCTGCTGGACGAAACCACCGGCGCCGAAACCCTGCGCCTGGGCCTGGCGCAGCGCTTCCTGCTGCGCGACCAGCGCGTGACTGCCGGGGTGGTGAACGCGCAGGGCTTCGAGCCCGAAGGCGACACCTTCACGCAGCGCTTTTCCGATCTGCTGCTGGAAGGCTCGTCCAGCCTGGTGCCGCACTGGCGGCTGGATGCCGCGGTGCAATTCAGTGCCGACACCTCGCGTGCGGTGCGCTCCATCCTGGGCGCGCGCTACTCGCCGGGGCCGTTTCGCACCGTCAGCACCACCTACCGCCTGGCCCGGGGCCTGAGCGAACAGCTGGAACTGGCCTGGCAGTGGCCGGTCTACCGCGGTGCCGCCGCCGACCGCACCGCGCTGGCCAATGCCGGCAGCGGGCGCTGCCAGGGCACGCTGTACGCCGTGGGCCGCATCAATTACAGCCTGAAGGACAGCCGCGTCACCGACTCCATCGCCGGCCTGGAGTACGACGCCGGCTGCTGGATCGCCCGGGTGGTGGGCGAACGCCTGTCCACCGGCCGCAGCGAGGCCACGACGCGGCTGCTGCTGCAACTGGAACTGGTGGGGCTGTCGCGCCTAGGGTCCAACCCGCTGCGGGTGTTGAAGGACAATATCCCCGGCTACCAACTGTTGCGCGAAGAGCGGGACAACCCCTTGAGCGCACCCCAGAATGACTGACTTGCACCGATTTCCACGCACCCTGCTGGGCCTGTTGCTGGCGCTGGCGTTGGCCGCACCGGCCCTGGCCCAACCTGCGCCTCGCTCGGCGCCGCGGGACGGGGACCACATCGTGGCGGTGGTCAATTCCGAACTGGTCACCTCCAACGAAGTGGAGCAGCGCCTGGCCCGAGCGCGTGACGAAGCCCGGCGCAGCGGCCAGCGCCTGCCTGCCGACGAGGAGCTGCGCCAGCAGGTGCTGGACAGCCTGATCGACGAACGGGTTCAGGTCACCTACGCGCGCGAAGCCGGCAGCAAGGTGGACGAGGCCGAACTCGACCGCGCGGTGGCCGGCGTGGCCACGCAGAACCAACTCAGCGTGGCGCAGCTGCGCCAGCGCCTGGCCAGCGAGGGCATGGACTACGCGCGCTTTCGCAACAACCTGCGCGACCAGTTGCTGATCGAGCGCGTGCGCGACCGCGAACTGCAGTCGCGCATCCGCATCAGCGACGCCGACGTGGAAGCCTTCATCGCGCGCCAGCGTGGCGATGCGGCGGTGGACGAAGAGCTGAACATCGCCCAGATCCTGGTCACCGTGCCCGAAGGCGCCAACGTCACCCAGCAGGCCGACCTGCGTGCCCGCGCCGAACAGGCGCTGGGCCGGGTGCGCTCGGGTGAAGAATTCGCCAAGGTGGCGGCCACGGTGTCGGAGGACGGCAACCGGGCCCAGGGCGGTGAAATCGGCCTGCGCTCGACGTCGCGCCTGCCCGACCTGTTCGTCAACACCGTGCGCGGGCTGCAACCCGGCCAGGTCTACCCCGAAGTCGTGCGCAGCGGCGCCGGCTGGCATGTGCTGAAGCTGCTGGAGCGCCGCGATGCCAGCGCGGTGAAGGTGACGCAGACGCGCGCCCGCCACATCCTGCTGCGCGTGTCGCCCACGGCCACGGCCGAAGCGCAGGCGCGCAGGCTGGACGGCATCCGGCGCCAGATCGCCAGCGGCCAGCGCAAGTTCGAGGACGCGGCGCGCGAGGTGTCCGAAGACGCCAGTGCGCCCAAGGGCGGCGACTTGGGCTGGGTGTCACCCGGTGGCTTCGTGCCCGAATTCGAAGAGGCCATGGACCGCCTGGGCCCCGAGGCGCTGTCCGGCCCGGTGGTGTCGCGTTTCGGCGTGCACCTGATCCAGGTGATGGAGCGCCGCGAATCCACACTGGACGGCAAGGAAGTGCGCGAACGCGCCCGGGTGGCGCTGCGCGAGCAGAAGTACGAACAGGCCTACCTGGACTGGGCGCGCGAGTTGCGCAACCGGGCCTACGTCGAGCTGCGCGAGCCGCCGCAGTGAAAGCCCGTCCCAGGTCGGGGGCCACCCGCCCTACCGACTTGCACACCGCGCGCAAACGCTTTGGCCAGCACTTCCTGGTCGATGAGGTGCTGATCGACGCCATCGTGCGTGAGATCGACCCTCAACCGGCGCAGGCCCTGGTGGAAATCGGTCCCGGCCTGGGCGCCTTGACGAATGCGCTGCTGCCGCGCTGCGAGCGCCTGACCGTCATCGAACTGGACCGTGACCTGGCCGTGCGCTGGCGCCAGAACCCCCGGGTGGCGGTGGTCGAAGCCGATGTGCTGACGGTGGATTTCGCTGGCTTGGCCGACGCCGCCGGCCAGCCGCTGCGGGTGGTGGGCAACCTGCCCTACAACATCTCCACGCCCATCCTGTTTCACCTGCTGGCGGTGGCCGACCGGGTGCGCGACCAGCACTTCATGCTGCAAAAGGAGGTGGTGGACCGCATGGCCGCCGCGCCCGGCTGCAAGGATTTCGGCCGACTGTCGGTGATGCTGCAGTGGCGCTACCGCATCGAACACGTGCTGGACGTGCCGCCCGAAGCGTTCGACCCGCCCCCGCGGGTGGATTCGGCGGTGGTGCGCATGCAGCCCATCGCACCGCCAGCCGGGCTGGACGAAAAGCTGCTGGGCGAACTGGTCACGTCCGCGTTCTCGCAGCGCCGCAAGCTGCTTCGCCACAGCCTGGGCCGCTGGCTGGAAGCGCGCGGCGCTGAGGTGACCTTCGACCTGCAGCGCCGCGCCGAAGAGGTGCCGGTGCAAGAGTACGTGGACCTGGCGCAGGCGCTCCAGGAATGACAAGGCCCGCAGCGCGGGCCAAAGTCAACGTCAAGCAGCCGCCGCGGATCCGGCTTCGCCGGTCCGCCAGCGGCGCCCCCTTGAGAGGGAAGCGCCGAAGGCGCTACGGGGGCGGGTCAGTTCAGGCCGCCGTCAGCCACATCGCCGTGTCGAAGGCGCTGCTCATCATGGGCATGTTCATGCCGAAGTTCGGGTTGGTGCCGTTCTTGGGCAGGTTGCGCGCTACCGGCTTGTCGGCCGGGGCCGCCGGGGCCGGCTCGGCGGTCCAGGTACCGGGTTCGGCGCCACGGGCGACCGAGAAGGAATAGAAGCAGCGGAAGGCGATGCGGCGCTCGGCCCAGAAGTCGGCCGCGTCGCGGAACACGTCCAGCAACTGCTCGCGGGCTTCGCGGTCGAAGCGCGGGTTGTCGGGCAACTGCTCCAGCACCACCACAAAGCCCGGCTGGGCCCCGGCCTTGTGCACCAGGTCGGTCATGCAGTCGTACAGGGCGTCCAGGTTCTTGCCGAAGTGCAGCGGGAACAGGAAGGACTCGGCAATCTTGTCCAGCACGTCCTGCTTGACCTGCGCACTGGACAGGTTGGCGTACAGGAAATGCTGGCCTGAGGCTTCGGCCGCCTGCATCAGGTCTTCGACCCGGTAGGCGCGGATGGCTTGAACAATGTTCGGGCGAATGGTCTGCAACAGCATGGTCGCAATCCTTCAGAGGGTCACGGATTCAAGAGCGGCACCAACGGTCACGGGGCGATGCGGCGAAAGCTCGCGTAGTGATCGTCGGTGTAGTAACAAGTTTCGGGGTTCGTCGGGGGACTGCCGCCGCACACCAAACGCCTGGCACCGCGATTGCGTGCACCTGGCGTGGGCACGGTGTACTCACGGTAGTACCCGCGTTCGCGCCGGGGCAGCAGTCGCTCGCGGTTGCCGAACACGACGCCATCCTTGGCGTACGGGAACGGCCCGCCGGCGCGAACCAGCTGCTCGGTGCGTTGGGCCTCTGCCGGCAGCTGGGCCAACGACACCGTGGCTTCGCCTGCGGTTCCCCGCGCCACGGCCGGCTGGCCCTGCAACGCGGAGACGGCAATCAGCGCAGCGAGCCCTAACTTGCGTACAGACCCGAGCGACGAAGAAAAACCGACCCAATTCACGGGATTACCCTGAACTCCGAAGTCGGAATGGTACCGGAGTGCCTCAAAAACCTCAAGTGAGATGCCTCAAAATTGGGCAAGAACACGGGGATTTGAGTGGTCACTTACATTCGTAAAGAATGTTGCGCTGCAACTGAATTCGCCCTTGTCAAGGCCCTGGCGCCGATCGTGCGCCAGGGCTTGCACCAGGACGGACCCCCTCACCCCAGAGGGTGTTGAAGGTCCGGTTGGTGAAACATCAGCGCGTGGCGTTCGCGTCCGCCACGGTCAGCGCCGTCATGTTGACAATGCGCCGCACCGTGGCCGAGGGCGTGAGGATGTGCACCGGCTTGGCCGCGCCCAGCAGCACCGGGCCGATGGCGATGCCGCCGCCGGCGGCCACCTTCAGCAGGTTGTAGGCGATGTTGGCGGCGTCGATGTTGGGCAGCACCAGCAGGTTGGCTTCGCCGGTCAGGGTGCCACGGGGCATCAGTTCGGTCCGCGCGGCGGCGTCCAGCGCCAGGTCGCCGTGCATCTCGCCGTCGATTTCCAGCCAGGGCGCACGCTGCCGGATCAGCGCCAGCGCATCGCGCATCTTCACCGCCGACGGCTGGTTGCTGCTGCCGAAGTTGCTGTGCGACAGCAGCGCGGCCTTGGGCGTCAGGCCGAAGCGGCGCATTTCCTCGGCCGCCATGATGGTGATCTCGCACAGCTGCTCGGCCGTGGGGTCGTAGTTGACGTGGGTGTCCACCAGGAACACCTGCCGGTCGGGCAGCACCAGCCCGTTCATGCAGGCATAGGTTTTCACGCCTTCGCGCGGGCCGATGATCTGGTCGATGTGGGTCAGGTGCTGGGCGGTGGAGCCCCAGGTGCCGCAGATCATGCCGTGCACCTCGCCCTTGTACAGCAGCATGGACGAGATCAGGGTCAGGCGCCGGCGCATCTCGATCTTGGCGAACTGTTCGGTCACGCCCTTGCGCTCGGTCAGGCGGTGGTAGGTCTGCCAGTAGTCGCGGTAGCGCTTGTCGTTGTCGATGTTCACGATCTCGACATCGCGCCCGGCCTGCAGGCGCAGGCCGAGTTGTTCGATGCGGTTTTCGATCACCGACTGCCGCCCCACCAGCCAGGGCCGGGCCAGGCCTTCGTCCACCACCACCTGCACCGCGCGCAGCACGCGCCGGTCTTCGCCTTCGGCAAAGGCGATGTCGCGCCGCTTGGCGCGCTTGGCCACCGCGAAGATGGGCTTCATCGTGGTGCCGGACGCGTAGACGAAGGTCTGCAGCTTGTCGCGGTAGGCGGCCATGTCGGTCACCGGGCGCAGGGCCACGCCGCTCTCCGCCGCGGCCTGGGCCACCGCGGGCGCAATCTTCATCATCAGCCGCGGGTCAAAGGGCTTGGGAATCAGGTACTCGGGGCCGAAGCTCAGCGTGGCGCCGGCGTAGGCCGCGGCCACCGCGTCGTCCTGCTCGGCCTGGGCCAGTTCGGCAATCGCGTGCACCGCCGCGATTTCCATTTCGTCGGTGATGGTGGTGGCACCTGAATCCAGCGCGCCGCGGAAGATGTAGGGGAAACACAGGACGTTGTTGACCTGGTTCGGGTAGTCGGTGCGGCCGGTGGCCATGATGGCGTCGTCGCGCACTTCCTTCACCTGCTCGGGCAGGATCTCGGGCGTGGGGTTGGCCAGCGCGAAGATCAGCGGCTTGGCGGCCATGGACTTCACCATCGCGGGCTTCAGCACGCCGCCGGCCGACAGGCCCAGGAAGATGTCGGCACCCGCCATCACCTCGGCCAGGCTGCGCGCGTCGGTGGGCTGGGCGAACTCGGCCTTGTCCGGGTCCATCAGTTCCTTGCGGCCCTCGTAGACCACGCCGGCCAGGTCGGTGACCCAGATGTTCTTGCGCGGCAGGCCCATCTTGATCAGCAGGCCCAGGCAGGCCAGCGCTGCGGCGCCGGCGCCGGAGGTGACCAGCTTCACCTCTTTGATGCTCTTGCCCACCACCTTCAGCCCGTTCATCAGCGCGGCGCCCACCACGATGGCGGTGCCGTGCTGGTCGTCGTGGAAGACGGGGATCTTCAGCCGCTCGCGCAGCTTGCGTTCCACGTAGAAGCAGTCCGGCGCCTTGATGTCTTCCAGGTTGATGCCGCCGAAGGTGGGCTCCAGCGCGGCGATCACGTCCACCAGCTTGTCCAGGTTCTTCTCCTGGATTTCGAGGTCGAAGACGTCGATGCCGGCGAACTTCTTGAACAGCACCGCCTTGCCTTCCATCACCGGCTTGCTGGCCAGCGGGCCGATGTCGCCCAGGCCCAGCACGGCGGTGCCGTTGGTGACCACGGCCACGAGGTTGCCGCGTGATGTGTAGCGGAAGGCGTTGGCCGGATCGGCCACGATTTCTTCGCAGGCCGCGGCCACGCCGGGGCTGTAGGCCAGGGCCAGGTCGCGCTGGTTGATCAACTGCTTGGTCGCGGCGATGGCCACCTTGCCCGGGGTCGGGAACTCGTGGTATTCCAGCGCGGCGCGGCGCAGTTCAACGGCTTTTTCTTCGGCGGAGGGCATGGCGCGGGTCCTGACGTGATGGGGCAGCGGGGCGGCGATTCTAGGAGGCGGCCAGCGCTGGGCAGCGTTTGGAACCACCGGGCTGGCATTGAATGTGGCATGGCCCGATGCAAGGGCGGCATGGGCCCGAACAGGGTACGCCTTTGCGGGCCGGTGCGCAGTCTGCGCCTGCCGCACCGGCATGCCCATGCGAGAAACTGCGTAGGCCGCGGGGTGCCCGCGCGCGCGACCATGCGCCCCATGAGGATGGACAGCCTGTCTGCCAGCTTTGGCCGCCGCACGCGCCGCTTGCCGCGCTGGGTGCTGTGGGGCGCGCTGGTGGCTTTGCTGGTGGTGGCGCAGACGCTGCTGGTCTTTCTGACGGCGGACTACGAGGCCGGCCGCGCGCAAGAACGTGCGGAAGAAGCGGCGACCGTCGTGGCCGGTGAAATGCGGCGCCAGGTGCAGCGTCTGCAAGGGGCGCTGCAACCACTGCAGACCGCCGAGCTGGACGACGCGACCTGGCGGGCCCAGGCCGCCGACCTGCTGCGCGGCCGCCACCACCTGGCCCGGCTGGAGCGGCGCGCCAATGCCCGCCAGGTGGCCCTGGCGGTGGATTCACCACTGCGGCGGCCGCTGTTCGCGCAGATGCCGCGCGATCAGATCAACCTGGAGTCCGAGCTCGCCTGCACCGCGGCCCAGCGCGGCGCGGCGCCGATGTATTCGCGCAGCTATTTCGTGCCGCAACCCGGCGGCCTGGGCCAGGAGGTGGTGGACCTGTGCATGCCGGTGCTGGCGGCCGGCCAGCCGCAGGGCTTTGTGGTGGCCACGCTGCTGCTGTCCAGCCTGCTGGAGGACGCGCTCGGGGCGCCGCTGGAGCGCCAGTTCGAGGTGAGCTTCGTCGAAGGCGACGGCACCCGCCTGGCGCGCGCCGGCATTGCCCGCGGCGCCGGCGTGTACGTGGCCATGCGCCTGGTGGACCTGGACGGCGGCGCCCTGCAGTTGCGCACCGACGCGGTGGAAGGCAGCCCGCGCCTGATTCCCAACCTGGCCACCGCGCTGGTGCTGGGCTTGTCGGCCTTGCTGTTTGGCGTGGTGCTGCTGCTGGCGCGCGATGTGCGCCGGCGCGAACGGGCTGAGTCCGCCCTGGCCGACGCGCTGGCCTTTCGCAAGGCGATGGAAGACTCCCTCGTCACCGGGCTGCGCGCGCGCGACATGGCAGGCCGTGTCACCTACGCCAACCCGGCCTTCCGCGCGATGACCGGTTTCGCCATCCACGAGCTTTCCGCCACCGACCCGCCGCCCTACTGGCCGCCCGAGCGGGTGGAAGCGCACCGCAGCCGCCAGGCCGAACGCCAGGCCGCTGGCCGCGAGGCCCCGCGTGAAGGCTATGAATCGGAGTTCATGCGCAAGAACGGCGAGCGCTTCCCGGTGATGGTCTACGACGCCCCGCTGCTGGACGCGCAGGGCCGCCAGACCGGCTGGATGAGCGCCATCGTGGACCTGACGCACCAGCGCCGGGTGGAAGACCTGTCGCGCCAGCAGCAGGAACGGCTGAACGCCACCGCGCGCCTGGCCACCATGGGTGAAATGGCCTCGTTGCTGTCCCACGAACTGAACCAGCCGCTGGCCGCGATCGCCAGCTACGCCAACGGCTCGGTGAACCTGCTGGCCGATCCTGACGCGGCCACCCCGGGGTTGCTGAAACAGGCGCTGTCGCGCATTGCCGAGCAGGCCGAACGCGCCGGGCGCGTCATCAAGAGCGTGCACGGCTTCGTGCGCCGGCGCGAGCAGCACCGCGAGGCGGTGCGGGTGGACGATCTGGTGCAGGCCGTGCTGCCCTTGGCACGCCTGCAGGCGCGCAAGAGCGGCACCCGGCTGGAGTTGGTGGTGGACGAACCCGACATCCGCGTCTTGGCCGACCGCACCATGGTGGAGCAGGTGCTGCTGAACCTGATGCGCAACGGCATCCAGGCCATGGAGGTGGATGTGCCGCATGAACAGCGCGTGCTGCGCCTGGCCATCGCCCGCGTGCACCCACGCTGGATGGCCTTTTCGGTGCGCGACCATGGCGCCGGCATCGCCCCGGAAGTGGCGCAGCGCCTGTTCACGCCCTTCTTCACCACCCGCAGCGAAGGCATGGGCCTGGGCCTGTCGCTGTGCCGCACCGTGGTGGAACAGCACGGCGGCGCGCTGGACTTCGAATCGCACCCCCGCGCGGCCGATGGGTCTGGCGGTGGCGCCGAGTTCCGGTTTACGCTGCCGCTGGCCGATGCGCCCGTGCGGCCGGCCGATGCGCCCGACGCGCCCGCCACCACCGAAAGCATGCGATGACCCAGCCTGCCTTGCCTGGACACGAATCCCCACTGGGCCTGCCCATGGTGTACCTGGTGGACGACGAGGATGTGGTGCGCGACGCCCTGGCCTGGCTGCTGCGCTCGCGCCGCCTGCTGTCCGAAGGCCACGCCAGCGGCGACGCCTTTGCCGCCATGCTGGCCCAGCGCGGTGCCGGCTGGCCCGACGCGCCCAGTTGCCTGCTGCTGGACGTGCGCATGCCGGGCCTCAGCGGCCTGGCGCTGTTCGAGCAGCTGCTGGAGCGCCAGCTCACCGCGGTGATGCCGGTGATCTTCCTCACCGGCCATGGCGATGTGCCCACCGCGGTGGCGGCGGTCAAGCGCGGCGCGTTTGACTTCGTGGAGAAGCCATTTTCCGACAACGCGCTGGTGGACCGCATTGAGCAGGCCCTGGCCGCCAGCGCGGCGGCCATCCGCCTGAGGCGCCAGCGCGACCAGGTGCGCCAGACCTTGTCCGAGCTGACCGAGCGCGAACGCGAGGTGATGCGCCTGGTCATCGAGGGGCGACCCAACAAGCTGATCGCCGACGCGCTGGACATCAGCGTGCGCACGGTGGAGGTGCACCGCGCCCGTGTGTTCGACAAGATGCGGGTGCGCTCGGCCGTGGAGCTGGCCAACCTGTTGCGCGAGCAAGGCCTGTGACCGAGGCGCGGCGCCGATAATCCGGCGCACCATGACCAAGATTCACAACATCCGTGGCGCTGGGTGAGTTCGACCTGATCGCGCGCTGGTTCACGCGCCCGGTGCAACGCGCCGTGCTGGGCGTGGGCGACGACTGCGCGCTGCTGGCGCCCACGCCGGGCATGCAGCTCGCAGTGTCGTCCGACATGCTGGTGGAAGGGCGTCACTTCCTGAGCACCGTGGCGCCGGACCGGCTGGGCCACAAGGCGCTGGCGGTGAACCTGTCGGACCTGGCGGCCTGCGGCGCCAGGCCCCTGGCCTTCACGCTGGCGCTGGCGCTGCCGCGGGTGGACGCCGGCTTCCTGGACGGCTTTGCACGCGGCCTGCTGGCCCTGGCCGATGAACACGGCATCGAACTGGTGGGCGGCGACACCACCGCCGGGCCGCTGAACATCTGCATCACCGTGTTCGGCGAGGTGCCGGCCGGCCAGGCGCTGCGGCGCGATGGCGCGAAGCCTGGCGACGATCTCTGGGTGAGCGGCAGCCTGGGCGACGCCCGACTGGCGCTGGAAGGCTTTCGCGGCACGGTGGACTTGGCCGGTGAGGTGTTCACCCGCGTTCGCCGTGCGATGGAATTGCCGCAACCGCGGGTGGCGCTCGGCCAGGCGCTGCGCGGCGTGGCCACCAGCGCCATCGACTTGAGCGACGGGCTGGCCGGCGACATCGGCCATGTGCTGGCGCGTTCCCGCCTGGGCGCCACGCTGCGGCTGGACGCGCTGCCGCGCTCGGCCGACCTGGCCGCGCAAGCGCCGGCACTGCAGCAGGAATGCCTGCTGCACGGGGGGGACGACTACGAGCTGCTGTTTTCCGCCGCACCGGCCGATGCCGCGCGCGTGCAGGCCGCGGGTTTGGCCGCGGGCGTGGCCGTCACCCGCATCGGCCACCTGCAGCCCGAGCCCGGCGTGCGCGTGCTGGACGCGCAGGGGCGGGCGCTGGACGTGAAGCTGCAGGGCTTCGACCACTTCCGGACCCCATGAACGACACCGTGGCCGACGCCGTGCTGGTGGCCGCGCCGCGCCGCGCCAGCTTCGCCTTCATGCGCGGCCACATCGCCCACTGGATCGCCTTCGGCTTTGGCAGCGGCCTGTCGCCCAAGGCGCCCGGCACCGTGGGCACGCTGTGGGCCTGGATGAGCTTCCTGGTGCTGGACCGCTGGTTGAGCGACGCGCAGTGGGCGCTGGTGCTGCTGGCCGGGCTGGCGGTGGGCACCTGGGCCTGCACCCGCACCGCGCAGCACCTGCGCAGCGCCGACCCCGGGGCCATCGTGTGGGACGAGGTCATCGCCTTCTGGCTGGTGCTGTGGCTGGTGCTGCCGGCCGGATTCTGGTGGCAGTTCACGGCCTTTGTGTTGTTTCGCATCTTCGACGCCGGCAAGCCCGGCCCGGTGGGCTGGGCCGACCGCCTGTTCAAGCTGCGCCCTGGCGTGGGTGCTGAAGGCATCGGCTGGCGCCAGGGCTTTGGCATCATCCTGGACGATCTGGTGGCGGCCTTCTGCACGCTGCTGGTCATCGCGCTGTGGAGGGTGTGATGGACGACGAGCGTCAGTTGGTGGCCGCCCTGGCCGACGCCTTGCGCGCACACGGCCTGCGCCTGGCCACAGCGGAGAGCTGCACCGGTGGCGGCGTGGCCGCGGCCTGCACCGACCTGGCCGGCAGCAGCGACTGGTTCGAGCGCGGCTTTGTCACCTACAGCAATGCCGCCAAGACCGACCTGCTGGGCGTGCCGGCCGAACTGATCGACGCGCAGGGCGCGGTCAGCGAAGCCGTGGCGCGGGCCATGGCCGAAGGGGCGCTGCGCCATGCGCTGGCCGAGCATGCCGTGGCCATCACCGGCGTGGCCGGGCCGGGCGGCGGCAGTGCCGCCAAGCCAGTGGGCACGGTGTGGTTCGGCTTTGCACAGCGCCTGGTCGACGGCCGATTCCAGGTTCAAGCCGAGCACCGCCGCTTCGACGGCGACCGCGCTGCAGTGCGCGCGGCCGCACGCTGCTTTGCGCTGCAGGGGGTTCTGACACGATGCAAGAGCACCTGAACATCCTCTTGTGCGGACGTCTTGACGAGGCCGAGCACGCGGCCTGGGGGGCCGCCTTGCGCGCGGCCCTGCCGGGGCACCGCATCGTCACCGATGTGGCCCAGGGCCCGGCCGGCAGCATCGACGTGGCCCTGGTGGCCAACCCGCCACCGGGCGCGTTGCAGGGCCTGCCCTCGCTGCGCCTGGTGCAGTCGCTGTGGGCCGGTGTGGACCGCCTGGTGGCCGACGCCACGCGACCGGCTGCCGTGCCGCTGGCGCGCATGGTGGACCCGGCGATGAACGCCGCCATGGCGCAGACCGCGCTGTGGGCGGTGCTGTCCTTGCACCGCGGCTATTTCCGCTACCAGCAGCAGCAGGCCAGACAGCAATGGCGGCCACTGCCGCAGACCCGGGCCGACGAGGTGAACGTGGCCGTGCTGGGTTTCGGCCAGATGGGCCGCACGGTGGCGCGCGCGCTGGCGCAGGGGGGCTACCGGGTGGCGGCCTGGACTCGCACCCCGCACAGTGCGCCCGAGCCCGGCATCGTGCTGCACGCGGGTGCGGCCGGGCTGCCGGCGCTGCTGGGTGGCACCCAGGTCGTCGTCAACCTGTTGCCCTTGACCGAGGCCACGCGTGGCCTGGTCAATGCGCGTTTCCTGGCCGCGCTGCCGGCGGGTGCGTCATTGGTGAACCTGGCGCGCGGCGGCCATGTGGTGGAAGCCGATCTGCTGGCCGCGCTGGATGCCGGCCACCTGGCGCACGCGGTGCTGGATGTCTTCCAGCAGGAACCCCTGCCGGCGGACCATCGCTTCTGGCTGCACCCGCGGGTGACGGTGCTGCCGCACGCGGCAGCGGCCACCGACCCGCGCAGCGCGGCGGCCGTGGTGGCCGACAACATCACACGCCTGCAGCAAGGCCTGCCGCTGCGTCACCTGGTGAACACCGCCAACGGGTACTGAAGCTTCAGCGCGGGGCGGCCTGCAAGGCCAGGCGCCAGGATGCGCCGGTCTTGGCATTGGCTGCGGTGTGCTGCAGCACCATCAGCGCCAGGCGCTTCAAGCCATCCCAGGGCTCGCTCGGCCAGTCGGGTTGGCGCAGGCCTTTGACCAGGCCGTCGCACAGGCTGGCGGCCTGCACCAGGTGGGCCAGCGTGTGTTCGGCCAGTTGCGGCACCAGGCGTTCGAACAGGCGTTGCTTGGCGCCCCACACGCGCGCTTCGTTCAAGGCCATGGGCAGGGGCTTGCCCTGCAGCATCGCGTCCTTCACGCGGCGCAGCGCGCGGATGTCCTCGGCCAGGGTCCAGTGCACCAGCACCGGCGCTTCGCCCTCGGCGCGCAGGCCGTCCAGCATGCGCAAGGCGCGCGCGGTCTGGCCGGCCAGCACCGCTTCGCCCAGCTTGAACACGTCGTAGCGGGCCACGTTCAGCACCGCCTGCTCCACCTGGTCGAATGTGAGCGTGCCGCCCGGGTACAGCAGGGCCAGCTTCTGCAGTTCCTGGTGCGCGGCCAGCAGGTTGCCTTCCACCCGGTCGGCGAAGAAGGCCAGGGCGTGCTGGCCGGCTTCCCCGTCTTCCAGGCGCTGGCCCTGCGCGGCCAGGCGCTGCGCGATCCACTGCGGCAGCGCCTGGCGTTCCACCGGGTCCACGCGCAGCACCACGCCGGCCGCGTCCAGGGCGCTGAACCAGGCGCTGGTCTGCTGCTGGCGGTCCAGCCGCGGCAGGTGCACCAGGGTGAGAACGTCCTCGTTCACGCCCTCGCAATAGGTCTGCAGCGACTGCGAGCCGTCCTTGCCGGGTTTGCCATTGGGGATGCGGATTTCGATCAGCTGCCGCTCGGCGAAGAGGCTCAGAGACTGCGCCGCGCCCAGCACGCCCGCCCAGTCGAAGTGGGCGCCGCTGACCGCAAACACCTTGCGCTCGCTGTAGCCCGCCGCGCGTGCCGCATTGCGGATGGCGTCGCCCGCTTCCTGGGCCAGCAGCGGCTCGTCGCCGTGGATGGTGTAGATGGGGTTCAGGCCTCGGCCCGATTTCTCCAGGTGGGCCGCCAACTGGTCGGCGCGCAGTTGCATCAGGCCACCTTCACCCGCGCCAGGCGGCGCATCAGCTGGGCCACGATGTCGGCCTGCATGTTGCGGTACAGCTGGGCCTCTTCCTGTTCCTTGGCCAGCGCGAAGCTTTCGCTGTAGCTCATGTCGCGCACCAGCAGCAACTCGGTGACGGGCACCAGTTCGCGCCCGCCCGGTGTTTCGATGCTGAATTCCAAGCGCACCCGCAACTGCACTTCACGCACCTGGCCGGCGGCGGTGGACGCCACCACGCTGCGCTCGCGCAGGTCCTGCCGGGCGCGCAACACCAGCTGGGCCTGGGACAGCGCATCCACCACCTGCACCTGACGCTGCAGCGCGGCCTTCAGGTCGTCGTGCAAGGGCGACCGGTCCGGAAAGCCCAGCAGCGCGATGTGCGTGAAAGGCAGCGCGGGTTCGCCGCGCAATTGAAAGCCGCAGCCCGCCAGCAGCGCGGCGGGCCAGGCAGCAAGCCAGGCGCGGCGTTGCATCGTGACGGTCAAACCACCACGTTCACCAAGCGGCCCGGCACCACCACCACCTTCTTGGCCGGCTTGCCCTCGCTGAACTTGGCGAACTCCGCGCTGGCCAGCGCGGCGGCTTCGATGGCGGCCTTGTCCGCAGCGGCCGGCACCTTCACCGCACCGCGGGTCTTGCCGCTGATCTGCAGCACCAGTTCGATCTCGTCCTGCACCAGCGCGGCCTCGTCCACCGCGGGCCAGGGGGCGTCCAGCATCTCGCCCACAGCCGTCGCAAAGCCCAGTTCGACCCACAGCGCGTGCGCAATGTGCGGACAGGCCGGGTACAGCGCGCGCAGCAGCACGCTGGCGCCTTCGCACATCACGGCGGTGTCGCCGTCGCTGCCGTCGCCCTTGAAACCTTCCAGCGCGTTCAGCAGCTTCATGCAGCCCGACACCACGGTGTTGTATTGCATGCGTTCGAAGTCGTGGCTCACCTGTTTCAGCACCAGGTGCACCTCGCGCCGCAGGGCCTTGGCCTCGTTGCGCAGCGGGGCTTTGCTGCAGTTGCCGGTGGTGGCGCGCTTCAAGGCGGTGGCGTTCTTGGCGCCAAAGCCCCAGACCCGCTTCAGGAAGCGGTGCGCGCCTTCCACGCCAGCGTCGTTCCATTCCAGCGTCTGCTCGGGCGGGCTGGCGAACATGACGAACAGGCGGGCGGTGTCGGCGCCGTACCTGTCGATGAGTTCCTGTGGATCGACCCCGTTGTTCTTGGACTTGGACATGGTGCCCACGCCCTCGTAGTCCACCATGCTGCCGTCGCTTTTCAGCTTGGCGCCGGTGACCTTGCCGCCGGCGTCGAAAACGTTCTCCACCTCGTGCGGCCAGAAGTATTCAATGCCGCCGGCCGCGCCGCGCCGGCTGTAGATGTGGTTCAGCACCATGCCTTGCGTGAGCAAGCGGGTGAAGGGCTCGCTGAGCTTCACCAGGCCCAGGTCGCGCATCACCTTGGTCCAGAAGCGGGCGTACAGCAGGTGCAGGATGGCGTGTTCGATGCCGCCGATGTACTGGTCCATGCCCGGGGCCAGGCCCTGCGCATTGGCGCCCGGCATCCAGTACTGCGTGCCCTCGGCCACCATGCGCTGCGCGTCCTGCGGGTCGCAGTAGCGCATGTAATACCAGGAACTGTCCACGAAGGTGTCCATGGTGTCGGTCTCGCGCCGGCTGGGCTTGCCGCAGACCGGGCACGCGCAGGCCAGGAAGCTCTCGCGCTTGTTCAGCGGGTTGCCGCTGCCGTCGGGGATGCAGTCCTCGGGCAGCACCACCGGCAGGTCTTTTTCCGGCACCGGCACTGCGCCGTGCTCGGGGCAGTGGATGATGGGAATCGGCGTGCCCCAGTAGCGCTGGCGGCTCACGCCCCAGTCGCGCAGGCGCCAGGTGGTCTTCTTCTCACCCAGTTGTTTGGCCGACAGCAGTTCGGCCACCTTGTTGACGGCTTCCTTGTAGCCCAGACCGTCCAGCACCCCGCTGTGGACGCAGCGGCCGTTGTGCTTGTCGGCGTAGCTTTCGTCCCAGGCTTCGGTGCTGAAGGCCTTGCCGGCCACCGCCACGACTTGCTGGATGGGCAGGCCGTACTTCTTGGCGAAGGCGAAGTCGCGCTCGTCGTGCGCCGGTACGCCCATCACCGCGCCGTCGCCGTAGCTCATCAGCACATAGTTGCCCACCCACACCTCCACCTTCGCGCCGGTGAGCGGGTGGGTGACGAACAGGCCGGTGGCCAGGCCTTCTTTTTCCTTGGTGGCGAGTTCGGCTTCGGTGGTGCCGCCCGCTTGGGCAGCTTCGATGAAGGCGGCCAGCTTCGGATTGGCAGCGGCCGCGTGCGTGGCCAGCGGGTGTTCCGGCGCCACGGCGCAGAAGGTCACGCCCATGATGGTGTCAGGCCGGGTTGTGAACACCCACATGCGGCCTTCACCGATCAGCGCGCCGTTGGCGTCCTTGATGTCGTGCGGAAAGGCGAAGCGCACGCCTTCGCTCTTGCCGATCCAGTTTTCCTGCATCAGCCGCACGCGCTCGGGCCAGCCGGACAGGTAGTTCGGGTCCTCGGGGTTGGCCACGGCCGAGAGCAGTTCTTCGGCGTAGCCGGTGATCTTCAGGTAGTAGCCCGGGATCTCGCGCTTTTCCACCGGCGCGCCGCTGCGCCAGCCGCGGCCATCGATGACCTGTTCATTGGCCAGCACGGTCTGGTCCACCGGGTCCCAGTTCACCACCTGGGTGCGGCGCTCGGCGATGCCTTTTTCCAGCATCTTCAGGAACAACCACTGGTTCCACTTGTAGTACTGGGGCGTGCAGGTGGCGACCTCGCGGCTCCAGTCGATGGCCAGGCCCATCGCCTGCATCTGGCCCTTCATGTGGGCGATGTTGTCGTAGGTCCACTTCGCGGGCGGCACCTTGTTCTTCATCGCCGCGTTTTCGGCCGGCAGGCCGAAGGCGTCCCAGCCCATGGGCATGAGCACGTTCCAGCCCTGCATGCGCAGCTGGCGCGCCAGCATGTCGTTGATGGTGTAGTTGCGCACATGCCCCATGTGCAGCTTGCCGCTGGGGTAGGGCAGCATGGAGCAGGCGTAGAACTTCTTCTTGCCGGCGTCTTCACGCACCCGGTAGGCGTCGGTGGCGCGCCAGTGGGCTTGCGCGGCGGATTCGACTTCGGCGGGGCTGTACTTGTCGTTCATGCCACTGATTTTAAGGACAGGCCCGGGGCGAGGATCAGCGCGCCGCTTCGGCGTCGGTCCAGGGGCCGGCTCGGCCCAATCCCAAGGCGGCCGCACGGGCCAACAATTCGGCACCCAGTGCGTTGTGGTGGCCATCGTCGGGCGACACCGCCAGTGACAGGATGGCGCCTCGCGCATGCTCGGCGTAGATCGGCGCCATGTCGACGACGGTGGCCCCGTGCGCGATGGCCATGGCGGCGAAGCGGTCGCTATCGGCCAGCGGCAGAGATTGGCTGTCCCGGCCGGGTAGAGGGCGGTCGATCAGGATCACCAGCCGGCCTTTCACAAAGGGCCGGATGCGTTCAAAGAAGCGTTGACCGATCTGCTGCAGCAGTTGTGGGTCGGGGCCGGCCGTGACCCGCGCTGGAGGTGAAATCGGGGCCGCATGCCGGCCAGGCACCAAGCTGGCCGGCAAGGCCCGCAGGGTGGGTACCAGCCGTTCAGGCGCCACCTTCAGCTGGCTGAACAGGTACTGCGCCAACGCCGAATGACGCAGCCAGCGCTTCAGCGGGCCCGCCTCAGGCCGCCGCTCAAGGTCGAACTGGCCGGATGTCGCATTCAGGCACGGTCCCGCGATCTGGCCGGAGCCGCAGATCGATTGCCGCACGTCGCCCAAGGCCACCAGCACGACCATGTCTTGCACCTGCCAGCGTTCGGCGGCCAAGCGCACGCGCTCGGCGTGGTCCAGCAAGGAGGTACCAGGGGCGCCCAGGGCATACACCGCCCGCCGGCCGCCCATCTGATGGCGAAGCCGTGCGGCCGGTCGGTCAGCCTCGTCCAAGGCCGAGGCCTCGATGAAGCTGTCGCCGATGAACGCCACCGCCTGGGGGTCGGGCTGAAAGTCGGTGTCGGTCACGAAGCCGGCGTTGTTGGCCTGCAGGCGCTGCGGGTGACGCAGGTCCCAGCCGCTGGATGACCTGAAATGGTGGTGGGGGGGATAGCTCAGCACGAGCTCGTCCAGGTGGTAGCCGGTGGCGCTGGAACCGGAGACCGGCAGCAGCTGAAACAAGCCCTCGAACACGAGTGCGCAAGCCAGCGCGCCAGCGCTCACGAGCAAGGTCGTTCGCAGCGACGACATCGGCTGGTCAGAAATTGAAGTAGATGAATGCACTGACGCCACCTCGGTTGGCATTCACCAGCAGGAGCAGGGCCACCAGGGCCAGTGCCGCGCCGGCCACCAGGCACCGGGCGACGGCATGGTCGCGGCAGCGCTGCAGCAGCATCTGCCCGATGGCGTTGCTGTTGGGTGCCAGCAGCGCGACCGCACCGCACGCCGCGCACCACAGCGCACCGCCTGCCACGGACAAGCCGGCGTTCCAGAAAAGCGGGGCATGCTGCATGGGCGGATTCAGCCCCGCCATGCCACGCAGCACCTGCAGCGCACCGCTGAAGGTGTTGGCGCGAAACAGCACCCAGGCCACCACCACCGCCGAAAGGGTCAGCGCCCAGGACAGCAGGCCCCAGCTTCGCCACCGTCCGATGGCCGCATGGCGCGCCGGGCCCAGCGCGGCGCGAAAGCCGTGGTGAAGCATCAGGTACAGCCCGTGCAGGGCACCCCAGGCCACGAAAGTCCAGCTCGCTCCGTGCCACAGGCCGCCCAGCACCATCGTGGCACCCAGGTTGACGTAGCGTCTGAAGGGCCCCTGGCGGTTGCCCCCCAGGGCGATGTAGAGATAGTCACGCAGGAAGGTGGACAAGGAGATGTGCCACTGGCGCCAGAAGTCGCTGATGTTGCGGGCCTGATAGGGCGAATTGAAGTTGAAGGGCAGGGACACGTTGAACATCCAGGACAGGCCGATGGCCATGTCGGAGTAACCCGAGAAATCGAAATACAGCTGAAACGTGTAGGCCAGCGCGCCCAGCCAGGCCTCCGTGTTGCCTGGGGCCTGGCCCGCGTCGGCGGCGTTGAACATCGCGTCGGCCCAAGGGCTGATGCCGTCGGCCACCACCACCTTCTTGAACAGACCGATCGCGAAGATGGCCAGCCCACCGGCGAAATTGCCACTGTGGAACCGATAGATCGAGGGCTGGGCGAACTGCGGCATCATCTGCGCGTGGTGCAGCACCGGACCGGCCACAAGGTGCGGGAAATAGGTGACGAACAGTCCGTAGTGCACCCGATTGGGCTCGTTCACCCGGTGCCGGTACGCATCCACCAGGAACGCGATCTGGGTGAACGTGAAGAAGGAAATGCCGATCGGCAAGTCCAGGTGGGGCGCGGGCATCTGCGCGCCCAACAGGTGGTTCAGGTTGTTCACCACGAAGTCGGCGTACTTGAACCAGGCCAGCAGGCCCAGGTTGACCGAGACGCCCAGCGCTGTCCATGGGCGCGCGCCGTCACCGCCCAGTGAAATGCGCCGGCCGAGCAAGAAATTCATGGCGATGGACGCCAGCAGCAGCAAGCTGTGACGCGGCTGCCAGTGGCTGTAGAACAGCAGTGACATCGCCAGCAGCCATGCCGCGGCCCCCTGGGGCGACCGCCGACCGATGGCGAAGAAGCCCAGCAGCGTCAGTGGCAGAAACAGCAGGATGAAAGTGGAGGTGGTGAACAGCATGTCGCCGCGCTGGCCGTGGGACCGCTATTTCTTTCCCTCGGTGACAAAGCCGATGCGCGTCAGCCCGCCTTCCTGCACCAGCCCGATCAGTTCGGCCACGCGGCCGTAGGGCACGTTCTGGTCGGCCCGCAGCTGCACCTCGGTGGCCGGGTTGCGCTGTGCGGCTTCGCGGATGCGTTCTTTCAGCGCCTTGGCATCCAGCGCTTCATCGCCCCAGAACAGGCCGCCCTTGGCGTCCACCGCCACGGCCACGAACTGCGGCGCGTCGGTGGGCCGGGCGCCTTCGGTCTTGGGCAGGTCCAGCTTCAGGCTGGTGGTCATCAGCGGCGCGGTGATCATGAAGATGACCAGCAACACCATCATCACGTCGATCAGCGGCGTCATGTTGATGTCGCTCATCGGGCTGGCGCCCGGGTTGCGCTCTAGGCGGCCGAATGCCATGTCAGCGTTCGCTGCCGTGTGCGTCCAGCGCCATCTCGCGCAGGTCGTGGGCGAAACCTTCGAGTTCGCCCTCGCAGGCGGCCACCCACTTGCCGAACAGGTTGTAGGCCAGCACCGCCGGAATGGCCACGGCCAGGCCGGCGGCGGTCATGATCAGGGCTTCACCCACCGGGCCAGCCACCTTTTCGATGGTGATGCTGCCGGCCGAGGCGATGCTGACCAGCGCGTGGTAGATGCCCCAGACCGTGCCGAACAGGCCGACAAAGGGCGCCGTGCTGCCGATGGACGCCAGCAGCACCTGGCCGAACTGCATGTGGGCCAGGCCGCCATGCAGCGCGTCGCGCAGGCGGCGGGTGAGCTGGCTTTCGAACCGGCCGCTGGTTTCCAGCGACTTCCGGCCGTCCGCGCGGTGAGTGGCCGCTGCCAACAACGGCTGCAGCACCTGTTCGCGGTCCATCGCGGCCAGGCGGGCGCGACCGGCTTCCAGGCTGTCGGCGGCCCAGAAGGCCGGCACGGCACGGGCGATGTCGTGCCGCGCGCGGGTGAGGGCCCAGGCCTTCCAGAGGATGACGACCCAGCTGGAAACGCTCATCAGCAGCATCAGCGCCGCCACGGCGCGGCCGATGCCGTCGCTTTGTTGCCAAAACTGCGCGAGTCCGTGCATGGTCAGCGCATGCCCAGCACGTCTTGCATGTCGAACAGGCCCTTGGCCCGGCTGGCCAGGAAGCGCGCCGCGCGCAGGCTGCCGTCGGCATAACCGGCCCGGCTGCCGCTTTTGTGGCTGATCTCGATGCGCTCGCCCTGGCCGATGAACATGACGGTGTGGTCGCCCACCACGTCGCCGCCCCGGATGGTGGCAAAGCCGATGCTGCCGTCCTTGCGCTCGCCGGTGTGGCCTTCGCGGGCGTAGACGGCGCAGTCCTTCAGGTTCTTGCCCTGGGCCCGGGCCACCGCGTCGCCCATGGCCAGCGCCGTGCCGCTGGGGGCGTCGATCTTGTGCTTGTGGTGGGCTTCGATCACCTCCACGTCGTAGCCTTGGGCCAGCGCCTTGCCGGCCAGCGCCAGCAGTTGCAGCACCACGTTCACGCCCACGTCCATGTTGGGCGCGAAGACGATGGCCAGGTCCTTGGCCGCATCAGCGACCTGGGCCTTCTGCGCGTCGTTCATGCCGGTGGTGCCGATCACCATCTTCACACCGCGCGCGCGGCAGGCGGCCAGGTGGGCCAGCGTGCCTTCGGGGCGGGTGAAGTCGATCAGCACCTGGGCGTCCTTCAGGCCCGTGGCCAGGTCGGCGGTGATGACCACGCCAGTGGACTTGCCGGCAAAGGCCCCGGCGTCCTGGCCCAGGGCCGGGCTGCCAGCCACGTCCAGTGCGCCACTCAAGGCGCAGTCGGTGCTTTGCAGCACGGCTTCCACCAGCATGCGGCCCATGCGGCCGCTGGCGCCGGCCACGGCGATGTTCAAGCGGCTCACGGCGTGGGCTCCAGCGGCGGGTAGCTGCGGGTCACGCCCAGCAAGGCCGCCGGCGCGCTGGCGGCGGTGGCCACCGGTCGGGGCAATGCGGCGCGTTGCGCTTCGGTGAGCTCCAGCACCGGCACCGAGTTGCTCTTCGCCTGGCGGCTGATGGCGGCGACGAATTCACGCTCGGTGGGCAGGTCTTGGGGGGTTTCCAGCTTCTTCAGCGCATCGCCTTCGAACAGCGCGGTCACCACGCGGCGTTGCGGTTCGGTGCCCTGGCGGCGGATGGTGAACACGTAGTCCCAGCGTTCGGCATGAAACAGGTCGGTGACCAGGGGCGAGCCCAGCGCTTCACGCACCTGGGCGCGTGAAGCACCTGGGCGCACCAGCGCGGCCTGCTCCTGGGTGACCACGTTGCCCTGCACCACTTCCATGCGGTAGGGCGTCACCACGCCCAGCAGGCTGTCCTGCGATTGCAGGTAGGTGGAACTGCAGCCGGCCAGCACCAGGGTGCCGATCAACAGGGGCAGGGCGGTGGGCCACCGGTGCGGGTGGTGGCGCGGGCACGTGCGCAGCATGGGAATGGGCGCGGCGTTGGGGTGGGCGCCGGGTCTGGCTATGATGCGGCGATTCTAGCGGCGCGCCCTTGGGCGGCCTGCCCCGCGCCCGCCCCCTTGACGCCATGCCCCATTCCCAGTTCGACGACCTGAAGAGCAGCGGCCTGAAGGTCACGCTGCCGCGCATCAAGATTCTGGAGATCTTCCAGAAGGCGCAGCAGCGGCACATGACCGCCGAGGACGTGTACAAGGCGCTGCTGATGGAACAGGCCGACATCGGTCTGGCCACGGTGTACCGGGTGCTGATGCAGTTCGAACAGGCGGGGCTGCTGTCACGCAGCCATTTCGAAAGCGGCAAGTCGGTGTTCGAGCTGAACGAAGGCCAGCACCACGACCACCTGGTGTGCGTGACCTGCGGCCGCGTGGAAGAGTTCGTGGACGCCGAGATCGAAGCGCGCCAGCGCGCAGTGGCCAAGACCCGCGGCTTCGAATTGCAGGAGCACGCCCTGTCGCTCTACGCCGTGTGCACCAAACCCAGCTGCCCGCACCGACCCAACAACAAGTGAGTCAGTTGTCGCCGCCGTGGCTCATGGCCTTCTGGTGGCGTTCGATGAATTCCTGGTAGGTGTCGATGCCGCGCAGCTGCAGGATGGTGTTGCGCACCGCCGCTTCCACCAGCACGGCCAGGTTGCGGCCTGCGTCCACGGCGATCACCACCTTGCGCACCGGCACGCCCAGGATTTCTTCGTACAGCGGCTCGTAGGGCAGGCGCTCGAACTCGCGCTCCATGGTTTCCTTGCGCACCAGGTGCACGATCAGCTTCAGCCGCATCTTGCGCCGCACCGCGGTCTCGCCAAAGATGGCCTTGATGTCCAGCAAGCCGATGCCGCGCACTTCCAGCAGGTTGGCCAGCAGTTCGGGGCAGCGGCCGTCCAAGGCGGTCTGGCTCACCTTGTAGAAGTCCACCGCATCGTCGGCCACCAGGCCATGGCCGCGGCTGATGAGTTCCAGCCCCAGTTCGCTCTTGCCCAGGCCCGATTCGCCGGTCAGCAGCACACCCAGGCCCAGGATGTCCATGAACACGCCGTGGCGCGTGGTGCGGTCGGCGAACTGCTGCGCCAGCGTGGCGCGCACCACGTCGATCACCTCACCCGCGGGCTCCTGGGTGACGAACAGCGGGATCTCGGCGCGGTCGCACATGGCCACCAGGCGGTCGGGCGGGGCCACGCCGTCGGCGGCGATGATGACCGGCGGCTCCAGCGTGACGATGCGCGAGATGCGGCGTTCCTGGTCCTCGGGCGAAGACGAATTCAGGTAGGCCACTTCGCGCCGGCCGACGATCTGCACCCGGTAGGGGTGGATGTAGTTCAGGTAGCCGCACAGGTCGGCGGCGCTTTGCGCGTCGCGCACGGCGGCGTCGTCGAAGCGGCGTTCGGGGTGGGCGTGGCCGGCGATCCACTCCCAATGCAAGGCGCCGCGCTGGGCCTCGAACAGCGCCTCGGCGCTGATGGACGTGGGCTTCACAAGGAGGAAGGCTTCAGGCGACCGACTTCAGCGGCTGCCAGTCGGAGATCAGCTTGTGCAGCGCGGCGGCGTCTTCGGCCGCCTTCATGCGTTCACGCAAGTCGCGGTCAGACAGCATCTCGGCGATCTCGGACAGGATTTCCAGGTGCCGCTGCGTGGCCGCTTCCGGCACCAGCAGCAGGATCAGCAGCGCCACGGGCTGTTCGTCCGGGGCGTCGAAAGGAATGGGCTGCTGCACGCGCAGCACCGCCGCCAGCGGGTTTTTCAATCCCTTGATGCGGCCATGGGGAATGGCCACGCCGTGGCCCAGGCCGGTGGAGCCCAGGCGTTCGCGGGCAAAGAGGTTGTCGGTGACCGTGGCGCGCGCTATGGCGTGCTGGTTCTCGAACAGCAGGCCCGCCTGCTCGAACGCGCGTTTCTTACTCGTGGCATCCACGTTCACCAGCACGTTGGCGCTGGGCAGGATGGCTGCAAGACGGTTCATGGCTGCTTGGGCTGGCCCCGGCGGTGGCTCTTGACGACCCCCGGTGACGGCTGTGTGAAAGTGCGACGAATTATAGAAACGCGCTGCTGCGCTGCACGGTGGACTTGGCCCCCAGGCGCGGGGTGTTGCGTGGGTGCCGAAAGACAGATTTCACGCTGTGCCATAAAGAAACAGCGGCCCCGCAGGGCCGCTGTGCTGGCTGAGGGATTTCCTCAGGCCACGCCCGCGTCCATGCGCTTGGGCGACTCGTGGTGATGGTCCTGCATGCGGTCCTTGTAACGGCAGACCTGGCGATCAAGCTTGTCCATCAATTGGTCGATCGCTGCGTACAGGTCTTCGTGTGACTGCTCGACGAAGATGTCCTTGCCCTTCACATGCAGCGTCACCTCGGCGCGCTGCCGTCGTTCCTTCTCCTTCAACTTCTCGACCGTGAGCAGGACGTTGACGTCCACCACCTGATCGAAATGCCGGGTGACGCGGTCCAGCTTGGTGAGCACGTATTCGCGCAGGGCCGGGGTCACTTCCAGGTGGTGTCCGCTGATCGTCAGGTTCATCAGGGCTTCCTTTCGAAACGGTTGCTGTCTAAGGGGAGATGCGTTCGGGCGCGTGAAGCGCCACAGGAAGGTTCGGGTGCTTGGTTCAGGTGGTGTTTGGCCGCGGGGGCGGGAGTTGGGAATGTTGATCCAGTGTGCTACCGATGACAGCCGCGTGACAAGCCCGCGCGGCGATGTAGGATGTGATGCTTATTCCGAAGTGGCTTGCTTTTCGGGCGCCGCCGCCGGAAACCACAGCGTCACCGTGGTGCCCTGGCCGGGTTGGCTGTGCACCTGAACGTCGCCGCGGTGCAGGTTCATGATCTCCTGCACCAGGCTCATGCCCAAACCGGTGCCGGGAATGCTGCCCGAAGGGTCGGCGCGGTAGAAGCGCTCGAAGATGCGCGCCACGCTGGCCGCATCCATGCCGATGCCCTGGTCCTGCACCACGATGGCCACGCCGGCGGCCTGTTGGCGCGTTTCCTCGCGAACCGTCAGCCGCACAGGGCCGCCTTGGGGCGAGTACTTCAGGGCGTTGGACAGCACATTGCTCACCGCCTGGCGGGCCTTGGCCTCGTCCACGCACAGCAACAGCGTGGGGGCCGGCAGGGCCAGCGTCACCCGCGCGGCGTCCGGGCCCATGGCGGCCAGGGTGTAGGACAACCAGGGTTGCAGGGTCAGCAGTTTGGGGCGGAAGTCCTTGCCGCGGCGGGATTCGATGCGGGCCAGGTCCAGCAGTTCGTTGACCATGCCCACCAGCCAGGTGGACTGGCGGTGGATGATGCCGGCCAACTCCTGGGTCTGCGCGGTGGGCAGGCTGCGCGTCATCAGCAACTCGGCAAAGCCCAGGATGCTGGCCATGGGGTTGCGCAATTCGTGTGCAGCGGTGGACAGGAACTCGCTGCGCATGCGGTCCACTTCCACCTCGTGGGTCACGTCGCGGCCGCTGAGCACCACGCCGCCCTGCGGACAGCGCTTCAGTTGCAGGCGCAGCCAGCGGCCGTCGGCCATGGCCAGCGGGGCGATGCGGCGGTCGGGGTTGTCCAGGCGGCGCAGCAGCCAGCCTTCCTCGGCCACCAACTGCGGCTCGCGCAGGCGTGTTCGCAGTGCCTGACCCAGTTCGGCCAGGGTGCGGCCCAGCGGCGCGGCGCCGCCAGGCTGCAGCCATTCGGCCAGGGCCGCATTGGCAAAGCGCAGCGTGCCATCGGGGCGGAAGTAGGCCAGCGCCACCCCGGCCCCTTCCAGCACCGCCTGCAACTCGCCCGTGTGGGGCGGCTTGGGCGCTGGCTCGGCCGCGGCGGGGCGCGGCGCCTTGCGCTGCGCGGTCGGGGTGGTGGGCGCCGCCAATTCAGCGGGCTTGGGACGGGCGGGGGTGCGGTGCATGGGGGCAGCCCGACCAGGGGGTCGGGGCTGCCCGGTTTATCGGCGGGGCCGCGGGCGACTTGATTGCGCGGATCGGTTTCGCCTCAACTCTGCAAAATCGCTAAAATCACGCCATCCAACCCGGAGACCCGGATGCGGCAGACCCCCACCAACGACGATGTGATTTCCACCCGCGAGGCTGCCGAGCGCCTGGGCGTGGCGCTGCGCACGGTGCAGTTGTGGGTGGAAAGTGGTGTGCTGCCGGCCTGGAAAACCGCTGGCGGCCACCGCCGCATTGCCCGCAGCGCGGTGGAAAAACTGCTGGCCGAGCGCCAGGCGGCCATCAACGTGCCGGCCCGCGGCCGTGCCGGGGCCGAAGCGGCGCCAGCGGCCGCGCGCGCCGCCGACGCTCGCTTTCGCATGCTGGTGGTGGAGGATGAGCCCGACCTGCTGCGCCTGTTCACGCTGATGATCGAAGGCTGGGGCCTGCCCATCACACTGACCACGGCCAACAACGGCTTCGAGGCCCTGCTGCGCATCGGCGAGCAGCGTCCCGACCTGCTGGTGACTGACCTGAACATGCCGGGCATGGACGGCTTTCGCATGATCCGCTCGCTGCGCGGGCCGGGCAGCGGATTTGCCGACCTGGAACTGGTGGTGGTCACCGCCCTGGGCCCGCAGGACATCGAGGACCGGGGGGGCCTGCCGGAGGGGGTGCGCGTGTTCACCAAGCCAGTGCCCTTCTCGGAACTGGAGCGTCTGGTGCGGCAGCGTCTGGACCGTCGCCAGGCCGCCTGACCGCCCCGGCGTGCGCTAAGTCACGCGCCCCCGAGGTTCGTCGAACGCCCGTACTTGCGCCAAAAATGATAAAACAGATAATAAAAGCGAAACAAGGGGTAAGAAATGAAGTGTGGACTTCAAGACGGACTGGCGCAGGTGGCCGCGGGCGGTGGTGACCTGCTGCTGCCGCTGGTGCGCAGCGACCTGCTTGCGCCGCTGCGCCGCGCCCACGCCGCCTTGCGCCTGGCCCGCGAGGTGGGCGACGAGCACACCGCCGCCACCATGGTCGACGAGATCGACGCGCTGCTGCAGTCGCTGGACAAGCTGGTGGACCTGGCGGCCGCGCCGTCGCCCGACGCCGCGCAGGCCAGCGAACGGGTGCTGCTGTGGTCGCTGATTCAGCAGGCCTGGGCCGAGGTGGAACCGCTGGCGCTGGCGCGGGGCGTGCAGGTGCGTTTCACCGTACCGGGAGACCCGTCGGCGCTGCCGTCGATGTTTGGCAGCCAGGCCTGGCTGCACCGCCTGTTCACCGAATGCCTGGAAGCCGGCCTGCGTGCCTGCGCACCCGGCACCGTGCTGGACGTGGAGCATGTGCAGGCCGGCGCGCGCGCGCTGCTGGTGTTTCGCGACTGCACGCTGTTTCGCATCGGCCAGGTGGTGGCGGGCGACGGTGCATCGGCGCGCGAACACATCGCCCACCGGCTGTGCCAGCAGATCGTCCAAATGCACGGTGGCCAGTTGCGCACCGAAACCGACCGCGGCGTGACCGACCTGTTGATCGACCTGCCCACCGGCGCGCCGCACCAGCGCGACGAGTCGCACTTGATCGTTGCCCAGGCGCAGCGCCTGGCCGCCGAACGCGGCGCCCTGCGCGAACGGGCTGAAAAGCGCCGCACCGCGGCCGATAACCCGAACAGGCCCGCGTCCGCCGTGCCTGCCGCCCCCGCCCCTTCCGGAGTCCTCTCATGAAACGTGTCCTCATCGTCGAAGACCAGGCCGACATCCGCAAGCTCATCCGCATGACGCTGGAGTTCGAGCCCTATGAAATCCACGAAGCCGCCGATGGCGCCTTCGGCCTGCGCATGGCCGGCGCGGTCAAGCCCGACCTGATGCTGCTGGACGTGATGATGCCCGGCGAGCTGGACGGCCTGCAGGTGTGCGAACGCATCAAGAACGACCCCGCCACCGCGGACATCAAGGTGATTCTGCTCACCGCCCGTGGCCAGGTGCGCGACCGCGAGGCCGGCAAGGCCGCCGGCGCCGACGACTACCTGGTCAAGCCCTTCAGCCCGCTGCAGCTGATCGAGACCATCGAGCGCCTGATGGCGCTGGCCTGAAGCCCGCCCATGCGCCGCCGCTTCCTGCCCTGGCCGCACCGGCTGCAGCACCAGGTGCCGCTGTTGCTGGCCTTGGTGCTGCTGGCGGCGATGGCCGCGCTGTACCTGATATCCACCGCGCGCCTGGCCGGCAGCGTGGCCGACGCGGCCCGGGGCCGGGCTTTGGCGGTGGCCCAGGCCGCCGCACGGGTGGGGGGTTCAGCCATGGAGACCGAAGACGCCCAGGGTGCCGAGCGCGCCATGGTGGAGCTGACCCATCTGCCCGGGGTGCTGCGCATCGACACCTTCCGCGCCAGCGGCGCCAACCTGATGTCGCTGCACGTCACGCCGGTGGGCCAGGTGCTCTTCGGCCGCGACCCTGGCGACGTGCGCCCGCCCCGCCCGGGCGAGTCCCAGACCCAGCAGGTGCGCCTGGGCGAGGTGGACGCCATGCGCGTGTGGGCGCCGGTGGGGCCGGCGGCGCGCCATGGCATGCTGGCGGTCACCTTCAGCATGGAAGGCGAACGCGCGCAGCTGGAGCAACTGCGCTTCGAATCGCTGCTGGCCAGCGCCGGCGTGGGCCTGTTCACGGTGGTGATCGTCTATGCCTTCATGCTGCGGGCGCTGGCGCCGCTGAAGCGCCTGGCGGCCTTCTCGCACGAATTGGCGCGCCACACCGGCGGCCAGTTGCCGCCCGACGGCAGCAGCCAGGAGGTGAGCGACCTCACCACCTCCCTGAACCATGCCTCGGCGCGGCTGCATGCCCAGCTGGAAGCCATCCAGTCCACCGAATTGCGCACCGTGGCCATCCTGAACGCCGCACCGGATGCCATCGTGGGCCTGGACGGCAAGGGCTGCATCTCGCTCGTGAACCCGGCCGTGGCCAGTGTTTTCGGCCACGACCCGAACGACCTGATCGGCCAGCCGCTGACCCGCCTGCTGCCGCAGATCCATGCCGAGGAGGCCGAGCGCCTGACGCTGCAGGGCCTGTACGTGCGCAGCAGCGGCGCGCACGTGGCGCGGCTGGAAACCACCGCCTGCCGCCACGACGGCACCGAGTTCCCGGCCGAGGTGTCGCTGGCCCGCACCGAAACCGAAGGCGGCACGCGCTACGCCTGCGTGGTGCGCGACGTGACCGAAGCCCGCATGACCTACGCCATGCTGAACCTGTACAACCGGGCGCTGGAATGCACCACCAACGGCGTGGTCATCTCGGACATGAGCCTCGCCGGCAGCCCGGTGTTCTATGCCAACCCGGCCTTTGCCCGCATCACCGGCTACGAGGTGGGCGAAACCATCGGCCGCAACTGCAAGTTCCTGCAGCGCGATGACGACGAACAGCCCGAGATCCAGGTGCTGCGCGACGCCGTGGCGCGCGGCGAGCCGGCCACCGTGGTGCTGCGCAACTACCGCAAGGACGGCAGCCTGTTCTTCAACGAACTGGCCATCGCCCCGGTGGCCGCGTCCGATGGCGCGGTGAAGCACTATGTGGGCGTGCTCAATGACGTGAGCGAACGCGAGCGCTCGCGCCTGGCCTTGGCCGAACGCAGCGCGCGGCTGAACGCGGTGTTCGACCTCAGCCCCGACGGCTACCTGGTGTTCGACCGCGAGGGTGCCCTGCTGTTCTGCAACCGCGCCTTCCGCGGCATGGTGGGCTGGGACGTGGACGACGTGATCGACGGCATCACCCTGGCGCAGTTCGACCAGCGGCTGCGCGAACTGTGCGACCCGGCCCGGCCCTATCCCGAGGTGTCGAGGATGCAGGGCGCGGCGGGTGAAAGCTACGACACCGAGGACCTGCTGGAAATGGTGCGCCCTCGCCGCGCGGTGCTGACGCGGCTGGCGCGTTGCAACGTCGGTGCCCAGGGCGAATCCATCCTGTACTTCCGCGACGTGACGCGCGAAACCGAGGTGGACCGCATGAAGAGCGAGTTCCTCACCACCGCGGCGCACGAACTGCGCACGCCCATGGTCAGCGTGTTCGGCTTCACCGAGTTGTTGCTCAATCGCCCGGTGCCCGAAGCCAAGCGGCGCGACGTGCTGGAGACCATCCACCGCCAGGCCTCGCTGTTGATCAACATGGTCAACGAGCTGCTGGACCTGGCGCGCATCGAAGCCCGCCAGGGCAAGGACCTGAAGCGCGAGCCGCACCCGCTGGGCGAACTGATCGAGCGCACCGTGCACGCCTTGATGGTCAAGGGCGACCCGCGCTCGGTGGTGCAGGACGTGCGCCACGGCGCGCTGGCGCTGAGCGTGGACGCCGAGAAGACGGTGCAGGCGCTGACCAATGTGCTGTCCAACGCCTACAAGTACAGCCCCGCCGGCGGCGAGATCCGCCTGCGCACGCTGGACGGACAGGTGGGTGGCCGCCCGGCGGTGGGCGTGCGCATCAGCGACCAGGGCATCGGCATGTCGCCCGAGCAGACCGCGCGCGTGTTCGAGCGCTTCTACCGGGCCGACCCCTCGGGCAACATCCCCGGCACCGGCCTGGGCATGAGCCTGGTGAAGGAAATCATGGAACTGCAGGGCGGCGCCGTGGTGCTGGCCAGCGAGCCGGGCCGCGGCACCGAGGTGACGCTGTGGTTCCCGTTGATGGACCCGGAAGCGCCGCGCCTGGCCGCGCCCCAGGCCGATGACATAATCGATGCATCCCGTTGAAGGAGCCCACGAGCTTGGACCCGAGTCACCCTGCGTGACCGCCAACGCCCGCGCCAGGTCGGCCTGACTCCCACAGGCCGCACCCGCAGCGCCGGGGGACGGCGGTGCACCAGACCACCCCGTTCCCCACCCGCCGCCTGGCCGTGCCGGCCGGCGCATGCTGCCCCCCTGCGCAATGCTCAACGTCTTCACGCTGGCCAACGGCCGCTTGTTCCAGGAAGAGATCGAATCTGCCGACGCCCTGGCCGTGGTGCAGCCGGTGTGGGTGGACCTGGAGTCGCCCTCGCCGGAAGAAAAGGGCTGGATCGCCGGGCGCTTCGGCCTGACCATCCCCGACAACATCGTTGACGACGACCTGGAAGAGTCGGCCCGCTTCTACGAGGAAGACAACGGCGAGTTGCACATCCGAAGCGACTTCCTGATCGACGACGACGTCACCCCGCGCAACGTGCGCGTGGCCTTCATCCTGAACAAGGGCGTGCTGTTCTCGGTGCACGCCGAAGACCTGCCGGTGTTCCGATTGCTGCGCATGCGCGCACGCCGCATCCCGGCCTTGATCGAAGACGCCAAGGACGTGCTGCTGAAGCTGTACGACGCCGACGCCGAGTACTCGGCCGACGCGCTGGAAGGCATCTACGACGCACTGGAAAAGGTGGGCGCGCGGGTGCTCAAGCAGGACGTGGACGACAAGGCCGCTGGCGAGGCCCTGGCCGCGATGGCGCGCGAGGAGGACCTGAACGGGCGCATCCGCCGCAACGTGATGGACACGCGCCGCGCGGTCAGCTTCATGATGCGCGCGCGCATGCTCAATGCCGAGCAGTTCGAGGAAGCGCGTCAGATCTTGCGCGACATCGACAGCCTGGACAGCCACACCGCCTTCCTGTTCGACAAGATCAACTTCCTGATGGACGCCACGGTGGGCTTCATCAACATCAACCAGAACAAGATCATCAAGATCTTCTCGGTGGCCAGCGTGGCGCTGCTGCCGCCTACCTTGATCGCCAGCATCTACGGCATGAACTTCAGGCACATGCCGGAACTGGAGGCCACCTGGGGCTACCCGCTGGCCATCGGGCTGATGGTGGCGTCGGTGGCGGCGCCCTTCATTTACTTCCGCCGCAAGGGCTGGTTGAGGTAGCGCCCTCCGGCCCGTCAGGCCGGCTTGGCCGGCGCCGCTGCGCGGCGGCGCGCCATCAGCGCAGACAGGTCGGCCGCGTAGCGTTGGGCCTGGGCCGATTCCATCGCCGCGTCGTGCACTTCGCGGTGCGGCGCGCCGGTGGGCAGGTCGATCAGGAAGTGGCGCATGCCGTCGTCCACTTCCTCGCGCAACTGGCCGCCCAGCAGGTTGATGATGCGCTCGCACAGGTGCAGGCCGATCAGGTCCTTGGCATTCACGCTCGGCCGTGCGCCGCCCGGGGCGCGGCGGGCCTGGCCGTCGTTGAGCATCAGCGCGTCCTTCGCGGTGGCGGGCCACATGCCGCTGTTGCGGAAAACGATGAGCGCGCGTGGCCCCATGGCGCGCAGCTCGATGTCCAGCGTCGCCCCGGGCGATGCGGCGCGCAGCGCGGCCTGCAGGCTTTCGGTCACCACGCGGTGGATCCAGAACTCGCTGCCATAGGTGAACGGCATGTCCTTGGCGTCCAGCTGGGTGACCAGGCGCACCGTCACTTTGCGTGTTTCAGCGAAAGCGCGTGAACGCTCCCAGGCCTGCTGCAGCAGTCCCCAGATGGCCACGCGGTCGTTGGCCAGCAGCGAATCGCTCTGCCACAGCTCGGACAGGTCCACCAGCCGCGCCAGGGTCTCGGCCAGGGCCTTGCCCTGGTCCACCGCGGACTCGATGGCCTGCGGATCGTGGCTGTCGCCAGCGATGGCCAGCGCGCTGCTCAGTTGCTTCAGCGGCCCGGCCAGGTCGCTGCGCAGCACGGTCATCAGGTTGTCCAGTGCCAGGGGTTCGCCCCAGGCGGCGGGCGGTGACAGGAACACGAACACGTCCCCGGGCGCCAGTGCCGGCGCGGCCTTGGCATGCAGCAAGGGCCGGCTGCCGGCCAGGGGCTCGAACTCCATGTCCAGCGGCTTGTCCAGCCGGCCCGCGCCGATGAGCTGCACCGCCTGGCGCAGCCGGCAGTCGTGCAATTGCAGGCCGGCTTTCAGGCCCGACAGCTGTGTCGCCTGGGCGTTGGCGTACTTCACCTTGCCGTCGGCCGACAGCCACAGCAGGCCGTCTTTCAGGCCCTCCAGTACAAGCAGCAGGCTGGGGTTCACGTGGCAGCTTCCCTTCGGTCTGCCTCGTTGTCGGCCGCGGCCGGCTGAACTTGAGGGCGGCCTTCAGGCCGCGAGCCGCCGCCGCAACCAGCGCATCAGCGCGCCCAGCACGGGAAGGTGTTCATACAGCTCGTGGGCGGCGTCCCAGTAGTCGCGGTGCAACTGCACCTGGTCTTGCGCATTGAACAGCAGGCGGGATGCACCATGGATGCGGTGTGCCTGCGTGCCGCGCAGAAACAGGAAGTCCCAGGTCAGGAAGGCGGTGGCGTCCTGGGCCTCGGCGCTGAGCACCACGAAGCGCGGCTGCTGAACTTGCGTGAACATGTGGTTGAAGATGCGTTCGATGGCGACCGTGCCCTGCACGTCGTTGAACGGGTCCACGAAGCGCGCGTCGCTGGCGTACAGCTCGGCCAGGCGTGGCAGCGACGTGGGGCTGAGGGTTTCAAAGTAGTCCACCACGCGGCGCACCCGGGCATCGGGGTGCGGGGCGGTCCTTCCCGGCGGGTTCACCGCAGCAGCCGCTGGGCGCCGGGGCGGGCCAGGTCCTCGTCGGGCAGGGGTTCGCCCGGGATGAGCCGGCGCACGCCGCGCAGGTACCAGGCGTCGGGCAGCAGGCGCAGCGCCTTCAGCAGCAGGGTGAAGCGGCGCGGGAAGTGGATTTCAAAGTGGCCGCGCGCCCAGCCGGCCACGATGGCGCGGGCCGCGTCTTCCGGGCTGGTGAGGGCGGGCATGTGGAAGGCATTTTGCGCTGTCAGCGGCGTGGCCACGAAGCCCGGGTTGATCAGCGACACCCCCACGCCCTGGCCCGACAGGTCCAGGTACAGGGTTTCGGCCAGGTTGATCAATGCCGCCTTGGTGGGCCCGTAGGCCAGGGCCTGCGGCAGGCCGCGGTAACCGGCCACGCTGGCCACCAGCGACAGGTGGGCCGTGGCCCCGGCCTGGGCCTGGGCCAGCAGCAGCGGCAACACCGCGTCCAGCAGGTTCAGCGTGCCGACCACGTTCACCTGCTGGTGGCGCAGGGCCTCGGCCAGGTCGAAGTGGGTGGCGTTCATCGGCTTGTAGTGGCCGGCGCAGGCCATCACCAGGTCGATGCGGCCCACCCGCGCATGCAAAGCTTGCGCGGCCACCTTCAAGGCGGCGGCGTCGGTCACGTCCACCGGCAGTGCAATGGCCTGAGGGTGGGCGGCGACAAAGCCGTCCAGCGCGGCGGCGTTGCGCGCCGACACCACCACCTGCGCGCCCAGCCCGTGCAGGCGCGTCGCGGTGGCGCGGCCGATGCCGGAGGACGCGCCCACCAGCCAGGCCGTGCGGCCACGCCAGTCGGATTCAGCCAGACAAGGGTTCAGGGCCATGGGAGCTTTCAGCGTTTTTCGAAGGCCAGGGTCACGTCACCCAGGTGGATGCCGAACTTGCTGATGGCGGCCTTGTTCAGCATCACGCGCTCGTCCATCAGGTACATCCAGTCGTCGAACTGCACTTCCCAAGTGCGGCCGTCCACCGGCAGGCGCAGGGTGTAGCGCCAGTTCAGCGCATTGCCGGCGGCCTGGCCGATGGCGCTGCCCACCACGTCGGCGGCGCGGCCGGTGTAGCGGCCGTCGGCGCCGCGTGTCAGGCGCCAGACGCGGCGTTCGGTGGCGCCGTCGGCATAGCGGAAGTCTTCCTCCAGCACGCCTTCGTCGCCCTGCCAGCGGCCGACCATCTTCACCGTGAAGCGGCGGCGCACGGCGCCGCTGCGGTCGGTGACCAGGCCGTGGGCCACCAGATCGCCGTTGAAGTACTGGCGCAGGTCCAGCACCGGCTTTTCGGCGGCATGGTCCTGCACCTGCGGGCCGGCGCAGCCGGTGGCGGCCACGACCAGGCCGGCCAGGGCCAGCCGGCGGGTGAAGGGTGTCATGGGTTTCTTTCTCCGTGGTGCCGGGCCCAGCGCCACAGCAGCGCCCCGGCGGCCAGCTTCAAGACACAAGGGCCGGCGCAGTAGGCCAGGGTGAGGGCTTGCAGGGCCGTGGGGTCGTTGGCGCCAGGCCGGTAGCCCAGGGCCTGCAGGGCCGGCAACGCCAGGCCGGCGGCCAGCGCCAGGTTCAGCTTGGTGGCCAGGGTCCACCAGCCGCTGTAGCTGCCGTCGCCGGTGCCGGCGTGGCCGGCACGCTGCACCACGCCGGTCAACAGCGCGGCGGGCACGGTGAGGTCGGCGCCCAGGGCCAGGCCGCTGGCGGCGCACACCAGCGCAAAGCCCACGGTGTCGCCTGCGCCCAGGGCTGCGGCCCACGCAAAGGCGGTCACCGACAAGGCCATGCCCAGGGCCCAGCTGCGCACCAGGCCCCAGCGCGCCACGGCACGCAGCCACAGGGGCACGGCCAGGGCGGCGGCGGCGAAGTACAGGCCCAGGAACAGCGGCTCCAGGGCAGGCGCCTGCAGCCGGTCGCGGATGAAGAACAGCACCAGCGTGGCCGGCACCGCGCTGGCCAGGCCATTGACCAGGTACACGCCCAGCAGCCCGCGGAAGGCCGCGTCGCGCCATGGCGCCTGCCAGGGCAGGCTGCTGGCCAGCGGCCGGGCGGCGGGCAGGGGCGCGCGGGCCAGCAGGGCCAGCGCCAGCACCAGGGCGATGGCCAGCACCGCCGCCGCCAGCCCCGGCCCGGCGGCGCTGACCAGCACACTGGCGGCCAGCACCCCGGCCAGGGCCAGGCCCTCGCGCCAGCCCGCCACGCGGGCACGTTGGCCGGCGTCTCCGCCCAGGCGCGTGCCCCAGGCCTGGTGCAGCACGCCCAGCAGGCTGTAGCCGAAACAGGTCAGGGCCAGCGAGGCGGCCGTCCAGGCCCACAGGGCCGCACCTTCGCGCCAGGGCGGCAGGAACAGCGCGACAAAACCCCCTGCCAGCGTCAGCGCGCCGGCGGTGGCGGCCTGCAAGCTGCGGGTGCGGGAATGCGACAACCAGCGGTCGGCCCACCGGCCCAGCCAGGGGTCCACCAGGGCGTCGGCGGCGCGCACCGCCAGCAGCAAGGCCCCCAACGCGGCCAACGGCAGGCCGAATTCACGTGCATGGTGGGCCGGCAGGTTCACGTACAGCGGCAGCGCGGCAAAGGCCAGCGGCGCGGCCAGGGCGCCGTAGCGCAGGCCGTCCCGGTGGGTGAAGGCCGGGGCCGTTGGCGCAGCGACTTCCTGGGGCACGGGTGTCGGGCGCGGGGCCGGAACGGGAAAGGGCACCACCACGCCAGTCATGACTCGCCCAGACGCAACAACTGGCGCCGCATCCGGGGCTCGGACGTGGCGGGCGCCAGCCAGATGCCGAAGAACTGGCGGGTGAAATCGGCGTCAGCCACTTCGCCGCGCAGCCGGCCGTTGTGGAACAGGCGCAGTCGATCGGCCGGGCGCTGCACGCCGGTGAGGCGATCGCCCGCCGCCACGTCGGGCAGCAGGCTTTGCAGCTCGGCCAGCCAGCGTTGGCGCTGCGGTGCCGGGATCGGGCCCTGCCGCACCATTTCGTCCAGGGAACGCTGGGCGATGTCCGCCCCCTTCAGCGCGCGGGTGTACTGCAGTTCCAGCGCCAGGGGCGAGCCCAAGGGGTCTTCCAGCGGCACATGCGTGGCCCACAGGCGGATGTCATACACCGCCAGGCCCAGGAAGCGCAGCGTGGCGCTGCCGTGCAGGCGCGCGCCGGGCAGTTCGGCCGCCAATTCAGGCGGCAGGCCCGAGCGGGCACGCGCCTGCGTGGCGATCAGCAAACCGGCCAGGGCCGCACGGCGCGCGAGCTTCATGCGTGTTCCAGGGTGAACTGCACGACGTCGGTGCAGCCGCTGTCGAAAGCCGCTTCGCAATACGCCAGGTAGAAATCCCACAGCCGCATGAAGCGCTCGTCGAAGCCCAGCGCGCGCACCTGCGCGTCCTGGGCGTGGAAAGCAAGGCGCCAGCGCCGCAGCGTTTCGGCGTAGTCCGGCCCGAAGGCCAGTTCGTCCACCACGCGCAGGCCGGCGCGCTGCGCTTCGGCGCGGAACTCGCTGCGGCTGGGCAGCAGGCCGCCAGGAAAGATGTACTGCTGGATGAAGTCGGTGCCCTGCACGTAGCGGTCGAACAGGTCGTCGCGGATGGTGATGCTTTGCAGGCAGGCCCGGCCGCCGGGTTGGAGCTGCTCACGCAGGCTGCGGAAGAAGCCGGGCCAGTACTCGCGGCCCACGGCTTCGAACATCTCGATCGACACGATGGCGTCGAAGCCGGCCTGGCCTTCGGTTTTTTCGATGTCGCGGTAGTCGCACAGCCGCAGGTCCACCCTGTCGGCCAGGCCGGCGTCGGCCATGCGCTGGCGGGCCAGCGCCAACTGTTCGGTGGACAGTGTCACGCCCATCACCTGGGCGCCGAAATCGCGCGCCGCGCATTCGGCCAGCGCGCCCCAGCCGCAGCCGATTTCCAGCAGGCGCTGGCCCGGGCGCAGGTTGCACTGCGCCAGCGCGCGCCGCATCTTGGCCTGCTGGGCCTGGACCATGGGCTGGGCGAAGTCGCCGTTGAACCAGGCGCTGGAATAGGCCCAGGTGTCGTCCAGCCACAGGCGGTAGAAGTTGTTGCCCAGGTCGTAGTGGGCGTGGATGTTGCGGCGGCTGCCGCTGCGCGAGTTGCGGTTCAGCAGGTGGCGCACCCGGTGCAGCGCGCGGCCCCACCAGCGGCCGTACACCAGTTCTTCCAGCGCTTCGCGGTTGGCGATGAACAGGCGCAGCAGGGCCACGGTGTCCGGGCTGCTCCAGTCGCCGGCCACATGGGTTTCGGCCAGGCCGATGTCGCCGGATTTCAATGCGGCACCGAACAGCTTCCAGTTGGACAGTTGCAGTTGCGCGCGCGGTTGTCCCGCGCAGCCCGGGCCGAAGTGCTGCGTGCTGCCGTCAGGCAGTTGCACTTCCAGGTGCCCACTGCGCAGGCGCTTCAACAGGCCCAGCACCAGGCGCGCGGCGTGGGGTGTGCCGGCCGGCAGCTTCAGCGCCGCAGGCGGTGACTGCAGGGGCAGGGACCAGGTCTTGGACGAGGGCATGGCGTTGTGGGGGGCGGGGGTCGGGTTCAGCGCGTCACCAGGTCCACCGGTGGCCGCGGCTTGCGGAAGAAGGGCACGCGCTGCAGCGTGAGTTGCAGCGCCTGCCAGTGGATGCGCGCCACCACGCCCAGCGTGAGCAGGGGCATGCGCCAGAAGGCCTGGCGCAGGGCGGGCGCGGTCAGCGGCGACAGGTAGCCGCTGACGCTGGTGTGCAGCAGGGCGCCAGCCTCGTCGTGGTGGTCGATGCGCACCACGGTGCGGCCGCTGTCCTGGCCCAGGTCGGTGCGCATGAAGCGGAAGCGGTAGCTCCCCTGCACGCTGCAGAACGGCGACACGTGGAACACCTTGCGCGCCGCCATCTCGTGGCCGAAGCCCAGGCCGGGCCCGTCCAGCAGGTAGCAGTGGCGTTCACCAAAGGTGTTGTTCACCTCGGCCAGCACGGCCGCCAGCGAGCCATCGGCGCGGTGGCAGTACCAGAAGCTGACCGGCTTGAACACGAAACCCAGCACGCGCGGGAAGGTGTGCAGCCAGACCTCGCCGTCGGCGTCGTTCACGCCGTGGGCCTGCAGCAACTGCTCCACCCAGGCCAGGCAGTCGGGGCCGCCGTCACCGTGGTCGGCGTCGTGAAAGCTCACCCAGCCACGGCGGTTGCGCGGCAGCGCCATCGCGGGCGCGCGGCGCAGGCTGCGCAGCGGCAGCAGCACGAACCAGATGGGGTAGGCAAAGGCGTGGTGCACCGGGCGCAGCCGGGTGTGGCGCACTTCGCCCAGGCCCAGACGGGCTTGGCTCAGAGGGGAGTCGACGGCCATGTCAGGCAGCTTGGGCCGCGGCGCCGGGTCCGGCCTGCCAGCGGCTTTGCAGGGCCTGGGCCACCGCCAGGCCAGAAGCCAGGCCGTCCTCGTGGAAGCCGTAGCGTGTCCAGGCGCCGCAGAACCACACATGGCCACGGCCCTGGACCTGCGGCAGCCGCTGCTGTGCGGCGATGGCAGCCTGGTCAAACACCGGATGCTGCCAGGCGATGTCGGCATGCACCTGGGTCGGGTCGGGTTCGCGCACCGGGTTCAGCGACACGATGACCGGCCGCTGCCAGGGCAGGGGCTGCAGCCGGTTGATCAGGTAGTGCAGGCACACCGCACCCTGTTCGGTGCGGGTGTCGGCGGCGCGTTCGTAGTTCCAGGCCGCCCAGGCCTTGCGCCGCTGCGGCAGCAGCGACGCGTCGGTGTGCAGCACGGCGCGGTTGGCGTGGTAGGCCATCGCGCCCAGCAGCGCCGCTTCTTCGGCGTCGGGTTCCTGCAGCAAGGCCAGGGCCTGGTCGCTGTGGCAGGCCAGCACCACCTCGTCGAAGCGTTCGGCGCCCGCATCGGTGTCCAGCCACACCCCGGCGCTGCCGCTGCCCGGCGGTACGCGGCGCACGCGCCGGACCGGCGTGGCCAGGCGCTTGTCATCGATGTGCGCCAGCAGGCGCTGCACATAGTGCTGGGAGCCACCCACCACGGTGCGCCACTGCGGCCGGTTGCTGACGCGCAGCAGGCCGTGGTTGTGGCAGAAGCGGATGAGCGTGGCCATGGGAAAGCGCAGCATCTGCTCGGTGGGGCAGCTCCAGATGCAGGCCACCATGGGCAGCAGGTAGTTGTCTCGAAAGCCATCGCCGAAGCGCTGCGCCTGCAGGAAGTCGCCGATGGGCTGCTGCAGCGCGACGTCCTGGCCGCCTTCAGCCAGCGCGGTGGCCAGGCGGTTGAAGCGCAGCAGGTCGGCCAGCATGCCCCAGAAGGACGGGCGCAGCAGGTTGGCGCGCTGGGCGAACACGCTGTCCAGGCTGGTGCCGCTCCATTCCAGGCCACTGGCCTGCACCGAGAAGGACATCTCCGACGGGGCGGTGTCCACGCCCAGTTCGGCAAACAGCCGGATCAGGTTCGGGTAGGTGTGGTCGTTGAAGACCAGGAAACCGGTGTCCACGCCGTGGCGGATGCCGTCCAAGCTCAGATCGACGGTGTGGGCGTGGCCGCCGAAGTGCGTGCCGGCCTCGAACAGCGTGACCCGCGCCTGCGCCGCCAGCGCCCGCGCCGCGCCCAGGCCGGCGATGCCGGAGCCCACCACGGCCACGCGGGGACCGTCGGTCCTCATGGCGCGCCTTCCAAATGGAGCGGGGCGGCCAGCCGGATGGCGCCGCCCCGTGGCAGACAAATCGCCGTGCAGTGCCCCGAAGCGAAGGAGGGAGGGAGGAGGGAGGAGGAGAGGCGCTTCGGGATTGCAGCCCGCTCACGCGGGAGACTGCACGGCATCAAAAAGGTTCGCGACAGCCGACTCCTTCCTTCCTGGCCGCGCGCGGCGCTCAAGGCGCCACTGTGGTCTATGACGCGGCGCCCGCTGCGGAGTTCCGTGGCCCGGTCAACTTTTCTGCGTTCTGCGTGGAACCTGTGGAGGGACATCGGACTGCGCCATGAACTGAGCAGTCACTATTGAACTACACAGTCTCATTTCGCATCCAGTAGTTTTTCAATCTCCGAGATGGACTTGGGGTCTTGTGGGTCGATCTTGGACGGCCAGCTGGCCACCACGGTGCCGCGGCGGTCCACCAGGTACTTGTGGAAATTCCATTTCGGCACCTGGCCAGTGGCCTGGGCCAACTGGGCAAACAAGGGGTTCACCGCCGCGCCGTGGCCGGGGGCCACGCTGGACTTGGCGAACATCGGGAACTTGACGCCGAAGGTGTTTTCGCAGAAATCGGCAATGTCCTTGTTGCTGCCGGGCTCCTGCTGGCCGAAGTCGTTGGACGGGAAGCCCAGCACCGACAGGCCGCGCGACTGGTACTTGGCGTGCAGCGCCTCCAGCGCCTTGTATTGCGGGGTGAAGCCGCAGAAGCTGGCGGTGTTCACCACCAGCAGCACGCGCCCGCTGTAGTCGCACAGGTTCACCGGCTTCTCGTCCTGCAGCCGGGGCTGGCTTTGCTTCAGCAGCGCCGGGCAGGCGTCGGCCGCGAAGGCGGGGGCAGCCGACAGGGCGGCGGCAGCCAGCCAGGCCAGTGGGAATCGGGGGTTCATGGGCGAAGGGCTCCGGGCGCAGTGGCGAAGTTGCCATCGGCCCGATGCTAGGCGCCCCACCCCGGCCCTGCTGGCCGCCGGGGTACCGCGCCAACGCGCCTACTTCTTGGCCTGCGCGGCAGCGAACTGGGCTTGCGAGGCCTTGCGGTCGGCATTGACCTTCTGCGCGCTGGGGCGTTCGCCCACCAGGGCGCTGTAGGCCTTCCAGTCGATGCCGTGCGCGGCCAGCGCGTCTTCGCCCAGCACCAGCTTGGTGGCCAGGGCCAGCAGCGGCAGGCTGACATAGGCCGAGCAGTCGGCCAGCGTGAAGCTGTCACCCGCCACATAGGGCGCAAAGCGGGCCAGGCGCTTGAAGGCCGGCAGGTTGCGCGCCAGTTGCTTCTTCACGCGTTCCTTGGTGCCATCGCTGGCGGTGCCGCCGAAGAAGGCCTGCCCGTACAGCTCCCGCCCCACCAGTTCCAGGTGCAGGTCGATGAAGGTGCACAGCTCGCGCACCTTGGCGGCGGCGAAGGGGTCGGCCGGCAGCAGTGGCGTCTGGGGATATTTCGCCTCCAGGTAGTCGACGATCACCTGGCTTTCGCACAGCGCGCCCTGCTCGGTGCGGATGAAGGGCACCTTGCCCAGCGGCGACGCGGCCAGGATGGGCTCGGCGGTCTGGCCGGTCATGACCAGTTCTTCCTGGAAGGGGATGCCCTTTTCCAGCAGCGCCAGCTTGACCTTGTTGTAGTAGTTGGAAACCGCAAAGCCGCACAGGGTGATCATGGTGTGTCTCCAGAAGGGGGAGCCCGAAGTCTAGGAGGCCTTCGGCGCCGGCACCTGCCGCGCGGGTGACAGCGCTGCGGGCCTCGGCCGGTTCACCAGCGCGATGCCCAGCGCCACCGCGCCAGCGGCCGCGCCCAGGCGCAGCGTGAGCGGCTCGTTCAGCAGCAGCACCCCGGCGAACAGGCCGAAGATGGGCGTCAGCAGGGTGAAGGACGACACGCTGGTGGCCGGGTAGTGGCGCACCAGCCAGAACCACAGCAGGTAGCTGGCGAAGCACACCACCACGGTCTGGAAGAACAGCAGCCAGGCCGTGCCCACGCCCACCTGCAGCGTGGGCTTCTCGCCCACCAGCAGGGACGCCAGCCCCAGCGCCAGGCCGGACACCAGCAGCTGGTACAGCAGCGTCTTCTCGGGCGCCGCGCTGGACAGCCGGGTGGCGCGGATGGTCAATGTGGTGGACGCCCACAGCACGGCGGCGGCCACGCCCAGGGCGTCGCCCAGCCACTGGCGCTGGCCCGCGCGCGGCGCCACAAAGCCTTCGGCAAAGGCCCAGGCCACGCCGGAAAACGCCACCAGCAGGCCGGCCAGTTGCAGCCCGGTGGGCCGCTCGGTGCGCGCCACCAGCGGCATGCCCAGCGCCACGATGAAGGGCGCCAGGTAGATGAACACCACCATGCGCGAGGCCGACGTGAACTGCAGCCCGATGAAGATGCAGGCGAACTCGGCCGCGAACAGCGTCCCGGCCAGCAGGCCGCCGCGCAGCGTGCCGTCGTGCTGGGTGAGTGCAATGCCGCGCCAGCGGGCATACAGCGCCACCAGCACCGCCGCGCCCAGCGAACGGAAAGCGGCCTGCGCCAGCGGCGGCACCTCGGCCAGCGTGAGCTTGGTGGCCACCTGGCCCAGGCCCCAGAGGGCGCAGCACAGCAGCAGCGAGGCGACGGCCAGGCCGTCCAGGTGTGTCTTTCGGTCTGACATGTCCTGATGCTAGGCGCGCGGCGGATGTCGGCGCATCGGGAGCAACACCCCATGCAGCAGCAGGGCGCACAGCAGGCCGGCCGCCGCGCCGCCGATGTGCGCCAATGGCGCGATGGCGATGTCCCAGCCAGGCACCTGCCGCAGCGGGCCTTGCCAGGGGGCTTCCAGCACCACCTTCAGGCCCAGGCCGCCAATGACGGCCAGCGCGATGGCGCGCGGCCAGGCCGGGCCGTCGAACAGCAGCCGCACCGCCGCCACCACCACGCCCGCATGCAACACGCCGGACAGCCCGCCGTAGTGCAGCAACTGCGGTTGGGCCAGCAGCACCAGGTGCGACAGCGGCCAGGCGGCGGCCCAGGCCAGGGCATCGTGGCGGTCACAGTGGGCCCGCCAGCCCCAAGCGGCCACCGCGGCACAGCCCAGCACATTGGCCAGCAGGTGCAGCGGGCTCCAGTGCACCCAGGCCGCGGTGATCAGGCGCCAGGGCTGGGACAGCGCCAGCTGTGGTTGCCAGTCCAGGGCCTGGCGCGGCAGGGCGCTGGCCACCAGCGCGCCGGCCGCCAGCAGCGCGGCCAACGCCAGCCAGGCGTTCAGCCGAACACTGCGTTCCACAAGGCCAGCACCGCGTCGCGTTCGCGTGCCAGGCTTTCCGGCGCGAATTGCGTGGGCTGCTCGTCCAGGCGTGCCCGGTGCTGGGCGCGGCGCAGTTCGCGGTAGGCGTCCCCTGCCGCGCGGCCCACGCCGGCGGGCAGCAGGCCGGCTTCTTCGGCGCGCTGCATCAGCGCGATGTTGCCCACGTTGTCCAGCAGCGCCGGGTGGTCGGCGCTGTGGGTCAGCACCAGCTGCTGCACCGCGAACTCGGCGTCCATCATGCCGCCGGGGCTGTGCTTGACGTCGAATTTGTCGGCCGGCACCGGCCGCGCCTTGCGCACCCGCTCGCGCATGGTCTGCACCTCGGCGGCCAGCGCGGTGGCGTCGCGCGGGGCGGCCAGCACCTGGCGCCGCACGGCGTCGAAGCGTTCGCCTATTGCGGCTGTGCCGGCGCAGAAGCGCGCTCGCGTCAGCGCCTGGTGTTCCCAGGTCCAGGCGGTGTTGCCGCCTCGGCCGGCCTGGTACTTCTCGAACGACGAGATGGACGTGACCAGCAGACCCGAATTGCCGTTGGGGCGCAGCGCGGTGTCGATGTCGAACAACTCGCCCGCCGCGGTGCGCAGCGTCAGCCAGGTGATGATCTTGCGCACGAAGTGGCCATAGACCTCCTGCGCGCGGTACTCGTCGGCTTCGCCGGTGTCGTCGTACAGGAAGACCACGTCCAGGTCGCTGCCGTAGCCCAGTTCCTTGCCGCCCAGCTTGCCGTAGGCGATGACCGCGAACTGCGGCTCGTCGCGGTGGCGGGCTTTCAGGCGCGCCCAGGCCCAGCGCAGGGTGCATTCCAGCGTGGCGTCGGCCAGCGCCGACAGGTCGTCGGCCACCTGTTCCACGCTGAGCAGGCCTTCCACGTCGCGCACCAGGGTGCCGAAGACTTCGGCGTGGTGGGCGTGGCGCAGCGTGTCCAGCAGCGAGCCTTCGTCGGCTTCACCGGCGCGCACCCAGGCGTCGTGGCGGGCGTCCAGGTCGCCGATGTACTTGGCACGGCCGAAGCGCTCGTTCAGCAGCCGGGCGTCGGCCAGTTCGTCGATGACGCCGGGGTGGCGCATCAGGTACTGCATGGGCCAGCGCGCCAGGCCCAGCAGGCGCAGCAGGCGCTGCATGACTTCCGGGCGCTCCACCAGCAGGGCCAGGTAGCTTTCGCGACGCAGCAGCGGGTCCAGCCAGTCGATGAAGCGCAGCGCCGCGTCGGGCGCGCAGTGCTCGTCGCGCACGCAAGCCGCGGCGCGCAGCACCAGCCGGCCCAGGCGCAGCTTGCTTTCTTCGCGCAGGCCTTGCACCCGGGGCTGCTGGGCCAGGCGGCGCACGCGCTCCGCCAGGTCGGCAGGCAGTTTTTCCAGCAGCGCCTCGGCGTCCAGCGGCAGCGGGCCCTGGCCGCAGCTGCGGCAGCCCTCCGGCGCGCCGCCGGGCACCGGCGTGGGCGCGCGGCCGTCGTGCAGCAGGGCGTCGAATTCATTGGCCACGAACTCGCGCAGCTCGCCCAGGCGGTCCAGCAGTTCGCAGGCGTCGGCGGTGCAGGCCAGGCCCATGCTGCGGGCAATCCAGCCCAGGTCGCCGTCGGCGCTGGGCAGCACATGGGTCTGCTGGTCGTCCAGGTACTGGATGCGGTGCTCCAGCCGGCGCAGGAAGGTGTAGGCCTCGGCCAGGCCCTTGGCGGCCTCGGGCTTCATCAGGCTGCGCGCCACCAGGCGCTGCAGGCCGGACAAGGTGCTGCGGGTGCGAATTTCAGGGAAATGCCCGCCGCGCACCACCTGCAGCAGTTGCACGATGAACTCGATCTCGCGGATGCCGCCGCGCGACAGCTTCACGTCGTTGGCGCGTTCGGGCCGGCCGGCGGCGCGGCGCTGGGCTTCTTCGCGGATCTTGCGGTGCAGCTGGCGCAGGCCCTCGAACACGCCGTAGTCCAGGTAGCGGCGGTAGACGAAGGCGGTGACCAGGCTGCGCAGCGGCAGCGGCCGGCCACTGGCCACGCTGGCGCGCGGGGCGATGACGCGGCTTTTCAGCCAGGCAAAGCGCTCCCACTCGCGGCCCTGCACCAGGAAGTATTCCTCCAGCATTTGCAGGCTGACCACGGGCGGGCCCGAATTGCCGTTGGGGCGCAGCGCCAGGTCCACGCGGAAGACAAAACCATCTTCGGTGGTGTCGCCGATCAGGGTGTACAGGCGCTTGGCCACGCGGGCGAAGTACTCGTGGGCGCTCACCGCCTGGCTGCCGGCACCGTCGCGGCCGGTGGTGTGGCCTTCGTCTTCGTAGACGTAGATCAGGTCGATGTCGGACGACACGTTCAGCTCGCGCGCGCCGAGCTTGCCCATGCCGATGATCCAGAAGTCGATGTCGCCGCCTTCGTCGTTGCGTGGTGGGCCGCTGCGTTCGTCCTCGTCAGCGCGGGCCTGGGCCAGGGCCAGCTCCAGCGTGGCCTCGGCCAGCGCGGTCATGGCGTGGGTGACGTGTTCCAGCGGGCAGGCCTGCTCCACGTCCAGCACGGCCAGGCGCTCCAGCACCACCTGCCGCGCCACCCGCAGGGCCGACGTCAGCGTGCGGCCGTCGGCCCGCAGGCGCTGCACCAGCGCGGTGATGCTGTCCACCGAGGGCAAGCCCGCGGCCAGCAGCGGCAGATCGACCGCATAGCGGCGGCGCACCCGCTGCACGAAGCGGCTGTGGTCGGCGCTGGCCATGTCGACGGCCAGCGGGTTGTCAAGATTGGTAAAGGGCTCGGAAGCCATCAGGGCGGGCTCAGAGGCCTGTGCTAGATTGATTCGTCACCTGGGCCAACCGGTCCTGCGGTGGCGGCGGTGAAGTGCCGGTGAGCGATGGCGCACACCGGCCGCTGCGGCAGCCTCTTACCCGGTGATCGCCGGTTTCCGTGCATCGGATGTCCCTCTCGACCTCAGACCCTGTTGTGCTGGCGCCCTCGCGGCGCCAGTTGGTGTCAGCGCCTGCGCGGCGCTGGTGGCAGACCTCGCTGCGCTGGCTGGCCTATGGCCTGTTCGCGCTGTGGAGTGTGCTGCTGCTGGCTTGGCTGACATTGCACTGGGGGATTCTGCCGCACATCGACGATTGGCGACCGCGCATCGAGGCGCTGGCCACGCGCTCGGTGGGGGCGCCGGTGCGCATCGGACGCATCCAGGTGAAAGAAGGCGGCTGGGTGCCGGCGATGGAGTTGCTGGACGTGCAGCTGATGGACCCGCAGGGCCGCAGCGCGCTGCGCCTGCCGCGCGTGGCCGCAGCGCTGTCGGTGCCGGCGCTGCTGGCGCTGGAACTGCGCTTCGAGCAGCTGCTGATCGAAGACCCCGAACTGGACATCCGCCGCGACGCCAGCGGGCGCATCTTCGTGGGCGGGCTGGACCTGGGCGCCGGCGGTTCGGGCGGCGAGGGCGCCGCCGACTGGTTCTTCGAGCAGCATGAATTCGTGATCCGTGGCGCCACGCTGCGCTGGCTGGACGAACAGCGCGCCGCCCCGCCGCTGGCGCTGACCGGGGTGCAGCTGGTCATCCGCAATGGCCTGCGCCGCCACGACCTGCGCCTGGACGCCACCCTGCCCGAAGGCTGGGGCGAACGCTTCAGCCTGCGCGCCCGCCTGCGCCAGCCGCTGCTGGCGCGTGCGGCCGACTTCAGCCAATGGAGCGGCACCCTGCACGCCGACCTGCCGCATGCCGAAGTGGCCCAGCTGCGCCACTATGTGAACCTGCCGCTGGCGCTGGCCGAAGGCAGCGGCGCCATGCGCCTGTGGCTGGACCTGGACCAGGGCCAGCCCCGCACCGGCACCGCCGACCTGGCGCTGCGCGACGTCACCCTGCGCCTGTCGCCGCAGTTGGCGCCGATGAACTTCACCCAGATGCAGGGCCGCTTCGAAGCCCAGCAGTCGGCCCAGCAGTGGCGCGTGGCGGCCAGCCAGTTCGGCTTTGTCACCGGCGATGGGCGGCAGTGGCCGGCCGGGCGCATGGCGCTGAGCTTGAACCGCGCCCCCGTGCCGTCCAAGGCGCCGCCGGCCAGCGCGACGGCCTGGCTGGGCGGCCCGCTGGCGGGTGGCGAATTCAGCGCCGACCGCCTGGACCTGCCGGTGCTGGCCAGCCTGGCCGAACGCCTGCCGCTGGGCGACGGCGTGCGCAGGCTGCTGGCCGGCATGGCGCCGCAGGGCGGCATCCAGGACCTGGCGCTGCGCTGGGACGGCCCGCTGGACGCACCGCGCCAGTACCAGGCCAGCGCCCGCTTCAAGGGGGTGAGCATCGCCTCGGCGCCGTCGCCCGAAGCCCGCGGCATCGGCCGGCCCGGGGTGCGCCAAGCCGACATCGACCTGAACGCCACCGAAACCGGCGGCGAAGCGCGCCTGGTGGTGGCCGGCGGCGCGCTGGATTTCCCCGGCGTGTTTGAACAACCCGTGGTGCCGCTCACCCGGCTGGACAGCCAGTTGCAATGGCGCATCACCCCGGCCGGCGCCGCCGGCGGCGCGCCCCAGGTGGCGCTGCAGGTGAAGGAGGCGCGCTTCGAGAACGACGAGGTCAAGGGCGAACTGAACGCCACCTGGCACACCGGCGCCGCCACCACCTTCGGCAAGGGCGGGCGCCTGCCGGGCGTGCTGGACATGAGCGGCAAGCTGCTGCGCGGCAAGGCCACCGCGGTGGCGCGCTACCTGCCGCTGGGCATTCCGGCGGCGGCGCGGCACTACGTGCAGAACGCGGTGCAGGCGGGCAAGGTGGAGTCGGCCACCTTCAAGGTGAAGGGCGACCTGTGGAACTTCCCCTTCTACAACGCCAAGGAGGGCGAATTCAACATCGCCGGCCAGGTGCGCGACGTGCAGCTGGCCTACGTACCGAGCACACCCGCCGACCCCGCCACGCGCGAGCCGGCCTGGGCCTCGCCCTGGCCCGCCTTCACCCAGGTGCAGGGTGAACTGGTGTTCGACCGCGTGTCCATGAGCATCCGCAACGCGCAGGGGCGGCTGTGGGGCACCGAGCTGCGCAATGTGAACGGCGGCATCTCCGATTTCGCCGAAGGCGCGCCGGTGCGCATCGACGGCCAGGCACGCGGTCCGGCCGGCGACCTGCTGCGCTACCTGAACGCCACGCCGGTGGGCGAATGGACCCAACACATGCTGGCCCAGGCCAGCGCCGCCGGCCCTGCCGAGCTGAATCTGTCGCTGACCTTGCCCTTGACCAAGCTGTCGGCCAGCACGGTCAAGGGCAGCGTGCAATTGCTGGGTGGCGACGTGCGCATCCAGCCCGGCACGCCGCTGCTGGCCGGCGCGCGCGGCCGGGTGGACTTCAGCCACAAGGGTTTTGCCATCGTGGGCGGTGCGGCGCGCGTGGCCGGCGGCGACGCCAGCTTCGACGGCGGCAGCCAGCCCGACGGCAGCCTGCGCTTCACCGGCCAGGGCACGGCCACGGCCGACGGCCTGCGCCGCTTGCCGGAGCTGGGCCCGGTGGCGCGTGCCGCGCAGCTGATGAGCGGCAGCGCGCCCTACAAGCTGCAGCTGGGCTATGTGAAGGGCTGGCAGGAACTCAACGTCAGCAGCCCGCTCACCGGCATGGCCATCGACCTGCCGGCGCCGCTGGGCAAGGCGGCCGAAGCGCCGGGCCTGCTGCGGCTGTCGAGCACCTTGCTGCCCGATTCCCTGGCGCCGGGCCAGACACCGCGCGACCTGCTGAAGCTGGAACTGGGCCCGAGCTTTCACGCCCAGTTCCAGCGCGAGCTGTCTGCCGCCGGGGCCCAGGTGCAACGCAGCGCGGTGGCGGTGAACATGCCGCTGCCGGCCCTGGTGCCGGGCGGCCAGGCGCTGGTGGAGTTCAGCAGCCTGAACGTGGACGCCTGGCAGGCCGCGCTGCAGCGCTTCCAGAAAACCGCGCCGCCGGCCGCGCCGGGCGCCACCGCGGCGGCCCTGCCCTTCGACGGCGGCTACCTGCCGCAGGACATCCGCCTGAAAGCGCAGGAACTGGTCACTGGCCAGCGGCGCCTGAGCCGCATGGACCTGCGCCTGTCGCGCCTGCAGGACGGCGCCGACAGCACCTGGCGCGCCAACATCGATGCCGAACAGGCAGCCGGTTATGTGGAATACCGCGAACCGCGCCGCGCTGGCGGGGCCGGGCGGGTGTATGCACGGCTGACGCGACTGAACCTGCCGCCGTCGGACGCCGCCAGCGTGGAGACCCTGCTGGACCAGGCCCCGGCCAGCGTGCCGGCGCTGGACGTGGTGATCGACGACTTCGAACTGCGCGGCAAGAAGCTGGGTCGGGTGGAACTGGAAGCCGTGAACCGCGGCGTGGCCAGCGGCGACGCGCCGCGCGAGCCCCGCGAATGGCGCCTGACCAAGCTGAAGCTGGTCACGCCCGAAGCCCAGCTCAACGGCAGCGGCCTGTGGACCGCCCCGCCGGGCAGCACGCGCCGGCGCATGGTGATGGACTTCAAGCTGGACCTGGCCGACAGCGGCGCGCTGCTGGAACGCCTGGGCTTCGGCCGCGTGGTCAAGGGCGGCAAGGGCCGCATGCAGGGCCAGGTGGCCTGGGTGGGCTCACCGCTGGCGCTGGACATTCCCACGCTGGACGGGCAGATGAACCTGACGCTGGACGCCGGCCAGTTCCTGAAGGCCGACGCCGGCGCCGCGCGGCTGCTGGGCGTGCTGAGCCTGCAGGCCCTGCCGCGGCGGCTGCTGCTGGACTTCCGCGACGTGTTCCAGGAAGGCTTTGCCTTCGACAACGTGGCCGGCGACCTGAGCCTGTCGCGCGGCCAGGCCCACACCAGCAACCTGCGCCTGCGCGGCGTTCAGGCTGCGGTGCTGATGGAAGGCACGGCCGACATCGCGCGTGAAACCCAGGACCTGCGCGTGGTGGTGGTGCCCGAGCTGAACGCGGGCACCGCGTCGCTGGCCTATGCCGCCATCAACCCGGCGGTGGGCCTGGGCACCTTCCTGGCGCAGTGGGTGCTGCGCCGGCCGCTGCAGGCGGCCAACACGCGTGAATTCCACATCACCGGCGGCTGGGCCGACCCGCAGGTGGCGCGCGTGCAACGCAAGCCCGGCGAAGCCGCGCCCGACATCGACAACCTGCCCTCGCCCGCGGCGGCGGCGTCCAGCCCCCCGAGCAACCCATGACCCCCACCCTGATTGCCGCGCTGCAGATGGTGTCCACGCCCAGCGTGGACCGCAACCTGGCCGCGGCCGAACGCCTGGTGGCCGAGGCTGCGCGCGGCGGCGCGCAGCTGGTGGCGCTGCCCGAATACTTCTGCCTGCTGGGCCAGACCGACCGCGACAAGCTGGGGGTGGCCGAAAGCCTGGGCGCCGGCCCCATCCAGCAGGCCCTTTCCGACATGGCGCGCGTGCACCAGGTGTGGGTGGTGGGCGGCACGCTGCCGCTGCGCACCGAATCGCCTGACCGGGTGCGCAACAGCTGCTGCGTCTACGCGCCTGACGGCACCCGCGCGGCGCACTACGACAAGATCCACCTCTTCGCCTACGACAACGGCCGCGAAAGCTACGACGAGTCGCGCGTGCTGCAGGCCGGCAGCGAGCCGGTGGCCTTCGAAGCGGCGTTGCCGTCCGGTGCGCTGCGGGTGGGCCTGTCGGTGTGCTACGACCTGCGCTTTCCCGAGCTGTACCGGGCGCTGGGCGTTCCCAAGCCGCTGGACCTGATCGTGGTGCCCGCGGCCTTCACCTACACCACCGGCCAGGCCCACTGGGAACTGCTGCTGCGCGCCCGTGCGGTGGAAAACCAGTGCTTCGTGCTGGCGCCGGCGCAGGGCGGCCGGCACGAGAACGGTCGCCGCACCTGGGGCCACAGCCTGGTGGCCGGGCCTTGGGGCGACGTGCTGGCCGAACGCGCCGAAGGCGAAGCGGTGGTGATGGCCACGCTGGACCGCAGCCTGCTGGCCCAGGTGCGGCAGCAGTTGCCGGCGCTGGCGCACCGGCGCCTGTAGGGCGCGGCTAGCATCCGCGCACCCGAACCACAGTGCAGCAGACACCATGAGCCAGACCCACACCATCGCCCTGCCAAGACTGCAGGCCGCCATGCGCACCCTGGTGCGCGGCTTCGGCAGCAGCGCCGCGGAAGTGGACGCGGTGGTGGACAACCTGATCGAGGCCAACCTCACCGGCCACGATTCACACGGCATCGGCATGCTGCCGCGCTACGCCCAGGCCTACCTGGAAGGCGGCTTGAAGCCCAACGCCCATGTGAAGACGCTGCTGGACGCCGGCGCGCTGCTGCGGCTGGATGGCGACGCCGGCTTCGGCCAGGTGATCGGCCGCGAGGCCATGGCCCTGGCCAGCGAGCGCGCCCGCGCGCACGGCAACTGCATCGTGGCCCTGGGCAATTCGCACCACCTGGGGCGCATCGGCGCCTGGGCCGAACAGGCCGCGGCGGCGGGGCTGGTGTCCATGCACCTGGTGAACGTGGTGTCGCGGCCCATCGTCGCGCCTTTCGGCGGCGCGGACGCGCGCTTCGGCACCAACCCGGTGTGCATTGGCGTGCCGCTGGCCGGCCGGCCGCCGGTGGTGCTGGACTTCGCCACCAGCATGATCGCCCAGGGCAAGACCCGGGTGGCGCACAACAAGGGCGAGGCTGTGGCCGAAGGCTGCCTCATCGACGACCAGGGCCGGGCCACCACCGACCCGCGCTACTCGGTCATTCCGCCCTTTGGCGCGCTGCTCACTTTCGGCACCCGCAAGGGCTACGGCCTGGCCTTGATGTGCGAACTGCTGGGCGGCGCCCTGGCCGCGGGCATGACCCAGCGCACGGCCGATGCCAGCCAGGCCCGGGTGCTGAACGGCATGTTCAGTGTGCTGCTGGACCCGGCGAAGCTGGGCGACAAGGCCGCCTTCGAGGCCGAGGCCCTGGCCTTCCTGGACTGGGTCCAGGCTTCGCCCGCGCGCAGCGGCTTTGACGCGGTGCAGGTGGCCGGTGACGCCGAGCGCGCGCACAAGGCGCGGCGCACCGCGCAGGGCATTCCGGTGGACGAGGCCACCTGGAACGAGATCCTCGCCGCGGCGGCCAAGCTGGGCGTGGCCGCCGCGGACGTGAACGCCGCAGCCGGCCTGGGCTGAATCCGAAACGAGGGAGGCGCCCACCCCCGCCTGTGGGATGGACCTGGCGCGGGCGCGCCCTAGAGTGACGGCAGCGCGCGCACGGCGCGCCATGGAGGGGCGCCATGGCCAACTTTCGCATTCCCGGCCCAGCGGGCGTCGGCGGCTACACCCTGGAGGTGGATGCCGGCACGGCGACGCTGAGCGGCACGCCGCGGCCCGGCGCCGTGGGCCTGTCGACGGCCGCCTCGGGCGAACCACCCACGGGCCTGCTGTATTCGAAGCGCTATTGGCGCACGCTGGCCGACGGCACGGTGAACGACATCCGCAACCGCGAGGGCCGCTGGCCCGATGGCGAGCTGATGGCGCCCAGCCTGCTGCGTTCACAGCGCATGTTGTACGTGCAGCGCTGGCGCGAGGCCGTGCTGGCCAGCGGTGCTGAATCGGAGATCGCCGCCTACTGGGCCATGCTGTGTGAACGCATGGCCGAACTGCTGGCCTTGTTCGACAGCGAACGGGGCCGCTACCTGCTGATGCTGGACAAGCTCACCCGGTCCAAGGCGCAGGACCCGCGCGAAAAGCACAAGCAGCTGCGTGAGGCCCTGACGGGGTGGTTCAGCCTGCTGCACGACCAGGCGGTCACCGGCCGTGGCATGGGCCCGGACGGGCAGTACGCCGCTGGCGAGGAGGAAAAAGAGATCGTGCGGGCAGCCATGTCCGAGCAACTGCGCCTGGCCAATGGCCTGAACCGGCAGGAACTGCAGCAGCTGACCCAGCAGGCCGAGGGTGTGGCGCGCCAGCCGCCGGCCGAAGACCTGATGGCCCGGCGGCAACAGCGCGAGGCACTGGAAAAACTGATCTCTGGTGGACCGCCCGCCAAAGGTGCCCCCGACGACGGTTTGCCGCACCACCTGACCGGCCTGTTCCAGTACGTGCTGGGGTTGGAGCGCCAGGATCAATTGCTGGGGGGCGGGCAGGGCGGCGAGGACTGGGACGATCTCAAAGGCGAGGCCGGCGAACTGGCCAAGGCCGCCGCCAAGGTGGTGAAGAAGCTGCGGGTTGATGCCGCCAAGCAAAACATCGCCGACGCGCGCAAGCGCATCGCCGAACATGCCAGGCTCAGTGACAAGGTGGCCCGGCTCAAGTCCGAGGTGCTGATCCGCGAGCAGCTCTCCGAGGGCCTGCAGCAGGTGCTGGGCCTGGAGCGGCAGCGCCAGTTGCTGGGCGTGGGCGAGAGCGGGGCCGCGCCCGACGAAGCCGGCGGCGTCGGCGCGGTGGGCGCCGCGCTGACCATCAATGCCGACGACCAGGAACTGAACCGGTTGGCGCAGGAGGGCGCCAAGCTGTATGCCGAGTTCAAGAAGGGCGATGCCAGCGAGGTGCAGGGGCTGCTGGACAGTCTGGCCAGCGCGCCGGGCAAGCCGCTGCCCTGATCGCCCGGACCGGCCCCAGGCGCGAAACGGCTACAAGCTGTCCAGCGGGTAGATCGGCCGCCGCACCTTGTTCAGGCCCATGGCCGCGTAGTCGGAGGTGCACACGCCCGAGCCATTGCATTCCACGATGGCATGGGCCAGCTTTTCCAGCCCGGCGCGCCAGTGCACGCGGCTCTTCAGCATCAGCAGGCCCAGGCGGTCGGGCGCCAGGCCCACGGCTTCAAAGGCCGCCAGGTCGTGCGGCTCGACATGGTTGGAAATCACCGCGATGGCCACACCACCCACCTGGAACAGGGCGCTGGGGCCGGAACTGGAGGCTTCGCCGCCGGCCATGGGCCCGCGGTTGATGTGGTTGCCGTCCGACAAAACCCGCACCCGGCCACTCACGGTGCGCGGTTTGCCCTTCAGGCCCAGCGCCGGCATGTCCAGCTTGCCGCCCAGCGGCAGGGTCAGTTCCGCGCCCACGCCGGCGGCGGCCATGGCGCGCACCGCCTCGGGGTCGAAGATGGCGTAGGCGCCGGCGTTCTGCACGCCGGCGTCCAGCAGCGCGCCCAGCACGTCCATGGTGTCCATGGTGCCGCCACTGGCGCAGTTGTCGCAGTGGTCCAGCAGCACCACCGGGCCGCTGTGGCCCTGCGCGGCCAGGCGCTGCGCGCGGGCGATGGATTCGGGCAAGGCTTCGGGCTGGAAGACGAAGGCTTCGCGCTGGGCCCAGGCCTGGTCCAGCAGTTCATCGCACCAGCGCTGGGCCAGCGCGGCGTCGTTGTGGGTGACGACCACCGCCGACAGGCCGGCGAATTCGATGTCGGCGTTCGGGAAGCCCACGAAGACGCTGGCGCACAAGGCGCCTTGCGCTTCCATCTCGCGGCAGCGCGCCTGCAGTTCGCGGTTGGGGCTTTGGTGCGTGCCCTGGCGCATCACGTGCGGCAGCATCGGCCGCCGGCCCCAGGCCAGGGTGGGTTTGCGCCGGCCCTGCAACTGCGCCAGCAGCGCGCTGCCCGCGCGCACGCCGGTGCCGTGCATGTCCACATGCGGGTAGGTCTGGTAGCCGGCGATGACGTTGGCATTCGCCCCCATCGCGTCGTAGAGGTTGGTGTGCATGTCCAGCGCCACGCCGATGGGCAGGCCTGGCGCCGCGGCACGGATGCGGCGCAGCAGTTCACCTTCGCCGTCGTCAAAGCTTTGCGTCACCATGGCGCCGTGCAGATCCAGCAACACGCCGTCGCAACCACGCTGCACCGCGGCCAGGATGCGGCCGCAGATGTGCTCGAAGGCGTCGTCGTGGACCGGCCCGCTGGGCCAGGCATTGGCGGCAATGGCCAGGTCGATCTGCGCGTCGGCCGCTTCGGCCAGTTCCACGAAAGCGCCCAGGGCCGAGCCGGTGCCGCGGCTGGCGGCAATGGCCGCTTCCCCTTCGAGCGGCACCCCACCGCCGACCGCAAAGCGGCCCAACGGTGTGGGCACCGGGGAAAAGGTGTTGGTCTCGTGCTTCATCTGGGCGATGACCAGCTTCATGCGGTGGGCTCCTGGGGGTTGCGGGCTGACCCGGATCGTCGGGCCAAGGGGGCGCCCGCAGAATGGGGCAGACCCTGGAAACGGACAAGCCTGTGAGCGCAAAACCCACCTGGCCCAGCGCGGCCGACACCGACCCCGCCCGCCTGGGCTGGATGCAGGGCGACCCGCCGGCGCCGGAACGCCTGGTGCGCTTTGCCGACACGGGGCACTTCCAGTTCCCGAAGTCCCGCTGGGCCTTTGCGAACATCCGCCAGTTGCTGCCCAGCACACAGGTATGGCGAGGCCCCGGCCCGGCCAGCGTGCTGCCGGTGGCGCTGCGAACCGATCTGGACGAGGCGGTGCGATGCATGCCGCTGGGCGGTGGCGCCGAGATGACCTGGGCCCAGAGCCTGGACGCCATGTACACCGACGCCATCGTGGTGCTGCACCGCGGGCGCATCGTGCAGGAACGCTACTTCGGCGTGATGGCGCCGCAGCGCGTGCACATGGCCATGAGCGTGACCAAGAGCTACACCGGCCTGTTGGCCGCGATGCTGGTGCACGAAGGCGCGCTGGACGAAGCGAAGCACGTGCCGCATTACATCCCCGAACTGGCGGGAACGGCCTGGGACACGGCCACCGTGCGCGACGTGATGGACATGCGCATCGGCGTGGCCTATTCCGAGGACTACACCGACCCCAAGGCCGGCATCTGGGAACACTCACGCGCCGGCGGCATCTTCCCGCGCCCGCCGGGCTACAACGGGGCGCCCAGCTTCTACGCCTTCCTGCGGACGCTGAAGTCCGACGGACCGCATGGCCAGGGCTTCTACTACAAGACGGTGAACAGCGACGTGCTGGGCTGGCTGATCCGCCGCGTCACCGGCCAGGCTTTTGGCGAGCACCTGAGCCAGCGCCTGTGGCAGCCGCTGGGCTGCGAAGAAGACGCCGCGATGCTGGTGGACGGCGAAGGCACCGAATTCGCAGGCGGCGGGCTGAACCCCACGCTGCGCGACATGGCGCGTCTTGGCGAATGCCTGCGCAACGACGGCGCCTACAACGGCCGCCAGATCGTGCCCGCCGCCGTGGTGCACGACATCCGCAGCCGCGGCAGCGTGGACGCATTCAAGGCCGGCGGCCCGCCCACGCTGCCCGGTGGGGCCTACCGCAGCATGTGGTGGGCCACGAACAATGCGCACGGCGCTTATGCGGCACGCGGCATCCACGGCCAGGCCCTCTATGTGGACCCGGCGGCCGAGATGGTGATCGCGCGCTTCGGCTCGCACCCCCAGGCCGCCAATGTGCACCTGGACCCGGTGACACTGCCGGCGTTCCACGCCATGGCGCAAACTCTCAAGCGCGGCTGAGCCGGCGCCGCCAGGCCAGAAGCGCCAGGCCCGGCAGCAGCAGCAGCGCGCTGGCGGGTTCGGGCACGGCGCTGACCCATTGCACGCCGGGCAGGGTGAGGCTGAAGGCCCAGTGTTCGTCCAATGCCGCCGGCGTGCTGCCCAGCACGTGCACGGTGCGCGAGTTCACCACCTGCCAGCGCCCCGCGTCCAGGGTGCCGCTGCGGTTGGCCACGCCGCCGGCCACGCTGCTGACAAAGGGGAACCAGCGCTGGCGGGCCTCGTCCCAGCGGTTGATCTGCACGCCCTGGTTCAGCGACACCTCGCTGTGGAAGGCAAACACCGCGGGGGCGTCCAGCACGAATTCCAGGTCCTGCCAGTTGTGGCTGTACAGGCCCATGGACGCGGTACAGGGTGCGCAGCCCGGCCCGATGACCGCGCTGCTCTGCCCCAGGCGGGTGTGGCCCGAGCCGCTGAGCACGCGCTGGGTGGGGTCCACGGCCCAGGTCTGCGCGATGTCCCAGTCCACCTGCCAGCTCACCGCCCAGCCAAGGTAGCCGCCGGTGAAGCTGTCGGCGCCGGTTTCGCCGGGGCTGGCCGGCCCCGTCAGGTCGATGGGGTCGAGCGAGCCCACGGTGAGGTTCTTGCCGGCGGTGGCAAAACCACCGCCATAGGCCAGGTGCACGGTGGAGGCGCGGGTGTCCAGCCGGGCCTCGGCCTGGGCCAGGGCGGCGGGTGCGGCCAGGGTGGCCAACAGGGCCAGCCCGGCAAGGTTCGGGTGCGGTTTCATGGGCAAGGCTCCGGGGGGGGGTCAACGGGCGTTGGGGCGGCGCAGCCGAAGCGCGACCAGGCCGGCCAGCAGCAGGCCCAGGCTGGCGGGTTCAGGCACCGGCGGCAGGGCGTCGATTTCCAGCGTGTAGAACCAGCCACCCGAGCCGCCGTAGGCGATGTTGCAGCACGGCAGGCTGTACTCATAGTCGCTCACGCTGGACTGGATGAAGTACAAGCCGGGCTGCAGCACCCATTGGGCCTCGAAACCCTGGTAGCTGTTGTCGATCTGCCAGGCGCCGGAAACCGACAACGGCGAGCTGAAGAAAGTGAACTTGGCGTCCCAGGTGCTGCCGCTTTCGGGCAGGAACAACACGCCGCTCAGTCGCGCGACGGCGGGCTGCTCGAGCTCGATCGTCAGCCTGTTGGAGATGTCACCTTGCACCAGGCCCTGCGATGTGGTCACGTCGCCACCGCCGTCTTGCGTGGTCCATTGGGCGGCGGTGTCCACGCGGCCCTCGCTGGTCAGGCGCCAGGGCCCGTTGGCCGGGGCCTCTATGGTGTAGAGGGTCGTGGCTTCGGCGTGCACAAAGCCCGCCGATCGTTCGCTGCCGCCCCCGCCGGGCTTTTGGTCCAGCTGCTTCTCCCACGCCAGGTCCACATCGGCAGAACCCAGCGTGCCTGGCTGCAGAGGCACCTCGTAGCCGGTTGACCAGGAGTCACTCACATCGCTCAGGCCGGGGGTCAGGTTCACGGCACCGGCCACGTACGCATGCACCAGCATGGGTGCGAACTGAACGTCGGGCGCCGCGCTGGCCAGGCTGGTGCTGCACAGCAGGGCCCCGGCGGCGGCCAGGCGGGAAACGGACATGGCAGGCTCCTCGGGTTGTGGTGGGCAGCCCCTTGCTGCCTGACAACTTGAACGAAGTGGCGGCGCCGATCCGGACATGCCGGTGGCGATGTCTCCGCGCGTTCAGCCGCGCACCGGGCGCAGGTGGTCGAACAGCCAGTGGTACAGGTAGCCGTAGGCCGCATACACCGCGCCCAGCGCGATGTCCACGGCCAAGGCCTGCCACCAGCCCAGGCCGGTCATCGCCACGATGATCGGGCAGGTGGCCAGCACCGAGCTCACTTCCAGCCCCACCGCATGCACCACGCGCAGCCGGTGCGGCCGTTCGCTGGCCACGCGGCCGGCGAAGTGGGCCTCCAGGCGGTCGAAGGCGGTGTTGTAAAGCGCGGCCCAGAGCATCACCGCCACCGACAGCGCCACCAGCAGCGCCAGCGATTCACCCGCCCGCGTGCCGCTCACCCAGGCCAGCATTGGCGTCACCAGCAGCAGGCCGCCGGCTTCGAACCACAGCGTCTGCAGCAGGCGTTCGCGCCGGTTGCGCAGCGCTACGGTGGTGGCCATGGCTGCGCCTGGCTCAGCCAGGCCGGGTGGTGTCAGCCGGCAGGCTGCAGGCGCCGTGGGTGCACACCTCGAAGGCATCGTCCACCCGCATCCAGCCGCGGCGCACCGCCAGGCGGTAGATCTCGCAGCCCAGGCACAGCCCGAGCGCGGTTTCCAGCCACATCAGCGTGATGCACAGGGCACAGATGGACAGCGGCAGCGGGCCGCGGATGCCCGCGTTGGTGATCAGGGCCATGGCGCAGGCCATCACCAGGCCCAGGGTCCAGGCAAAGCGCTTGGGCGCCGCCGACACCCACAGCGGCGCCTGCCGCGCCACCAGCTTGCCGGCCAGCCAGCCCACCGGGCTGGCGCGCAGGCCGAAGGCGCAGCGCAGCGCAAACTCCAGCGCGAAGAACACCGTCACCACCTGGATGGGCAGGTAGCGCTGCGCCAGCCAGGCCTGCACAAAGGCCCCGGTGGCCAGCGCCAGTGTGATGCCGGCGGCGGCGCGCACCTGCTGTTCGTTGAACACGGTGCCGCGCACCGGCCGGCCCTGCATCACCAGGCCGGGGATCGATTCACCGAAGACCAGGTTCATGGCTTGTTCTCCCTTTGATCCCTGAGGGCGTCATGGCGCGGCTGACGCGGCCCGCATGCTGCCTGAGGGCTTGAACGCATTCGCGGCGTGCAGCCGGACATCGGGTTGCCGCGCCGCCCCGCACGCTGACCCGCTGGCGAGGCCCGGTGCTTCAGCGGTCCCTTCACCGCGTGTCAGTTGCCAGGCCCGGCGCGCTTCGTCCTGGGCCGGTGTGGGCCGGGTCTGCAGGGCCTGGAAGGCCTGCAGCGCCTGCTGCAGCGTTTGCGCGGCCGCGCTGTCCTGCCCCAGCGCCAACTGGGCCTGGCCCAGTTCGGCCAGTGCGTGGGCACGTTCACGCTGGCCGCGTGGCGACGCGTCGGTTTGTTTCAGCACTTGCTGCAGTCGCGGCAGCGCCGCCTGCGGTTGGCCCTGCTGGCGTTCCAGCCGGGCCAGCACCGCGTGGGCCCGCAGGACCAGCGGCGGCGCGGCCGTGCCGGCCGGCAGCGCCTGCACCACCGCCTGGGCTTCGGCGCGTGCCGCGTCGCCCTGGCCGCTGGCACCCAGCGCCAGGGCCAGGCCGGCGCGCGCGGCCAGGGCATGTTCGCTGGCCGGCCCCAGCACCTGGGTCAGCACGGCGGCGCTCTCCTGCAGGTCCGGCAGGGCGTCGGCGCTGCGTGCGGCCGCCAGGCGCGACAGCCCCCGCATGCTGAGCGCAAAGCCGTAGGGAAAGGACGCCTTGGGCGCCAGCCGTTCGATGATGGCCAGGCCGCGCGCTGCGTGGGCCTGCGCCCGGTCCAACTCGCCCAGGGTGATCAACGGGTCCACCGCGTTCTGCAGGTAGTAGCCCACCATCAGGCCATCGGCGCCGAAGACCTGTTGGGCGTCGGCGGCCGAGCGTTCGATCAGCGCCACGCCGTCCTGCAAGCGGCCGGTGGCGGTGAGCGCGCGGCCCTGGGCGTTTCGCGCCTCCATCACGCGCGGGTGCACCTCGGTGTCACCGTACAGGGCCAGCGCCAGCGTCAGGGCACGCTGCCCGGCCGCAGCGGCGGCGTCGAAGCGGCGGGCCGACAGCAGGGCCTGGGTGAGCAGGCTGGCACAGGCCACCGTGTCCGAATGCCGATCCCCCAGGCGGGCGGCCGATTCGCGCGAGGCCTCTTCGGCCACCGCGGCGGCTTCGGCATGCCGGCCCTGTTCGATGTGCAGCAGCGCCTGCACCTGCAGCGCGGTGACCAGCGAGTCCGGTGCATCGTTGCCCCGAGCGCGCAGCACCGGCAGCAGGCCATCCAGTTCGGCCTGCGCCTGGGCGGTGCGGCCCCGCAGGCGCAGCATCTGCGCATGCTGGGCGCGCAGGTGCCAGGTGAGCGCGTGGGCGTTGCCCAGCGTGCCCGCAGCGTGGGCCACGGCGCGTTCGGCGGCGGAGGCGGCGGCGTCGTTGTCGCCCAGGGTCATCAGGCTTTCCACGATGACAGCGGCCAGTTCGGCGTGCACCGCGGGCTGCTGGCCCACCGCCTGGGCCAGGCGCTTGTCGGCACCCTTCACCAGGTCCAGCGCGGTGACGGCCGGGCTGTCGGCGCGGTGGTAGGGGCTGGCCTCACGCAGCATGGACGCGATGAAGTTCTTCACCTCCTGGGCATGGGCGCGTTCGATGCGGGCCTGTCGGGCCTGCCACAGCGACAGGCTGGTGCCGCCCAGCACCGCCACCGCCAGGGCCGCGCCGGCGGCCACACCCAGGCGGTGGCGCCGCACGAAGCGGCGCCAGCGGTACCAGCGGCTGTCCGGCCGGGCCAGCACGGGTTGCTGCTGCAGGTGGCGCTGCAGGTCGTCGGCCAGGGCCTGCACCGAGGCGTAGCGTTCTTCGGGCCTTTTTTTCAGCGCCTTCAGCACGATGGTGTCCAGGTCGCCTCTCAGCGCGGCGCGCAGCCGCTGGTCGGCGGCGGCCTGGCTGGGTGGCACCGGTTCGGCCTGCAGGATGGCATCTTCCAGCGCCGCGCGGGACGCGCGCGGCAAGCGGTAGGGGCGCTGGCCGCACAGCAGTTCGCACAGCACCACCCCCAGGCCGTAGACGTCGACCGCGGTGCCCAGCGCTTCGCCGCGGATCTGCTCGGGCGCCGCGTAGTCGAGGGTGAGCGCGCGGCCCAGTTCGCGCGTCAGCGCGGTTTCGTGCGCCAGGCCCTCTTCCAGCAGCTTGGCCACGCCGAAGTCCAGCAATCGCACCTGGCCTTCGGGTGTGACCAGGATGTTGGCCGGCTTCAGGTCGCGGTGCACCACCAGGCGCGAATGCGCATGGGCCACCGCCTGCAGGACCTGCAGGAACAGGCGCAGCCGGGCCGGCACGCCCAGCGCGTGGTCACGGCAGTAGGCATCGATCGGCTGCCCGTGCACCACCTCCAGGGCCAGCCAGGGCTGGCCTTCGTCGCTCATGCCGGCGTCGTACAGCGCGGCAATGTTCGGGTGCTGCAGGGTGGCCAGGATCTCGCGTTCGCGCGCCAGGCGTTCGGCCAGCCCGGCCCCGGGCAAGGCCAGGCGCGGCAGCTTCAGCGCCACGGGGCGGGCCTGCAGCAGCTCGTCCACCCGCTCGGCCAGCCACACGCTGGCCATGCCGCCCTCGCCCAGCAGGCGCAGCAGCCGGTAGGGCCCGACGCGCTGCCCGGGCGCGCCGGCCGATGCCGTTCGGTCTGTGGGCAGTGGCGCCAGGGGTTCGCCGGTGTGCGCCAGCAGGGCCCGCAAGCGTGGCGCCAGGTCGGCATCGGCCGCTGGCAGGCCGGTCAGAAAAGTTTCGCGCGCCGGGCCAGGCAGGGCCAGGCCCTGGTCCAGCAGTTCGCGCAGCCGCTGCCAGCGTTCACCGGCCAACGGTTCGGGCGGCGCCGCAGTCATTGGGGTCAGCGCAGGGCTTCGGCCAGCACCAGGCGCGCGTGTTCCCAGTCGCGCCGCACGGTGCGCTCGTTCACACCAATGGCCTGCGCGATCTCGGGTTCAGAGAAGCCGCCGAACCAGCGCATTTCCACCACCTGGGCCATGCGGGCGTCCTGCTGCTGAAGCACCTCGATGGCTTCGTGCACGCGCAGGATGTAGTCGTCGTCCGTCTGTTCGCGCACCAGGTCGTCCGGGTCACCGCTCAGGTGCAGGCGGGCGAAATCGCCGCCCTGGCGGTCGCTGCCGCGGTGGCGCACCATGTCGACGATGACCGAGCGCATCACGCGCGAGGCGTAGGCCAGGAAGCGCGCCTGGTCCGGGAAACGCAGGTGCAGGCGCGGGCTGAGCCGCACATAGGCTTCATGCACCAGGGCCGTGGTGTCCAGCAGCATGTCGCGCCCGCCGCCGCGCAGGCGGGCATGCGCCAGCTGTTTCAGTTCCCGGTAGGTCCACGCAAAGCTGTCGTCCACCGAAAGTGGCGGTGCGTCGGTGTCTGTGTCGGGGTCCAAGGCCATGCCCGCGCTCCAGCCGCTGGTTGGGATGCCCACGACTGTTCAGGATGGGCGTGCAGCGCGCCATCCCCAAGAGGGAGGCCTTGCGGCCGGTTCTTGCGCCAGCAGGTAACGGCCTGTGTCGCCGCCGGTGTTCCAAGCCATGGCGCACCGGCCGAGGAGCCAGGTTGGGCAGGGCGTCAGCGGTCCTCGGCCTGCACGTGCTGGCCGCCGGCCACCGACCGCAGCGCGTGCTGGTAGGCCAGCCGCTGCGGCGCGCCCGGGTTGATGAACAGGCTGGTCGTCCAGGTGTAGTCGTTGATCGGCCCGAAGCCAGCGAAGTCCACCTGCACCCAACCCGGCAGCGCCGCATACAGCCGCTTCATCGTGCCGGGGTACCAGTCGGCGTTGTCGAACACCACCAGGTTCGGGTTCAGCCGGCCCTGGTTCACCAGTGCGACGACATGGTCAGCGCAGTCGGCGCGGTACAGGCCGTCGATGATGACAACGTCAGCGCCGTCCAGGCCGGGTTGCTGCACATAGGCCTGGCGCTCGCCGGCCTGGCGATAGTCGAAGTTGCCCAGCGCCGTCGTGGCGGCCTTGATCTGCCGGTACCAGCCGTCATCGGACTCAATGGCAATCAGGTGTTGGCAGCGGCCAGCCCACCAGACCGATGAGTTGCCGCTGCCGTACTCGAACACCCGCTTGGCGCTGAAGTCCAGGTTGGACAGGTACTCGATGGCCGGGTAGGTGTACCAGGGGATGGCCGCGCCGTCCCGGTCCACGCAGCTGCGCTTGCGCATCGAGGTGAACTGCCCGTAATGGCGGGCCAGGGCGTGGAAGTTGGTCAGCGACTTGCGCGCCGGGTTGGGCACGATCTTGAACAACGCCTTGAGCAGTCGGCGGGTGGGGGAGGGCTTGCCTGGTTCGCTCACGGATGCGGTGCCTGGGATGGAAATTGCCCAAGATTGTAGGTGGCGGCCTGGCTGGGGGGCCGGGTACGCAGGGGGCTCGCCCGCCTCAGGCCAGCCCGGGCGGCGCCACGAAGCCGCGGTACTCGGCTTCCAGCCAACGTGCCAAGCGCAAGCAGGTCGGGTCGCCGAACACCGGGCCGACGATCTGCGCGCCGATGGGCAGGCCGTCGGCGCTGTGGCCCAGGGGCACGGCCGTGGCCGGCAGGCCGCACAGGCCGGGGTAGCCGGCCCAGAACAGCTGCTGCGTGGTGGGCTGGTCGTGGCCGTTGACCTGCAGCATGCGTTCCCAACGGAAGCCGGTCTGCATGTGGCGAAAGGCGGGCGCGGTGGCCACCGGGCAGATCAGCACATCCCACTGCTCAAAGAAGGCCGCCCATTGGCGGCGCAGCACGGCGCGGCGTTCGTCGTACTGCACCCATTCGCGGTGGCTCAGGGTGCTGGCATGCCAGTGCCAGGCGGCGAACTCGCGGCTGCCCGGCGGATGGTGCTTCGCGTTGTCCAGCGCGGCGGCGTAGTCGGCGTCGTTGAAGTGCGCGCCGGTGGCGCTGCGCAGCAGGTGGATGTAGACCTCCCAGGCTTCTTCGCTGTTCACCGGGCGGGCGGTTTCGCTCACCGTGAAGCCGCGTTCGCGCAGGAAGGCGGCCAGCTTCCGCACTTCATCGCGCACGCTGGCGTCCACCTCGGCCACCGGGTCGTCCGCCACGATGGCCACGCGCAACCGCGTGGGCGGCGTACCGGCGTCGCGCCACTGCGCGCGCGTCCAGCCCAGCGGGCCGAAGTGCGAAAGCGGTGTGGTCAGGATGTCCATCGCCAGCGTCAGGTCGTGCGCGCTGCGCGCCAGGGGGCCGGCCGCGGCGATGTCCAGCGCGTCGATGCACTCGTCGCCGGGCAGCTGGTGGCCTTGCATGGGCACCACGCCCCAGGTGGGCTTGTGGCCCCAGACGCCGCAGTAGTGCGCCGGGTTGCGGATGGACGCACCGATGTCGCTGCCCAGTTCCAGTGCGGTGAAGCCCGCGGCCAGCGCCGCCGCGCTGCCGCCCGAACTGCCGCCGGGCGTGCGTTCGGTGTTCCAGGGGTTGTTCGTGGTGCCGTAGATCGGGTTGAAGCTTTGCCAGTCGGCCAGCGCCACCGGCACATTGGTCTTGCCGAACACGATGGCGCCCGCATCCAGCAGGCGCTGCACGGCCACCGCGGTACCGGTGGCGATGTTGTCCTTGAAGGCCGGAATGCCCCAGGTGGTGGGCGTGCCGGCCCAGTCGAAGCTTTCCTTCACCGTCATCGGCAGGCCGTGCAGCGGGCCCCAGCTTTCGCCGCGGGCCAGGGCGGCGTCGGCGGCCTGGGCGCGCTGCAGCGCGCGGTCGAAGTCGCGCACCACCACCGCATTGATGGCGCCGTCCAGGCCTTCGATGCGGGCGATGAAATGCCGCAGCAGTTCGGTGGACGAGATCTCGCGCCGCCGCAGACGCGCGGCCAGGGTGCTGGCGCTTTCGAAGGCAAGTTCGCTCATGCCCCCATCCTAAGCAGGCCGGGCGCCTGCGCCCATCCCCCGGCAAACCCGGGGCCGGCTTTGCGCAAACTTGCTACCGTGGCGGCTGCGTCGGCCTTCACACTTCAAGCCATGAGCCTGCCCGCAGGAAGCATCACCGACTGGAGCGCCGAGGCGCTGTCCGGCGCCATCCGCGCGCGCCGGGTGTCGTGCCGCGAGGTGATGCAGGCCACCCTGGGCCGCATCCACGCCTTGAACCCGCGCGCCAAGGCCTTCGTGAACCTGGCGCCGGACGACACCCTGCTGGCCCAGGCCGACGCGCTGGACGCCGAGATCGCCCCGCGCCGCAGCGCGCCCGGCGCCCGCGGCTGGCTGCACGGGGTGCCGCAGGCCATCAAGGACACCGGCAACGCGCTGGGCTTTCCCACCACCTTCGGCAGCCCTTTGTGGGCCCGGGCCATGCCCACGCAGGACAGCCTGTACGTGGCACGCATGAAGGCCGCGGGCTGCATCGTCGTGGGCAAGACCAACATGCCCGAATTCGGGCTGGGCTCGCACACCTACAACCCGCTGTTCGGGTCCACGCCCAACGCGTGGGACGGCGCCGTCAGCGCCGGCGGCAGCAGCGGCGGTGCCGCGGTGGCGCTGGCGCTGCGAATGCTGCCGGTGGCCGACGGGTCGGACTTCATGGGTTCGCTGCGCAACCCGGCCGGCTGGAACCATGTGTTCGGCCTGCGCCCCAGCCAGGGACGGGTGCCGGCCTGGCCCAAGCCCGAACTCTTCGTCAGCCAGCTGGGCACCGATGGGCCGATGGCGCGCACTGTGCGCGACCTGGCCGCGCTGCTGTCCACGCAAGCGGGGCATGACGCCCGCGTGCCCTTGTCCCTGGCCGACGCGCCACAAAGCTTCGTGCCGGCCGGGCCGGTGCGGGCGCGCGGCTTGCGCATCGGCTGGCTGGGCGACCTGGGTGGCCACTTGGCCGTGGAGCCCGGCATCCTGGACCTGTGCCAGCAGGCGCTGAAGCGCCTGGAAGGCGATGGCGCCATCGTCGAACCCGCCGCGCTGGGCTTCGACCTGCATTCGCTGTGGAACGCCTGGCTGGTGTGGCGGCGTGCCCTGGTGGCGCCGGCGGTGGCGGCGGCCTTGAAGGCCGCGGGCGGCGAGGCCGCGCGCGCCCAGGTCAAGCCCGAAGCGCTGTGGGAACACGACAGCGCGCAGGGCCTGGGTTTCACCGAATTCATGCAGGCGGCCCAGGTGCGCAGCGCCTTCCAGAACCACATGGTGGGATTGATGGCGCGCTACGACGCGCTGGCCCTGCCGGTGGCGCAGGTGTGGCCGTTTCGCCTGGAAGAGACCTGGCCCCGCCAGGTGGCCGGCCGCGCCATGGACACCTACCACCGCTGGATGGAGTGCACGCTGTACGCCACCTTTGCCGGGCTGCCGGCGGCCAGCGTGCCGGCGGGCTTCCACGCCCAGGGGCGCTGGCCCATGGGGCTGCAACTCATCGGCCAGCCACTGGGGGACGCGGCCTTGCTGCGCCTGTGCGCCGCCTACGAACAATGCAGCGCGGCCCTGCTGGCCCAGCGCCCGCCTGACGCCTGAAAGGGGTGCGCCGCACTGGGCACGCGCCTTGCATTTCCAGCCGGACAGTCCGCACCCTGCTGTTTGCCCCTAGGCACCGGCAGCGTGGGCGGAACCCACAATCGCGGCATGCCGCCTGCCCGCGGTTCGAACGCACACAGAAAGGGACACCCACCATGCACCTCCACCGCCGAAACCTCCTGGCCAGTGCGGCCCTGGCCGCCGGTCTGCTGGGCCTGCACGGCCAGGCCTGGGCCCAGGCCGGCACGCTGCGCTTCGTGCCACACGCCAACCTGACCGTGCTGGACCCGGTGTGGACCACCGCCTACGTCACCCGCAACCACGCCTACATGGTGTACGACACCCTGTTCGCGGTGAACCAGAAGGGCGAGGTCAAACCGCAGATGGTGGACAAATGGTCCACCAGCAAGGACGGCAAGACCTGGACCTTCACGCTGCGCGACGGCCTGGCCTTCCACGACGACAAGCCGGTGACCAGCGAAGACGTCATCGCGTCGCTCAAGCGCTGGGCCCAGCGCGACGCCATGGGCGGCGTGCTGGGCAAGTTCATCGCCGGCTATGAAGCGGTGGACGCCAAGACCTTCAAGATCAACCTGAACGAGCCCTGCGGCATCGTGCTGGACGCACTCGGCAAGCCATCGTCCAACGTGCCCTTCATCATGCCGGCGCGCATTGCCGCCACGCCCGCCACCGAGCAGATCAAGGAAACCATCGGCTCGGGCCCCTTCGTCTTCAAGGCCGACGAGTTCAAGCCGGGTGAAAAGGTGGTGTACCTGAAGAACACCAAGTACAAGCCGCGCGCCGAGCCGATTGACGGGCTGACCGGCGGCAAGGTGGTGAACGTGGACAAGGTGGAGTGGGTCATCATCCGCGACACGCAAACCCAGTTCAACGCCATCAAGGCCGGCGAGGTGGATTGGGTGGAGCAACCCGCCTTCGAGCAGATCTCGCAATTGAAGGCCAACCCCGAGCTGCGGGTGGAAGACTTCGCGGTGGGCGGCCTGGGCTACATCCTGCGCTTCAACCACCTGCACAAGCCCTTCGACAACGTGAAGATCCGCCAGGCCGCCATGGTGGCCATCGGCCAGGAGGCTTATCTCAAGACGCAGGTGGGCGTGCCGGGCCTGTACCGCTACTGCCCCAGCATTTACCTGTGCACCGGCACCTATTCCAGCGACAAGACCGGCTACTTCACCGGCGTGGCCAACCCACAGAAGGCGCAAGCCATGCTGAAGGAGGCGGGCTACGACGGCACCCCGGTCACCCTGATGCGGCCCACCGACCTGGCCAGCATCGCCAAGATCCCGCTGGTGGCCAAGCAGCAGCTGGAAGCGGCCGGCTTCAAGGTCGATTTCCAGCAGATGGACTGGGCCAGCCTGCTGGCGCGTCGGGCGAAGAAAGACCCGCCGTCCGGCGGCGGCTGGAACATCTTCCTCACCGCCTGGACCGCGGGCGACCTGGAGAACCCACTCGGCCAGGCCATGCTGAACGCGCGGGGCGACAAGGGCTGGTTCGGTTGGCAGGACGAAACCCGCATTGAAGCGCTGAAGGACAAGTTCGCCCGCGCCACCACCCTGCCTGAGAAGAAGCAACTGGCCGAGCAGATCCAACTGATGGCCATCGAGACCGCCACCCATGCGCCCCTGGGCCAGTACCAAAGCCCGAGCGTGGTGCGCAAGAACATCACCGGCCTGGTTCCGGTGAACGCAGGCGTGCCCCTGCTGTGGGGCGTGAAGAAGGGCTGAGCCCGCATGCTGCGCTTCCTGCTGCAGCGCCTGGCGGCCGTGCTGCCGGTGCTGCTGATCGTGTCGGTGGTGGTGTTCCTGATCCTGCGCCTGGCGCCGGGCGACCCGGCGGCGGTGATCGCCGGCAACTCGGCCACCAGCCAGGAAATCGAGCAGGTGCGCCAGCAGCTCGGCCTGACAAAACCGCTGCCGCTGCAGTACGGCATCTGGCTGGCCAAGGTGGCCCAGGGTAACCTGGGCTTTTCCTACTACCTCACCAAGCCGGTCACCGCGCTGATTGCCCAGCGCATCGAACCCACGCTGGCCCTGGCCATCGGCACCATGTTGCTGGCGGTGGCGGTGGCGGTGCCGCTGGGCACCTTGGCCGCCTGGCGCATGGGCGGCTGGCTGGACCGGCTGCTGTCGGGCTTTTCGGTGCTGGGTTTTTCGGTGCCGGTGTTCGTGGTGGGCTACCTGCTGATCTACGTGTTTTCCATCCAGCTGTCCTGGCTGCCGGTGCAGGGCTACAAGCGCCTGTTCGGCAGTGACGCCCAGGGTTTTCTGCCCTGGGCGCGGCACCTGGTGCTGCCCTGGGTGACGCTGGGCATGATTTACGTGGCGTTGATCGCCCGCGTCACCCGCGCCAGCGTCAGCGAAGCGCTGACCGAGGACTACATCCGCACCGCCCGCGCCAAAGGCATCACCGAACGCGCGGTGCTGGTGCGCCATGCGGTGGCCAATGCGGCGGTGCCGATTGCCACGGTCATCGGCATCGGCGTGGCCCTGCTGATCGGCGGGGTGGTGGTCACCGAAACCGTGTATTCCATCCCCGGCCTGGGCTCGCTCACAGTGGAAGCGGTGCTGAACCGCGACTTCCCGGTCATCCAGGGCGTGGTGCTGTTCTTCAGCGTGCTGTACGTGCTGATCAACCTGCTGGTGGACGTGAGCTACCTCTTCCTCGACCCGAGGATTCGCTACTGATGGCCCCCCCCCGTAGCGCCTTCGGCGCCTCCCCCCCAGGGGGGCGACCCCGACGGACCGGCGAAGCCGGATCCGTGGGGTCCGCTTGGCTGGGCGGAGGACTGCCATGAACATCACGTTGAAGCGGCTTTCGCGCAACGGCGCCGTGCGCTTCGGCATCGCCGTGCTGTCGCTGCTGGTGCTGGTTGCGCTGGCCGCGCCCTGGCTGGGCACGGTGGACCCGGCGCAGATGGACGCGTCGCACATCTACGCGCCCTCGGGCACCCACGCGCCCTTCGCGCTGGCCGATGGTTCCAGCGTGGCGCACACCCTGCACATGGGCGGCGACAGCCTGGGCCGCGACATCTGGAGCCGCGTGATCTACGGCACCCGGGTGTCGCTGATCGTGGGACTGGCCACCGCGGTGGTGGCGCTTGGCCTGGGCGCGCTGCTGGGCATGCTGGCCGGCTACTTCCGCGGCGCCGACGCGGTGCTGATGCGTTTCATGGACGGGCTGATGGCCATCCCGGCGATCCTGCTGGCCATCGCCCTGGTGGCCGCGCTGGGCGCCAAGGTGTGGACCGTGGTGGTGGCCATCGCCATCCCCGAAGTGCCGCGCGTCACGCGCCTGGTGCGCAGCCTGGTGCTGACGCTGCGCGAAGAACCCTTCGTGGAAGCCGCGCGCGCGCTGGCCACGCCCACACCCGTCATCCTGTGGCGCCACATCCTGCCCAATGCGCTGGCGCCCATGATCGTGCAGGGCACCTTCATCGCGGCCAGCGCGGTGCTGACCGAAGCCATCCTCAGCTTCCTGGGCCTGGGCCTGCCGCCGGACGTGCCCACCTGGGGCAACATCATGGCCGAGGGCCGCATCGCCTTCAGCCAGTACCCCGGCGCGGTGCTGTGGCCGGCCCTGTTCCTGGTGCCCACGGTGCTGGCGGTGAACCTGCTGGGCGACGGCATGCGCGACGTGCTGGACCCCAAGTTTGCAAAACGATGAGCGCGCCGGTCCTCCAGATCAGCAAGCTGCAAGTGGCGCTGCCCGCCGGTGGCGACCGCACGCACGCCGTGCAGGGCGTCAGCCTGTCCATAGCAGCCGGCCAGACCCTGTGCGTGGTGGGTGAGTCCGGCTCGGGCAAGTCGGTGATGGCCACCACGGTGATGGGCCTGTTGCCCAAGGAAGTGCGCGTGGCCGGTGGCGAGGTGCTGCTGAAGGGCGAGAACCTGCTGCAGGCGTCCACCCAGCGCCTGCGCGACCTGCGTGGCCAGGTGATGGGCATGGTGTTCCAGGAACCCATGACCGCGCTGAACCCGGTGATGGCCTGCGGCGACCAGGTGGACGAACTGCTGCGCACCCACACGAACTGGCCCGCGGCGCAGCGCCAGGCCGAGATCCTGCGCGTGTTCGAACGCGTGAAGCTGCCTGAAGCCCAGCGCATCTACCGCAGCTTTCCGCACCAGCTGTCGGGCGGGCAGCGCCAGCGCATCGTCATTGCCATGGCCGTCATCCTGAAACCGGCCCTGCTGATCTGCGACGAGCCCACCACGGCGCTGGACGTCACCACCCAGAAGGAGATCCTGTCGCTGATCGAAGAGCTGCAGCGCGAGCAGGGCTCGGCCGTGCTCTTCATCACCCACGACATGGGCGTGGTGGCCGAGATCGCCGACACCGTGCTGGTGATGAACCAGGGCCTGCCGGTGGAAATCGGCCCGCGCGACCAGGTGCTGCACGCCCCGCGCGAGGACTACACCCGCATGCTGCTGGCCGCGGTGCCCAGCCTGCAGCCGCCGCCCGCGCGCCCCGAGGCGCAGGGCCCCGCGCTGCTGGCGGGTGATGCGGTGAGCAAGACCTACCGCTCGCACGACTGGCTGGGACGCGCGCGCGAAACCCATGCGCTGCGCGAAGCCAGCGTGGCCATCCGCGCCGGCGAAACCGTGGGCATCGTGGGCGAATCGGGCAGCGGCAAGAGCACCTTCGCACGCTGCCTGATCCGCCTGATCGACCCCAGCGCCGGGCGCATCCACTGGACCGATGCGGAAGTGGCCCAGCAGCCCGAATCGCGCCTGCGCCCGCTGCGCAGCCGGGTGCAGGTGGTGTTCCAGGACCCCAACCGCAGCCTGAACCCGCGCCTGCGCGTGGGCGAAAGCCTGATCGAAGGCGCGGTGAACTTCGGCGCCACGCGCGCGCAAGCCGAAGAACGCGCCGCGGTGCTGATGGACAAGGTGCGCCTGCCGCGTGAAGGCCTGCAGCGCTACCCCAGCCAGTTCTCGGGCGGCCAGCGCCAGCGCCTGGCGATCGCCCGGGCGCTGGCCTGCCAGCCCCAGGTGCTGGTGGCCGACGAAGCGGTCAGCGCGCTGGACGTGTCGGTGCAGGCGCAGATCCTGAAGCTGTTGCGCGGCATCCAGGACGAGTTGGGGCTGGGCATGCTGTTCATCACCCACGACCTGCGCGTGGCCGCGCAGCTGTGCGACCGGGTCATCGTCATGCACCAGGGCCGCATCGTCGAGCAGGGCCGCACCGCCGAGCTGTACGCCGACCCGCAGCACGCCTACACCCGCAAGTTGTTCGACGCCGCGCCAGGCGAACGACCGGGCCATGTGGCGGTGGCCGACGCGGTCTGAACCCTTCGCTACCCGGCCGCCAGCCGCGCCAGCACCTGCACGCTGCCCTGTGCGTCGGGGCGCAGCACCAGCCCTTCGCCCGAAGCTGTGCCCTGACCCACCAAGGCCTGCAGCACGAACATGTGGGTCACCCACACCTCGAAGCTTTCCTGCCGTGAACGCGCCAGCAGGGCCTGGCGCAGTTCGCCCAGGTGCTGTTCGTTGGTGCTTTCGGCAAACCCCCGGGGCGAGCCCAGTGCCGCCCAGGCGCCGGCCGCACCAAAGGCCAGCGTGGCCGTGTCCATGCAGCGGCACCAGGGGCTGCTGCGAACCCGTGTGGGCTTCAGGCCTTGCTGCGCGAACCAGTGGCCGATGCGCCGCGCCTGGGCACGGCCACTGTCGTCCAGGTTGCGCTGGGTGCTGCAGTCGCCCAGGCGGAAATTGGGCGGGTCGAAGCTGCCGGGCGCTTGGGCATGGCGCAGGGCCAGCACCACGCCGCCGGCGCGCAGGGCGGCCAGCGCGTCGTCGCCGGCCCGCGCAGGCAGGGCCAGCGCGGCACCGGCGGCCAGCAGGCTGCGTCGATTCAGGTGGCGGGCGGTTTCAGGCATGACAGACCTGCGACGGGTGGCAGTGTTGACCATGATCGCGCAGCGGCCCGCCACTCCCTACAGTGGGGTCATGCCCATCCCCGCCAACCCGCCGTGAACGCCAGCCCGCCCGCGCGCCACGCCGGCATCGACGCTGCGCGCGCCGGCACCACGCTGCTGGTGGTGCTGCACCACACCGCCATCACCTATGGCGCCATCGGCGGCTGGTACTACAAGGAGTTGCTGCCCGGCGACGCCTGGGCGTTACGCCTGCTGGTGTTCTTCTGCACGGTGAACCAGGCCTGGTTCATGGGCTTTTTCTTCCTGCTGGCCGGCTACTTCACGCCGGCGGCGCTGGCCGCCAAAGGTGGCTGGGGCTTCCTGAAGGCGCGCGCTGGGCGCCTGGGGCTGCCGCTGCTGTTCTACGGCTTCGTGATCGGGCCCTTCACCATCGCATTGGCGCGCACGGCGCGCGGCCAGCCGGTGGTGGACACGCTGCTGTCGCTGTGGCGGCAGGGGGTGTTCGAGCCAGGACCGATGTGGTTTGCCTGGGCCCTGCTGCTGCTGGCCGCAGCCACCGTGGTGGCCACCTCCCTGCTGCCGGGCCTGCGCCAGCGCCTGCTGAAGCGGGACGGCCCGCCACGCACCTGGCCGTCCAACCGCATCATGGTGGTGGCCGCACTGGCCACCGGGCTGCTTGCCTTCGGGCTGCGCCTGCGCTGGCCGGTGGGCACCGAGGTGGCGCACCTGCAACTGGGCTACTTCGCCAGCTACGGCGTGCTGTACGTCGCCGGGCTGTGGGGGGCTGCGCCGCAATGGCTGGCCGACTGGCCCGAGGCGCAGGTGCGCTGGTGGCGCCGCGTGGCCTGGGCCACGCTGCCGGTGCTGCCGCTGGTGGCCTTGTTCGGCGGCCGATGGTGGGGTCTGCAGGGCCAGGCCGAAGGCGGGTTCAGCGTGCTGGCGCTGGTGTACGCGCTGTGGGAGCCGCTGCTGGCCTGGGGCGTGATCCTCAGCGTGCTGCAGCGTGGCCAGCGGCATTTTTCTTCGCCCGGGTGGTTGGGCCAGGCCTTGGCGCGACGGGCCTTCACCATCTACGTCATCCACCCGCCGGTGGTGGTGGCCGTGGCGCTGGTGGGGAAGGCGGTGGTCGCGCCTGCGCTGCTGAAATTCGCCGTCACAGGCAGCCTGTCGTGCCTGCTGTGTTTCTGGCTGGCCGGCGCGCTGCTGCGCCTGGGCCGGCGGGCGTGAGACGGTTCCTGTCCACGCCAGGACCGTCGTTCCCTGCCACTGCCGACGAGGCAATCGCCTGGTACTTGCCGGTCCCCGACCTGCGCCGCTGGGCGTCAATACAGGCGGATGGCCGTGTCCACGGTCCAGGTGCGGCGAATTTCGATCACGTCGAATTCGCGCGCCAGCGCAGGTGGGAACGCGGGGTAGGGCGCCAGGCCCTGGACAAGGCTTCGGATCGCGTCGTCCAGCCGGGCCACGCCGCTGGGCAGGTCGAATTTCACCGACTCCACCGTGCCGTCGCTGCGCAGGGCCACGGTGACCAGCGGTGGGGTGTGCGGCTGCCGGGGCAGGTCGCGCAGCCACTCCTGGGGTGCGTTCAACTGGATCTTGCGCGCCCAGGCTTCGGCGTACAGGACCAGTTCGGCATTCGCGTCGCTGCGGCCCCAGAGGCGGCCGCGCCGGGCACCGCTGGAGGCGGGGGGCAAGCCGGCACCGGCGCGGGCGTCCGTGCCGGTCGCGTCGCGGCGCGCGGCTTCTTCATCCAGTTGGCGGCCGATGGCCCGCTTGATGGCTTCGCGCCGGGCGTCTTCGCGCTCGGCCTGGGCCCGTGCGGCGTCCTGTTGCGCAGCCGCCTGGCGGGCGGCCTCCTGGCGCGCCGCGTCTTCGCGTGCGGCGGCCAGACGCTCGGCTTCTTTGCGGGTGGTCTCCAGCCGCTGGGCCTCTTCGCGCGCCTGGGCCAGCCGGGCGGCTTCCAGCCGTTCGGCCTCGGCGCGGGCCGTGGCCTGGCGTGTTGCTTCCTGACGCGCTGCTTCTTCGCGGGCCAAGGCCTGGCGCGTGGCTTCCTGGCGCGCCGCTTCCTCGCGCGCGACGGCCTGGCGTGCCGCTTCCTGTCGCTGGGCTTCCAGCCGTTCGGCGTCGGCGCGGGCGGCGGCCTGGCGAGAGGCTTCCAGTCGCAGCACTTCTTGGCGGGCCAGGGCCTGCCGTTCGGCTTCCTGTCGCGCCGCTTGCTCACGCGCGACAACCTGGCGTGCCGCTTCCTGTCGCTCGGCTTCCAGGCGGGCGGCCTCGGCGCGGGCAGCGGCCTGGCGAGTGGCTTCCAGTCGCAGCGCTTCGTCGCGGGCCAAGGCCTGCCGTTCGGCCTCCTGGCGCGCCGCCAGTTCCTGCGCAGCGGCCAGTCGTTCCGCTTCCAGTCGAAGGGCTTCCTGCGGGTCCTCCAGGGGTGCCGGCTGCGATGCCGCGCCGTCACGCGGGGCCGCCTGGGTGAGCTGCACGCTGGACGCGCCCGGTGCCGCCGTGGCGGCGAACTCGGGCGCTGAGGCGGCAACCGGCACGGTCCAGGTGGGGCGTTGCGACGGCGCCGAGTCCAGCGCGGCAGGTCCCGGAACGGCCAGGACCGGGGCGGGCTCGGTCGCCGGCGTGGGCTCGGGCCGCGTCGGCGGCGTCGCATCGGCCAAGGCCGGTGGGCTGGGTTCAGCGGGCGGCGCTGGCGCGGTGTCGGGCACCGGGGCCACTTCTGTCGCCGGCGCGGCCCAGGGTGGCGGCAGGGTCGGCGCCAGGGCCTGCGGCGCTGTCGGCTGCGCAGGTGCTGGGGCCAGGACCGGAGCGGTTTGTGCGGGTGGGGGGAGCACCGGCACCGGCGTGGGCACGGCGGCCTGCGGCGCCGCGCTCGCGCGGGTCGGCAGCATCACCATGCGTGTCTCGGCCACGGCAGCTCGCCGTTCCTGCCAGGGCAGGGCCAGGCCCGGCAGGCCCAGCCCTGACCCACCCAGCGCCAGGCCCAGCACCAGCGCGTGCAGCAGCAGGGACAGCAGCAGCGCCAGCGCCAGGCTCCGGCGGTGGTGCCGCCGGCGCGGTCGCGCTGGTCGGGGCGGGGGCTTGCTCACGTGGGGCCCGTCATCGCAAGGGGCGATCGGACGCGTTGGCGGTGCGCATGGGCTTCATTGTCGTTGGGGCGTGGCGCGCATCGGCTGGGACGCGCGCGGCGCGACGGCAAGCCCCGGCAGGCCGCACCGGCGGTGGGCGCTCAGAGCAGCAGGAACGCCGCAGCGGCCACCGCGGTGGGCACCAAAGCGCCCAGCAACAGGCCCAGCGCGCCGATGCTGGCGTCGGCAAAGCCCGCGCGCAGCAGGGCCACGCCGGCCGGGTTGGGCGCATTGGCAATCACGGTCAGGCCGCCGCCGGCCACCGCGCCGGCCACCAGCTTGTAGCGCGCCAGTTCCGACAGGTCCGGCACCAGCGACCCCAGGTAAGTGAGCGCGGCGTTGTCGGTGAACGCGGTGAGCACCAGCGCGCCGAAGAACAGCAGCACCGGGTCCATGCCGCTCAGCAGCGGCTGCAGCCACCAGGCCTGCAGCCCGCCCAGCACCACCAGCCCGGCCAGGAAGAAGGCCACCAGCAAGGCTTCCTTGATGAGCAGGGGGTCCTGGTGCCGTTCATAGGCCTGGGTGAAGCCCAGGAACAGCATGAACAGGCCCAGGAAGGCCACCGGGTGGTGGGCCAGCAGCACCACGCCGGCCAGGACCAACAAGTGCACCATCACCACCGGCAGCGGCATGGGACGGCTGTCGTCCGGCTTCGGTTCGCTGGCTGCGTCTTTCAGGTGCTGGCGCAGCAGCCAGGCCACTGCCGTGGCATTCACCAGCACCGCCGCGGCCGCCTTCCAGCCAAAGGTGGCCAGCATGAAGCGGCTGTCCCATCCCCAGGTGCCGGCCACCATCAGCACCGGCGGCGCGGCATAGGCGGTGAGGGTGCCGCCGATGGACACGTTCACGAACAGCGTGCCCAGCGCCAGGTACTTCAGCCGCTCGGGCAGCATGGGGTTGAAGAACAGCACCGGCGCCAGCAGCAGCGCGGCCAGCGTCATGGCCGCCGGCTCGGTGACCAGCGACCCCAGCAGCGGCACTGCCGCCAGGCCCAGCCAGGTGGTGGACAGCGCACGCGGCAGCGGCAGGGCACCGGCCAGCGCGGCCACCGCGCGGCGCACCACCCACAGCACCGGGCGCGACGCGGCCACCACCATCACCACGAACACGAACAGGGGCTCGGTGTAGTTGCGCGACTCCAGGTACTGCAGCGCAGGTTTCGGCCCGGACACGAAGGCCAGCGTGCCCACCAGCAGCGTGGCCCACAGGCCGAACACCACCTCCACCTCGCCCAGCAGGTGGAACAGACCGGCATGGCGGGGAAAACGGTGGGCGGCACGCTCGAACTGGCGCGCGGCGAAGGTGTGCAGGATGGCCAACGCAAACAGCGTGGCGGCCAGTGCTTGGGCGAAGGTGTCGGGCATGGGGTGGCGATCGGGCAGGCGCAGCGCTGCGAGGCGGCCCGACCTTCGCTGGAACCTGCCTCGCCATGGCTTGGCGGAGCACCCGGGACGCAGTCTAGCGGGGCGCGGCAGGGCGGCGGCCCGAAGGGGCCTTGCCGCGGCGTCAGCCCGCCACGCGCTGCAGCGTGGCTTGCAAGGAGGGCGGCGTGCGCAGGGTCTGGAAGATGACGCAGTAGCGCTCGGTCAGCTTCAGCAGCGTGGCCAGTTGTTCGTCGCTGGCGTCGGAATCCACCTCGAAGCGCAGGCGGATCGCGCTGATGCCCACCGGCACCTGCTTGTCGATGCCCAGCGTGCCGCGGAAGTCACCCTCGCCTTCCACCACCACCTGCACCGAGCGGTAGGGCACGGCCATGGCGGTGGCCACCACGTTGAAGGTGACGCCGGCACAGGCCACCAGCGCTTCCAGCAGCATGTCGCCGGAGCAGGCTTCGCTGCCGTCGCCGCCGGCGGCCGGGTGCAGGCCGGCGTCCAGCGGGCCCAGCCGGGTTTCCACGCGGCAGGTGGCGCTTTGCGGCAGCAGGCGGCCGCGGGCCACGAAGGTATGCTTTGCCGCGTCGGGTTCGGCTTTGTAGCGGGCCTTGATCGGGGCTTGCAGCTGCTTCAAGTCTTCGGCATTCACGCTCGTCTCCTTCGTTGTCCTTCCGCGCCATCCTAAGCGCCCCGCCCATGACCCGCATCCTTGTCGCCGGCTACCAGCACGAGACCAACACCTTCGCGCCGTCGCTGGCCGACTGGGCCGCCTTCACGCGCGGCGACGCGTTCCCCGCCTTCCTGCGCGGCCAGGCGGTGCTGGACACCTTCCGCGGTGTGAACGCACCGGTGGGCGGTTTCCTGGACGTGGCCCATGCCGCCGGCTGGACCCTGCTGCCCTCGGCCTGGGCCGGCGCCACGCCCTCGTCCTATGTCACCGAGGACGCCTTCGAACGCATCGCTGCCGCCATCGTCGAAGACACCCGCGCCGCGCTGGCCAGTTCGAAGGGCCTGGATGCCATCTACCTGGACCTGCACGGCGCCGCCGTGGCCCAGCATGTGGACGACAGCGAAGGCGAACTGCTGGCGCGGCTGCGCGCCATCGTCGGCCCCAAGCTGCCCATCGTGGCCAGCCTGGACCTGCACGCCAACGTCACCGCGCGCATGTTGCGCGAGGCCGACGCGCTGGTGTCCTACCGCAGCTACCCGCACGTGGACATGGCCGACACCGGCGCGCTGGCCGCGGCTTTGCTGAAGCGGCGCCTGAAGGCCGGCCAGCGCGAGCCGGTGCAGGTGCGGCGCCTGCCCTTCCTGATTTCCTTGAATTCGCAGTCCACCTGGATGGAGCCGGCCCGCACGCACTACGACGCCCTGCCGGCGCTGGACGCGCGCCACGCCAGCATGGCCAGCTTCTGCATGGGCTTTCCCGCGGCCGATTTCGACGAATGCGGCCCGGTGGTGTGGGCCCATGGTGAACAGGCCCGCGCCGCGGCCGACGCGCTGTACGACGCCGTGGCCGAACCCACGCAATGGAAGCTGGACGTGCTGAGCGCACGCGACGCGGTGGCGCGCGCGCTGCGGGTGGCCGAACACGCCGACAAGCCGGTGGTGATGGCCGACACCCAGGACAACCCCGGCGCCGGCGGCGACAGCAACACCACCGGCCTGCTGCACGCGCTGCGCGCGGCCGAAGCCGGGCCGCGGCTGGGTGGTCGCGTGGCCCTGGGCATGCTGTTTGACGAAGCGGCGGCACAGCAGGCCCATGCGCTGGGGGTGGGTGCCAGCTTCGAAGGCGCCATCGGCACCGCGGTGCCCACCTTCACCGGGCATCTGAGCGACCCGCCGCTGGCCGGCCGCTTCACCGTGAAGGCCTTGAGCGACGGCCACACCACGCTGAAGGGCCCGATGATGACGGGGCTGAAAACCAACTTTGGCCCCAGCGCCTGCCTGGAAGTCGATGGCATCCAGGTGGCCGTGGTCAGCGGCAAGAGCCAGCTGCTGGACCGCGAGATGCTGCGCATGGTGGGCGTTCAGCCCGAAGCGCAGCGCCTGATCGTGTGCAAGAGCAGCAACCACTTCCGCGCCGACTTCACGCCGATCGCCAGCGAGGTGATCATCGCCAAGGCCGCCGGGCCGATGGCGGTGGACCCGGCCGACCTGCCGTGGAAGAAGCTGCCGGCGCACATCCGGCGCCGGCCCTAGGCTCCCGCGCCGGGCGGCAGGCCGCGCCGCGGCTACAGCAGACCCAGGTCCCGGCCCGTCACCCCCGGGAAGACCTGGGCCACCTGCGCCGCGTTCAAGCCGAACTGACGCGCGAACAGGCCGCCCAGCAGCGCGCGGTAGTCGTTCAGCACCGGCAGGTCGCGGTTCTGGAACAGGGCGGCCGCCTCCAGCCGGGCCTGTTCACCCGCCACCGGGCCGGACGCGGCCAGCCCCCCGCCCAGCACGGTGTACACGCTGCCGTGGCCGTGGTCGGTGCCGCGGTTGCCGTTTTCGCGCACGGTGCGGCCGAATTCGCTGAGCACCACCACCACGGTGCGGCGCCAGGCGGTGTCGCCCATCTCGTCGGCGAAGCTGGCCAGGCCGCGGCCGAGTTCGTCCAGGCGGCCGGCCAGCACGCCGCTGGCCGCGCCCTGGTTCACGTGCGTGTCCCAACCGCCCACGTCGATGAAGCCCAGGCTGTAGCGCTCGCGCATCAGGCGCGCCATGCGCCGCGCTTCGGCCTCGAAGCCGCGCGGGCTGATGGCGCCGCGGTTGGCGGCCTGCATCTCGCCATTCATGTCCTGGGCCACTTCTTCGCGCACCGCGAAGGCTTCGGCCACGCGCTGCTGCAGCGGCGTGCCCTGGTACATGGCGGTGATGGGCGCCTTCAGCGCGGCGCTGCCGCTGCGCCCCGGGGCACCCTTCAAGGACACATTGGCCACCGCGGCGCGGCCCTGCAGCACCAGGGGCAGTTGTGGCGTGAAGGCGATGGCCTTGCGCGTGCCGCCCAGCTGCAGCGCCAGGCGGTTCAGGAAGCCGCTGCCGAAGTCGCGTGCTGCACCGGCGGTGGCGGCCTGGCCCAGTTCGATGGCGTCCTGGGTCTCGAAGTGGCTGCGCGACGTGTCGGGGCTGCCGGCAAAGGGCACGAACACCGCCTGGTGCTGCTGCGCCAACGCACCCAGCGTGGGCTGCAGCAGCGGGTGCAAGGCCCAGTCGGCGTCCAGGGCCTGCGCGCCCGGGCCCGGGCCCGACCCTGCCGCGTCGGCCAAAGGGATGGCGATGTTGGGCCGGGCCTGGCGGTACAGCGAACTGTCGCGCGGCACCAGCAGGCTCAAGGCGTCGTAGCCGCCGCGCAGGAACACCAGCAGGAAGCGTGCGTCGGGCGCAGCGCCCGCCGGCGCGGCCCAGGCGCCGGAGCGCAGCAGCGGCAGGGCCAGGGCGGATTGCAGCAGGTGGCGTCTTTGCATGGCCGCGTCCTTGGGTAGTGGTCAGCGGAACATGAATTCGGGCGACGCCAGCAGCAGCGCGTTCCAGTCGGCGTTGGACTTCGCCGCGTCCAGTGCGCTGCGGGAGGCCGGGCGCAGCGCCGGCAGCAGCACCTGCTGCACCAGCATCGACTGGGCCAGCGGCGGCGGCGTGTTGTCGCGTGGTCGGGCCGGCGCCGCACTGGCCACGCGCAGCAGTTCGGCCCGGCCGGCGCCGATGGCGCGCGCGATGTCGAAACGCGCCGCCAGCTGGCCCGAGCTGTTCCAGGCCTCGGCCTGCGGCGGGTAGCCGTCGGGCGTGGCGCGGTTGTACAGGCCCTGGCCCAATTGGTTCAGCCAGGCCTGCACCGCTTCGGTGGACAGCAGCACCGCGCCGTTGCCGTGCGCCAGGCGCAGCGCGCCCAGCACATGGTGCATCGGGTCCTTGAACTGGGCGGGCGTGCCGGCCGCGGCGGCGAATTCGGGCGAGTCCACCAGCGTCTGGATCACCGGCCCGATCTGCCCCTGGGTCTTCTGGAAGCTGCCGGCCATGGCCTGCACCAGCGCGTCGCTGGGGTGGTCGCCCAGCAGGAAGCGCGCGATCTTGCGTGAAATGAAGTGCGCCGTGGCCGGGTGCGCCACCAACGCGTCCAGCACCTCGTCCAGTTCGTCGGCGCCACGGCCGCGGATGGCGCGGCCCAGCACCTGCTTGTCGCCCATGTCGTGCCGGGCCGGGCTGAAGACGTAGAAGCCGGCCTGCAGCGCGCCGCGGGCGTCTGCCGCGCCGGCCCGGCGGGCGTTGGCCACGCCATGGCCGGTGAGCACGCGGGCCAGTTCCTGCACGTCCTTCTGGCTGTAGCCGCCGTCCACGCCCAGGGTGTGCAGTTCCAGCAGTTCTCGCGCGTGGTTCTCGTTCAGGCGGCGTGCGGCGTTCTGCGCGTTGTCCAGGTACTGCAGCATGGCCGGGTGGCGGGTGGCGGCGCCCAGCAGGGCGCGGAAGCTGCCAAGTGCATGAGGGCGCAGGGCATGGTCTTCATAGTCGGCCAGCCACAGCCGCACCTGGTGCTTGGCCTGGTGCACGTTGAAGTGGTTGAACCAGAACCAGCTCATCTGTTCATGCAGTTGCGCGGGTGAGTACAGCGCGCGCAGCAGGTGGCGGTGGGCGGTTTCGTTGCGCAGGCGTTGCAGTTCGCGCTGGAAGGCCTGGCGCGCGGCCTTGCGCTCGTCCTCGCTGGTGGCGCTGACGCCGGCCTGGCGCAGGGATTCCAGCGTCTGCCAGCGTTCTTCCAGCGGGCGGCGCTGAATGTCCAGGGCGTCGATCTGCGCCTGAACCGCGGCCGGCAGTTCGGCGGGCCGTTGCGGTGACAGTTGCGCGCGCAACCAGGCGGGGCGGCCCAGCGCCAGGGCCTGCGCCATGTCGGTGTCGTTGGCACCCCAGGTCAGGCGGTTCACCCAGTGGTGGGTGGCCGCCAGGTCGGTCGGGCGGGTGGCCGGCCACGCGGCGGGCGTGGCGGGCGCGGCCGGCTCGGGGCGGGCTGGCGCGAGTGGCGGCGTGGCACAGCCGGGCAGCAGGCCGGCGGCGGCCAGGGCCAGCAGCGCCCGGCGGGGCAACGGGGCTTGGCAGTTCATGGCGCGGTGCGCTGTGGGCTGGCGCCCAGGGGCGCCTTGCGCGCCGCCCGTTCAGCGTGGCGGGCCTGGCGGGCTTCTTTCACCTGCTCGCGCAGGGCCTTCAGCGGGCGGGCCTCGGCAGGCCGCGGTGCTTCGGCCACAGGGCGTGCGGCCGCTGCCGGGCCGGCGGGCATGGCCCCGCTGCCCAGCGCCGGCGCACCGGCCAGGGTGCCGGGCGCCACGTCCAGGCGCGAGGCCGCCACGGCCTGGCCACCGGAGAAGGCGGCCTGCGGCACCACGGTGGCGGCGAAGGAGGTTTGGGCATAGCGGTGGCTGGCGGCGGCCGAGGCGGAACGGGGGGCGACCGCCTGCGCGCCCTGCGCCAGGTTCAGGGCCTGGGCATAGGCCGGACTGGGGTTGCCCGCGGGGCGGTAGAACTCCCCCGGGCCCAGCGGGTACCAGCCCACCACGCCGCCCGGCGGGGCACCGGCGGCGCCGCCCCAACCGCCGGGCGGGTTGCCGTAAAAGCCCACCAGCGCCGGGGCGTACACCGGCCGCGCCTGCACGCTGCCAGGCAGCCAGCCCCAGCGCCCGGCCAGGAACATCCAGCGCCCGTAGTGGAAGGGCGCAAAGCCCCAGGGCGCGTCGTCGATCCAGGTCCAGCCCCAGGGCGCCACCCAGGTCCAGCGGCCCTGGCGGTAGGGCGCCCAGTCCGCTGCCACGCCGCGCGGGAACCAGACCGCGCCGAAGCGCGGGTCCACGCGCCAGGCACCGTGCTCGTCCAGCAGGTCGGCGCCGGTCATCTCGGCCGGGGCGTGCAAGGCGGCGCCGCCGCGTTCGCCGCGGGCTTCGGCCAGTTGGTCGCGCTTGTCGGCCCAGTCGTCCAGGGGCCGGCGCTCGGCCGGGCCTTGTTTCAGCACCGTCATGGCCTGGGTGTCCACCAGCACCTGCTGGCCGGCGGTGATCGGGACGCGCTGGGTTCCTACCGTCAGCGTGCCGCTGCCGGCGAACACGCGGGCCGCCACCCGCAGGCCGCGCCCGTCCACGTCCAGGTGGAAGCTGCCGGCGCTGCCGGCGTCGAAGCGGGCACCGTCCAGCAGCACCGCCAGCCGGTCACCGGCAGGGGCCCACTGGCGCAGCCGCACGTTCAGGCGCCCATGGTGCAGCGCCACCACCACGCCTGCATCGTCCAGTTGGTCAAATTGAATCAGCGCATCGGGCGACAGGCGCAGCGCGGTGGAGCCGATGCGCACTTCGGCGCGCGACTGCGCCGCGGTGCGCAGGGCCGACTGGGTGGTGAGCGGCGCCCCCACCGAAGCAGGCCCCCAGGTGTTGCCGTCCCAGCTGTGTTCGACCTGGCCGCCCAGCAGGCTGGCGTGGCCCACGCGCGCCGGCGGGTCGCTGGCTTGCGCGGCGGCCACGCCGGCCAGGCACAGCCACAAGGTGCAGGCCACCACCACGGCCTGCACCAGCAGCACCACGCGCAGCCCGGTCGGGCCGGGCGCGCGGGCGCGTTTCGGGTGCATTTGCGGCAGCATGAACGGCAGTGTGCGCGCCAGTGCCGTCAGGGGCCTGAGCCCGGGCTGACGGGAAGCTGTCAGTGGGGTCATGGCGCGCGGGCGGGCAGCGTGACCCGCACCCGCAGGCCTCGGCCGCTGTCGGCGTCCTGCAAGGCCACGCGGCCGCCGTGGCCGGTGGCGATGTCGCGCACGATGGCCAGGCCCAGGCCGCTGCCTTCGCTGGCGGTGCCCGGCTGCAGCGTGGCGGCGCGGCCGCGCTGGAAGCGCCGGAACACGGCTTCGCGTTCGTCGGGCGCGATGCCGGGTCCGTTGTCTTCCACCTCCAGCACGGCCTCCTGGCCTTCCGGCCGGCAGCGCACCGTGACCACCGCGCCTGGCCCGGCGTAGGCGATGGCGTTGTGCAGCAGGTTGGCCAGCAATTCGCGCAGCAGGAAGCGGCGGCCGGCCAGCGCCGTGGGCTGCAGCTCGAAGCCCAGGTCGATGCCGGCGGCCAGCGCGCGCGGCACCCATTCCTGTGCCGCTTCGGCGGCGATCGACTCCCAATCCAGGCTTTCGCTGGGCAGGGCCGCCGCCGCGGCGCTGTCCGAGCGCGCCAGCGCCAGCAACTGCGACGACAGCCGCGCCGCGCGTGCCGCGCCCGCGTTCAGCCGCGCCAGCGTGGCCTGCACCTGTGGCGGGTGGTCTTCGGCCAGCGCCAGCTCGGCCTCGTTCTTCAGCGCCGCCAGCGGTGTGCGCAGCTGGTGCGCGGCGTCGGCCAGGAAGGCCTGCTGCGCCAGCGAGCCGCTGCGCACCCGATCCAGCAGCCGGTTCATGGCCGCCACCAGGCCGTGCAGTTCACGCGGGGTGCTGGCGCTGTCCAGCGGGCGCAGGTCGTCCAGCGAGCGCTGGCCCATCTGTTCACTCAACTGCTGCAGCGGCAGCAGCCCGCGTCGCGCGGCCAGCACGATGCTCAGCAGGCTGGCCAGCGCAAAGGCCAGCACCCCGGCCACGGTGCCGGTGAGCGATTCGCGGAACACGCGCTGGCGTTTCACCTGGGTTTCGCCCACCCGCACCTGGCACACCGCGTCGCCGCAGGCCACGCCGCGCGCGGCCACGCGCACGCTGGCGCCATCGATCTCGGTGTCGAAGTAGGCCAGGCCATCGGCCGCCAGGACTTGCTTCGCTTCGGCCAGCGGCGGGTCGCCGGCCAGGCGCTGGCCGCTGGGGCCCAGCACCACGTAGTAGATGCTGTCCTGCTGGTCGGTGCGGATGCTGCGCTCCACCTGCGGGTTCATGTCGAAGCGTGGTTCGCCCTGCTCGTCGTGCACGAAGGCGGCCACCGACAGCGCGGTGTTGCCCAGGGCCTGGTCGAAGGCCTCGCGCGCGGGTTCCAGCACCAGCGCGTACTGCAGCGCCACGGCCGCCGGCACGATGACCCCCAGCGGCAGCAGCAACCAGGCCAGCAGCGTGCGCCGCAGGCTGGGCGCGGCCCCGCTGGCCGGGCCGCTAGGGGCCATCGGCGGGCCCGGCTTCCAGCAGGTAGCCGAAGCCACGCACGGTGCGCACCTTCACGCCCGCGGGTTCCAGCTTGGCGCGCAGGCGCGAGACGTACACCTCGATGGCGTTGCCCGACAGCTGTTCGTCCCAGCCGGCAATGGCTTGCAGGATCTGGTCCTTGCTGACCACCTTGCCGGCGCGTTCCAGCAGGTAGGCCAGCACGCTCCATTCGCGCGCCGACAGCTCCAGCGGCGCCTCGCCCACGAACACGCGCTTGGCGGCCAGGTCCATGCGCAGCAGGCCCAGGGCCAGCACGTCGTCCTGGCGCGACTGGTGGCGGCGCGACAGCACGCGGGCACGCGCCACCAGTTCGGCAATCGCGAAGGGCTTCACCAGGTAGTCGTCGGCACCGCTTTCCAGGCCGCGCACCCGGTCTTCCACCGCGTCGCGCGCGGTCAGCATCAGCACCGGCGTGGTGCTGCCCTGGGCGCGCAGGCGGCGCAGGGTTTCGAAACCATCGATGCCGGCCAGGCCGATGTCCAGCACCACCAAGTCGTAGGGGTCCTGCTTCACCGACGCGGGCACGGGTTCGCCACGCGCCGACCAGTCCACCGCCCAGCCCTGGGCCTTGAAGGCGCGGGTGGTGGTGTCGGCCAGGGCGGGGTCGTCTTCGACCAGCAGGATGCGCAAGGGGCGGGCTCCGGAGGTTCAGGTGCTCAGGATAGCGGCCCGCAACACGCTGCCACAAGCGCGGGGCTGACACGCGCTTGACAAACACCTGACAAACGCCCGCCTGCGGGGTGCTGCGCGTCAGGTCGCTGACAGCCGCGCCTCAGGTGCCGGACAAGGCCGCTGCCTAGAGTTGCGTTCATGGCCCAAGCCTTTGACGCCATGCCAACCGCAAAGAGACAAGTCTGAAAGGAACCCCACCATGAGCACCACCCGACTGTTTGCCGCTTTGAGCCTGGCCGCCCTGGCCAGTGTGGCCGGCGCCCAGACCCTGAACACCGAGATGCAGCGCGACATCAACCAGGAAACCCGCATCCGCGACGGGCTGCAAAGCGGCCAGCTGAACACCCGCGAAGCCGCGGTGCTGCAGCGCGAGCAGGCCCATGTGGACCAGTTGCAGGCCCGTTCGTTGAAGGACGGCAGGCTGACGAAGGCCGAGCGCGCGCGCATCGACCACGCCCAGGACCAGGCCAGCCGCGACATCGCCCGGGCGCGCCACAACGGCGTGAGCGGCAACCCCACGTCGGCGTCTTCGCAGCGCATGCAGCAGGCGGTGCAGCGCGACATCAACCAGGAAAAGCGCATCCAGCAGGGCGTGCAAAGCGGCGAGCTCAGCAACCGCGAGGTGTCCCAGCTGGAGCGCGGCCAGGCGCGCGACGGCCGCCAGCAGTTCCGCACCGGGCGCGACGACCAGGTGAGCGCGGCCGAGAACCACGCCACCAACCGGGCCCAGAACCGCCAGAGCGCGCGCATCTACAACAAGAAGCACAACGCCGTCGAGCGCAAGGTCTGAAGCAGGTCGCGGGCCGCGGCCCGCGGCTTTCAGCGCAGCGGCTGGATGCGGTAGAGCTTCATCACTTCGGTCGCGGTGTGGCCGTTCAGCGCGTTGACGAAGATCTCTGCCGCGTCGGCCATGGCGCTGTTTCGCGCCAGGCCGAAGCCGTAGGGGGTGTGGTTCTGGATCTCTTCGGGCAGCATGCCCACCAGAGTGACGCCGGGCACGGCCAGCAGTTCGCTCACCTGCTGAATGGCCATGTCGGCCTCGCCGGACACCACGCGTTCGGCGGTGAGGCCGCCTTTCAGCAGCACGGCCTTGGCATACACCGCGTCCGCGATGCCCAAGCGTTGGAACAGGCCCTGCAGGTAGATGCCGCTGGAGCCGCCGGCCGCTGCGTCGATCAGCGCCAGCTTGCGGGCGCCCAGCACGGCGGCCTTGAACTGGTCGGGCGTGGTGATGGAGGGGGTTGCAGCGCCTTCCTTCACCGCGACGCCGATGCCCATGCGCCCCATCGGCGTGGTGCTGCCGCGTTGCACCTGGCCGGATGCGACCAGGCTGTCCAGCCCGCTGGTGGTGAGCACCGCGATGTCGAAGCTTTCACCGCCCTGGATGCGTTTCACCAGCGCGCCGGCGGTGTCGTTGACCACCAGGACCTGCACGCCGGTCTTGTTCTGGAAGCCCGGCACCAGGGCGGTGACCACGCCTTTCATGGCGCCGGCGGTCAGCACCTTCAGCACCTGGGCGAAGGCGCCGGGGGCCGTCAGCAACAGGGAGAGGGTGAGGGCGAATGTGCGCAGCATGGTGGCGGCAGTGTAGTCAGCGCCAAAGCTTCTCTTCCCCAATGAACTCCGCCCCCGGCAAGGGCCCTGCCTTCGCAAACGCATCCAGCACGTTCTTCATGATGCGTGAGACGTTGTTGTCGAAGTTGAAGCAGGGCAGGGCCTGTCCCCATGCAATCGAACTGGGCGAGAACACCGCGCCGTGGTTCGGCGTGGTGAAGTAGACGATGTCGCAACGCACGCCCGGGTGCTGGGTGCCGCCCATGCCCGGGTGGTTGTACATGATCTCTTCCTGCACCAGCGGGTAGTTGTCGCTGAACTGCTCGCTGGTGGCGAGTATCCGTGCGTGCGGCGGCGTGCCCAGGGTCAGGTCGTAGCGGTCGATTTCCACGCCCGCGGCGCCGCCGCCCGCCAGGCCGAAATCACCGATCACGTCCCCTTCCACGCCATGGAAGATCCAGGCCACGCTCTTGTGCCAGGAGTCCGGCATGCGCCGGAACGGTACCGATTCGTCCATGCCTTCACTCGCGAAGCCGGTGCCCACGATCTTCTGCGGCGCGCGCCCGCGATGGCGCCACAGGCCGCTGCGTTCGCCTGTGCTGGCCAGGTAGTGCTCGCCCGGCCTGGCCTGCCAGGCGCGGCTGCCGGCTTCGAGCTTGCGCACCTCCATCAGCCAGGGCTCGTCGGGCCGCCAGCCCACCACCCAGTAGTAGCCATTGCCGCTGAGGTACATCACCCGCCCGCCCTGGGCCAGGTAGTCCTCGGTGGCGTCCAGCATGCGTTCGCTGTAGTACTCGGCGTGGGTGCCGTTGATCACCACGCTGTAGGGCTTCAGCGCCACCAGGCCTTCGTGGTGCAGGTCGTCGTCGGTCAGCATGTCGTAGTCATAGCCCCTGTGTTCCAGCCAGGCCACGATGGACAAATCGGCCGGGAACTGCCAGGGCCAGGCCACGCCCGGCATGCGGTTCTTGGGTCGCATGTTCAGGATGGGCCGGCGGGCACTGCTGTGGCACACGCCCGCACCGTCACGGTGGTGGTCGTAGGTGGACAGGCCGTACTCCAGGCCGTTCTTCTGGTAGTCGATGTCGGCTTGGGTGAAGGCCGGCACCACCGCGGTGATGGACTGCGTGGCGTTGGTCTCCATCGCCAGTTGCGCATTCGCATAGGCCAGGTAGCTGGCCGTGGGCATCAGCATGCAGATGGCGGCCTTCGGCTGGCGCGGGCGCACGAAGAAAGGCAGGTACTCCTCGGTGCGCTGCTCGCCCTCACCCGCGGTCAGCCGGATGGCATGGCAGCCGCTTTTCAGGTCCATGGGAATCGGGATCTCGAAGCTGGGCTTCCAGCGGCAGTCGCTCAGCGCGTCATCGTGAAATTCGATGCCACCGTACACGCTGGGGTTCAGGCGAAAGCAGTCGTCGCGGCCGTTCCAGTTCCAGCCGGTCTGGCCGCGCACCGGGCGGTTCACGCCCTGCGCATGCAGGCCGTGCGGGCCGGTGTCGGACACGGTGTCGCCAATGCCGTGCTCGGTGTAGCCGGCGCTGGTGTCCCAGAAGGCCAGCAGGCTGCCCCTGGGGGCAGGTTCACCGCGCGACAGCGCGTCGATCACATCGCGCCCGGCCGCTGTGTTCAACACCCCGGGCCGGTCGATCTTGCCGTTGAACAGCTGCGACACAAAGGCCCCGCGCGCCGGGTTGTGTTCGTGCGCGCCGGCCACCAGGAAGCCGCCTTCGCATTCCGCCGGTTTCACCCGCAGCGTCATCTGCACATGCGAGCGCCCATCCAGCGGCACCACGTGTCCCAGCAGCGAGTTGTAGCGGTTGATCACCGGCACCTGGTGCACCCTGGCCTGGCCGGTGGCGGGGTTGAAGCTTGCGGCCACGAAGTACCACAGCTGCGCCAGCAAGGGCACCTCGGCCGTGACCTCGTCCACCTGCTCGCCGTTGCCGCACCACAGGGCCAGCCGGCCCTGGGCGTCCAGCCCCAGGGCCGCGCCGCGCTGCGCGCTCAGGTCCCAGCGCCCCAGCAGCACCTGCCTGCCTGCGGACAGAAGCGTGGGCTGGATGAAGGCGAACAGCGTGAAGGCGCCGCCGGCCAGCTTCAGCCTTTGCTGCGGGTCGGCCACCGTGAGGTGGTTGCCTTTCTGCGTGTACTGGCGCTGCACCGGCCAGTCGCGGTTGATGGGCGAATCGACTTCGCGTTCGATGAAGCCGGGGCCGTCCGGGTGTTCGTCCCCATGCACCAGGCGCACGAACTGCGCGCGCACGCTGGCCGTGCCTTCGGCGCTGATGTGCGCGCTGAGGGTGTCGCCGGTCTTCACCGACAGGCGGTCGGTGTAGCCGTGGATGCGGATCTGGGCCATTCAGGAGTCCAGCAAGTCTTGGCAGCGTTTGGCGAACACGGCGTGGTAGGCCTCGTGCAGCGAGCCGTAGACCTTGTCGTCCACGATGCGCGGCGGCACACCGCGCACACCGGACAACGCGATGAGCCGGTAGCGCTTGAAGGGTTCGTCGGTGCGCAACGCGTATTTGTCGGTGATGGACGCGAAGCGGAAGTAGGCCAGCAGGCGCATCAAGGCATCGCTGTGCTGGCCGTAGGGCCTGGCGCGGTGCTCGGCCATCACCTCGGGCGTGACCAGGGTCTTCAGGTGGTCGCGGCTGCGCTTGTCGTAGCGGCGGAACGCGACGATGTTCTTGTCCGCAATCTCGGTGGCTTCTTCGGGCATCACTTCCCCTCCGCTTTGTGTGCGTTCGGCGCGCGCCTGGCTTTTCTTCTTGTCGCGCCAGGCGCGGAACTGGGCGCGGATGCCGAACAGGCCGTTGCGGGTGAACAGCACCGTGCCCAGCATCAACAGGCCGATCAGCACCAGGCGCATCGGCCCCAGGTCGATCAGCAGCTTGTCGATGGCCACCACCAGCAGCGTGCCCACCACCGCGCCTTCGGCCGTGCCCAGGCCGCCGATGACGATCATGGCCAGCAGCAGCAGCAGGTTGTCGATGCCGAACAGCGACGGCGACGCGCCGCGGAAATGCGCGGCGTAAAAGCCGCCGATGGCGCCCAGCGCCGCCGAGGAGATCAGGAAGACCTGGATGCGCGCACGCCGCCAGTCCACGCCGCAGGCCTCGGCAAAGGCCTCGTGCTTTTCGGGCGCGCTGCGCAGCAGCCGGCCCAGGCGCTGGCCGTTCACCAGCCGGTACAGCGCCAGCGCCAGCATCATCACGATGAGGCAGCACCAGTAGCCCAGCACCAGGCTGGCGTTCTCGCTCAGGGTGTCGGGCAGGTAGCTGTCGGCGCCGAACAGGCCGCCAGTGGCCGAGCCCAGGGCCTTGCTCTGCACCACCGACACCCGGCACAGCTCCACCAGGCCCATGGTCAGCAGCGCGTAGTAGAAGCCTTCCAGCCGCGTGGCCGGAATGGCGATCACCACGCCGAACACCAGGCCCACGACAGCACCCACACCCACCATGCCCCACCAGGGCAGGCCGTATTCAATCGACAACCAGGCGCCGGTGTAGGCCGCCGCGCCCACCACTGCCAGCGTGGCCAGGCTGAAGATGCCGGCGGCGCCGATGATCAGCATCCACACCAGGTTGATGGCCGCGTACAGCGCGAACACCGACGCGGCCGAGATCAGGCTGGAGCTTTCAAAGCCCACGCCCGCCAACGGCGGCAGCAGCGCCAGCGCGGCCAGGCCCAGCGCCCACCACAGCGGGCGCTTGTCGACGATCTTCTTCTCCCGCGCCAGGTCCTTGGGGTTGACCTGGCCGCGGATGTTCAGCAGCGTGCGGCGCGTGAAGGGGTAGCGCCAACGGGCCCAGAGCTGGTCGCCATGGCCGCGCAGGCGCGGCCACCATCGCCGCCGGCCCACCAGGTACATCTTGGGTGTGCTGGCCATGGCCTACTCTCTGGTGTGATCCAAGAGACCGGCGATGCCGCGGGGACGCACCAGCAGCACCGCGATGATGAAGCCGAACTGGGTCATCAGCACGTACTGGCCGCCGATCAGGGCGCCGGTGAGCGCTTCCACCAGCCCCACCAGCGCGGCGGCGATCACCGCGCCGCTGACCGAGCCCAGGCCGCCGCACAGGGCCACGATCAGGCCCTTCACCAGCGGCGTGGTGCCGGCGAAGGGGCTGACGAAGTAGGTCTGGCTCAGCAGCACCGCGGCCAGCCCGGCCAGCGCACCGGTCACCGCCATCACCGCCAGCGCGGTGGAGCGGATGCCAATGCCCACCAGCGCCGCGCCCTCAGGGTTCTGCATCATGGCGCGGATGGCCAGGCCCATGCGGCTGCGTGTCATCCACGCCAGCGTGACGCCCATCAGCACCAGGGCACAGGCGGTAGCGCCCAGCTTGTCCGGCGGCAGCGACAGGCCGGCCCAGTTGATGTTGGTCTGGCCGAACAGCGCCGGCAGGCTCTTGGCGTTGGGGCCGAAGGTCCACAGCAGGGCCTGGCTGCCCAGCAGGCTGAGCGCCAGCGTGGCCACCAGGCTGCGCACCACGAAGTTGGGCTTGTCGTGCAGTGGGATGAAGGCCACGGCGCAGATGAACAGGCCGCACACCGCGCCCGCGGCCACGCCCGCGCCCAGCACGATCCACGGGGCCTCGCCCAAGTGCTGGGCTGCCAGCCAGGCGCCGTAGCCGGCCACGGCGAAGCTCAGGCCATGCGCCATGTTCACCAGGCCCAGGCTGGAAAACACGATCGACACGCCCAGGGCCAGCAGGGCGTAGATGCAGGCCAGTGTCAGGGCGCTGCTGGCGACGAAGGCCCAGTCCATCAGTCGTTGCCCTTCAGTTGGCCAGCGTGCATGCCGAGCGTGCGGTGGCAGTGCCCGGACAGCAGCGCCAGGTTCTGCTCGGCAATGACCATGGCGCCGTCCTTCAGGTCGATGGCCAGCAGGGCTTCCATCACCGCCACGCTGACGATGGGCGCCAGGCCCAGGGACGGCTCGTCCACCAGGTACAGCTGCGCGTCGGCCATCAGCCCGCGCGCCAGGCTGACCATGCGGCGTTCGCCGCCCGAGAGCTTGCCCACCGGCGCGTGCAGCAGCTTGCGCAACGGCGCGAAGATGTTCAGCAACTGCTCGCTGCGCTGCCGGCGCTGGCGCCAGGCGCTGGGCGTGAAGGCGCCGCAGTCCAGGTGCTGGGCCACGGTCAGGCCGGGGAAGATGGCGTCGCCCTGTGGCATGTGGGCCAGGCCCAGGCGCACGATGCGGTGGGTGTAGCGCCCCGGGCCGGTGTTGCGGGTGCCGCCCACCTCCTTGCCCAGCAGGCGCACCGAGCCGCGCTGCCAACCCGTCATGCCGCTGATGGCGCGAAACAGCGTGGTCTTGCCATGGCCGTTCAGGCCCACGATGGCCACGCGCTCGCCGCGCCGCACCTCGAAGTCCAGGTCGTGCAGCACGGTCAGCGGGCCGTAGCCGGCGGACAGGCCGCGCACGCGAAGGACTTCGGTGCCTTCGCTCATTCGGCCATCTCGAAGTACGCCGCCCGCACCCGCGGTTCGTGGAACACGGTGTGGGGGGAACCTTCGGCGATCAGCTCGCCGGCGTCCAGCACGATCACGCGGTCGGCGATCGCCGCCAGCAATTCGAGCCGGTGCTCCACCAACAGCACCGCCACGCCCAGCTCCTGCGACATGAAGCGCACGATGGCGTCGATCTCGTCCACCTCGGCGTTGATCAGGCCGGCCGCGGGTTCGTCCATCAGCAGCACGCGGGGCCTGCGCATCAGCAGGCAGGCCAGCAGCAGGCGGCGGCGGTCCAGGGTGCCCAGTGCCCCCGCTGGCGTGGACATCGGCACCGCCAGACCCACCTGGTGCGCGGCCCATTCGGCCTGGTGCGCGGTGAGGTAGGGTTTGAAGGCTTGCCGTGCGGCCTTGAACACCTCCCCCACGGTCAGCGCCTCGGGCACCACCGGGCTTTGGTAGGTGCGCGCCAGGCCCAGGCGGGCGCGGGCGTGCAGGGGCAGGGCGGTGACGTCCTGACCGTCCAGGAACACCCGGCCGGCGGTGGGCGCGATGCGGCCGGACAGGATTTCAAACAGCGTGGTCTTGCCCGCGCCGTTGGGCCCCACCACGCCCAGCACCTTGCCCGCGCGCGCGGCCAGCGTCACCCCGTCGAGCACGCTTCGCCCGCCGAAGCTCATCCCGACGCCTTCGCAGCGGAAGAGCGGCGGGCTCACTTCATCCACGGCGGGGCCTTGAAGGCCACTTCCTTCAGCACATCCGGGGAGATGATGCGGTGCTGCCCGCCCTGCACCTGGAAGAACAGGTGGGCGATGCCTTCTTCCAGCTTGGGCGTTTCCAGCGGGTAGTGCAGCGGCGCCTGGTAGGGGTTGTCGAAGCGGTAGAAGCCGTTCACGCCGCGGTAGCTCATCTTGCGGAGGGTGTCGGTCACCGCGGTGAACTGGTCGGGGTCGGCGCTGGCCCAGGCCTTGGCCAGCAGCTGGATGGTGTCGTAGCCGCCGCCGGTGTAGACCATGCCCATGGTCTGGCCGGGTTTCACGAACTCGGCCTGGTAGGCGCTGCGGAAGGCCTGGCCCTGCTTGTCGGCATAGGCGCCGTACACCGTGCCCCAGATGAAGCCCTCGGCCGCCGCTCCGGCCAGGCCCAGGTATTCAGGTTGCGAGGGGCCGTACTGCAGGTACACCAGGGCGCCGGGCAGCGGGTTGGCGGCGAAGGCTTTCGAGAAGGCCGCCAGCTCGGCCGCCACCCAGTGGTTGATCATCAGGATGCCGGCGCCGGTCTTCTTGATGTCCTGCAGCACCGGGCCCCAGTCCTGCACCGGGAACTGGATCTGCGTGACCTTGGCCACCTCGTACTTGCCGCGCTTCTTGAAGTTCTCTTCCGCGCTCTTGGTGATGACCTGGGTGTAGGCCAGCTGCTCGGTGACGATGTACACCTTGTTGTTGGCCGGCTTCCAGGCGCCGCTGGCCTGCAGCTGTTCCAGGAAGATGGGGAAGCCCGCGCCGTAGAAGGTTTCGGGCGGATCCAGGTGGAAGATGTGGGCGAACTTCTTGTCGTTCTTCTTGCGGTGCTCCATGCCGGCCACCGAGGTGTTGCCGTTGAAGTAGGGCGCTTTGTAGTTGGCCACCGCTTCCATCGCCGGGATGGGGATGATGCAGAAGGGCGAGGCAATGGCCTGCACCTTGGCGTCCACCATCTTGCGAAAGGCCGCCTGCGTGCCTTCGGGCGTCATGATGTCGATGTCGAACACCTTCAGCTCGATGGGCCTGCCCTTCACGCCGCCGGCCGCGTTGATCTGCTTGGTGGCCAGCTTGGCGCCGTTCAGGTAGTCGGCATGGTCGGCCACGCCGGCCGGGCCGCTTTGGGCAATGGGCAGGCCCACCACGATGGGCTTGCCCTGGGCCGCCACCCAGGTGGGCGCCATGACGCCGGCGCTGGCCAGGCCCAGGGCCTTCAGCGCCTGGCGGCGCGCGTTGTCGGAACGGTTCTGCATCGGTGCTCCTCCTGGCGCTGCGCGCGCCTTGTGAAGGCAGCGAGTCTAGGAGGCGCGGCCCGCCGCGCGCCATGGGCGCGACAGCACGCTCGCGCAAACTTGAGGGGCGCCACCGTGGCGCCTGAATTTCGTGCATCGCAGCACCGGCTTTGCGCATCGGTGCCCCAGCATGGAACCCGTGGGTTTACCCGCGCTTTGGCTTGCCGAAAATTGATAGGCGTCAGGGGGTGGGCTGCCCACAATGCGCCGCAAGACGCGTTGCGACGCGAGGAGCGAGACCATGTTGCAAGGCAAGACCTTCCACCCGCTGGCAGCCGCCACCGCCGCTGCTGCGCTGGCCTGCGCGTTGGCCAGCACGGCGGTTGCCGCCCCCCAGGCCCCCAAGGCGCAGCCGCCCGAACTGCCGGCCGAAACCCTGCAGCGCGGCGGCACGCTGGTCGGCGCCACCACAGAGCGCATCTATGTGGGCGACGTGGCCATCGCCCACATCGCCGACGGGCGGCTGCGCGTCTTCGACGCCCGCGCCGGCAAGCTGCTGGGCATGATCAACACCGGCTACGCCGGCAACTTCGCGCTGTCGCCCAAGGGCGACGAGGTCTACATCGCCACCACCTACCTCAGCCGCGGTGGCCGCGGCGAACGCAGCGACATCGTCGAGGTCTGGGACACGCAAAGCCTGGCCTTCAAGTACGAGGTGCTCATTCCGCCCAAGCGCGCCCAGGCCCTGAACTACCGCGGGCTGGTGACCGTCACCGCCAACGGCCGCTTCGTGCTGGTGCAAAACGCCACGCCGGCCACCAGCATCACCGTGGTGGACTTGGCCGAGAAGAAGGTGGCCACCGAGGTGCAGACCCCCGGCTGCTGGGGCACCCTGCCCGCGGCCAGCCACCCCTCGCGCTTTGCGCTGCTGTGCGGCGACGGCAAGATCGCCACCGTCACCCTGGACGCCAGCGGCCAGGTGGCCGACCGCCAGGTCAGCGACAAGGTCTTCGACCCCGATGTGGACCCCTGGTTTCACACCGCCGAAGCGCGTGGCGACCGCTACTACTTCATGTCCTTCCACGGCGTGCTGACCGAAGTGGACGTGGCCGGCGCCAGCGCGCGTTCGGTGAGCAGCCGCGACCTGGTGTCCGCCGCCGCGAAGAAGCAGGGCTGGCGCCCCGGCGGCTACCAGGCCTTTGCGGTGCACCCCGGCGGCCAGTGGCTGGTGGCTTCCATGCACGACAAGGGCCGCGAGGGCTCGCACAAGATGCCGGCCAAGCAGCTGTGGGTGTGGAACCTGCAAAGCGGCCAGCGCGTGGCCACCGCGCCGGGCTTGGGCACCGCCTCGCTCACCTTCAGCAAGAGCGGCAAGCGCCTGCAGGCGCTGGACGGCCTGACCGCCGCGCTGCGCGTGTGGGACTGGGGCGACGGCGGCAAGCTGAAGCTGGTGTCCACCGTCAAGCCCGCCGGTGAAGCAGCACTGCAGTTGGAATCCCATGATTGAGCTGGACCCCCTGCTGGTGTGGATGGCCGCCGCGGCCCTGGCCACGCTGTTCGCGCACGCCGCGCTGGACAAGGCGCGCGATCTGGCGCTGACCGAGCAGCACGTGGCCGCCTACGGCGTGCCCTTCCAGATCAGTGCGGCCTTCGCCCGCGCACTGCCCGCCGTGGAAGCCCTGGCTGCGCTGTTGCTGATGACGCCCTGGCGCGCGGCCGGTGCCGTGCTGGCCGCGGCCCTGCTGCTGGCCTACGCCGCGGCCATGGCCTGGCACCGCCTGCACGGCCGCAGCCTGGACTGCGGCTGCGGCGGTGAACCGCTGCCGGTGAGCTGGGCCCTGGTGGTGCGCAATGGGCTGCTGGCCGCCCTGGCCGGCGTGGCCGGCGCCGCCATGGCACCGCGCGCCATGGGCCTGGGCGACTTCTTCGTGGTGGTGGCCGCCCTGCTGATGGCCACCCTCTTGTACGCGGCGCTGCACCAGGTGCTGCGCCACCGCGCCGGGCTGCAGGCCCGCACTGCCTTTCACCGGAGCTGAAGAACCCATGGATGCCCTCACCATTTCCGTCGTGCTGCTGTGGGTGGCGGTGCTGGCCCTGGCCGTGCTGCTGTGGGCGCTGAGCCGCCAGGTGGGCGTGCTGTTCGAGCGCGTGGCGCCCATGGGCGCCCTGGTCACCGACGCCGGCCCGGCCGTGGGCGAAGCCTCGCCGCGCTTCGCGCTGCAAGGCATCCAGAGCGAGAGCGTCACCATCGGCGCGCCCACCGAGCGGCCCACGCTGCTGTTTTTCCTGTCGCCCACCTGCCCGGTGTGCAAGAAGCTGATCCCGGTGCTGAAGGCCTTGCAACGCGACGAACAACGCCGGTTGTCGGTGGTGCTGGCCAGCGACGGGGAAGCCGCGCAGCACCTGCAGTTCGTGCGCGAGCAGGGCCTGGAAGCCATGCCCTATGTGCTGAGCACCGAGCTCGGCATGGGCTACCGCGTCAGCCGCCTGCCCTATGCGGTGCTGCTGGACACGCAAGGCGCGGTGGCGTCCAAGGGCCTGGTGAATTCACGCGAACAGCTGGACAGCCTGCTGAACGCGCACGAGATGGGCACCGCGTCGATCCAGGACTACCTCGGCGGCAAGCCCGCCTGACCCAAGCTGTGAATCAGGAGAAACGAACATGGGCTGGTTGACCGACCTGATCGACAAGCACACCGAACGGGCCGTGCGCAACGTGGCGCACAAGCATGGCCGCCGCAGCCTGATCACCCGTCTGGGCGTGGGCCTGGTGGGTGGGGCGCTGCTGCCCATGCTGCCCTTTGACCGCAGCGGCGCGCACGCCGCCGGCGCCAAGAAGGCCAAGGGCCCGGACCCGGTGACCGAAGACCCCACCAAGTGCGAGTACTGGCGCTACTGCGCCTTCGACGGCTACCTGTGCACCTGCTGCGGCGGCAGCAACACCCAGTGCCCGCCGGGCACCGAGGCCAGCAAGGTCAGCTGGGTGGGGACCTGCCAGAACCCGGCCGACGGCCGCCAGTACCTGGTGTCCTACAACGACTGCTGCGGCAAGGGCGCCTGCGGCGAATGCCTGTGCAACAACAACGAGCGTGAACGCCCGGGCTACCGGCTGGGCGTGCACAACGACATCAACTGGTGCATGGCCAACGACAACAGCATGTTCCATTGCACCACGTCTGTGATCGTCGGGGTGGCATGAAGCCGGGACTGGCCATGCTGTGGATGGTGGCGGCAGGCGCAGCCCAGGCCCAGGCCGACGGCCCCGCTTTGTTCGCCAAGCACTGCGCGGCCTGCCACCAGGCCGACGGCAGCGGCACCGTGGGCCTGGCGCCGTCGCTCAAGGGCGAGCATTGGGCCAAGCTGGGCGCTGACCGCCAATACCTCCCGGCGGTCCTGGTCCATGGCCTGTCCGGCCCCATCAAGGTGAACGGCCAGGCCTTCAGCGGCAGCATGCCGGCCTTCGGGCCGCAACTGGACGACGCCACGCTGGCCGCCATTGCAACCCATGTGCGCCACGGGGTGCAGGGTGCTGCGGACGCCAGGCCCTATGTGGCCGACGAACTGAAGGCCCAGCGCGACCAGGCCGGCAGCCCACCCCAGTCGCGCCAAAGGCGCGCGCAGTTGCTGGGGCCATGAAGAGGCTGGCCGCCACCTGCGTGGGTGCCGTGCTGGCCACGGCGGCTGTGACTGCCGCCTTCGGCTTTGGCGGCGTGGGCACGATCACCGGCCGCATGGTTTTGCCCGCGGCCGACGCCCCATCGCTCACCCCGGCGCGCAGCGACCGCGGGCAGTTCGTGCTGCACTGCGCCGGCTGCCACGGTCTGGACGCCGCCGGCTCGCCGGCCCAGTACGTGCCCGATCTGCGCCGCCTGGGCCAGTTCCTGCAGGTGCCCGGTGGGCGCGAATTCATCATCAGCGTGCCGGGCGTGATGGGCTCGGGCCTGAACGACGAGCAGGTGGCGCGGGTCATCAACTGGCTGCTGGCCACCCTGGCGGCCGGCAGCGCGCCATGGCATGAAGCACCCTACACCCGCGAGGAAGTGGCCCGGGCCCGCGCCAAGCCCTTGGTGGACGTGGCGGGCCGACGCCGGGAATTGATCGAGATGGGGCGTTCCTTGGGACTGACGCTGCACTAGAAAACGAGATTCACACACGACATGGGGGCCCGCACCGCGGGCAAGAAGGAGAGCACGATGACAAGCTTGAAGCGCATGGCCGCGGCCGCGGCGCTGGTGATGGGCGGCCTGGCGGCGCAGCAGGCCGCCTGGGCCGCCACCGAAGCGCAGGCTGCGGCGCTGGGGCAGGCCCTCACGCCCATGGGCGCGGAAAAGGCCGGCAACAAGGACGGCAGCATCCCGGCATGGACCGGCGGTGACATGAAGGCCCCGGGTGGCTGGAAGCCCGGCCAGGCGCGGCCCGACCCCTATGCCGCGGACAAGCCGCTGTTCAGCATCGATGCGGCCAGCGCCGACAAGCACAAGGACAAGCTGTCCGAAGGCCAGCTGGCCATGCTGAAGCAGCTGAAGGGCTACCGCATGGACGTCTACCCCACGCGCCGCAGTTGCGGCTACCCGCAGCAGGTCTACGACAACACGAAGAAGAACGCCACCGGTGCCAAGCTGGCGGCCAACGGCTATGACCTGGGCGCGGCGGTGACCGGCGGCGTGCCCTTCCCCATCCCGGAAAACGGCGCGCAGGCGATGTGGAACTACAAGATGCGCTGGGTGGGCGAAGGCCGCATCGAGCGCTACAGCACGGTGTTCAGCCAGGCCGGCGACGGCAAGTTCGTGCCCCTGGTGCAGGACCAGTGGACCGCGACGCCGCTGGGCAACCTGGCGGGCAAGCCGGTGGAGGCGGACGGCCAGGAGTGGCTGGTGCTGAACGAGGTGGTCACGCCCGCGGCGCGCACCGGCGAGATCATCCTGATCCACTACTACATGAACAAGGACAACGACGCCTGGCTGTACTTCCCCGGCCAGCGCCGGGTGCGGCGCGCGCCCACCTTCGCGTATGACAACCCGGTGCCGGGCTACGAAAACCTGCTGGCGGTGGACCAGTACCCCATGTTCGGCGGCCGGCTGGACCGCTACGACTGGAAGCTGGCGGGCAAGCAGGAACTGGTGGTGCCCTACAACACCTTCAAGTTCAACAACCAGGACGCCAAGCTGGCCGACGTGTTCGGCCCCGACTACCCGAAGCGCGAGCTGATCCGCTACGAAACCCACCGCGTCTGGAAGATCGAGGCCACGGTCAAGGCCGGCCAGCGCCACCAGTTCCCCAAGCGCACCATCTACCTGGACGAGGACACCTGGGCCATGGTGGCGGCCGACAACTTCGACGCCCAGGGCAAGGTGTGGCGGGTGCAGGAAAGCTACCCCTACGTGGCCTGGGAACTGGGCGCCTGTGTCTACCAGGGCTACATCGTCTACGACCTGAACGTGGGCCGCTACATGGCCGACAACATGCCACAGGAGGGCAAGGTGGACTGGCTGGCGGGCAAGGAAGGGCGCATCGACATGAAGCGCTTCAACCCCGACGAGTTGCGGCGCGCGGGTTCACGCTGAAGCTGCGCAGGAGACACACACCATGAAGAACAGCTCCTTCGCTTTGTCGGTGATCGCCGGTGCCGTGTTGCTGCTGGCCGGGCCGGCCCAGGCCTGGCGCAGCACCAACGCCAATGGCACCGAATACGACTTCAGTTCCACCATCAGCTTGGGCGCCCAGGTGCGCTTGGGCAAGCCGCTGGCAGACACCATCGGCAACGACAACGGCGGCAACGTGCCCACCGGCGCGCCGCTGGGGTCGCTGATCAACGGCCCGGGCAACGATGCCGCGGCCAACCCTGACTTCAACTTCCTGAACGCCGACAACGGCAACCTGAACTACAAGCGCGGCGACATCGTGTCGCTGGCACTGAAAGGCACGCACGAGTTTGGCTTGAAGACCACCGACGGCTGGCGCGCCCTGGTGCGCGGCACCTGGGTGGGCGACTTCAAGGCCGGCGACACGCGTCGCACCGACCTGTCCGACGCCGCCAAGGACATCGCGGTGCGCAACTTCACGCTGCTGGACGCCTGGGTGTCCAAGGACCTCAAGTTCGGCGACCGGAATGCCACCGTGCGGGTGGGCAACCAGGTCATCTCCTGGGGCGAGGACATTTTCATCATCGGGGGCATCAACCAGATCAACGCCTTCGACCTGCGCAAGCTGCACACCCCCGGCACCCAGGTGAAGGAAATCCTGCGTCCGGCGCCCATGGTCAGCATCAATGCCGGCGTGGCCGATGGCCTCAGCGTGGAGGCCTACTACCAGTGGAAGTGGAACGCCTTCCGCTTCGACCCGGTGGGCACCTTCTTCTCGGCCGGCGACGTGGTGGGGGCGGGCCAGCAGCCGGCCTACATCCCCACCTCGGTGATCAACTCCTTGGGTGGTCTTGGCGTGCCACCCTGCGCTGGCGCCGGTTGCGGCGACCTGGGCGCACGCGCCCAGCCCGGCCTGAACGTGGTGCCCTTTGACGGTGACAAGGTGCCTCCCCGAGGCAAGCAGTTCGGTCTGGCCGTGCGCTTCAAGCCCAAGGCCATGGACGCCGAGTTCGCGCTGTATTTCCAGCGTTACCACGACAAACTGCCTTTCACCACGCTGTACACCGACGTGGCCGCCGTCACCGGCAACGCGCTGGGCATCGGGTACTACAACGAATACGGGCAGGACAAGAACCTGTTCGGTGCCAGCTTCAACACCAAGATGGGTCCGGTGGCCGTGGGCGGCGAATTGTCGTACCGGCCTCGCGATTCGGTCGCCGTGGACGGCAGCGTGCCGGGGGCCGGCCCATACAGCATCTTCGACCCCGCCGGCTACGGCCAGCAACGATTGACGGTGCGCGGCTACGTGGAGGAAAAGAAGATCCAGGCCCACCTCACCGCGCTGTACTTCACCGAGGTGAACGCCTGGACCGGCAAGCTGGTGAAGGCGCTGGGCGCCGCCGAAGGCACCTTCCTGGGCGAGGTGGCGGTGACGCACTACCCGAACCTGAAGATCGGCACCATTCCCTACCTCATCTTCCCCAGCTATGCCAACCCCACCAAGACCAGCTGGGGCTACGCCGCCGAGTTCGACCTGAGCTACCCGCATGTGTGGGGCAGCGACTGGAACCTGACCCAGGTGACCGTGTTCACGCACGACGTGGCGGGCATCTCGCCCAACACCCTGCCCTTCGTGAAGGGGCGCAAGAGCTTGTTCATCGGTGCCAACTTCGACAAGGACGCCACCTGGAAGGTGCAGGCCGGCTACACCGCCTTCTTCGGCGGCGGCATCAACAACATCGTGCGCGACCGCGACAACTTTGCGCTGAGCGCCTCCTACAGCTTCTGACGCGCAACCCCGGTGCCCGCGTGATGCGGGCACCTCTCTTGCAAGGCACTGTTGGCCATGCTGGCCCGATTCGTTCTCGCCTGTGAAAAGCTGATCTTCGGCCACCGCGCCGTGGTGCTGGCGGTGCTGGCGCTCGTCACCGCGGTGGCGGCGGTGTTCGCCGCGCGCCTGCACATGACCGCGGGCTTCGGCAAGCAATTGCCCTTGGGGCATGAATACACCGAAACCTTCGTCAAGTACAAGGACGTGCTGTTCGGCGCCAACCGCCTGATCGTTGTCGTCCATGCGAAGCAGGGCGACATCTGGAAGCCCGCCACGCTGAAGAAGCTGAACGAGGTGACGCAAGCCCTGCTGTACCTGCCCGGCGTGGACCGCCGCAGCGTCAGCAGCCTGTGGACGCCCAACACCCGCGTGATGCAGGTCACCGAAGAAGGCTACGAAGCGCGCGATGTGATCGGCGGCGACATCACGCCCGACAAGCTGGACGCGGCCACGGTGGCGAAGATCCGCGACAACGTGGTGCAGGGCGGCTACATGGGCTCGCTGGTGGCCAGCGATTCGTCCGGCGCCATGGTCACCGCCGACCTGCTGGACGCCGACCCGCGCACCAAGCTGGCCACCGATTACATCGCGCTGGGCCCGCAGATCGAAGCCGCGCTGCGCACCAAGTTCGAGGACGAAGGCCACGAGATCCGCATCATCGGCTTCGCCAAGCAGATCTCCGACATCGCCGAGGGCGCGCGCGGCGTGGTGGTGTTCTTCGCACTGGCCTTCGTGCTCACCGCGCTGGCCGTGTGGTGGTACTGCCGCAGCATCGCCTTCACCGCCGCGGCGCTGGTGTGTTCGCTGGTGTCGCTGGTGTGGCAGTTCGCGTCGCTGCAACTGCTGGGCTATGGGCTGGACCCGCTGGCCATCCTGGTGCCCTTCCTGGTGTTCGCCATTGGCGTTTCCCACGGCGTGCAGCAGATCAACACCATCGTGCGCGAAATCGGCGCCGGCGCCACGCCGCTGGACGCCGCGCGCCACAGCTTTGGCGCGCTGCTGGTGCCGGGCACCATGGCCCTGGTCACCGCCTTCGTGGGCTTTGCCACGCTGCTGCTGATCCCCATCCCCATGATCCGCGAGCTGGCCATCACCGCCAGCCTGGGCGTGGCCTACAAGATCGTCACCAACCTGATCATGCTGCCGGTGGTGGCCAGTTACGTGTTGCTGCCCGAAGGCTACGGCCAGCGCATGCAGGCGGTGCGGGAGAAGCGCTCGCTGGCGGTCATCGCCCTGGCCCGCCTGGCCGAACCCGGCGCGGCGCGCTGGGTGGTGGCCGCGGGCGTGCTGCTGTTCGGCCTGGCGCTGTGGGGCAGCCGCGACCGCCACGTGGGCTATGTGCAGCCTGGGGCGCCCGAACTGCGCGACAGCGCGCGCTACAACCGCGACGCGGTGGCCATTGCCGAGAAGTTCTCGGTCGGCCTGGACGTGCTGACCGTGGTGAACGAAACCACGCCCGACAGCTGCTACGACCGCACCAAGATGGTCTTCATCGACGACCTGGCCTGGGAACTGGCCAACACGCCGGGCGTCATCGGCACCGCCAGCCTGCCGGCGCTGGTGAAGCTGGGCGCGGCCGGCTTCAACGAGGGCAACCCCAAGTGGGGCGACATGCCGCGCGACAAACGCAGCATGGCCAGCTTCATCGGCCTGGTGGGGGAAGGCTCGGGCCTGTACGACCCGCGCTGCACCGTGCTGCCGGTGCACGCCTACCTGTCCGACCACAAGGCCGACACCATCAAGCGCGTGGTGGCCGTGGTCAAGCAGTACCGCAGCGACAACCAGCTGGAAGGCGTCACCGTGCGCCTGGCCAGCGGCAACGCCGGTGTTCAGGCCGCCACCAACGAAGTGCTGGAAGCCACCGAGTTGCCGATGATGCTGTACGTGTACGCCACCATCGTGGTGCTGGTCTTCCTGACCTACCGCGACTGGCGCGCGGTGCTGGCCTGCTGCCTGCCGCTGACCCTGGCCACCTTCATCGGCTACTGGTTCATGAAGGCGCTGGACATCGGCCTGACCGTGGCCACGCTACCGGTGATGGTGCTGGCCGTGGGCATTGGCGTGGACTACGCCTTCTACATCTACAACCGGCTGCAGCTGTACCTGGCCGAGGGCATGGACATCGTCAGCGCCTTCCGCCGCGCGCTGGCCGAAACCGGCATCGCCACCGTGTTCACCGCCATCACGCTGAGCGTGGGCGTGGCCACCTGGGTGTTCTCGCCGCTGAAGTTCCAGGCCGACATGGGGCTGCTGCTGGCCTTCATGTTCATGCTGAACATGCTGATGGCCATCACGCTGCTGCCGGCGCTGGCGGTGACCATCGACACGCTGATCCCCCGCAAGGGTCCGGTGCACAAGCCCTTCATGGCGCATTGAAATGACCCACCCCCGCAACGCCTTCGGCGTTCCCCCTCAAGGGGGCGCCGCCAGCGGACCGGCAGAGCCGGATCCGCGGCGACCGCTTGGACAGACAGCGCTTCGCCGAAGGTCGGTGTTGGCGCTGGCCTTCAGCGGCGCGCCCGCCTGGGCGGCTTTCAGCGCCGACGGCCCGGCGCGCGTGCGTGCCGGCGCGGTCCAGGGCAACTTCCTCGACCTGGCATTGGCCGGCACCCGCCTGGTGGCGGTCGGCGAGCGCGGCCATGTGCTCTTGAGTGACGACGCCGGCAAGGCCTGGCGCCAGGCCAAGGCGGTGCCCACCCGCACCACGCTGACCTGCCTGCACGCCACCGACGCGCGCACGCTGTGGGCGGCGGGTCACGGCGGCGTCATCCTGAAATCCACCGACGCGGGCGAGACCTGGGCGCTGTTGGCCGGCCAGGCCGACGGTGCCGACGTGCTGCTGTCCATCCGCGTGGACGCCGACGGCCGCGGCCTGGCGGTGGGCGGCTTCGGCTTCGCGCGCGCCACGGCCGACGGCGGCGCCAGCTGGAAGACCCTCACGCTGCTGGAGGGCGAAGCCGGCGAGAAGCACTTCAACCGCATCTTCGTCTCGGGCGCCGGCACCTGGCTGGTGGCGGCCGAAGGCGGCCAGGTGCTGCGCAGCGCCGACCGCGGCGCGGTGGCCGACATGAAGTGGGCCGCCGTGGCCACGCCCTACAAAGGCAGCCTGTGGTGCGGCCTGGCGCTGCCCGGGGGCCTGCTGCTGGCCGGCGGCATGCGCGGCAATGTGGTGCGCAGCACCGACGACGGTCTCACCTGGACCCACCAGGCCGTGGCGGGCGCGGGTTCCTTCACCGGTGCCAGCCTGCTGGCCGACGGCCGCGTGGCCCTGGTGGGCGTGGACGGCACCCTGGTACTGGGAGATGCCCGGGGCGAGAACTTCCGCTTGCGGCGCCTGGACGACCGTGCCACCCTCACCGCGGTGCAGCCCCAGGCCGGCGGTGCGCTGGTGCTGGCCACCCAGGCCGGCCTGCGCAGCGTGCCGGCCCCGGCGAACTGACCCACCCTACCCAGAACCCCAACGGAGCACGACGCATGGCCCAGGTGGTCACCCACGAATCGCAGGACGTTGACGACCAGGCCAAGGCCCTGGCGGGCTGGGAACAGGCCTATGAGCAGCTGGGCTGCGGGCGTTTCCACGGCAGCGCCTGGCAACTGGTGATGCGCGACGGCGTGCTGCTGCGCGAGACCACCAACCGGCAACTGCGCGAACAGGTGGTGCCCCCGCCGGGCCATGTGGTGCTGGCGGTGCCGCTGTCGGTGGAGCCGGGCTCGGTGTTCGCCGGCCGGCCGCTGGAGCGCGAAAGCCTGATGGTGCTGACCGGCAGCGCCCAGCATGACGTCATCTCCGCCGGCGAACTGGACCTGATCGGCCTGAGCGTGGACCGCGCCTTGCTGCAGGCCACCTTGCCCCAGGCCAAGCTGGAATGGCTGGACCGCAAGGCCCAGGAACGCAATGTCGAGCTGCCGCCGCCCACGGCGCAGGCCATCCGCGCCATGCTGCTGGCGGTGTGCGACGGCGCCGAGCAGGACCTGGCCCATCTGCAGCAGGCGCAAGACGAACAGGCCTTGCTGTCGTCCACCATGATTCAGGCTGTGCTGCTGGCCATGGCGGCCGAAGGCGACAGCGGCCCGTCCACCATCCCGCGCCGCGCCGAAACCCGGCTGAAGGTGGTCAAGCGCGCGGTGGAGTTCATGCGTGCCAACCTGCAGGAAGACATCGGCGTGCCGGAAATCTGCGGCGCGGCCTACGCCAGCCGGCGCACGCTGCAGTACTGCTTCGAAGAGTTCATGCACACCACGCCGCAGGCCTACCTGCGCGCGCTGCGGCTGAACGAAGCGCGCCGGGTGCTGAAGGCGCGCCAGCCGCAGCCCATCACCGAGCTGGCCACCACCCTGGGTTTTGCCAGCGCCAGCCACTTCACGCGCCACTACAAGCTGATGTTCGACGAGCTGCCTTCGGAAACGCTGAAGCTGCACTGCTACGGCCCGCGCGAAGACTGAGTGCGCCTTCCCAGGAGACCACTGCCATGGCCGACACCGACCCGCGCGTGCCATTGGACGGCCTGTCGCATGTGCGCGGACCCACCGACGTGGCCTTGAGCGACCAGACTGTGCACCGCCTGCTGGCCGACGCGGCGGCCCGCTGGCCGCAGCGCGAAGCGGCGGTGTTCGTCGAGCAAGGCCAGCGCTTCAATTGGCAGCAGTTGCACGATGCCGTGGAAACCACCGCGGCTGGCCTGTGGGCCCTGGGCGTGCGGCGCGGCCACCGGGTGGGCATCTGGTCGCCCAACCGGGCCGAATGGCTGCTGACGCAATTCGCCACCGCGCGCATCGGCGCGGTGCTGGTGAACATCAACCCGGCCTACCGCCTGTCGGAGTTGGAGTACGCGCTGAACAAGTCCGGCGTGTCGCTGCTGGTCACCGCCGCGGCCTTCAAGGGCAGCAACTACCTGGGCCTGCTTCAGAACCTGGGCGTGGGCCAGGCGGGCGGCACCACGCGGCTGCCGGCGCTGGCCAGCGTGCTGCGCATGGGTGACGAAGCCACCGCCGGCATGCGCAACTGGCACGAGCTGGCCGCGCTGGGCCGCGACGCCAGGGCCAGCCTGCCGCCGGAATCCGAACTGGCCTGCCACGACCCGATCAACATCCAGTTCACCAGCGGCACCACCGGCGCGCCCAAGGGCGCCACGCTCACGCACCACAACATCGTCAACAACGCCATCGCGGTGGCGCGCTGTATGCGCTTTTCCGAAACCGACAGCCTGTGCATCCCCGTGCCGCTGTACCACTGCTTCGGCATGGTGCTGGCGGTGCTGGCCTGCGTGGCCACCGGCGCCAAGATGGTGTTTCCGGGCGAAGGTTTCGAGCCGCGCGCCACGCTGGCGGCGGTGGAGGACGAAGCCTGCACCGCGCTGCACGGCGTGCCCACCATGTTCATCGCCGAGCTGGACCACCCCGAGTTCCGGCTCTTCGATCTGAAGACCCTGCGCACCGGCATCATGGCCGGCGCGCCCTGCCCGGTGGAGGTGATGAAGCGCGTGCAGCGCGACATGCACATGCACGAGGTCACCATCGCCTACGGCATGACCGAGACCAGCCCGGTCAGCTTCCAAAGCGCCACCGACGACCCGCTGGACAAGCGCGTGGCCACCGTGGGCCGGGTGCTGCCGCACCTGGAGGTGAAGGTGGTGGACGTGGACGGCCGCACCGTGCCGGTGGGCGACAAGGGCGAGCTGTGCACCAAGGGTTATTCGGTCATGCAGGGCTACTGGGGCGAGCCCGAGCGAACCGCCGAAGCCGTGCGGGGCGGCTGGATGCACACCGGCGACCTGGCCACCATCGACGCCCAGGGCTACTGCAACATCGTCGGCCGGGTGAAGGACATGGTGATCCGCGGCGGCGAGAACGTCTACCCGCGCGAGGTGGAAGAGTTCCTCTTCCGCCATCCCAAGGTGGCCGCGGTGCAGGTGTTCGGCGTGCCCGACGCGCGCTACGGCGAAGAACTGTGCGCCTGGATCATCACCAAGCCCGGTGCCGCCTGCACCGAGGACGAGCTGCGCGCCTTCTGCCGCGACCAGATCGCGCACTACAAAGTGCCGCGCTACATCCGCTTCGTGCAGGAGCTGCCGGTCACGGTCACCGGCAAGCCGCAGAAGTTCATCATGCGCGAGGCCATGGCGCGTGAACTGGGGCTGAAGGTGGTGGCCACCGCCTGAGCGGGCTTCAGGCCACCAGGGCCACGCCGGTGGATTTCAGGGCGCTGCCATTCCAGAACTTCACGTGTTCCACGTTGGACAGCGCCACCGTGCCCAAGGTGGTCACCACGCCGGTGCGCGCGTTGCGCTGGGTCCAGGTGGCGGTGCTGCGGTCGTCGCTCAGGGTCCAGGTGGTGCCGGTCTTCTTCAGCAGGTACACCGTGTCGTCGCCGCTGCCCCCCTGAAAGCTGGCCGCGCCGCCGCTGTAGAAGATGGCGTCGTTGCCGCCGCCGCCGTCCACCGTGTTGCCGTCGGCGTTGGTGATGACGGTGTCGTTGCCGCTGCCCCCGGTGGCGCGGTTGATGTGGCTGCCCTGGGCGATCAGCAGGTTGTTCTTGCCGGTGTAGCCCGGCACGCCGAGGATGGCACTCAGCTTGCGCCCGCCCGAGGTGGCGCGACCGTAGGCCACCTTGTCGAAGGGCCCCATGTCGGCGTAGGCGTCGCGCTGGGCGATGCTGCTGAAGTGGCCGGCGCGCAGGTCCACCTGGTTGTTCAGGGTCTGGTTGGACAGGTCGATGGCGCTGGCGCTGTTGGCATTCCAGATCGTCTGCGACAGCGCCTGGCCTGCTTCCCAGCTGTAGGTGGCGGCCTGTGCGCTGGTGGGCGCGCCGTACAGGTACTGCAGTGCCGCGATGTCGTAGCCCTGCAGCGTGGACGGGTTCACCGTGCTGCTGCTGAAGCTGCTGCCGTTGTAGCTGATGCGCTTCAGGCTGGCCGGGTTGTTGTAGGACATGATGGTGTTGCCACGGTGGTCCGCCGCCTTGGACAGGTAGGGCCCGGGCGTGCCGCCGCCGCCCGCGTTGTAGTTGCCCGGGTGCTTCAGGCCCAGCGCGTGCGCGGTCTCGTGGATCACGGTTTGCCACTCATAGGTGCCCGGGTCCCAGCTGCCGGCGAAGCTGCCCTGGTTGTTGGCCAGCATCACCTGCGAGCCTTCGTTGGGGTAGCGCGCATAACCCGCACTGGACGCCTGGTTGTTGCTGCCGAACTGGATGTCGCCGCCGGACGCCACTTCGGTGAAGCGCAGGTTCACCACGCCCGAGATGGTGCCCAGCGCGTCCATCACGTCGTCGCGCTGGGCCTGGGTCAGGGCCTGGAAGCCGTTGGCGTCCAGGGCGTTCAGGCCCACGGTGTTGTCCATGAAGCTCACGGTCAGTTCATGCCTTGCACAGGCCGAGGGGGTTTCGCCGCTGGCGCCGCTGGTGTGGAACCAGCGGTTGCCACCGGCCAGCAGCGCGTTGATGGTCTTCTGGCTGGATGATTTGATGCGGTCGGTGTAATCCACCACCGTGGCGCCGGCGGCCACCGCGCCGGAAGCCGCCTGCAGGCCCGCGGCACTGAGGCTCACCACCGTGGCGCCCTGCGTGGGCGAAGCCTGGGCGGTGGCGCTCGTCGTCCTGGGCACCGGCCGGCTGGCGGCCACGGGGGTGCTGCCCAGCGAGCGCAACTGCTGGGCCAGACGGACCTGGGTGCTGATGGTGGTCATGGCGCGGCCTCCCGGCCGCCCGCCCCCTGGAACTGAAGGGCGAACTGACGGCCTGTCGCCGCCTATTTCGGCCGATCAGCGTCCGACTTGAGTCCGGGGCGTGACGCGCGTCACGCCGGACCGCACCCACCACCCGTCCGGGTCACAACGGCCGGATCTGCACCTTGCGGAACTTGATGGTGCCGCGACCCCATTGCAGCGCGAAGGGGCCGCTGGCCAGCTTGCTGTCGCGCACGTCCACCGTCTTCTGGCCGTTCAGCACCAGCACCAGGCGGTCGCCCTGCGCGGTGATCTCGTAGGTGTTCCACTTGCCGCCCGCCTTCGGCGCCGGCTGGGCCACCGCGGCCACCTTCACGATGGCGCCGGTGGCGTAGGTGGGGTCGGGCCGCTGGTCAAAGATGTTGGCTTCGTAGCAGTTTTCGTCGGTGATGCGGGCGGTTTCCTGGCAGCGCATGAACACGCCGCTGTTGGCGTCGTCGCTGGACCAGAACTCCACGCGCATCTGGAAGTCCTTGTAGCTGGACTTGCTGACCAGGTAGCTGGGGTCCTTGCCGCCCTGGTTGGCCTGCAGCGCACCGTCGAAGCTGCTCCAGTTGGCTTCGCCGCCGGACCGCACGAAGTTGTCCAGGCCGCTGTTGCCGTCCACCAGGGTGGTCCAGGGCGCGCCACCGCCGCTGCCGGCGCAGCCGGCCAGGGTGGCAAGCATCAGGACAGCGGCGCTGCGGGTGAAAAGGCTCATGGGTGTCTCCTCGTTGGTGAAGTCAAAGGCCTTCAGGCGGCCACGGTCTGGCGAACCGCGTGTTCCCAGTTCGCCATCAACTCGGCCGCGCGTTCGCGCGGCAACGTGGGCAGGAAGCGGCGCTGCACCTGCCATTGTTCGGACAACTGGCCCAGGCTGGCGTACACGCCGGTGGCCAGGCCGGCCAGGTAGGCCGCGCCCAGCGCGGTGGTTTCGATCACCTGCGGCCGCACCACCGGAATGCCCAGCAGATCAGCCTGGAACTGCATCAGCAAATCGTTCACGCAGGCGCCGCCGTCCACGCGCAGTTCGGCCACCGGGGCGCCGCCATGGGCCACCGCGTCGCGGCTCATGGCCGTCAGCAGTGCGGCGCTTTGAAAGGCGATGCTTTCCAGCGCTGCGCGCGCGATGTGGGCCACGGTGCTGCCCCGCGTCAGCCCGACGATGGCGCCGCGGGTGTCGGCCTTCCAGTACGGTGCGCCCAGGCCGGTGAAGGCGGGCACGAACATCACGCCGCCCGAATCGGGCACGCTTTCGGCCAGGGCCTGCACCTCGCCGCTGCCCTGGATGGCCTTGAGGCCGTCGCGCAGCCACTGCACCACGGCGCCGCCGATGAACACGCTGCCTTCCAAGGCAAACTCCGGTGTGGTCGTGGGTTGCGCGGCGCTGGTGGTGATCAGGCCATTGGCCGACCTGGCGAACTGGGTGCCGCTGTGCATCAGCATGAAGCAGCCGGTGCCGTAGGTGTTCTTCGCCAGCCCGGCTTTGAAGCAGGCCTGGCCGAAGAGCGCGCTTTGCTGGTCGCCGGCCACGCCGGCAATCGGCAGCGCCGCGCCCAGCAGGCCAGGGTCTGTTTCGCCGAAGACATGGCTGCTGGGAAACACCTGCGGCAGCAGGCTGTCGGGCACGTGCAGCAGCTTCAGCAGTTCGTGGTCCCACACGTTGTGGCGCACGTCGAACAGCATGGTGCGGCTGGCGTTGCTCACGTCCGTGGCATGCACCCGCCCGCCGGTCAGCTTCCACATCAGCCAGGAATCCACGGTGCCGAAGGCCAGATCGCCGTGCGCGGCCATCACATGGGCGTTGCTCACGTGGTCCAGGATCCAGCGGATCTTGGTGGCCGAGAAGTAGGCGTCCAGCACCAGGCCTGTTGCGGCGCGCACCTGGTCTTCATGCCCGTGTTCACGCAGCTGCTGGCACAGCGGCTCGCCGCGGCGGTCCTGCCAGACGATGGCGTTGTGGATGGCCTGGCCGGTGCGGCGGTTCCACACCACCGTGGTTTCGCGCTGGTTGGTGATGCCGATGGCGGAGATGTCGCTGGCCTTCAACCCGGCCTTGGCGAGGGCTTCGCGCGCGGTGGCCAGTTGGCTGCTCCAGATTTCTTCGGGGTCGTGTTCCACCCAGCCCGGCTTGGGAAAGATCTGGCGGAACTCCTTCTGCGCCATGGCCACGATGCGGCCCCGAGCGTCGAACACGATGCTGCGGGAACTGGAAGTGCCTTGGTCCAGGGCGAGGATGTAGCTCATGCCTTGTTGTCTCCTGCGGCGGCCCTAGGCCAGCACGCACTGTACGTCGGCCTCGGCCAGCAGGGTGGCAAATTCGGCCGGCGGCGTCGTGTCGGTGTAGAGCCGGTCCACCTGTTCCAGCCGGCCCAGTTCCACCATCGCGGCGCGGTTCCATTTGCTGTGGTCGGCCGCCAGCCACACCTGGCGGGCGTGCTCGATGATGGCCTGCGCCACCTTCACCTCGCGGAAGTCGAAGTCGCGCAGGCTGCCGTCGTCCTCGATGCTGGAAATGCCGATCAGCGCGATGTCCACCCGGAACTGGCGGATGAAATCCACCGTGGCTTCGCCCACGATGCCGCGGTCGCGTGCGCGCACCACGCCGCCGGCCACGATGACCTCGCAGTCCGGGTTGTCGCTCAGGATGGCGGCCACGTTCAGGTTGTTGGTGATGACGCGCAAGCCCCGGTGCTGCAGCAGTTCATGCGCAATGGCCTCGGTGGTGGTGCCGATGTTCAGGATGAGCGAACAACCCGCCGGCACGTCGCGCGCCACCGCCCTCGCAATGCGCTGCTTGGCGGCCTGGTTCAGGCCCTGGCGCTGGCGGTAGCCGATGTTTTCGGTGGTGCTGGCGGCCGGCCGCGCGCCGCCATGGAAGCGCGCCAGCAGGCCAGCGTCGGTCAGCAGCTTCACGTCGCGGCGCACGGTCTGCAAGGTGACGCCGAAGCGCTCGGCCAGTGCTTCCACGCTCATCGCGCCTTGCTCGCGCACGGCCTGCAGCAGGTCGGCCTGGCGCGGGTTGGGGGTCAGCGGGGTGGCAGCCATGGATGCGCCGCAGGGTAGCGGCCCGCCACGTTCCCGCCATGCTGGATTGCCTGCTTGCGTTTGCGCGAACCATCGGTTAAAAAGAAAAAAAAGGAACGCAAGCGAACAGATTGCGAACTGAAACGAACCGCGGAGGCCTGGAAACAGGGCGGCTTCGAAGCTGGCGTTCCCCTGGCGGCCCCGCCGCCCCACCCTGAGGAGACTGGATTTGTCCGATGTGCGCCCGGCGCCCGCGCCGCTGCTGTCCGCTGCCTTCGCGCGGGGTTCAGACCCGGACGCGGTGGACGTTCTGGTGGTGGGCGGCGGCATCAACGGCGCCGGCATCGCGCGCGACCTGGCGGGCCGGGGCCTTTCGGTGCTGCTGGTGGAGAAGGACGACCTGGCGCAGCACACCTCGTCGTCGTCCACCAAGCTCATCCACGGCGGGCTGCGCTACCTGGAGTACTACGAGTTCTCGCTGGTGCGCAAGGCCCTGGCCGAGCGCGAGGTGCTGCTGCGCGCCGCGCCGCACATCATGTGGCCGCTGCGCTTTGCCATGCCGCACGACCCCGCGATGCGGCCGGTGTGGATGATCCGTGCCGGCCTGTTCCTGTACGACCACCTGGCCAAGCGCGAACTGCTGCCCGGCAGCCGCACCGTCACGCTGCAGGGCCACCCCTTGGGCGTGCCGCTGAAGGCGGAATTCAAGCAGGCCTTCGTCTATTCCGACGGCTGGGTGGACGACGCCCGCCTGGTGCTGCTGAACGCGCTGGACGCCCAGGCCCGTGGCGCGCAGGTGCTGACGCGCACCGCCTGCAGCCGCGCACGGCGCGGGCCCGACGGCTGGACCGCTACCCTCACCAGTGCCCTGGGCACCACGCGCGAGGTGCAAGCCCGTGCGCTGGTGAACGCCGCCGGGCCCTGGGCCAGCCAGTTCCTGAAGGAACACGCCGGCCAGCCCGACACCAAGGGCCTGCGCCTGGTGAAGGGCAGCCACATCGTGGTGAAGAAGATGTTCGAGCACGACCATGCCTACATCTTCCAGAACCCCGACAAGCGCATCATCTTCGCCATTCCCTATGAAGGCGACTTCACCCTCATCGGCACCACCGACGTGGAACACCACGGCGCCATCGGGGCGGCGAAGATCGACGCCGAAGAAATCGCCTACCTCTGCCAGCAGGCCAGCCGCTATTTCAAGCAGGCGGTCACACCGGCCGATGTGGTGTGGAACTACTCGGGCGTGCGCCCGCTGCTGGACGACGAAAGCGGCGACGCGTCCGCGGTGACGCGCGACTACCTGCTGGAGCTGGATGACAGGTCCGGTGCGCCACTCCTGAACATCTGGGGCGGCAAGATCACCACCTTCCGCAAGCTGGCCGAAGAAGCGGCGGCGATACTGGCGCCGGTGCTGGGTGCGCGCCTGCAGCCCTGGACCGAAGGCGTGCCCCTGCCCGGCGGCAACCTGGCCGATCGCGTGGCCTGCAGCGGCAACCCGCAGCAGGACATCGCCGCCTACGACGCCGCGCTGGCGCGCGAGCGCCCAGACCTGAACCCCGCCATGCGCCAGCGCTGGGTGCGGCTCTACGGTTCCCGCGTGGGCCTGCTGCTGCAGGCCGCGTCGCTGGGCAGCGAGGTGGCCCCAGGCCTGTACGAAGCCGAACTGGACTACCTGCACCAGCACGAATGGGCGCTCTCGGCCGACGACGTGCTGTGGCGCCGCACCAAGCTGGGCCTGCACTTCACGCCCGCCCAGCGCGCCACGGTGGACCAATGGTGGCGGGCCCGCTACCCTGCCCCCCCGACGCCTGCGCCCACGAGCGCCGGCGCGACGACGGAGACTTCATGCAACTGACCCTGCAGGCGGTGGAAAAGCAGGTGGGCGCGACGCCGTACCTGTACCCGCTGGACATGGCCCTGGTGCCCCACACCGTGACGGTGCTGCTGGGGGCCACGCAGGCCGGCAAGACAACGCTGATGCGGCTGATGGCCGGGCTGGACACGCCCACGCGCGGCCGGGTCGCGGTGGACGGCGCCGACGTCACCGGCACGCCGGTGCGTGAGCGCAACGTGTCCATGGTCTACCAGCAGTTCATCAACTACCCGTCGATGACGGTGTTCGACAACATCGCCTCGCCGCTGAAGATCCGCGGCGGCATGGACCGCGCTGCCATCGACCAGCGCGTGCAGGACCTGGCCGCCAAGCTGCACATCGACCCGTTCCTGAAGCGCCTGCCGGCCGAGCTGTCCGGCGGCCAGCAGCAGCGCGTGGCCCTGGCCCGCGCCCTGGCCAAGCAGGCCCCGCTGATGCTGCTGGACGAGCCCCTGGTGAACCTGGACTACAAGCTGCGCGAGGAACTGCGCGAAGAGCTGTCGGCGCTGTTCGCGGTGGGCGACTCCACCGTGGTTTATGCCACCACCGAGCCCACCGAAGCCCTGCTGCTGGGCGGCCACACCGCGGTGATGGACGCGGGCGAGCTGCTGCAGTACGGCCCCACGGCCGAGGTTTTCCACCGTCCGAAGTCCATCCGCGTGGCGCGGGCCTTTTCCGACCCGCCTATGAACCTGGTCGAAGGCCAGGGCCAATCGTCAGGCGTTGGGCTCGGCCTGCAACTGCCGGGCGGCGTGCAACTGGACCTGCCCTTGCCCCCCACCGGCGCGGCGGGAACGCTGACCCTGGGTGTGCGCGCCGCCGCGCTGCGGGTGCAGCAGCGGCCGGGCGACGTGGCCTTGGCCGGCAAGGTGGAACTGGCCGAGATCTCCGGCAGCGACACCTTCGTGCATGCTTCCACGCCGGTGGGTGAGTTGGTGGCGCAGCTCACCGGCGTGCACTTCTTCGAGCTGGGCGCGCCGATCACGCTGTACCTCAGCCCGCGCCAGGCCTATGTGTTTGATGGTGCGGGTGCGCTGCTGGTGGCGCCAGACCGCGCAGGGATGAACTGACATGGCCCGCATCGACCTGGACCTGGCCCACAGCTACAAGCCCGACCCGAAAGCGGACGCCGACTACGCGCTGCTGCCGCTGAAGATGACGTTCGCCGATGGCGGCGCCTATGCGCTGCTGGGGCCCAGTGGCTGCGGCAAGACCACCATGCTGAACATCATCTCCGGCCTGGTGCAGCCGTCCCACGGCGGCCTGCAGTTCGACGGCCGCGACGTGACGAAGCTCAGCCCGCAGCAGCGCAACATCGCCCAGGTGTTCCAGTTCCCGGTCATCTACGACACCATGACCGTGGCCGAAAACCTGGCCTTCCCGCTCAAGAACCGCGGCGTGCCGGCGGATCGCATCCAGGCCCGTGTGGCGCAGATCGCCGAGATGCTGGACATGAGCGGCCAGCTGGACACCCGCGCCGCCGGCCTGGCGGCCGACGCCAAGCAGAAGATCTCGCTCGGCCGCGGCCTGGTGCGCGAAGACGTCTCGGCCGTGCTGTTCGACGAGCCGCTGACCGTGATCGACCCGCACCTGAAGTGGCAATTGCGCCGGAAGTTGAAGCAGATCCACCACGAGCTGAAGCTCACGCTCATTTACGTCACGCACGACCAGGTGGAAGCCCTCACCTTCGCCGACGAGGTGGTGGTGATGACCCGCGGCAAGGCGGTGCAGGTGGGCAGCGCGTCGGCGCTCTTCGAGCGCCCGCGCCACCGCTTCGTGGGCCACTTCATCGGCAGCCCGGGCATGAACTTCCTGCCCGCGTCGCTGGCGCCCCAGGCGCCGGCCGGCGCCGACACGCTGGGCATCCGCCCGGAATACGTGGGCCTGGCGCGTGAAGGTGATGCCGGCGCCTTGCCGGCCACCGTGCAGCAGGTGCTGGACGTGGGCACCTACCGCCTGGTGAGCGCGCGGGTGGGCGACTCGCAGGTCAAAGCCCGCCTGTCGCCCGAGGTGGTGCCCCCGGCCGTGGGCAGCACCACCTGGCTCAGCCTGGTGGGGCCGCACACCTGCTACTACGACCGAAACGAAGAACTGATCGAGGTCAGCGCATGAACAAGCCGGTCAATCAGAAGGCCTGGTTCCTGGTGCTGCCGGTCTTCATCTGCGTGGCCTTCTCGGCCATCCTGCCGCTGATGACGGTGGTGAACTATTCGGTGCAGGACATCATCGACCCCACGCGCCGCGTGTTCGTGGGCACCGAATGGTTCGTGCAGGTCATGCGCGACGAGGACCTGCATGGCGCGCTGGCGCGCCAACTGGCCTACTCGCTGGCGGTGTTGCTGGTGGAAATTCCGCTGGGCATCGCGCTGGCGTTGTCGATGCCGGCCACCGGCTGGAAGGCCAGCGCGGTGCTGGTGGTGGTGGCCTTGAGCCTGCTGATCCCCTGGAACGTGGTCGGCACCATCTGGCAGATCTACGGCCGCGCGGACATCGGCCTGCTGGGGGCGGCGCTGCAGAAGCTGGGCATCGACTACAGCTACACCGGCAGCGCGCGCGACGCCTGGCTGACGGTGCTGGTGATGGACGTGTGGCACTGGACGCCCCTGGTGGCCCTGCTGGCCTACGCGGGCCTGCGCAGCATCCCGGACGCCTACTACCAGGCCGCGCGCATCGACGGCGCCAGCAAGTTCGCGGTGTTCCGCTACATCCAACTGCCCAAGATGCGTGGCGTGCTGATGATCGCGGTGCTGCTGCGCTTCATGGACAGCTTCATGATCTACACCGAGCCCTTTGTGCTGACCGGCGGCGGGCCCGGCAACGCCACCACCTTCCTCAGCCAGTACCTGACGCAAAAGGCCGTGGGCCAGTTCGACGTGGGCCCGGCGGCGGCCTTCTCGCTGATCTACTTCCTGATCATCCTGCTGCTGTGCTTCATCCTCTACAACTGGATGCAGCGCGTGGGCACGGCCGACAAGCCGGAGGTGACGCAGTGACCACCGGCCGGTTCCAGAAGCGCAGCATCTTCCTGCTGCTGTACATCGTCTTCGCCCTGCTGCCCATCTACTGGATGGTGAACATGAGCTTCAAGACGAACGAGGAGATCCTGGCCTCGTTCAGCCTGCTGCCCCAGCATTTCACCCTGGACAACTACAAGGTCATCTTCACCGACGCGTCCTGGTACACCGGCTACATCAACAGCCTGATCTACGTGGCCATCAACACGGTGATCTCGCTCACCGTGGCGCTGCCGGCGGCCTATGCCTTTTCGCGCTACAGCTTCCTGGGCGACAAGCATGTGTTCTTCTGGCTGCTGACCAACCGCATGACGCCGCCGGCCGTCTTCCTGCTGCCCTTCTTCCAGCTCTACAGCACCCTGGGCCTGATGGACACCCACATCGCCGTGGCCCTGGCCCACCTGGTGTTCAACGTGCCGCTGGCGGTGTGGATTTTGGAAGGCTTCATGAGCGGCATCCCGCGCGAAATTGACGAAACCGCCTACATCGACGGCTACAGCTTCCCGCGCTTCTTCCTCACCATCTTCATCCCGCTGATCAAGGCCGGCGTGGGCGTGGCGGCCTTCTTCTGCTTCATGTTCAGTTGGGTGGAACTGCTGCTGGCGCGCACCCTCACCAGCGTGAACGCCAAGCCCATCGTCGCGGTGATGACCCGCACCGTCAGCGCCAGCGGCATGGACTGGGCCGTGCTGGCCGCCGCCGGTACCTTGACCATCGTGCCCGGCGCCATCGTGATCTGGTTCGTGCGCCACTACATCGCGAAGGGTTTCGCGATGGGGAGAGTGTGATGTTCGATTGGATGGTGTGGACCACCCCCGTCGCGGTGTTCTTCTCGTGCATCGCGCTGATGCTGGTGGGCATGACGGTGTGGGAAATCAAGAGCCCCACGGTCATGCGCAAGGGCTTCCTGCCCATCGCCACCACGCGCGGCGACCGCCTCTTCATCGGCTTGCTGAGCGCGGCCTACATCAACCTGGCCTTCGTGGGCGTGTCGGGCAAGTTGGGGGAGTGGCTGCACCTGGAGGGCGACCCCAGCGTGTGGATCAGCTTCATCGTGTCGATGGCGGTGCTGGCCCTGATCATGCGCAAGGGCTAGCGGGTCGATGGTTCGGGAATCCGGCCCGGCGCTTCCCCGGGGCCGTGGTGACCCTCACTGCAATTCGGGGAAGACATTTGACCAAGGAGACAAGAGCATGAAGTTGCGTCATTCCGCGCTGGCCTTTGCGGCCGCGTTCGCGCTCACCGGCCAGGTCTGGGCCGGCGAGGCCGAGGCCAAGAAGTGGATCGATGCTGAGTTCCAGCCCAGCACGCTGAGCAAGGACCAGCAGATGGCCGAGATGAAGTGGTTCATCGAAGCCGCCAAGAAGCTGCAGGCCAAGGGCGTGAAGGAGATCTCGGTGGTGTCCGAGACCATCACCACGCACGAGTACGAGAGCAAGACGCTCGCCAAGGCCTTCACCGAAATCACCGGCATCACGGTCAAGCACGACCTGATCCAGGAAGGTGACGTGGTCGAGAAGCTGCAGACCAGCATGCAGTCGGGCAAGAGCATTTATGACGGCTGGATCAGCGACTCCGACCTGATCGGCACGCACTGGCGCTACGGCAAGATCATGAACCTGACCGACTACATGGCCGGCGCGGGCAAGGAGTTCACCAACCCCGGGCTGGACATCAAGGACTTCATCGGCACCAGCTTCACCACCGCGCCGGACGGCAAGCTGTACCAGCTGCCCGACCAGCAGTTCGCCAACCTGTACTGGTTCCGTGCCGACCTGTTCGAGCGCAAGGACCTGAAGGACAAGTTCAAGGCCAAGTACGGCTACGACCTGGGCGTGCCGCTGAACTGGAGCGCCTACGAAGACATTGCCGAGTTCTTCACCAACGACGTGAAGACCATCGACGGCAAGCCCGTCTATGGCCACATGGACTACGGCAAGAAGGACCCCAGCCTGGGCTGGCGCTTCACCGACGCCTGGCTGTCCATGGCCGGCACCGCCGACAAGGGCATCCCGAACGGCCTGCCGGTGGACGAATGGGGCATCCGCACCGACGACAAGAAGTGCGCGCCGGTGGGCGCCAGCGTCTCGCGCGGCGGCGCCACCAACTCGCCGGCGGCCGTGTATGCGCTGACCAAGTATGTGGACTGGATGAAGAAGTACGCGCCCAAGGAAGCCACCGGCATGACCTTCGGTGAAGCCGGCCCGGTGCCTGCACAAGGCCAGATCGCGCAGCAGATCTTCTGGTACACCGCCTTCACCGCCGACATGACCAAGCCGGGCCTGCCGGTGGTCAACGCCGACGGCACCCCGAAGTGGCGCATGGCCCCCGGCCCCAATGGCCCGTACTGGAAGCAGGGCATGCAGAACGGCTACCAGGACGTGGGCAGCTGGACCTTCTTCAAGGGCCACGATGCCAACAAGACCGCCGCGGCCTGGCTGTACGCCCAGTTCATCACGGCCAAGACCACGTCCTTGAAGAAGACCATCGTCGGCCTGACGCCCATCCGCGAGAGCGACATCCAGAGCAAGGCCATGACCGACATGGCACCCAAGCTGGGCGGCCTGGTGGAGTTCTACCGCAGCCCGGCCCGCGTGGCCTGGACGCCCACCGGCACCAATGTGCCCGACTACCCCAAGCTGGCCCAGCTGTGGTGGAAGAACGTGGCCGTGGCGGTGACGGGTGAAAAGACCCCGCAGCAGGCCATGGACAACCTGGCCGAAGAAATGGACCAGGTGCTGGCCCGGCTGGAGCGCGCTGGCATGGCCACCTGCGCGCCCAAGCTGAACAAGAAGGAAGACCCGAAGAAGTGGCTGTCCGACAAGGGCGCGCCGTGGGCCAAGCTGGCCAACGAGAAGCCCAAGGGCGAGACCATCGCCTACCAGACCCTGCTGGACGCCTGGAAGGCGGGCAAGGTGCGCTGAGCGCCGCCTGAGTGCTGCATGACGAGGGGCGCCTTTGGGCGCCCCTTTTTCATGGGCTGAACGGGTGTCCCCCGGCCAGCTTGGCTTCACATCCTCCTAGGATGGACGGGCTGAACCCGCATGGCCACGCCGTGCACCGAACCCGCAGGAGCCCCGTGTCTCACCTGTCCCGCATCGACCGCCGGCAGTTCGTCGGCACCCTGGCGGCCACGCTGGCCGCACCGGCCCTCGCGCAATCGGGCTACCCCAGCCGGCCCATCGAGCTCATTGTTCCTGCCGGCGCAGGCGGCGGCACGGACGTGCTGGCCCGTGCCTTTGCCGATGCGGCACGCAAGCACCTGCCGCAGCCCGTCACCGTGGTCAACCGCCCGGGCGCATCTGGAATGATTGGCCACGGCGAGATGATCAACGCCAAGCCGGACGGCTACAAGCTGGCCATGGTGTTCGCGGAGATCGTCATCGTGCCGCACCTGGGGCTGAGCAAGCTGTCCTATGAGGACTTCACCCCCATCGCGCTGCTGAACCGGGACCCGGCCGCCATCACGGTGAAGGCCGACGCGCCCTGGAACACCTTCGAAGAATTCATCGCCGCCAGCAAGGCCAAGTCCGGTGAACTGCGCATGGGCAATTCCGGCCCGGGTTCGATCTGGCACCTCGCACACGCCGCCCTCGAGGACAAGCTGGCCTTCAAGTACAACATGCTGCCCTTCGGCGGTGCGGTGCGGCGCCGGCGGTGCTGTCGCTGCCGGGCGGCCACATCGACGCGGTGGCGGCGAGCCCCGGCGAAGTGGCCACGCACGTGGCCAGCGGCAAACAGAAGACCCTGGCCGTGTTTGCGGACAAGCGAATCAAGGGCTTCGACAACGTGCCGACCATGAAGGAGCGCGGCATCGACCTGTCGCTGTCCACCTGGCGGGGCCTGGCCGCCCCCAAGGGTACGCCACCGGAGGTGATCGCCGTGCTGGCTGACGCCACCCGCAAGATCGCCGCCGAGCCCGGCCTGAAGGAGACCCTGGACCGCCTGATCATGGGCCAGGCCTGTGCCGAGGCCGAGGCCTTCCGCTCAATGATGAAGGCCCAGAACGACTACTTCATGCAGCTGGTACAGAAGCTCAACACCAAGGTCTGAGCGCGCCCGGGCTCAGGCCTGGCGCCTTGGGCCGCACCGATTCGATGAAGAGCTCAGCAGGCGCAGCAGCGCCAGGCCGCACAGCAAACTGGCCCAGGTCGCGGGCTCGGGCACGGCCGGGAACACGCCCGAGGCCGAGGTGAAGCTCAGGCCGGCTGGCAGGGCGAACGACAGCGTCGCGCTGCCGTCAACCAGCAGGAAGTTGCCGCCGCCGGTGAGCGTGGCGGCGACCTGGAAGCTGCGGTTCGTGGCATCCACGGTTTCTGTGTGGGTGAGGGTGCGCACGAAATGGCCGTAGCCCTGATCGCACAACGCACCATCGGACAGCGTCGGGCCGCAGTTGCCACTGGGTACCTGGCGGCGGTAGTAGGTTTGCAGCCCGCCGGCGTCGAGAAGCTGGGCGGTGATGGGGTCGATGGTGTTGGAATCCGGCGGCCCGGTGACCGTCGAATCGATGGTCAGTGAGACGACGATGTGGGCCGGCTCGGGAAGATGGCCGACCACAGTGATGGTGTCCAGGAAGTTGGCGCCGGCAAAGGCGGTGTTGCCTGCGCCGAGGGGAAACTGCGATACGACGCTGAGCCGGCCTTGGGCCAGGTCGGCTGTGGCGGTGTCGAAGTTGGCAGGCCCGTTCAGCCCGTGGGCCAGGGCGGTGGCGTGAATCAGCCCGAAGGTGCCAGGCGTGCAGCCGCCAAAGGGATTGAAGCCTTGGCTGTCGGCGCCGTCGCAACCGTGGTCGCCCACCTGGGCATAGGCGCCGGAGTAGAAGCCGGCCTGGGCCTGGGCCCCACCGGGGCTGAAGACCAGCAGCCATGAGAGTGCTGCCGCGAATCCCAGTCGAACGCCACGGCGCCCCGTCCTGTCGGTGTGCATGTTTCGCCCCCCACGTCGGTCCTGACCAGCCCTTTCTCATTGGGCCTGCTTTCAGGCGCTCGCGCCAGTCACGCCTCAGGTTCTAGGGGGTGGCCTGAAGACCCCCAGGCCCGGGAAGCCCTCAAGCCTTGCGCAGCAGTTGCCGGGTGCCGTGCCCAGGTGATGGCGCATGGCGCCCTTTGTCATTGGCCAGCCAGGCTGAGCGCTTGGCGCCGACGCGGCTCTGACCCACCCGCAAGCGTGGGGTGGTCGACGCTGCGCTGCTGCCTTAGTCTGGGCCAGGGGATAAGGTGCCGGCCCAGAGTGCACCATGCCACATCACCTCCGGGGGAATCACCATGGCCTGCAAAGGCATTGCACTGGGCTTGACCACGCTGGCGCTCGCGCTGCACCTGGGAGCGGCCCGTGCCGAACCAGCGCAGAACTTCGTCTTCGACACCAGCGCGCCGCGCGAGGTGTTGACGGTGGACCCAACCGGCGTGGTGGACATGCTGCAGGACGCCAGCGCCTTCGCCTTCTTCAGCGACGGCAGTTCGGCCCAGGCCAGCTTCACCGTGTCCGGCGACAACATCAGCCGCCTGGCCGTGGCGCAGACCGCGCAATTCGTGCTGGGCAGCCAGTCGGACGTCACGCGTGACGTGGGCAAGCCGGTGGAATGGTTCATCACCAACACCGACCGCGACCGCACGCTGGTGGGCTTCGCCATCGACGGCCGCGGCCAGGGCAACGGCCACGCCGCTTTTGACATCAATTTCGGTCCCAGCTTGTCGGCCGAGGGCACGCCCGGCAGCGCCGGCGGCGGCACGCTGCTGATGGACTTCACCGGCCGGACCTTCATCACCGGCAGCCTCACCACCACCTACAGCCAACCACTGGGGGTGGCCGGCGCCGCACCGGTGGGGGATCTGTTCGCCCACGTGAACGTGGCCCTGGCCTTCACCACCGGGCCGTTGAACGGGGGCCTGCCGCCCCCGACCCAGCTCAGCGGCGTGTTCAGCACCATGAAGTTCAGGAGCGACATCGACGCGGTGGCCTATGTCAGCGCGGTGCCCGAGCCTGTCCCGACCGCACTGTTGCTGGCCGGGTTGGTGGCGCTGGCATGGCGCCGCCGCTTTTCCTGATTCAACGCGCCGGCGCTTCCCAGCCCCCACCCAGCGCCTTCACCAGCGCCACGCTGGCGTCCATGCGCTGCTGGCGCAGGCGCAGCAGGCCCAGGTCGGCGTCCAGCGCGCTGCGCTGTGACTCCAGCACGTCCAGGAAGCCCGAGTAGCCGTTCTCGTAGCGCCGGTTGGCAATGCGCAGCGCCTCCTGCGCAGCCCGCTGCTGGCGCAGCAGGTGCTGCTCCTGCGTGTTCAGGCCCTGGGCATTCGCCAGCGCGTCGGCCACCTCGCGGAAGGCCACCTGGCTGGCGCGCTGCCAGGCGATGGCGGCCTGTTCGGCCCGCGCGCGGGCTTCGTCGGCGCGCGCCGCATTGCGGCCGGCATCGAACAGGCTGACCAGCAACGACGGTCCCAACGACCAGGTGCGGGCGCCGCTTTTCAGCAGGTCGGTCAGGTCCTGGCTTTGCAGCCCGAGGCTGCCGGTCAGGCTGAGCGTGGGCCAGGCGCTTTTCTTCACCACGTCGAACTGGGCGAAGCTGGCGCGCATCGCCGCTTCGGCCTGCTGCACATCGGGCCGGCGGGTCAGCAACTCGGACGGCAGGCCGGCCGGCACCGTCACCGGCACCGGCAGGACACGGCGGTCCACCGGCACGCTCAGGTCGGGCTGGCCGGCCAACAGGCCGATGCCGTTCACCAGCAGCGCGCGCTGGCGTTGCAGCTCGGCCTGCTGCACGTCCAGCGTGGCCACCGCGCTTTCGGCCTGGGCTGCGTCCAGCCCGGACGCCACGCCGCCGCGCACCCGCTTGGCCACCAGGTCCAGGCTGTCCTGGCGCATCTGCCGCTGCTGCGCCAGCAGGGCCTGCTGCGCGTCCAGCGCGCGCACGCTCCACCAGGCCTGCACCAACGCGCCCACCGTGGCCAGGCGCACCGCATCGCGGGCGTATTCGGCCGCCAGCAACTGTTCCTGCGCGGCCTGGGTGGCGTTGCGCAGGCGCCCCCACAGGTCGATCTCGAAGCTGGTGGACAGGCCCACGCGGTGGGTGCTGGATTCGGGTCCTCCGGGCAGCGAGGGTGTGCCGTTGAGCGCGCTGCTGCGCGAGCGCGTGAACGCCGCGCTGGCGTCCAGCGTGGGCCACTGCGCGGCGCGCGCCAGGCCCACGGCCACCGCGGTTTCGTCCACGCGCGCGGCGGCGGCACGCAGGTCCAGGTTGCTGTCCAAAGCCTGCTGCACCAGCGCATCCAGTGCGGGTTCGTCGTACAGGGTCCACCAGCGGGTGGACAGCACCGCACTGGCGCTGGCGTCGCTGGCGGCAAATCGCGCCGGCAGGGTGTTGGCCGGTGTCTTGGGGGGCTGGGGCTGGGCGCAGGCCGCCAGTGCAGCGGCCACGGCCAGCGCCAGGGCCCGGGTGTGAAGGCGCTTCATGCGTCACCTCCGCCCGGGTGCAGCGTGGGCGGCGGGTGGCCGTGCGACGGCCGGGCCTTGCGCGCCAGCAGGCTGAAGAACAGCGGGATGAACACCGGGGCCACAAAGGTGGCCACGATCATGCCGCCGAACACGCCAGTGCCCATGCTCTGCCGGGCTGCGGCGCCCGCGCCGGTGGCCAGCACCAAGGGCACCACGCCGAAGACAAAGGCCAGAGAAGTCATCACGATGGGACGGAAGCGCAGCCGCGCCGCTTCGGCCGCGGCCTCCATCGCGGTCTTGCCAGCTTCCATGCCCTGCATCGCGAATTCCGCGATCAGGATGGCGTTCTTCGCGGCCAGGCCGATCAGCACCACCAGGCCGATCTGGAAGTAGATGTCGTTTTCCATGCCACGCAGGAACACGAAGCCCAGCGCCCCCAGCAGCGCAAACGGCACCGCCAGCAGCACCGCCAGCGGCACGCCCCAGCGTTCATACAGCGCGGCCAGGATCAGGTAGACCATCACCAGCGCAAAGCCGAAGGCAAAGATGCTGGCGCTGCCGCTGCGCTTTTCCTGGAAGGCCTGGCCGGTCCACTCGATGGCGTAACCCGGCGGCAGGGTGTCGCGCGCCACCTGCTCCACCGCGGCGATGGCCTCGCCCGAGCTGAAGCCCGGCTTGGCATTGCCGAAGATCTTGGCCGCGATGTAGCGGTTGTAGCGCTCGATCTGCTCCGGGCCCACGATGTCAGTGACCGTGATCAGCGCGGAGAGCGGCAGCATCTGCCCGCTGGTGGTGGAGCGCACGTACAGCCGCCCCAGGTCGTCGGGCTTGGCGCGGAAGGGCGCGTCGGCCTGCATGGTGACGCGGTAGGTGCGCCCGGCCAGGTTGAAGTCGTTCACGTACAGCGAGCCCATCTGCGCCTGCAGGGCCGCGAACACATCGGCCACCGGCACGCCGAGCGCCATGGCCTTTTCGCGGTCCACGTCCACGCGCAACTGCGGCACGGTGGGGCGGTAGAAGGTGTTGGGCGGCGTCAGTTCGGGCCGCGCGGCCAGCGCGCCCATGAAGGCCTGGGTCACTTCGTACAGGCGCTTGGGGTCGGCGTCGTTGCGGCCCTGCACGTACACCTCGAAGCCCCCGGCCTGGCCCAGGCCCTGGATGGGCGGCGGGTTGAAGGCGAAGGCAATGCCGTCGGGCAGGGCCATGAAGCCCATGCCGCTGACCTGCTGGGCCAGTTGCATGGAGGTCTGCTGGCGCTGTTCCCAGGGCTTCATCGGCATGAAGATGGTGGCCGCGCTGCTCTTGCTGCCGCCGCCGATGAGGTCGAAGCCATTGACGATGAAGATGTTGCTGATGGCCGGGTTGTCCTTCAGCATCAAACGCAGCCGCGTGGTGGTGGCGTCGGTGCGTTCCAGCGTGGCGCCGTCGGGCAGCTGCGCCGCGGCGATGATGAAGCCCTGGTCCTCCGGCGGCACGAAGCTGCTGGGAATGCGCGCGAGCAGCAAGCCCACACCGCCCAGCACGCCGACGAAAAAGAGCAAAGCCACCACCCGGTGCGCCAGCGCCAGGTTCACCGCGCCCAGGAATCGACGCGTCACCCAGCCGAAGGCCCGGTTGAAGGGCTTGAACAGCCCGCCGGCCGGGGTTTCGTGGCCGGGCTTCAAGAGCAGCGCGCACAGCGCGGGCGTCAGCGTCAGCGCCACCACGCCGGACAGCACCACCGCCACGGTCACTGTCACCGCGAACTGTCGGTACAACTGCCCCGCGATGCCGCCCAGGAAGGCCACCGGGATGAACACCGCCGCCAGCACCAGCACGATGCCGATCACCGCGCCCTGCACCTCGCGCATGGCCTCGATGGCCGCAGGCAGGGGCTGCATGTTCTCCTCGCGGATCAGGCGTTCCACGTTTTCCAGCACCACGATGGCGTCGTCCACCACGATGCCGATGGCCAGCACCATGGCAAACAGCGTCAGCGTGTTGATCGAAAAGCCGAACAGCTTCAGCCCGGCGAAGGTGCCGATCAGGCTGACCGGCACCGCCAGCATGGGAATGAGCGTGGCGCGCCAGGTCTGCAGGAACACGAACACCACCAGCAGCACGATCAGCGCCGCTTCGACGATGGTTGTGAGCACCTCCTTGATGCTGGCGCTGACGAACAGCGTGGTGTCGTAGGGAATCAGGTAGTCCACACCGGGCGGGAAACGGTCGCGCTTCAGCTCCACCATGCGCTGCTTCACCGCCGCAGCCACGTCCAGCGCATTGGCGCCACTGGCCAGCAGCACCGCCAGGGCGATGGCCGGCTGGCCGTTCACGCTGTTGGTCTGGTCGTAGCTTTGCGCGCCCAGCTCGATGCGGGCCACGTCCTTCAGCCGCAGCACCCCCGCCGGGCCGGCGCTGCGCAGCACGATGTTGCCGAACTCTTCCGGCTGCACCAGGCGCCCGCGCGCGGTGACGGTGTATTCCAGTTGCTGGCCGGGCAGCGAGGGCGCGGCGCCGATCTTGCCGGCCGCGAACTGCGCGTTCTGCTGCGCCACCGCGGCCCCGATGTCGGCGGTGGTGATGCCGAGCGCGGCCATGCGGTCGGGCTTGAGCCACAGGCGCATGGAATAGTCGCGCGCGCCGAAGATGAACACGTCGGCCGCGCCCTGCACGCGCTTGAGTTCGTCCAGCACGTTCTGGGTGCCGTAGTTGCTGAGGTAAAGCGTGTCGCGGCTGTTGTCGGGTGAATTCAGCGCCACCACCAGCAGGAAGTTGCTGCTGCGCTTGGCCACCTGCACGCCGTTGCGCCGCACTTCGTCGGGCAGGCGCGGCGTGGCCAGCTGCACCCGGTTGTTGATGTTGAAGGTGGCCTTGTCGATGTCGGTGCCGACTTCGAAGGTGGCGGTGATGACGGTCTGGCCGTTGCTGGCCGAGCTGCTGTTGAAGTACAGCAGGTTCTCCACGCCCGAGAGCTGTTCCTCGATGGGCGCGGCCACGGTGCGGGCCAGGGTCTCGGCCGACGCGCCGGGGTAGGCCGCGGTGATGGTGACCGTGGGCGGCGCGATCTCGGGGTACTGGGCCACCGGCAGGGTGACCGCCGACACCAGCCCGGCGATCACCAGGATCAGCGCCAGCACGGTGGCGAAGACCGGACGTTCGATGAAGAAGCGTGACATGTCAGTACCGCCCGGCCGTTCCGAAGGTGCTGACAGCCCCCTTGGGGGGCAGCGAATGAAGTGAGCGTGGGGGCTTCATTCAGCGCGCCCCTGACGCAGCGGATGCAGCAGGCGCTGCGCCGGAAGCCCCGGGCGGCGGAGCGGGTACCACCGCCGCGCCCGGCCGCATCTTGATGAGGTTGTCCACGATCACCTTGTCGCCCGCGGCCAGGCCGGAGCGGATCACCCAGTCCTTGCCTGCCCAGGGCCCGGCCTGCACCGGTTTCGGCGCCGCCTTGCCGTCGGCACCCATCACCCAGACGAAGCGGCCGTTGTCGCCGCTTTGCACCGCGGCCTGCGGCACCAGGAAGGCCTCTTGCTCGCCGGTGATGATCTGCGCCCGCACGAACTGCCCCGGCAGCAGCCGCCCACCCGGGTTGGGCAGTTCGGCGCGCATGGGCACGGTGCCCAGCGTGCGGTCCATCACCTGGCCGGTGAAGTCCAGCCGGCCGGCGCCGGGCAGGGGCACGCCGTTGGCGTCCAGCAGCCGCACCTTGGGCGCTCGGGCCTGGCGCAGCTGCGCGGCTTCGGCCTCGTTCAAGGCGAAGCGCACGCGGATCGGGTCCACCTGCACGATGGTGGTGAGCAGCCCGCCGTCGCTGGTGGGCGCCACCAGGGCGCCCACGCTGCGCTGGGCGCGCTGGGCCACGCCGGCCGTGGGGGCCACCACCATCGTGTAGCCCAGGTTCAGCTCGGCGTCGCGCTGCTGCGCGCGGGCGGCCAGCAGGGCCGCCTGGCTGGTTTTCAGGGTGCTGGCGGCGTCGTCGGCTTCACGCTGGCTGATGGCGCGTTCGGCCAGCAGCGTGGCCAGGCGGCCGCTTTCGCGCCGCGCCTGCTCGGCCCGGGCTTCGGCCTGGGCCACCGCAGCGCGCGCGGCGTCCACCGCAATCTGCAGCGGCGCGCGGTCGATGCGGAACATCGCCGCCCCGGTGGCCACCGGCGCGCCTTCGGTGTAGAGCTGTTGAACCAGGGTGCCGCCCACGCGGGCGCGCACCTCCACCTCACGCACCCCTTCCAACGTGGCCACGGCCTCGATGGCCACGGGCACCGTCGTGGGCTGCACCGCCAGCAACGTCGCCGGCATCGGCGGCATGCCGCCGCCGCCCGGGCCGCCGGCGGCCGGTGGCGCCGACTTGCCGCAGCCGGCCAGGGCTGCCAGCGCCACCGTGGCGGGCAGCACCCAGTTGCGGCAAATGCGCTGCGGCGCCGGGTCGTGGTTTGAAGGCACTGGAAGGCTCCTCGGATCGGGTGTGTGCGGTGCCGGACGGTGTTTCGCGGCGACGCGCCGTCTCGTGCTTGTCCCGAGGATAGCGGTGCGCGGGCCCGGCTGGGCGGAAGAGGGAATTTCGGCGCCCGACCCCGCGCTACCGGCTTCGCGGGTGCCCGGTGCCGGCCCCTGCGTTACAGTCTGCGCCCTTCATGGTCGCCGGCACCCTCTTCGCACTGGCCGCCGGGCTGATGTGGGGGCTGGTGTTCATCGGCCCGCTGCTCTTGTCCGACTACCCGGCCGCAATGCAGTCCTTCGGGCGCTACCTGGCATTCGGACTGATCGCCTTGCCGTTGGCCGTGCTGGACCGGCGCGGCCTGGCGCAACTCACGCGCGCCGACTGGAGCGAGGCGCTGAAGCTGGCCCTGGTGGGCAACGTCATCTACTACCTGTTCCTGGCCAGTGCCATCCAGCGCGCGGGCGGGCCGCTGCCCACCATGATCATCGGCACCCTGCCGGTGGTCATCGCCATCAGTTCCAACATTCGCGACGCCCAACGCGACGGCCGCCTGCCGTGGCTGAAGCTGCTGCCGTCGCTGGCGCTCATTGCCACGGGCATCGCCTGCGTGAACCAGGTGGAGGTGGCGCATCTGCGCGCCGATGCCCACGCCGACGCGCAGGCCTACGCCACAGGCGCATTGCTGGCCGTGGGCGCCGTGGTGTGCTGGACCTGGTACCCCATCCGAAATGCCGACTGGCTGCGCGCGCATGCCGAGCGCAGTCCGCGCACCTGGGCCACCGCCCAGGGCGTGGCCACCCTGCCGCTGGCGCTGCTGGGCTTCGCGGGCTTCTGGGTTTACAGCAGTTCGAGCGGCAGCCCCTTTCCCATGCCGCTGGGGCCGCGTCCATGGCACTACCTGGGCTTGATGTTCGCCATCGGCCTGTTTGCCAGCTGGCTGGGCACGCTGTGCTGGAACGAAGCCAGCCAGCGCCTGCCCACCACCCTGACCGGTCAGTTGATCGTGTTCGAAACCCTCAGTGCCCTGGCCTACGCCTTCGCGCTGCGCGGCCGCGCGCCGGATCCACTGACTCTGGCCGGCATCGCCCTGCTGGTGGCGGGTGTGATCTGGGCCTTGCGCATCAAGCCGCAGTCGGTGCCGGGCGAGCCTGCGGCCCATTGACCGCCACGCGCTCCCCTGGTTCGGGGGTGCGGACAACTCGCCATCCCCGAGGCGGGCGTGTCGAGCTTTCTGACACGGAATGTGCCTTGCCGCGTTGCCGTGAACCAGGATGGCGTGGAACTCCTGACGAATCAATGAGATGGCGCTGCTGGCCTGGCATTTGCAATAGCTGGCACACAGGCCAATACGGCCCATCATGATCTTGTCGTTGGGAGAAAACTCATGAGTTCGAAGTGGAGCTTCGGTGCTTCGGTGCGCGGGCTGAGCGGCCTGCGTCCCCTGGTGGTTGCCGTGATGGCCGCCATCGCCAGTTCAACCGCGCTGGCTGGCGCGGTCATCTACAACAACGTCGATCCATCCGCCGCCACGCTGGCGTTGGGGATCAATGACCAGGGCCACCTGAACTTCTCCGGTGGCGTGCTGCCGAACAACGCGGGTGCCATGGGCCTGTCCTACCGCTTCCCTGACGGCAACTTCTACGACGCCACAGCACCCGGCTGCCTGTGCGAAGGCTGGGGCGTGGCGGTGACCACTTCTGCCGGTACCGTGTCCGGGTATGCCAACGTGTCGTCCGACGGCGGCGCGAACAACCTGACCGGCGGCACCTTCACTTTCAGCGGCACCACGGCCACCTCGCGCGTGGGCCTGACCGACGCGCCCATCGTCGTCACGCACGCCTATGGCGTGTCGCTGTCGTCCAGCCTGTTCCAGGCCAACGTCACCATCACCAACACGGGCACCGAAGCGGTCGGCAACGTGACCTACCGTCGCGTCATGGACTGGGACGTGCCGCACACCGAGTTCAACGAGTTCGTCACCCACAAGGGCGTGGAGGCCAACCTGACCACCGCCGGCGGCAATGTGCTGTTCGCCAGCAACAACGGCTTTGCGTCGGCCAACCCGCTCAGCTTCCCCGGTGAAATCTTCGTCGGAAGCGGTGGCATCGAGGGCGGTGGCGAGGTGTCGCCCGCCCTCCTGGCCGTGACCTCGGCGGCGCCCGGTGGCACCAGCATCTCCACCACCATCAACACCGACTTCATCGATGCCGGCGCGGCCGACCACGGTTCGGTGTTCGACTTCGCCTTCGGCAGCCTGGGCGCCGGCGAAAGCCGCACCTTCAACATCTTCTACGGCGCCGCCGCCAACGAAGCCGAAGCACTGGCGGCCATCGACCGGGTGAACCCCACCCTGTACTCGCTGGGCCAGAGCAATCCCGACGGCAACCCGGGCAATGACCAACCCACCTTCATCTTCGCCTTCGGTGGCGTGGGTGGTGTGGCGCTGGGCGCCGACCCGGAGCACCCCCTGCTGCCTCTGGTGGACCAGGGCTCGGGCGTCATGACCTTCGACACCCCGGCCCCGCGCCAGTGGTACGACCCGCCGGTCGCCATCGGCTACACCTATGCGCTGAGCGGAGGTGCCAAGTTCAAGCTGGTGAAGCTGGCGCCGGAGTTCGTGGGCAAGGGCTTGAAGATCGTGCTGGCGGATGGCTCCGTGATCGAATTTGGCACGGGCGATTCGTATGATTTCGCTGCCCACGGCCTGGCCCCGGATACCTTCAAGATCATCGGCCTGGACTTCGACACCACGGCCGCTGGCTTTGACCCGACGGTGGCCTTCCCGATCTTCCTGGATTTCGACGGCACGGCCGACAAGCTGACCTTGGCCACCATCGTCGAAGACAGGGACGGCGCCTCGGTGCCCATTCCCGGCACCGCGCTGCTGGCCGTCACCGGCCTGGGCCTGATGGGTGCCATTCGTCGCCGCAAGGTGGCCGCCCAGTGACGTTTCGCACGACGTAAACGGCGCGCTTTTCGCGATACTTCGCACCGCCCTGGCGCCGCGCTGGCGACAGGGCGGTGCTGTTTTTGGCCGGGCCGGGCTCGGTGGAACTGGAGTCAAGCATGTTGTTCGCCCGCGTTCGCCACGCCGCCGTCCTGGCCGCAATGGCCACCCTGGCCCTGTCGGCCCGTCCGGCCCTGGCGGCCGCCGACGGCGCCTTTGCCATCAAGGGCATCGGCGCGTCCGATTGTTCGTTGGCCGTGCGCGAATACACCGCCGGCACCCCCAACGCCATGATGTATGGCGGCTGGATCTACGGTTACCTCACGGCGCTGAACCAGCTGAATCCGGGCACCTTCGACCTGGCGCCCTGGCAGGACCTGAACACCCTGACCAACTTCGTCGTCGACTACTGCAAGAAGAACCCCAAGGTCACTTTCGCCGACGCCACCTTCAAGATGGCGGTGGCGCTGAACCCTGACCGTCTGACCGCCCGCACCGCTTTTGTCCGCTTCCGCCAGAACGGGCGCGATTTCACCCTGTACGCCACGACCCTGGAGCGCATGGCCGCCAAGCTGACCAGCAAGGGCCTGCTGAAGACCAAGTACGACAGCGCCAAGCCGGCCTACACGCCGGACATGGTGGCGGCGGTGAAGGCCTTCCAGCAGAGTCGCAAGCTCAAAGCCACCGGCGACCCCGACCAGCAGACCCTGTTCGAGCTGCTTCAGCGCTGAGGGCCGCTGGCGTGGCGGGCCTCAGCCCGCCAGCGCCTCGTCCAGCACTTCCACCCAGTGCCGCACCGGCGTGGCCGTGCCGCTTTGCAGGTGCTGGATGCAGCCGATGTTGGCGGACACAATGGTGGGCGCGCCCACGTCCTTCAGGTGGCCCAGCTTGCGGTCGCGCAACTGGGTGGCCAGCACCGGCTGCAGCACGCTGTAGGTGCCGGCCGAGCCGCAGCACAAGTGGCTTTCCACCGCGCAGGTCTGGATGTCGAAGCCCAGTTCGGTCAGGCCGGCTTCCACCCCGCCCTTCAACTTCTGGCCGTGCTGCAGCGAGCACGGCGGGTGGTAGGCCAGCTTGGCGGCGCCGCTTTGGCGCAGCCTGCCTTTGAGCACCGGCACCAGCGTGGGCAGCAGCTCGCTCAGGTCCTTGGACAGGGCGGCCACCTTGGCGGCCTTGGCGGCGTAGTGCGGGTCGTGCGCCAGGGCCTGGCCGTACTCCTTCACCGTGGTGCCGCAACCGCTGGCGTTGAAGACGATGGCCTCCACCGTGCCGGCGTCGGTCAGGCCTTCGACCAGCGGCCACCAGGCGTCGATGTTGCGGCGCATGTCCGCCAGGCCGCCTTCGTGGTCGTTCAGGTGGGCGCGGATGGCGCCGCAGCAACCGGCGTCGTCGGCCACCAGGGTCTGGATGCCGGCGGCGTCCAGCACGCGTGCGGTGGCGCTGTTGATGTTGGGCATCATGGCCGGCTGCACGCAGCCCAGCAGCATGAGCACCTTGCGCGCATGGGGGCGGGTGGGCCACTGCTTGGCGCGCGGGCCGCTGGGGCCCGGCACCTTCTTCTTCAAGGATTCAGGCAGCAGCGGCCGGAACACCTTGCCCAGCGCCATCGCGGGCGCGAAGGCCGGGCTGGTGAGGCCTTCCTTCAGCAGCCAACGCACGCTGCGGTCCTTGCCTTCGCGCGGCACCTTGGCGTCCACGATGCGCCGGCCGATGTCCACCAGCGCGCCGTACTGCACGCCGGACGGGCAGGTGGATTCGCAATTGCGGCAGGTGAGGCAACGGTCCAGGTGCTGTTGCGTGGCCTGGGTGGGCGTGGCGCCTTCCAGCACCTGCTTCATCAGGTAGATGCGCCCGCGCGGGCCGTCCAGCTCATCGCCCAGCAACTGGTAGGTGGGGCAGGTGGCGGTGCAGAAGCCGCAGTGCACGCACTTGCGCAGGATGGCCTCGGCCGCCTGACCGTCGGGCGTGCCCTGGAATTCGGGTGAGAGTTGGGTCTGCATGTCAGTTCCGCCCGGCGGTGGTGTATTCCAGGGTCCAGAAGAATTCGAGCTCGGTCCACCGGATGTCGCGCGCCGACTTGCCCAGCAAGGCCAGCACCTCGTCGCGCTGCGGAAAGTTCTTCATCACCTCGTGCGTGCTGCCGTCGGCCAGCGTGCGCTGCTGGTAGGTGTTGCCATGCGCATCGGTGCGCGACAGCGGCGTGCTGCTGCCGGCCACGTAGCGGTTGTCCATGAACACCACGGGCGAGCCTGGCGCCAGCCGCGCGTGCAGGGTGCGAAGGAAATCAGGCAACTGCTTCACCGGCACATGGCTCCACCAGAAGCCGGCAAACGCCGCGTCGAACTTCGCGTCACCCAGTTCGGCCAGGGTGTAGGCGTCCACCAGGGCGAAGCGAACCTTGCCCGCAGGCAGGGGCTTGCTGCGCGCGATCTCGATCACCTCGGGGTTGGCGTCGGTGGCCAGCCACTGGGTGCAGGCGCTGGCGCCGTGCGGCGACCACCAGCCGGTGCCGCAGGCTATTTCCAGCACGCGCCGGTTCGCGAACACCCCCGGCAGCCAGGCCTCCAGCGTGCGCAGATCCGCCTGGCGCTCAGGCTTGTGGTAGATGGCCTCGTACTCGCGCGCACGCCGCGCGTAGTAGGTGCGCAGGTCGGCGTCGCCGGGGGGATTTGTCACCGCGCTCATCGGCTCACAGCCCTGGCAGCAGGCGGCCGGGGTTGAACACGCGGTCGGGGTCGAAGGCGGTCTTCAGGTCGCGGTGGATGCGCGCCAGCGGTTCACCCAAGGGCGGCAACGCGCCGCCGGTCTTGTCGCCGCGGAAGATGGCGGCGTGCCCGCCCACGCGCGCAGCGGCGTCGCGCACCTGCGCGGGCGCGGCTGCGCTGACCAGCCAGCGCAGCGCACCGCCCCATTCGACGAGCTGCTCGCCCGACAGCTCCAGCGCCGGCGCCACCGGCGGCAGGGACAAGCGCCACAAGCGCGCTCCGCCGGCCAGGGCGGCCTGGGCGCTGTGGAAGAACTCGTCGCGCTGGTCGCGCAGCCCGTTCCAGAACACGCTGGCGGTTTCGGGAGCGATGAGCTCACCACCCAGTTTCGTGATGGCCGACTGCACCGCCGCGCCGGCACCCGCCAGGCGCAGCACCAGCATGCCGTTCCACCAGGCGCTGGCATTGACCGGCAGCGGCTGGCCGCCCCAGGCCTGGAGCTGCGCCAGGGCCTCGGCCTGTTCCCATTCAAAGCGCAGCGTGGCGGTGGCCGCCGGGCGCGGCAGCACCTTCAGCGACACCTCCAGGATGAGGCCCAGCACGCCCATGCTGCCGGCCAGCAGGCGGCTGACGTCGTAGCCGGCCACGTTCTTCATCACCTGGCCGCCGAAGCTCATCACTTCGCCCTTGCCGTTCAGCAGCGTGGCGCCGAGCACGAAGTCGCGCACGCTGCCCACCGCGGCGCGGGCCGGGCCCGCCAGGCCGGCGGCCACCATGCCGCCCACGGTGCCCCCGTCGGCAAAGCGCGGCGGTTCGAAGGCCAGGCACTGGCCCTGGCTGGCCAGCGCGCTTTCCAGCTCGGACAGCAGGGTGCCGGCGCGCACCGTCACCACCAGCTCGCTGGGTTCGTAGGCCGAGATGCCGGCCAGCGCGCGGGTGGACAGTGGCTCGCCCGCGGGCGCTTCGCCGTAGAAGTCCTTGGTGCCGCCGCCGCGGATGCACAGCGCCTTCTTCTCGCTGCGGGCGGTGTTCACCTGCTCGATCAGGCGGGCCAGTTCTCCAATCTGGGACATGTTCAGAACCGCTCCAGCTCGGGGAAGGGCAGCAGGCCCTTCTTCACATGCATCTTTCCGTACTCGGCGCAGCGGTGCAGCGTGGGGATCACCTTGCCGGGGTTCAGCCCGCCCGCGGGGTCGAAGGCGTGCTTCACCGCCAGCATCTGCGCGCGTTCTTCGGGCGAGAACTGCACGCACATGCTGCTGAGCTTTTCCACTCCCACGCCGTGCTCCCCGGTGACGGTGCCGCCCAGGGCCACGCTGGTTTCCAGGATGTCGGCGCCGAACAGTTCGCAGCGGTGCAACTGGTCGGGGTCGTTGGCGTCGAACAGGATCAGCGGGTGCAGGTTGCCGTCGCCGGCGTGGAAGACGTTGCAGCAGCGCAGGTCGTACTTCTTCTCCATGGCCTGGATGGCCAGCAGGATGTCGGCTAGGCGCTTGCGCGGGATGGTGGAGTCCATGCACATGTAGTCGGGGCTGATGCGCCCGCTGGCAGGGAAGGCGTTCTTGCGCCCGCTCCAGAAACGCATGCGCTGGGCTTCGTCCTTGCTGACCTCCATGCGCGTGGCGCCGCAGCCGGTCAGCACGTCCAGCATGCGCTGGATCTCTTCGGCCACCTCTTCGGGCGTGCCGTCGCTTTCGCACAGCAGGATGGCTTCGGCGTTCAGGTCGTAGCCGGCCTGCACGAAGTCTTCCACCGCCGCCGTCATGGGCTTGTCCATCATCTCCAGCCCGGCCGGGATGATGCCGGCGGCGATGACCGCGGCCACCGCGTCGCCGGCTTTGCGGATGTCGTCGAAGCTGGCCATGATGCAACGGGCCACCTGGGGCTTGGGCGTCAGCTTCACGGTCACGTCGGTCACCACCGCCAGCATGCCTTCGCTGCCGACCAGCACGCTCATCAGGTCCAGGCCTGGGGCGTCGAGTGCGTCCGAGCCGAAGGTGACCGCTTCGCCTTGGGCGGTGAAGCCACGCAGCTTCAGCACGTTGTGCAGCGTGAGGCCGTACTTCAGGCAGTGCACGCCGCCCGAGTTTTCGGCCACATTGCCGCCGATGGTGCAGGCGATCTGGCTGCTGGGGTCGGGGGCGTAATACAGGCCCAGCGGCGCGGCGGCTTCGCTGATGGCCAGGTTGCGCACCCCACACTGAACCACCGCGGTGCGGCTGACGAGGTCCATCTTCAGGATGCGGTTGAACTTGGCCATGGACAGGGTCACGCCCAGTTCATGCGGCATGGCCCCGCCGGACAGCCCGGTGCCGGCGCCGCGCGCCACCACCGGCACGCTCAAGGCGTGGCAGGCCGCCAGCACCGCGGCCACCTGGCCTTCGGTTTCCGGCAGCGCCACCAGCAGCGGCAACTGGCGGTAGGCGGTGAGGCCATCGCACTCATACGGCACCGTGTCTTCCTTGTGGTGCAGCAGCGCGTGGGCCGGCAGCAGCGGTGCCAGCGCGGCCAGCACCTGGGCCTGGCGCGCGCTGCGGTCGCTCGGCGTGGCCGAAGAGGAAGTGGACGCCGTCAGCGATTTCAGTTCCTGGGGCGCATTCATCGGTCAGGCTCCAAAGGTGCGGTCACTTTAACCCGAGGGCGTGGCCTGCAGAAAGCACAGGGCGACCCGCTGGGCGGCAGGGGCAAAGAACCCCCCCCTGCGCGGCCAGGGGTTCAGGTTTCTTCGTTGACCATGTCGATCGCGCCGCAGGGGCATTCTGCGGCGCACATGCCGCAGCCCTTGCAGTAGTCGAGGTTGATCGCGAAGCGCTGCCCGGGCCCGAGCTTGATGACGGCGTTGTCCGGGCACACGCCGTAGCAGTTGTCGCACTCGAAGCAGTTGCCGCAGCTCAGGCAACGGCGCGCCTCGAACAGGGCGTTGTCCTCGGTCAGGCCGCTCTGCACCTCGTCGAAGCTGCTGGTACGTCGGGCCAGGTCGAGCTGCGGGCGCACGGTCTTGGGGGCGTCGCTGTAGTACCAGGGGTTCAAGCGGTCGAAGCTGGCGGGTGCGTGCTTGGCGCCGGTCTCTGCGGTGGCGCCGCGCAGCCAGGCGTCGATGTTCCGCGCGGCCTTCTTGCCGTGACCCACGGCGACGGTCACGTTGCGCTCGGCCGGCACCATGTCGCCGCCGGCGAACAGGCCCGGATGGCCGGTCATCATCGTCGCCGGGTCAACCTGCACCACGCCGTCCTTCAGTTCCAGGCCCGGCACGCCATCGAGCAGCGACAGGTCGACGTCCTGGCCCAGCGCCAGCACCAGCGAGTCGGCCTCCAGCGTCTCGAACTCGCCGGTGGGCTGCGGGTTGCCCTTTTCATCGAGGATCATCTTCTCGATCGTCAGGCTGCCGGCGTCGGCCTGCTTGATGGTGGACAGCCACTTGACCATCACGCCTTCTTCCAGCGCTTCTTCGACCTCGAAATCGTGCGCCGGCATCTTCTCGCGGGTGCGGCGGTAGACGATGATGGCCTCGGTGGCGCCCAGCCGCTTGGCGGTGCGGGCCACGTCGATGGCGGTGTTGCCGCCGCCGTAGACGACCACGCGGCGGCCCAGCATCGGTTGGTCCTCGCCTTCCATGCTGCGCAGCACGCTCACCGCGTCGAGGATGTGCGAGCTGTCCTTGGCAGGGATGTAGGCGCGTTTGGCGATGTGCGCGCCCACCGCCAGGAAGGCCGCGTCGTAGCCGCCGTCGACCATGGTCTGGGCGATGTCGGCCACCTTGGCGCCCAGCTGCACGCCCACACCCATGTCGATGATGCGCTGCATCTCGGCGTCGAGCACCTCGCGCGGCAGGCGGTACTTGGGAATGCCGAAACGCATCATGCCGCCCATCAGCGGGCCGGCTTCCATCACCGTGACGGCGTGGCCCAGGCGGCGCAGGTGGTAGGCCGCCGACATGCCCGAGGGCCCGGCGCCGACGATCAGCACCTGCTTGCCGCTGCTGTGCGTCGGCGGCTCGAAGCGCCAGCCCCGCTTGATGGCTTCGTCGCCGAGGAAGCGTTCGACCGAATTGATGCCCACCGCCGAATCGATGCTGCCGCGGTTGCAAGCCGCCTCGCAGGAGTGGTAGCAGACCCGGCCCATGATGGCCGGGAAGGGGTTGTCGCGCGTCAGGTGGCGCCAGGCGGCTTCGTAGTTGCCGCTCTCGGCGTGGAACAGCCAGCCCTGGATGTCCTCGCCGGCCGGGCACTGCGCATTGCAGGGCGGCAGGCGGTCGACATAGACCGGGCGCTGCGTGCGCCAGCTGCCCGTCTTGTTGGCCAGGGATGAGCCAACGTCCAGCGTGATGGCGTAGGGCTTGTGCATGGTGGTCATGTTGCGGCTTCCTCGTCCAGCAGGCCGAAGCGGCGGATGTTGCGGTCGGCGCGGGCCTGGATGGCGGCCAGCGTGGCGGGGTCGGCGCCCTTGCCGAAGAGGTGCGCGAAACGCTTCTGCGGCTTCAGGTAGTCCTCCACCGGCACACGGTGGCGGATCTTGGTGACGGCGGTGACCTCGCCATGCTCGGCGTCGAACACCGGGAACAGGCCGGTTTCGCGCGCCAGCCGCGCCAGGCGGATGGTGTCCTGCGAGGCCGCGCCCCAGCCCAGCGGGCAGGGCACCAGCACGTGCAGGTAGCGTGCGCCGCGGATGCTCATCGCCTTCTCGACCTTGGCTTCCAGCTCGCGCAGGTCGGCCACCGTGGCCGTGGCCACGTAGGGAATGCCGTGGGCCATCGCGATGGCCGGCAGGTTCTTGCCCTGGCCGAACTCGGCACCCGGGTGCGCACCCACGGCCATGGTGGTGGCGGTGCGCGCCGCCGGCGGTGTGGCGCTGCTGCGCTGCACGCCGGTGTTCATGTAGGCCTCGTTGTCGTAGCAGATGTAGAGCACATCATCGTTGCGCTCGAACATGCCGGACAGGCAACCGAAACCGATGTCGGTGGTGCCACCGTCACCGCCCTGTGCAATCACGCGGGTGGCGCTGAGCGGCAGGCCGGCCTTCCTGGCCTTGACCTTCAAGGCCGCGGCCACGCCGGTGCCCACCGCCGCGGCATTGCCGAACAAGGAGTGGATCCAGGGCAACTGCCAGGAGGTTTCCGGGTAGGGCGTGGAGAACACCTCCAGGCAGCCGGTGGCATTGACAGCGATCAGCTGGTTGTCGCTGGCGCGCATCGCGGCGTCCACCGCGTAGCGCGCGCCCAGCGCCTCGCCGCAGCCCTGGCAGGCGCGGTGGCCGGAGTTCAGCGAGTTGCTGCGCTGCTGCGACGACTGCAGGCTGCGTTGCCCGGGTTCGAGCAGGCGGTTGCCGACGGTGAAGGTGCCGGTTTGGTAGAACTTGACGGGGGCATTCATGGTCAGCTCACTTTCGAGGCCACAGTGCCCAGGTCGCGCAACAGGCTTTCGGCCACCGGTCCGCTGCGGCGCATCGAGCGTTCGCGTTCAAGGTGGCGGTTGACGATGCCCCAGTCCAGGTCGAGGAAGGTCAGCGGCTGCAACCGGTCGATGATGGCCTCGCGCAGCATGCGGTTCAGCGACGCCTTGGTGATGGCACGCCCGCCCAGGCCTGCCACCACGGTGTAGCCGTTCAGGTGCAGGCCCGACAGGGCCAGCCGCACGTCGGTGGAGACCACGCCGCCCAGGCCGACCGAGAAGCTTTTTTCCAGCACCACCACGCGCTTGGCGCCCTGCAGCGCGGCGCGCACCGCGGCCAGCGGGAAGGGCCGGAACGACTGGATGCCCAGCACACCGACCTTCAGGCCGTCCAGGCGCAACTCGTCGACGGTGTCCTTCAGGGTGCCCAGCACCGAACCCAGGGCCACGACGATGGTCTCGGCGTCCTCGCAACGGTAGCCCCGCACCAGCCCGCCCGAAGCGCGGCCGAAACGCGCGCTGAACTCTTCGGCGATCTGCGGGATGCGCTCCAGCGCCATGGTCTGCTTGGCGTGCGCCAGGTAGCGCACTTCCATGAAGGCCTCGGGGCCGACCATCGCGCCGATGGACACCGGGTCGGCCGGGTCCAGCACCTGGCGCGGCTCGTAGGGCGGCAGGAAGGCATCGACCTCGGCCTGCGCCGGCATGTCCACCCGTTCCACCGCGTGGGTGAGGATGAAGCCGTCCATGCACACCATCACCGGCATGCTCAGCTCCTCGCCCAGCTTGAAGGCCTGGATGTGCAGGTCCAGCGCCTCCTGGTTGGTCTCGGCAAACAGCTGGATCCAGCCGCAGTCGCGCTGGCTCATGCTGTCGCTGTGGTCGTTCCAGATGTTGATGGGTGCGCCGATGGCGCGGTTGGCCACCGTCATCACGATGGGCAGCCCCAAGCCGGAGGCGTTGTACACGGCCTCGGCCATGAACAGCAGGCCCTGGCTGGCGGTGGCGGTGTAGGTGCGCGCGCCGGCCGCCGAAGAGCCGATGGCCACGCTCATCGCGGCGAACTCGCTTTCCACGTTGATGAACTCGCAAGGCGTGAGCGTGCCGTCCTTCACCCGTTCGCCCAGGCCTTCCACGATGTGCGTCTGCGGTGAAATCGGGTAGGCGCAGATCACCTCGGGACGCGACAGCGCCACCGCCTCGGCAACGGCCTGTGAGCCTTCAACTTGCTTAAGCATGGGTTTGCTCCAGGAGTTCCTGCCGCACGTGTTCAAACGCCTGCCGCGCCGCGGCCACATTGCCTTCCGCCACCTTGCCGGTGAACCGGTCGCGTATGGCGTGCTCCACCGCGTCCAGTGAAATCAGCCCTGCCAGCGCCGCAAAACCACCCAGCAGCACCGCGTTGGGCAGCGGCCGCCCGACGTGGGCGATGGCGATGTCGGTGGCGGGCACGGTCAGCAGGTGGCTGCGGTCCCGGCCCTGCGTCATCTCGGACAGGCCCAGTTCGTCCAGGCTCTTGCGGCTGTTGATCAGCACGTAGCCGTCGGGCTTCAGGCCCTGGAACACGTCCACCTGGTGCAGCAGCGTGGGGTCCTGCACGATCAACACGTCGGGCGACAGGATCGGCTCGCGCAGCCGGATCTCACGGTCGTCGATGCGGCAGAAGGCCACCACCGGCGCGCCGGTGCGCTCCGAGCCGAAGCTGGGAAACGACTGCGCGTGGCGACCCTGGTTGAAGGCCGCGATGGCCAGCATGTCGGCGGCGGTGACCACCCCTTGGCCGCCGCGGCCGTGGATTCGGATCTGCAGCATGGCGTTCTCCAGCAAATGGTCGGTCAGTGAATGACCATCAGTGTGAACGGCCACACATAGGCCTGCAAGGTGACAAACAGCCCCACCAGGCAGGCCAGTGCGATGGAGTGGAAGAACACATAGCGCAGGATGTCGCCTTCGTGGTCGAATCAGCGCGTGGCGGTGGAGGCCACCACGATGGACTGCGCGTCGATCATCTTGCCCATCACGCCGCCGGAGCTGTTGGCTGCGCCCATCAGGTTGGCCGACAGGCCCAGCTGCTCGGCCGCCACCTTCTGCATGCCGCCGAACAGCACGTTGCTGGCGGTGTCGCTGCCGGTCATGGCCACGCCGATCCAGCCCATCAGGGTGCCGAAGAAGGGGTAGAACACGCCGGTGTTGGCGAAGGCCAGGCCCAGCGTGGTGTCGGTGCCCGAGAAGCGCGTCAGCGTGCCCAGCGCCAGCATCAGCACGATGGTCAGCAGCGAGTAGCGCACCAGCACCAGGGTGCGGAAGAACTGCTTGACGATGTCCACCGGGTTGTACTTCATCACCAGCGCACCGATGATGGCGGCCAGCAGGATGCCGGTGCCGGTGGCCGACAGCAGGTTCAGCGTGTAGACGGCGCTCTCGAAGTGCGGCGTGGGCACCACCGGCGGCACCTTCTGGATGAGGTTGTGCAGGCCGTCGATGGGGAACTTGGGTGCGTAGATGCCATTGAGGAAGTTCTTCACCGGCGGCAGGCCCCAGACGAAGACGAAGACGGTGAGGATGGCCCAGGGCGTCCAGGCGCGCACCAGTTCGGCACGCGAATGGCGGGTGACGGGGCCCGGCGTCTTGGCTTCATGGGCGCTCATGTCCTTGCCGCGCATGGTCGGCGACGTCCAGATCTTCTTGGGTTGCCACACGCGCAGGAAGGCGATCAGGCAGGCCATCGAGACGATGGCCGCGATGATGTCCACCAACTCCGGGCCGATGAAGTTGCTGACCAGGTACTGCGGGATGGCGAAGGACAGGCCGGTGACCAGGACGGCAGGCCAGATTTCCATCATGGCCTTGCGCCCGGCGAAGGCCCAGATCAGCCAGAAGGGCACCAGCAGGCTGAAGAAGGGCAACTGGCGGCCGATCATCGCGGTGACTTCCATCAGGTCGTAGCCGTGCACCTTGGCCAGCGTGATGACGGGCGTGCCCAGCGCCCCGAAGGCCACCGGCGCGGTGTTGGCGATCAGGCTCAGGCCCGACGCGGCCAGCGGCGAGAAGCCCAGGCCGATCAGGATGCCTGCGGTCACCGCCACCGGCGTGCCGAAGCCGGCCGCACCTTCGAAGAACGCGCCGAAGCAAAAGGCGATCAGCAGCAGTTGCAGGCGCCGGTCTTCGGTGATGCCCGACAGCGAGTCCTGCAGGATCTTGAAGCTGCCGTTGGCTTCAGCCAGTTGCTGCAGGAAGATGATGTTCAGCACGATCCAGCCGATGGGCAGCAGCCCGGTGAAGCCGCCGTACATCGCGGCGCGACCGGCCATGTCGGCCGGCATGCCGTAGGCGAACACCGCCACCACCACGGCCGCCAGCAGGCCCAGCCCGGCGGCGATGTGCGCCTTCATGTGCAGGAAACCCAGGCAGGCCAGCATCACCACCACCGGCACGGCGGCCAGCAAGGTGGAGATGACCATGTTGTGGAAGGGATCGTAGATTTGCTGCCAGACCATGGCTTGTCTCCTGAAGGTGCGAAAAAAAGGATGCGGGTGGAGACATGCCGCTGTGTTGGGCCGCGCGAACTGCATGAAGCGCCCGGCCCACGGATGCCTCTCGGATGGGGTGCGATGGTGGTGGCGGGCCGCGCGCGGCGCGTGAAAAGCACTGGTACGCCGCGTGAAAGAAATTCACGGGGTCAGCCCCCGGTCAGCCAGGGCCTGAAATCGGGGCGACAGCTAAGTGTTAACCCGGATTCAAGCGGCCAAGGACTGCGTCAGCCATTCCACGAAGGCCGCGTTTTCCCAGCGCTGCAGGGCGCCAGGCTTCCAGCACAGGAAGTGGTGGTGCGGTGACGGCACGCTGCGCGTGGACAGCCTCACCAGGCGGCCGTCGTCCAGCCAGGCCGCGCCCAGCTTCAGCCGCATCAGCGTGACGCCAAAGCCCGCCGCCGCGGCGTCGCACATCAGCCCCACGTCGTTGAACTGCGCGCCGCCGCTGGGTTCGGGCAGGGCCAGGCCCCAGGCCTGGAACCAGGTGCTCCAGGGCTCCAGCGGGCTGCGGATGAGCCGCGCGCGGGCGATCGATGCCGCATCGGCGAAGCCGTCGAAGGGCCCGGCCTCGTTCAGGTAGTCCACGCTGCACACCGGGCTGACCTCGTCGCTGAGCAGCCGCACCTGTTCCACGCCCGGGTAGGGGCCGGTGCCGAAACGGATTTCCAGGTCGGCCTCTTCGGCTTTCACGTTCAGCAGCGGAATGGCCACCTGCAGCACCAGTTCCACGTCCGGGTAGGCATGGCGGAACAGCGCCAGCCGCGGCAGCAGCACCTGGCGCGAGAAGGTGGGCGTGGTGGCCAGCCGGATGCGCGCGGGCGCCGGGCTGGCCGTAACCGGCAGCGGCAAGCGCTGCAGGGCGTCCAGGGCGATGCGCACCTGCGCCAGGTAGGTGTTGCCCGCGGGGGTGAGGCTGAAGTCGCTGCGGGCAAAGACCGTCAGGCCGGTTTGGGATTCCAGCTGGCGGATGCGGTGGCTCACCGCGCTGGCGGTGACGTTGAGTTCTTCCCCTGCCAGGCTGACACTGCGCAGACGCGCCAGGGCCTCGAAGGCCTGCAGGCATTGGATGGGCGGGATGCGGGCCGGTTTCATGGCGGGGGGCGTGGGCCACTGTAGCAAGACCCCCTGCGTTTGGGGCCGGCGCAGGGCTATAAACCCGGACACATCCGATTCAACAGGACGGCGCATGAACCGCATCACCACGCTCGACGGCATCGAGGTCCACACCAGCGGCCAGGGCGCGCAGACCGTCGTCATGGTGCACGGCTGGCCCGACACCCGGGTGCTGTGGGACGCGCAGGTGGACGCGCTGGCGCCGCACTACCGCTGTGTGCGCTTCACGCTGCCGGGCTTTGACGCCCGCTTGCCGCGCCGGGCCTTTTCGCTCGACGAGGTGGTGGCCTTCATCGCCCGGGTGGTGGACGCGGCCAGCCCCGACGCGCCGGTGCTGCTGATGGTCCACGACTGGGGCTGCGTGTTCGGCTGCGAATACGCGCTGCGCCACCCGCAGCGCGTGGCGCGCATCGTGGCGGTGGACGTGGGCGATGCCGGTTCGGGCGCGCATGCCGCCGCGCTGCCGGGCCGGGCCAAGGCCTTCGTGCTGGGCTACCAGCTGTTCCTGGCGCTGGCCTGGGGCGTGGGCGCCGTCGCGCCAGCGCTGGGCGACCGCATGACCCGCTTCATGGCGCGCGCGGTGAAGTGCCGCAGCCCGCAGGCGAGCATCAGCGCGCAGATGAACTACCCCTACTTCATCACCTGGTTCGGCGCGCACGGCGGCTACAGGAAGAAGCTGCCGCTGAAGTTCAGTTGCCCGGTGCTGTTCCTCTACGGCAGCAAGAAGCCCTTCCTCTTCCATTCCCAGGCCTGGGCCGAGCGGCTGGCGGCCAGCCCGGGCAACCAGGTGCTGGCGCTGCGCACCGGGCACTGGGTGATGCGCGACGCGCCGGACGAATTCAACCGCGCGGTGCTGGCCTGGCTGCAGGCCTGAGGCCGGGGGCCGGCCTCAGGCCGGGTTGAGGAACACCGTCAACACCCCGGTGTAGCCGTAGAGGTGGTGCCGGGCCACTTCGCCCGCTGCGAAGAAGCCGACGAAGGGCACGTCGCCCAGGGCATGGCGCACGGTCTGTGCTTCGGCCGACGCGCTGCCGAAGTGCGGCCCGCCGCGGCCGGTGCAGCTGATGTAGATGGCGCCGGCCATGCGCGGCGAAGGCGTGGGTTCGGCGGTTTCGGTGGTGACGTGTTCGCCGGTTTCCACCTCGTCGCGGATTTCGGTGCAGATGCGCACCAGGTCGCGCCGCGCGGCCTGCGCGTCGCGGCGGCAGAAGGTGAGCTGCGAGCCCACGTCCACATGGTCGGCGATGGCGATGGCCTGCCGCGCGGGGTCCACGCCCACCAGGTGGCGCACGCGGGTGTCGGCGCCGAACTGGCCGCCGCGCGCCAGCGCGCTGTCGTTGGGGTGGGTCAGGCCCACCAGGGTGCCGGCCAGGCGCTGGGCGGGCAGGGTGGGGCCGTGGGCGGCGATGCCCAGATCGGCCAGCATGCGGCCCAGCGCATGTTCGCCGTCCAGGGTTTCGATCACGTTGCGGTGGGCCGCGGTGACGCGCCGCGCCGGGCCCACCGGCTGGCAGCCCTGGGTGACGCGCGAGACCAGGCCCACCTCGGGCCCGAAGGCCACGCCGGCCAGGCCCCCTTCGAAGACACCGTCGGCCAGCAGCACGGTGCGGGTGCGCGCGCTGGCCAGCCCGCCGAACAGGTAGTGGCTGCCGGTGCGCTGGGCCGCTTCGGTGATGAGTTCGCCCAGGTCGGGCGTGGACGGGTCGGCGTGCACCTGGGCGGTCCAGGGGTCGAACAGCGGGCCGGGCAGCAGCGGCAGGCGGCCATTGAAGAGCCGGAAGTCCGAGCGCGGCAGGGCGCACAGCATCAGCGCGAGTGCCGGCTCGTCGAAGTACTCCACGCCGTCGGCCATCACGCCCACGCCCACGCTGCCCACCAGGGCCAGGCCGGGCCAGCGGACCTGGGCATCGGCCAGCAGCGCGCCGGCCTCGTCGGCGTGGTGGTCGGTGAAGTACAGCCAGCCCAGGGTGGGCTGCCAGGGGGCGCCCTGGGACCGGCTGCGCGCAGCGATCTGGGCGCCCAGTTGCGCCGCCGCCAGGGCCAGCGCCATGCGCCAGTCCGGGTGGGTGGCGTGGCCGGTGAGGAAGGCGGACATGGCCCGGGCTGCGGTGCCGACGCTCAGCGGCTCTTGCGGACGGTCTTTCGCGCGCGGCTGCCGGTCTTGGCGGCGCCGCGGGCCACACCGGCGGCGGTCTTGGCCACCGCGCCAGGCACGGCAGCGGCCTTCTTCAGGGTTTCACCGGCGGCGTCGAAGCTTTGCTTCACCATGGCGCCGGCCAGGTTGCGGGCGGCGTCGGTGGCGCCGTCCTTCATGGCGCCCGCGGCCAACTGGGTGAACTGCTTGGTGAGCGCGCCCCACCACTGCATGGGGTCCACCACACCCGCCGGCAGGGCGGTGTCGCTGCCGGCCGGGGCGGCCTTCTTGGCCGCTGGCTTCTTGCGCGCCGGGGCCGGGGCGGGCGCGGGTTCGTCGTCGTCCTCCACGTCGGTTTCGACCTCGGGTTCCGACGCCGCGGCGGCCTTCTCGGGCACGCGCAGGGTGAGCGAGTCACGCAACTCGCCCATGGACACGTTCATGGTCTTCAGCGTGGACAGCGTCATGCGCTGCACCTCCAGCGCCTGGATGGTGGCCCCCAGCATGCGCGCGTTCTGCTCCAGCCAGAACTGCACGGTGCGCAGTTCCTCGATGCGCTTTTCCAGCTCTTCCGGGTTCAGCGTCGGGGCGATCCACTGGCCCACGCTGGGCAGCGCGGCGCCGGCGTTCTTGACCAGGCCCTGCAGGAAATCGAAACCGGGCACAAGCTTGGCAAAGGAGGTGGCATCGGACATGGCGTGGGTGGGGGCGGGTTGACGGTGCGGGCCATCCTAGCTGTGTGCGGGCGGGCTGTCACCCGGGCACGGCCCGGCCGGCCGCGGGCCGGCGCCTGGGGTGGCGGTCAGTTCTGGGCCGGCAGCAGGCGCTGGACCTGGTAGCCGCGTTGCTGCAGCAGGGCCGGCAGGCCCTTGGGGCCCACCATGTGCAGCGCACCCACGGCGGCCAGCACGCGCTGGCCCTGGCCGTGCATCGCGTCGATGCGTTCGGCCAGGCCGGTGTTGCGGTCGTCCAGCAACCTGCGCATCATGGCCCGGTCGCTTTCGGTGTTGGTGCAGTCGCACCACTGGGGGTAGCGCTCCAGGTCGGCCAGGTCGCTTTGCGCCCAGGCCAGGCTCAGGCGGCGGATGGTGGCGCGCGCGCGCAGGTTTTCCAGTTGCGTGAGCGCGTCCTCCAGGGCCTTGAGCACCGCTTCGGGTTCGCGCGGGATCAGCGCGTCTCGCTGCGTTTGCACGGTTTCCAGTGACACGATGGGCCGGCGCAGCGTGTGGGCCGCGCCAGCCAGCACCAGTTCCTGCGCGTAGGCCGGGTCCAGCCCTTCCCAGCGCGCGGCCAGCACCGCCAGGCTCATGCTCTGCAGCAGCGGGTGCAGGCGGTCCAGCCCGCCGTCGGGCACGCAGGCGGCCGCACGCTGCCGGGCCAGTCGTTGTGCCAGCGCTTCCGGCAGGGGCGGGGCGGGGCGTTCGTCGCTGGAGATCATCAGGGCCTGCATCAGCGACGCGTCGGTGATGTCCAGTTCCAGCGCCAGCGTGTCGGTGGCGCGGACGGCAGCCGCCAGCTTCGGGCCGGGCATGCTCCAGTCCAGCTTGCCCACATGCAGCGTGCCGTACAGGTAGGAATCGTGTCCGCCGCGGCGGATGCGCCACAGCAGCCCGTGGTCGCGTGCGTCGCGTTGCGCCGCCGCCATCTGTTCGGGCGTGGGCATGGCCGGCGGCGGCGGGCAGGACGGCCGCGCGGCGGCCGGGTCCAGCGCGGGCGCCGGCGCGGCCGCGGCCTCGGCCGCCACGCCGGCCTGCCAGGGCGGCAGGGCCAGCAGCAGGGGCAGGGCCAGGGCCAGGGCCCATCGGGCGGCCCACCGGGCCGGGCGTGGGGCGCGCGCCAGGGCGCTTAGGATGCGGGGCTGCAGCATCCGGGCATTGTCCACGCCAAGCACCATGCGAAGTCTCTTTCACCTGGCCTACCACGTGAGCGACCTGCGGGCCGCGCGTGATTTCTACGGCGGCGTGCTGGGCTGTGCCGAAGGCCGCAGCACCGACACCTGGGTGGATTTCGACTTCTTCGGCCACCAGCTTTCGCTGCACCTGGGCACGCCCTTTGCCACCACCAACACCGGCCGCGTGGGCGAGCACTGGGTGCCCATGCCGCACCTGGGCCTGGTGCTGGCGCTGCCCGACTGGCAGGCGCTGGCCGCACGCCTGCGCGAGCGCGGCCTGGCCTTCGTGATGGAGCCGCAATGCCGTTTCGCCGGCCAGAGCGGTGAGCAATGGACCATGTTTTTCCGCGACCCCAGTGGCAACCCGATCGAGGTGAAGGGCTTCGCGTCGCTGGACCAGTTGTACGCCCGCTGATCAGGTCGGCGGGTCCAGTTCGGCCAGCTTCCTCTGTGCGAGCACCCGCACCAGCGTGTCGTGCAGGCGCTTCTCGTCGATGGGTTTGGTGACAAAGCCGTCCATGCCGGCCTGCATCGACGCTTCGCGTTCGGACACCAGCGCCGCCGCGGTCAGCGCCACGATGGGCAGGGCGCGACGGTCGAAATAGCGGCGCAGCATGCGCGTGGCCTCATGGCCACCCATGCCGGGCATCTGCAGGTCCATCAGCACGATGTCGAAGGGGCGTTCGCCGCGCGCCGCGCGCAGCACCTCTTCCACCGCCTGGCCGCCGTCGCTGGCCTGGCGGACCTGGGCACCCCACTGCTCCAGCATGGCCACGCCGATCATCATGTTCACGGCGTTGTCTTCCACCATCAGCACGCGCGCGCCCTGCAGCGGGTTGGCGTCCAGGCCGGCAAAGCCGGAGTCGGCGCCCTGCATGTCGGCCTCGGGCAGCGGCAGCCGCACCCAGAAGCAGCTGCCTTCGCCGGGCAGGCTGTCGGCGCCGACCTCGCCGCCCATCATCTGCGCCAGCTCGCGGCAGATGGACAGGCCCAGCCCGGTGCCGCCGTAGCGGCGGGTGGTGGAGTCGTCGGCCTGGCTGAAGGGCTGGAACAGGCGCGCCTGCACGCCGGGGTCGATGCCCGGGCCGCTGTCATGCACCTCGAAGCGCACGAAGCCCTGGTCGTCGGGGGCCTGGGCCACGATGCGGATGCCGCCCGCGGGGGTGAACTTCAGCGCGTTGGACAGGAAGTTCGACAGGATCTGCCGCACCCGCAGCGGGTCGCCGCGCACGTGTTCGGGCAGGCCCAGCTCGGTCTGCAGCGTGCAGTGCAGGCCGCGCGCATCGGCCAGGGCGCTGTAGGCGCGGTGCAGGCCCTGCAGCAACTCGTGCAGGTCGAATGGCACGGTCTCCAGCTCCAGCTTGCCGGCTTCGATCTTGGACAGGTCCAGGATGTCGGAAATGATGGCCGACAGCGCCTGCGCGCTTTCGCTGATCTGGTCCAGGTACTGGCGCCGCCGCGTTTCGTCCAGTTCAGGCGCGCGCGCCAGCTTGGCCAGGCCCACCAGGCCGTTCAGCGGGGTGCGGATCTCGTGGCTGGTGTTGGCCAGGAAGGCGCTCTTGGCGCGGTTGGCCGCTTCGGCCTGGTCGCGCGCACGGGCCAGCGCGGCCTCGGTGGCGCGCCGCTCGGTCACGTCCTCCATGGTCCAGATGGTGCCGCTGTCGGCCGGGCGGGTGGGGTCGATGGCCTTGGCCAGGATGCGCGCCAGGAAGTGGCTGCCGTCCTGGCGCTGCAGGCGGCGTTCCACTTCCACCTGTTCGCCGCGCGCCAGCATGGGGCCGACGGTGCGGCCCACCTCGGCGTATTCGTCGTCGCTGGGCCAGGCCACCCGGCCATGCTGGCCCACCAGCGCGCCCGGCGGCCAGCCCAGCATCTGCTCGAAGCGGCGGTTGGCCAGCATGAAGCGCTGGCGCCGGGTGAGCGCGATGCCGATGGACGCGTTGTCCAGGATGGCCTCGCGTTCCAGGCGCGCGCGCTCGCTGGAGTCGATTTCGCGCGAGTTGGTCACCAGGTACTCGCGCCCGTCCATCAGGAAGCGGGTGGCCGACAGACGCACCGGCACTGCGTCGCCGTGGCGGCTGCGGAAGCTGATGCGCAGGTCCTGCACCACCTCGCTCTTGGCCAGGCCGCCCAGCAGTTGCTGGCGTTCGTCGGCGTTTTGCCAGATGTTCAGTTCAAAGGACGTGTGGCCCACCACCTGCTGGGTGCTGTCCCAGCCGGTCAGGCGCAGGAAGGCGGCGTTCACCATCTCGTAGCGCCCGGTTTCCAGGTCGGTCAGCGTGATGGCGTCGGGGCTGGCCAGCACCAGGCGTTCCAGCAGGGTCTGCCAGCGCCGCGTGGCGGCTTCGGCGATGTGCTGCTCGGTCTGGTCCAGCAGCATGGACAGCGTGGCCAGGCCCTGCGGCGTGTCCACCGGCACACCGGTGGCGTTCAGCAGCAGTGCCCGCCCGCCCAGGGTGCGCGCCTGCAGGGTGAAGGCAGCCTGCGGGTCGCCCGGGTCCATGCCCGGCAGCAGCAGGTCCGGGCGCGCCTGCAGCCGGGCCAGTGCGCTGTCGCGGTTGCCGTCGGTGGCAAAGCTGGCCAGCAGGTCGGCGCCCACCATGGCGGACGGGTTGGCAAAGCCCAGCAGCCGCGCCGCCGCCGGGTTGGCGGCCTGCACGCGACCCTCGCGGTGCACCAGCAGCGCTATGGGCACCTGGTCGAACAGCTCGCGGTAGCGGGTTTCGGTTTCGGCCAGGGCTTCGCGTGCCAGCACCTCCTGGGTGACGTCGCGCACCAGGCCCCAGTAGCCGATGAACTGGCCGTCGGCTGCGAAGCGAGGCTCGCCGCTGGTCAGCAGGTGCACCAGGCGGCCACCGGGCAGCTGGCGCTGTGCCGGCACCTCGCGGAAGGCGCGGCGCGCCTGCATCTGCTCGCGCACCTGTTTCAGGGCGTTGGACTCCATCTGCAGCGTGGGCAGGGCCCAGGCCAGGTGGCCGTCGGGCAGTTCCAAGGGCACGAACTGCCCGGCGCTGCGGCTGCGGCGCCAGGCGTGGCGCAATTCCAGCTGCTCGTCGGTTTCCCAGTAGGCGTCGGCGGCAATGGCCAGCAGGCTGCGGAAGCGCTGTTCTCGTTCCACCGCCGCGCCGACGTGGCTGAGGGTGATGCGCTCCATCAGCACGCCGCCCACCAGGCCGGCCACCACCGCCAGCACCTCCATCGCCAGGCGCATGCTCAGTGGCACGACCTGCCCGCCGCCGCCCGCCAGCGCGCCCCGCCACTCACCCAGCGCCAGGCCGCAGAGCAAGGCCCCGCAGGCCAGCGCCACCACCGTGCCGATGCGCCGGGTGGACGAGGCGCAGACCATGCAGGTGATCAGCCCCAGAAAGCTGATGGACGGCGAGTCGATGCCGGTGCCGGCTGCCGCCGTGGCCAGCCCGATGCCGGCCACCGCCGCCAGCGCCACGCCCAGCATGGAGCGCTGCAGCAGGGCCGGGCGCAGCCGCAGCGCCGCCAGCGAGGCCACGCTGATGCCGCCGAACCAGGCCCCCACCGCCAGGCGCGGCAGCGGCGGGATGTAGGTGGCCAGCAACCAGAACAGCAGCGCGGCCAGCGCCGAGATGGCCGCCGCGCTGCCGAAGAAGTAGCGCAGGATGCGCTCGCGCACCCCGCGCTGCGCCTGGCGGTCGAAGGGCAGCGGCTGTTGGGTGGGGGGGGCGGTTTCGGCCATGGGCATGGCCCGGCAGGCTTACATGGCCGCCGCGAGGGCGCGTTGGGTGGCTTGGGCCGCCGCGCGGGCGGCGCTGGCGAAATCGGCCCCGTCCGACGCGTACAGCACCGCGCGCGACGAGTTCACGACGATGCTGCCGCTGGTGGCCAGCGCGCTGCCGCGCCAGCCGGCGCGCACCGTGGCCGCGGCGTCGCCGCCCTGCGCGCCCACCCCGGGCACCAGCAGCGGCAGCGTGGGGGCCAGTTCGCGCACGCGCGCCAGTTCGTCCGGGAAGGTGGCGCCCACCACCAGGCCCAACTGGCCGTTCTTGTTCCACTCGCCAGCGGCCAGGCGGGCCACCCGTTCGTAGAGCTTTTCGCCGCCCTGCAGCACTTGCGCCTGCAGGTCGCTGCCACCGGGGTTGGAGGTGCGGCACAGCAGGAACAGGCCCTTGCCGTCCCAGCGCAGCCAGGGCTCGATGGAGTCGAAGCCCATGTAGGGCGACAGCGTCACGGCATCGGCCTGGTAGCGCTGGAAGGCTTCGCGGGCGTACTGCTCGGCCGTGCTGCCGATGTCGCCGCGCTTGGCGTCCAGGATGACGGGCACGTCGGGTGCCACGCGGCGGATGTGGGCCATCAGACGCTCCAGCTGGTCTTCGGCGCGCTGGGCCGCGAAGTAGGCGATCTGCGGCTTGAAGGCGCACACCAGGTCCTTGGTGGCGTCCACGATGGCAGCGCAGAAGTCGAACAGCCGGCTGGCATCGCCGCGCCAGGGTTCGGGCAGGCGCTGCGGTTCGGGGTCCAGCCCCACGCACAACAGGGACTGAGCGTGCCGCTGGGCCGCCAGCAGCTGGTTGGTGAAGGTCATACGCGCATTCTAGGCAGGCGGGCCCCGCGTCACGGGGGCGACGCCGCCTGGGCGTCGCCCCCGCTACCATGCGGCGATGGCCGCTGCCCGCACCGACATCACCCCCGACGACAAACCTGGCCCCGACGGCCGGCCCGACAGCGCGCCGGGACTGGACTACCCCTGCGGGACGCCCCCCGACGACGGCCAGGCGCGCGAAATCGCTCCCGGTGTGCTGTGGCTGCGCATGCCGCTGCCCTGGACGCTGGCGCACATCAACCTGTACGCCATCGCCGACGCCGACGACAAAGGTCCCGGCTGGGCCGTGGTGGACACCGGCGCGCAGACCCCGCAGGCCCTGGCCGCCTGGCGCGCCCTGCTGGGCGAGGGCGGCGCGCTGGCCGGGGCGCGCATCACCCGGGTGCTGGCCACCCACATGCACCCCGACCACATGGGCATGGCCGGCTGGCTGACGCGGCGCTTCGACTGCCCGCTGTGGATCAGCCGCCTGGAATACCTGACCTGCCGGGCCCTGATGGCCGACACCGGCCGCGAGGCGCCGCCGGACGCCATCCGCTTCTACGAGCAGGCCGGCTGGAACGACGAGGCCTTGCAGACCTACAGGGCGCGCTTCGGCGGCTTTGGCAAGTATGTGCACGCGCTGCCGGACAGTTTTCGCCGCCTGGTGCAGGGGGAGCGCTTCGCCATCGGCGCCAACGAATGGCAGGTGGTGGTAGGCCACGGCCATTCGCCCGAACACGCCTGCCTGCTGTGCCCCGCGCTGAAGCTGCTGGTGTCGGGCGACCAGGTGCTGCCGCGCATTTCGTCCAATGTGTCGGTCTTCCCGACCGAGCCCGATGCCAACCCGCTGGCGGACTGGCTGGAGTCCATCGACCAGCTGCGCGCCAGCCTGCCGGACGACCTGCTGGTGCTGCCGTCCCATGGCGAGCCCTTCCGCGGCCTGCACGCCCGGCTGGAACGCCTGAAGGGCGGCCACGGCCGCAGCCTGGACCGACTGAAGCGTGCGCTCACACAGCCGCAGCGTGTGGTGGATGTGTTCCCCAGCCTGTTTGCGCGCCAGATCGACGCCAGCAGCGATGTCCTGCACCTGGCCACCGGCGAAAGCCTGGCGCACCTGAACTACCTGATCGCCCGCGGCGAGGTGCGGCGCGACCTGCACAGCGACGGCGTGAACCGCTACCAGCTGGTCTGAGGGCCCCAGGTCCGGATCCCGGCCGGTCTGCGGATTAGCGCCGGTCTGGCGGCGCAGTTCGGGTGGGCCCGCACTCAAGTCCCGCGGCGGCGGGCCGAAGAACAGCCCACAGCATCCCAGCAGGCGGCAGGGCCACACGGCCGGCCCTGGCCTGTGCGGTGCAGCGAGGCCCACCCATGCAGTTTTCTCCTCTCACGGCGGTGAAGCACCGCGTTGCAGTGGGCGTGCCCCTGCCCTTCAACGTGCGCAATGCCGACGGCACCCTGCTGCTGGCGCGTTCGCAGGTGATCGAAAGCACCGAGCAGATGCAGTCGCTGTTCGAGCGCGGCACGCTGGTGGATGTGGCCGAGTTGCGCACACCGTCCACCGCCATCCGCATGGCCCCGCGCGAAGCGCTGCCGGGCCTGTGGCGCCAGACGCTGGACGACGTGGCCAATGCGCTGGTGAACGCCGGTGCCGACGGCTTCCTGCCGGCGCTGGACGCGGCGGCGCCGCAGATCAGCGACCTGGTGGCGCGCGACCCCGACCTGGCCATCTTCCAGATCCTGCAGGAAGAAGCCGGCCGCCACGCGCGCTATGGCGCCAACCTGGCCATGCGCTCGGCCATCGTCTGCCAGCTGGTGGCGCGCCGCCTGGGCTGGGGCGACAGCGACGCCCAGCGCGTGATGAAGGCCGCGCTGACGATGAACATTTCCATGTTCGAGCTGCAAGGCCAGCTGTCCGAGCAGGCCGAGCCCTTGACCCCCGAGCAGCGCGACGCCATCCATGCCCACCCCGAATTCAGCGTGCGCATGCTGGAGCTGTCGGGCGTGACCGACGGCGACTGGCTGCGTGCCGTGTCCCACCACCACGCGATGGAAGGCGACAGCGGCTACCCGCGCGTGGACAGCGCCATCAGCGACATGGCGCAGCTGATGCACCGCGCCGACATCTACACCGCCAAGCTCAGCTCGCGCCGCACGCGCGACGCCATGGCCGCCGACGCCGCCGCGCGAACCATGTTCATGAGCGAGCCGGGCCACCCGATGGTGGCGGCGCTGATCAAGGAATTCGGCGCCTACCCGCCGGGCTGCTTTGTGCGGCTGGCCAGCGGAGAAACCGCGGTGGTGGTGCGCCGCGGCCCCACGGTGGTGACCCCGGTGGTGGCCGTGCTGGTGGACGCCGCCGGCCGCACCCTGGCCGAGCCGCTGCGCCGCGACACCTCGCAAACCCGCTACGCCGTGACCGCGGTGGTGGACGCCAAGCAGGCCCGCGCGCTGGTGGACCAGAAGCAGCTGGTGCTGCTGACCTAAAACCGTTCGTCCGGGCGCAAATAGCGCCATTGGCCGGCCGGCAGCTTGCCCAGCACCACGCTGCCGATGCGGATGCGCTTGAGCGCCAGCACCTTCAGCCCCACCAGTTCGCACATGCGGCGGATCTGGCGCTTCCTGCCTTCGCGCAGCACGAAGCGCAGCTGGTCTTCGTTGGACCAGCTCACCCGCGCCGGTTTCAGCCGCTGATCGTCCAGCGACAGGCCGTGGTTCAGCAGCGCCAGCTTCTCGGGCGGCAGCGGCTGGCCGTCGATGGGCGCCACCTTCACCAGGTATTCCTTCTCCACCGTGCTGTCCTCGCCGATCAGGTGCTTGGCGATGCGGCCGTCCTGGGTCAGCACCAGCAGGCCGCTGGAGTCCAGGTCCAGCCGGCCGGCTGGCGCCAGGCCGCGCGCGTGGCCGGGGTGGAAGGGCAGGTTCGCGGGGTCTTCCGGCCAGTGGTTGGCCAATGTCACCAGGACCGCGGCGTTTTCGTGGCCGTCCTCGGCCTGGCCGCTGACATAGCCCAGCGGCTTGTTCAGCAGGATGGTGACGCGCCGCGCCTGCTCGGTGCGGGCCTGCGAGGCCACCTCGATCTTCTGGTGCGGCAGCACGCGCTGGCCCAGCACGGCCATCACGCCGTCCACCGTCACCCAGCCGGCTTCGATCCAGTCGTCGGCCTCGCGGCGCGAGGCCAGGCCCTGGTCGGTCATCCACTTGGACAGGCGGATGCCTTCGGCACGTGGGCTGGCCGGCGTTGCCACCGTCGCGGGGGCGGGCTGCGGGCGGGCCGGCGGCGCGGGGCGTTGCGGGCGTGGGGGCCGCGGGTCACTGCGTTCCAGGCGGTCGGGTCTTTGCGGCGGCCGGTCCCGCGATTCGGTGCGCGCCGGGTCCGCCGGGCGCGGAGGGCGCGGGGCGCGTTTTGGCGCCTCCGCCGGCGCTTCGGGCAGGCCCGGCGGTTTGGCCCGGTGTGGCGCGGTGGCCGCGCGCACCGGCTTGCGCCAGGGGTCGCGCGGCGCGGCGCCGGCGGGAACCTTGATCTTGGTGCGGGGACGGTCGGTCATGTGGGGTCCAGGCCAAACAGCTCGCGCAGCGCGTCGCGGTAAAGCGCTTGGCCCAAGGCGTTGGTGTTGTGGTGCGAGCCACCTTCCACCAGGATGAAGCGCTTGGGGTTGAGGGCCTTGTCGTACAGCGCACGGCCCAGCTGGGGTTGGATGGTGCGGTCTTCACTGCCGTGCACCACCAGCACCGGCGAGCCCACGTGGGCGATGCGCGCGCCGGCGTCGAAGCGCTGCGCGATCAGCGCGCCCACCGGCAGCCAGCCCATCCGGTAGGTGGCCACCACGTCGGGAATGCTGGTGAAGCTGCCTTCCACCAGCAGGCCGCGTTCGTCGGTCACCTCGGCCGCCAGCGCCACCGCGATGGCCCCGCCCAGCGAATGGCCGAACACGAAACGCGGCGCCGCCGGCTGCTGCGTGGCCAGCCAGTGCCAGGCACTGCGGGCGTCGGCCAGCGCGCTTTGTTCAGAAGGCAGGCGCGGGCTGCTCTGGCCGAAGCCGCGGTAGTCGATGCCCAGCACCGCAAAGCCCAGCTCGTGCATGCGGCGCATGCGATGCGCGCTGGAACGCACGTCCCAGCGCGCGCCGTGCAGGTACAGCAGCACCGGTGCGTCGGCGCGCGGCTGCGGCAGCCACAGCGCGTGCAGCTGTTCGCCGGGCGCTGCCGCACTGCCGCCGTGTCCATCGTCTGCGGGCAGCGGGATCCACACTTCCTGCATGCCTTCGGCCGCCTGCGCACCGCCCCACCAGGTGCGCTGGCTGGGCTGGAAGATCCATTCGCGCTGCTTCTCGTCCAGGGTGGCGCAGCCGGCCAGCGCGGCCAGCAACAAGGCCAGGGCCATCACGAAGCGCAGGGCAGGGCGGCGGGGCAGCAGGCGCATGGTGTTCAGCGGCCGCGCAGGAACAACGCGTCCAGCTCTTTCAGGGTGACCTGGCGCCAGGTGGGCCGGCCGTGGTTGCACTGGTCGGCGCGTTCGGTGGCTTCCATCTGGCGCAGCAGGGCGTTCATCTCGTCGAGCGTCAGGCGCCGGTTGGCGCGCACCGCGCCGTGGCAGGCCATGGTGGCCAGCAGTTCGTCGCGCGCGCGCTGCACCACGCGGCTGCCGTCCACCTGGGCCAGGTCGGCCAGCACCGAGCGCAGCAACTCGGCCAGGTCGGCGTCGGGCAGGGCCGCGGGGCGGCTGCGCACGGCGAGCGTGGACGCCGACAAGGGCGCCACGTCCAGCCCCAGGTCGGCCAGCGTGGCGGCATGGGCTTCGGCGGTGGCCATCTCGGTGGGCGTGGCCGGCACGGCCACCGGCAGCAGCAGCGGCTGGGCCTGCAAGGCCGCGTCGCCCTGCTGGGCCTTGAGCCGCTCGTACACGATGCGCTCGTGCGCTGCGTGCATGTCCACCAGCACCAGGCCCTGGGTGTTCTCGGCCAGCACGTAGACACCGGCCAGTTGGGCCAGCGCCCGGCCCAGGGGCCAGGCGGCGGTGTCGGGCTGCGGCGCGGCCTCGGGGGCAGCAACCGGTGCAGACGGGTTCCAGCGCGGCGCGCCTTCCTGCGCGTACAGCGTGGCCAGGTCGCGCAGCGCCAGGCTGCCTTGCACCGCGGGGCCAGGGCGCCAGGAGGGCGGGGCGGAAGCGCTTGAGGACGGCGACAGCGACGGCGCCGAAACGGAGGTCGCCGCAGTCAGCGCCGCCGCCGGCGCATCGGCGCTGCGGTTGCGTGCCAGCGCGTCTTCCACCGCGTGGCGCACGGCCTGGTGCACTTCGCGTGAATCGCGAAAGCGCACCTCGATCTTGGTCGGGTGCACGTTCACGTCCACCCGCTGTGGCGGCATGTCGATGAACAGCACGTAGCTGGGCTGGCGGCTGCCGTGCAGCACGTCTTCATAGGCCGCGCGCACGCCATGGCCCACCAGGCGGTCGCGCACGAAGCGGCCGTTGACATAGGCGTATTGCATGTCGGCGCGCGCGCGGGCCGCATCGGGCAGGCCCACCCGGCCGGAAAGGCGCACCGCGCCGAATGCCTGTGGCAACGGCGGCAGCGCGCGGCTGGCGGCCATGAAGTCGGCGCCCAGCACGTCGGCCAGCCGCTGCTCGGGCTCGGCCGCGCGCCACTGCGCGTTCAGCTTGCCTTCGTGCCAGATGGCAAAGCCCACGTCGGGCCGCGCCAGCGCGTGGCGGCGCACCGCTTCCACGCAGTGGGCCAGTTCGGTGGCGTCGGTCTTCAGGAACTTTCGCCGCGCGGGGGTGCTGAAGAACAGTTCGCGCACCTCCACCGTGGTGCCTGTGGCGCGCGCGGCGGGCTGCAGTTCACCGGTGTGGGCGCTGATGCGGTGGGCCGACGGGTCGCCGGCCATGCGGCTGGTGATGGCCACCTCGGCCACCGAGGCGATGGCCGCCAGCGCCTCGCCGCGGAATCCCATGGTGCCCACCGATTCGAGGTCGGCCAGGTCGCTGATCTTGCTGGTGGCGTGGCGCTTGAGCGCCAGCGCCAGCTGCGCCGCGGGGATGCCGCAGCCGTCGTCTTCCACCACGATGGCGCGCACGCCGCCGGCCGACAGGCGCAGCGTGATGTTGCGCGCCCCCGCGTCCAGTGCGTTGTCCACCAGTTCGCGCACCACCGAGGCCGGGCGTTCCACCACCTCGCCGGCGGCGATCTGGCTGACCAGGTCGTCGGGCAGTTCGCGGATGGGGCGGCGCGGTGCGTCGGCGGCGACCGGCGTTGGCGAGAAGGGGAAAGGCGGCGTGGCTGCCGGGGCTTGCATCACGGCATTCTAGGCAGGCGCCTCCTGGGGCGCCGTGGCGGCCACGGATAATCCCGGCATGGACATCGTGGCAACCTTGATCGACTTCATCCTGCACGTGGACGTGCACCTGAAGGAATTCGTGCAGAACTACGGCAACTGGGTCTATGCGCTGCTGTTCCTGATCATCTTCGTGGAGACCGGGCTGGTGGTGATGCCCTTCCTGCCGGGCGACAGCCTCTTGTTCGTCGCCGGCGCGCTGGCCGGCACCGGAGCCATGAGCTACCCGCTGCTGGTGCTGCTGCTGATCGTGGCCGCGGTGGCAGGCAACCAGACCAACTACACGATAGGCCGGCACATCGGGCCCAAGGTGTTCCAGTGGGAAGACTCGAAGTTCTTCAACAAGAAGGCCTTCGAGCAGGCCCATGCCTTCTATGAAAAGTACGGCGGTATCACCATCGTGCTGGCGCGCTTCATGCCGTTCCTGCGCACCTTCGCGCCCTTCGTGGCCGGCGTGGCGCAGATGACGCGGCGCAAGTTCAGCTTCTACGACGTGACCGGCGGCACGCTGTGGGTGGGCTCGCTGGTGACCGTGGGCTACCTGTTCGGCAACGTGCCCTGGGTGCAGGCCAACCTGTCGAAGATCATCTGGGCGTTGATCCTGCTGCCCGGGGTGCTGGCCATCGGCGGGGCCTTGCGGTCGCGGCTGAAGGCTGCGGCCGACTGACCGCCGGACCTACAGCACCCGCTGCCGCGCCAGCGGCGGGTTCTTCGCGAAGTAGCGCCGTATGCCGTTGAACAGCGCTTCCACCAGCTTGTCCTGGTAGGCGGTGTCGCGCAGGCGTTCTTCTTCTTCCGGGTTGGAGATGAAGGCCGTTTCCACCAGGATGGACGGGATGTCCGGCGCCTTCAGCACCGCGAAGCCGGCCTGTTCCACCTGGTTCTTGTGCAGCCGGCCCACGCTGCCGATGCGGGTGAGCACCTCGCGGCCCACGCGCAGGCTGTCCTTGATCTGCGCGGTGGTGCTCATGTCCAGCAGGGCCTTCAACACCTGCGCATCCTTGACCACGGCCTTGTTCACGCCGCCCACCAGGTCGGCGGCGTTTTCGCGGTTGGCCATCCAGCGCGCCGCCGCGCTGGTGGCCGCACCATCGGACAGGGCGAACACCGACGCGCCGCGCGCGGCCGGCGTGATGAAGGCGTCGGCATGGATGCTGACGAACAGGTCGGCCTGCACCCGCCTGGCCTTGCGCACCCGCTCATGCAGGGGCACGAAGAAGTCGGCGTCGCGGGTCATCACCACCTTCATGCCGGGCACGCTGTCCAGGCGTTCGCGCAGCTTGTGGGCCACGGCCAGCACCACGTCCTTTTCGCGCAGGCCGGTCGGGCCGATGGCACCGGGGTCTTCGCCGCCGTGGCCGGGGTCCAGCGTGACGATGACCAGCCGGCTGACGCGGCGTTGCGCTTCGGCCAGCGCGGGCGAGGGCGGGGCCGCGGGGCGGGGTGCGGACGCCGCCTGTGCCAGGCCCGGGCGCGCGGTCGACGCCGGGCTGGCCGGGGGCGCCGCGACCACCGCCGACGCGGCGGCGCTGGCGGCCGCCGTGGTGGCGGGGGCCGAGGCCGCGCCCGGCTTGTCGATCTGCCCCAGCAGGTCGCCCAGCGCGTCGTTCACCGACTTGGCGGCGCCCTGGGCCGTGCTCTGGGCTGCACGGTCGCGTTCGCGCAGCAGGTCCAGCAGCGGGTCGCGCTCGGCCACCGGGTACAGGTCGAACACCAACCGGTGCTGGTAGGCCGCCACGGGGTTCAGGGCGAACTGCTGAGGCTTGGTCAGCTGTTTCAGGTCCACCACCAGGCGCACGGTGCGCGGCTGGTTCTGGCCCACGCGCACGCCGGCGATGAAGGGGTCGTCGGCGCGCACCTTGCCCACCAGTTCGCGCAGCGCGGGGCTGAGTTCCAGTGCGTCGATATCCACCACCAGGCGCGGCGGGCTCTCGGTGATGAAATGGCGCGCGGTCAGCGCCTGGTCGCTTTCGATCGTGAGGCGGGTGTACTCGGCCGCCGGCCACAGCCGCACCGCCACGATGCCGGCGCCGAAGGCCAGGTCGCGCCCGGCCAGCAGCAGGGCCAGCACGCCCATCTGGCGCAGCGCGTGGCGGCGGGCGGGGGCGTCAGGCATCGCGGTGGCCATATTGAAGCAATCGCCAGGGGCCGTCGTCGTCGCCGCCGCGTCCCATCTCCTGCCAGCCCAGGGCCTGGTAGAAGGCCAGGGCGCGGGTGTTGGCGTCCAGGCATTTCAGCTGCCAGGGCAGCGGCAGGTGATGGTGCAGTGCCTGCAGCAGCGCGCGGCCCACACCGCAGCGCTGGGCGTCGGGGCGCACGTACAGGTGGTGGATGAAGGCTTCGGGCCGCCACACGCCCACGAAGCCCAGCGCGCTGCCGCCGCGGTCCTGGGCCAGCCACAGCGTTTCGGCATAGGCGTCGTGGGCCAGGTCGCCGCTGCGCCGCGAATGGGGCGGCAGCCAGTCGGCGGTCTCGCGGCAGCCCTGGTAGAGGGCCTGCAGCGCGTCGAAGTCGGCCGGGGTGGCTTCTCGCACGCTCAGTTCGGGCACCTTGCTCATGCCAGCAGGTCCAGCCCGCGCGGGGTGAAGGCGTCGGCGCGCACCTGGCGGGCATCGCCCTCGCCGGTGGGCTCCAGGTGCAGCGCCAGGTCGGGCCGTGGCAGCAGGTCGCCTGCCTTTTCGGGCCATTCCACCAGTTTCAGCCCCGGCGCGGCGAACACGTCGCGCAGGCCCGCATCCACGAACTCGGCCGGGTCGCCGAAGCGGTAGAAGTCGCAGTGCGCCATGGGGCGCTCGCCCACGCGGTAGGTTTCCATCAGGGCGTAGCTGGGGCTCTTGATGCGCCCGGTGACGCCCAGCGCGCGCAAGAGGTGGCGCGTGAAGGTGGTCTTGCCCGCGCCCAGCGGCCCGTGCAGCGCGATGAAGGCGTCAGCCAGCCCGGACTGCGCCGCCAGAACGGCGGCCTGGGCGGCGCAGGCCGCCTCGTCGGGCCAATGCCACTGTTGCGTTCCTAGAATCGGTGGATGCGGGACGGTCACGAACTCTTGGCGTTGGAGCAGGGGCAGCGGTTGCTGCAGGCCTTGCGCACCTGGGGCGATGGGCTGGGATTCTCACAGATCGGCGTGGCCGACGTGGACCTGCACGAGGCCGAGCCCGGCCTGCTGGCCTGGCTGGCGGCGGGCTTTCACGGCAGCATGGGCTACATGGCCGCGCACGGCCTGAAGCGCGCCCGCCCGGCCGAGCTGGTGCCCGGCACGGTGCGGGTGGTCAGCGCCCGCATGGACTACCTGCCGCGCAGCACGCCCGAAGGCTGGCAGGCGCTGGAATGGCAGCGCCTGCAATCGCCGCAGCAGGCCGCGGTGTCGCTGTACGCCCGTGGGCGGGACTATCACAAGGTGCTGCGCGCGCGCCTGCAGCAACTGGCCGACCGCCTGGCGGCCGAGGTGGGCCCGCTGGGCCACCGTGTGTTCACCGATTCGGCACCGGTGCTGGAGGTGGAACTGGCGCAGCGCGCCGGCCTGGGCTGGCGCGGCAAGCACACGCTGATGCTGTCGCGCGAGGCCGGCTCCACCTTCTTCCTGGGCGAGATCTACGTGGACCTGCCGCTGCCGCTGACCGCGCCCGAAAGCGCGCACTGCGGCCAGTGCCGCGCCTGCATCGACCTGTGCCCCACCCAGGCCATCGTGGCGCCCTACCGGCTGGATGCGCGGCGCTGCATTTCCTACCTCACCATCGAGCACGACGGCGCGATTCCCGAGGCCTTGCGCGCGCCCCTGGGCAACCGCATCTACGGCTGCGACGACTGCCAGTTGGCCTGCCCCTGGAACAAGTACGCGCGGCGCAGCCCGCTGCCCGATTTCGATGTGCGCGCCGACCTGCAGGACGCGCAGTTGCTGGTGCTGTTCGCTTGGGACGAGGCCAGCTTCCTGAAGCGCACCGAAGGCAGTGCCATCCGCCGCATCGGCCATGCGCGTTGGCGCCGCAACATCGCGGTGGCGCTGGGCAATGCCTTGCGCGCAGCGCCCTGGCCCGAAGCGGCTGCGGCGCTGCAGGCTGCGTGGGATGGCGCCAACGCCAACCTGCGTGAACACATCGCCTGGGCCTTGGCCCAGCGCTGATTCAGCGGGAGTTGTGGCGGCTGGCGACGAAGGCCACCACGCACAGGCCTGCCAGCACCAGGGCCCAGGTCTCGGGCTCGGGCACCGGCGCCAGCACCGGCAGCGACTGGTTGGCCGTGGACAGGCTCACCGTGGAGGCGTTGATCGACATCGCCATCGCGCTGCCGATGGCGCGGTCGCCGCTGTCGATGTAGCTGTAGCTGCTGAACACATTGCGCTGGCCTTCCAGCGTGACCGACTGGTGGGTGCCCACCACGCTCAGCGTGGTGGCGTCCAGGTGCAGGCGCAGGATGTCGTTCAGGACCAGGCTGAAGGGTGCCACCAGCGTGTCGCCGGTGAAGCTGAGGTTGAGCGCGCTGAACGCGTCATTGGCCGGGTTGAACAGGCCATACCAGTCCAGGGCCTGGTCGCCGTTGGTGTCGGTGGCGCTGAAGGCCAGCGTGGCCGTGCCGCCGCCGTTGAAGCCTTCCAGCGAATAGACATGGTCGGCCGCCAGGGCGGGGCCGGCGGCGGCCACGGTGCAGGCCAGCGCCGCAGCGCGAAGCAGGTTCAAAGTCATTTGCAGGGTTCCCAACGTGTGCTTTTTCCAGCCATCAAGGTGGCCGTGCGTTTTATAGGATCGGCTGCTGGCCGTCCTGTCGGCAGCTTAAGGCGGGGCTTGAGGGCTTGATAGCCCCCGCATGCTCAATTCCGCACGAACGCGGGTGTGCGTTTGTCACGTTCAAGCGCAAGCGGACGGCGCATGCGCACCGTTGGTGCTTCAGCGGCCGGCGGCCCAGGCCAGCGCCACCAGCGCCAACGGCAGGCCCAGCATGGCCACCAAGGTGCTGACCGTCACCAAGCCGGCCACGTAAGGGCCGCTGCCGCCCATGCGCGTGGCCAGCACGTAGGCGCTGCTGGCGGTGGGCAGCGACGCAAAGGCCACCAGCGTGGCCTGCTGTGCGGCCGGCATGTCCAGGCCCACCACCAGCACGATGGCCAGCGCCGGCAGGGCCAGGTGGCGAATGGCCATCAGCGCGGCGGCCAGGCCGGGGGCGTCGCGCAGGGCGCCGAATCGCAGGCCCGCGCCCACCGCCATCAGCCCCAGGGGCAGCGCCGCGGCGCCCATGCGCTGCAGCGTGATGGACACCAGTTCCGGCAGGTGCAGCCCGAGCAGGTTGCCGCTGAGCCCGGCCACGGTGGCCAGGATCAGCGGGTTGCGCAGCAGTTCACGCACGAAGCCCTGGCCGCCCTGGCGCGCCAGGGGCAGCACCGCGGCCACATTGCACACCGGCACGCACACCGACACCAGCAGCGCGAACCAGGCCAGGCCCTGGGCGCCGGCCAGGCGTTCGGCCAGCGCCAGGCCGACGTAGGAATTGAAGCGGAAGGCGGTTTGTGCGCCCGACGCGTGCAGCAGGGCATTGGTGCCCGGCACCCAGCGCAGGGCATAGGCCAGCGCGATGCCGCAGCCCACGATGGCCAGTCCGCTGCCGACGATGGGCAGCGCTGCGCTGGGCTGCAGGGGGTTGCGCATGATGGCGTTGAACAGCAGCGCGGGGAACAGCAGGTAGTACACCAGGCGCTCGGCGCCGTCCCAAACGCTCCGGTCCAGCGGGGTGTGGCGGCAGATGAAGTAGCCGCAGGCGATCAGCGCAAAGTCCGGCAGCAGCAACAGCAGGTCGGGCATGCGACGAGTGTCCCATGCAGCCCTGGTGCCCCACGGCGGCGCGGGCCTTGCCACAATGTGCCCTGCCTGGCGCCTGTCTTCCGCCAGCGCGTTCCGCGCGTTCTTGCAGCCGCTGTCACCACCCACGCCCCCCAGCCCCACCGACATGAGCCCACGCCCGAACCGCCCGGCCTCCACCTTGCTGGCCCTGCTGCTGGTGTTGTTGCTGGGGCTGGCCCTGGCCCATGGGGCGCATGCGCAGGCCAGCACCAAGATCGCCGGCGTGGCCTTTGACAACGCCGCCCGGGTGGATGGCCAGGACCTGCGCCTGAATGGCGTGGGCACCCGCACCGTGGCCTGGTTCACCGGCTACGCCGCGGGCCTGTACCTGGCCCAGCCTGCCAGCACGCCGGCCCAGGCCATGTCCAGCCCCGGCCCTAAGCGGCTGCAGATGCGCATGCTGGTGGACGTGTCGGTCGAAGAATTCATCAAGGCCTTCCACAAGGGCGTGGGCCGCAACATGCCGGCCGCGCTGCAGCCGGCGCTGGCCGAGCCCATGGCCCAGTTCGACGCCAACATGCGCGGCGTGGGCCAGGTGAAGAAGGGCGATGTCATCAACCTGGACTTCGTGCCGGCCAAGGGCCTGGTGATGGTGGTCAACGGCCAGGTGCGCGGCCAGCCGGTGCCCGGTGCGGACCACTACGCCGCGCTGCTGTCGGTGTTCCTGGGCGAGCGTCCGGTGGACGACAAGATGAAGATCGGCCTGCTGGGCGGCAAGCCCAAGTAAGCACGGGGCCGCCTGCCACCGTGTCGCTGCCAGAATGGGCTGGATTCCCCTGATCAATCCTTCAAGGAGTACCCCTCGCATGAACAAGCTGGCTCTTGTTGTTTCCCTGGCCGCGACCGCCGTGGTGGCGGCCGGCCCGGTGCAGGCCCAGGGCTACCCGAACAAGCCCGTTCGCCTGGTGGTGCCCTTCGCGCCCGGCGGCACCACCGACATCGTGGCCCGCGTGGTGGCTGAAAAGATCGGCCCGGCGCTGGGCCAGACCCTGGTGGTGGAAAACAAGGCCGGCGGCGGCGGCTCGGTGGGGGCCACCGAGACGTCCAAGGCCGCGCCGGACGGCTACGCGCTGGGCATGGCCACGGTGTCCACCACCGCGGCCAACCCGGCCATCAACCCCAAGATCGCCTACAACCCGCTGACCGATTTCACGCCCATCATCAACGTGGCGGCCACGCCCAACGTGATTGCGGTGCACCCCAGCTTCCCGGCCAAGGACTACAAGGGCTTCGTCGCCGAGCTGAAGAAGAACCCCGGCAAGTACAGCTTCTCCAGCAGCGGCACCGGCGGCATCGGCCACCTGCAGATGGAGCTGTACAAGAGCCTGGCCGGCGTCTTCGTCACCCACATCCCCTACCGCGGCGCGGGCCCGGCCCTGAACGACACCGTGGCCGGCCAGGTGCCCATCATCTTTGACAACCTGCCTTCGGCGCTGCCCTTCATCAAGGACGGCCGGCTGGTGGCCATCGTGGTGGCCGCGCCGGCCCGCCTGACCCAGCTGCCCAACGTGCCCACCTTCAAGGAACTGGGCCTGGAACCGGTGAACCGCATGGCCTACTACGGCATCTACGGCCCCAAGGGATTGCCCAAGGAGGTGGTGGACAAGGTGCACGATGCGGTGAAGAAGACCGCCGAGCTGCCCGAGGTGAAGAAGCGCATCGAGGACACCGGTTCGCTGCTGGTGCTGAACAGCCCGGCCGACTTCGCCGCACAGATCAAGGCCGAGTTCGAGGTGTACAAGAAAGTGGTCGAAAACCAGAAGTTGAAGCTTGACTGAGGGCGACACCATGGCCGGCCGTGTGGTGGTGCTGGGTGGTACCGGCTTCGTCGGCCGGGCCTTCGCGGTCCGCGCCGCGGCCACCGTGGGCACTGCCTTGCAACTGGTGGTGCCCACGCGCCGCCTGGCCAGCGGCCAGGCGCTGCGCTCGCTGCCCACGGTGCAACTGCTGCAGGCCCGGGTGCAGGACGACGCCGACCTGCGGCGCGTGCTGCAGGGCGCCGATGCGGTGGTGAACCTGGTGGCCATCCTGCACGGCCGCGAGGCCGACTTCGAGCAGGTGCACGTCACGCTTCCCCAGCGCCTGGCCGCGGCCTGCGCGGCCGTGGGCGTGCGGCGGCTGGTGCATGTCAGCGCCCTGGGCGTGGGGCTGCAGGCACCGTCGATGTACCTGCGCAGCAAGGCCCGTGGCGAAGCGGTGCTGCAGCAGGCGGCGGCGGGGGCGGGCGGGCTGGAGCTCACGCTGCTGCGGCCGTCGGTCATCTTCGGTGCCGAGGACAGGTTCCTGAACCTGTTCGCCGCGCTGCAGGCGGTGTTCCCGGTCATGCCGCTGGGCGGCGCCGGCGCGCAACTGCAGCCGGTGTGGGTGGGCGACGTGGCCCAGGCCCTGCTGCAATGCCTGGCCGACCGCGCCACCGTCGGCAAGACTTTCGACATCGCCGGCCCGCAGGTGTACACGCTGGCCCAGTTGGTGAAGCTGGCGGGCGCGCGCACGGGCCGCCACCGGCCGGTGCTGCCGCTGCCTGCGCCGCTGGCGCGGCTGCAGGCCCTGACGCTGGAATTCATGCCCGGCGGCCCACTGATGTCGCGTGACAACCTGGCGTCGCTGCAGGTGCCCAACGTGGCCAGCGGCACCCTGCCGGGGCTGGCCGATCTGGGCATCGAAGCGCACAGCATCGCGCAGGCCAGCGAGCTGGAATCGGCCGGCGCCCAGCGCGACGCCGACCTCGAACGCTGGCGCCGCCGGCATGGCGACTGACGAGCGCCAGGCACCAGCGCCCGACCCCGACAGCGCCGCAGCCATCAAGCGCTTCTGCGACGCGCTGTGGATCGAGGACGGCCTGGCCAAGAACACCCTGGCGGCCTACCGCCGCGACCTGGGCCTGTACGCCGGCTGGCTGCACGCCCAGGCCGGCCGCAGCCTGGTGCAAAGCAGCGAGGCCGACCTGCTGGGCTACATCGCCGCGCGCCACGCCGGCAGCCGCTCCAGCACCACCAACCGTCGGCTCACCGTCTTCAAGCGCTACTTCCGCTGGGCGGTGCGTGAACGCCTGGTGGCGGCCGACCCCACGCTGCGCATCGAATCGGCCCGCATGCCGCTGCGCGTGCCCAAGGTGCTGAGCGAAGCGCAGGTGGAAGCCTTGCTGGGTGCGCCAGACCTGTCACAAGCACTGGGCCTGCGCGACCGCGCGATGCTGGAGCTGATGTACGCCAGCGGCCTGCGCGTGAGCGAACTGGTGGAGCTGGCGACGGTGCGCGTGGGCCTGGCCGAAGGCGTTCTGCGGGTGATGGGCAAGGGCGCGAAGGAGCGCCTGGTGCCCTTCGGTGCCGAGGCCGCGCACTGGCTGGCGCGCTACCTGCAGGACGCGCGGCCCGCCATCCTGGCCGGGCGGGTGAGCGATGCCCTGTTCGTCACCGTGCGCGGCGCCGGCATGACGCGGCAGATGTTCTGGAACCTGGTCAAGCGCCACGCGCGCAGCGCCGGCATCAGCGCACCGCTGTCGCCGCACACGCTGCGCCACGCCTTCGCCACCCACCTGCTGAACCACGGCGCCGACCTGCGCGCGGTGCAGATGCTGCTGGGCCACGCCGACATCTCCACCACCACCATCTACACCCATGTGGCGCGTGAGCGGCTGCGCCAGCTGCACGCCCAGCACCACCCTCGGGGTTGACCCGCGGACCGCGGCAACATCTGCTCACAGGCCGTGAAATCCTGAGCGGCATCCCTAGGCGCTTCGTGACGGAAGTCGCACGCCGACCCCCGTGAGGGGGATCAACCCAACTGACCAAACGAGGTGCCATCGCCTAGCATCCGTTTCGGAGGGGCCGACGTGTTCTGGTGCAGGGATGCACCGCTGAACATTCAACCGCGTCCTGCTGGGACGCACGGAGAGATTCATGGTTCGCAAACAGGGCGCGCTGCGCCTGAAGACGGTCGCCGCGGCGACCTTGTCAACGCTGGCGCTGGCGCTGGCCGGCCTGTCCCATGCCGGCGAGGCCCGCGTGGCCCGCGCTGCGCCGGGGCAGTCCTTGTCCCGCCTGTCCCAGGCCACGCCGGCTGCCCAGGTGAGCGACTACCTGCGCCAACGCGGCGCCGACGCCGCCACCGCGGGCTCGCTGGCCGAGGTCAGCCGCGGCGACGGCACTGCCGGCCGCAGCCATGTGCGCCTGGAACAGCAGGTGGGCGGCAAGAAGGTCTGGGGCCGCTATGCCAAGGCCACGCTCGGCGCCAACGGCGACTTGCTGCACGTCATCGACGACCTCGCCCCGGTGTCCGCTGCGACGCCGCAGGCCGCCCGCATCAATGAACAGCAGGCGCTGCGCGCGGCGCTGGCGCGGCTGCACCCGCTGGCCAACGACGCCCTGGGCGCCGGCGCGCGCGACGGCAACACCACCCGTTTCGCCAAGAGCGCCTATTTCCACCAGGCGCCGCAGGTCACCCGCGTGCTGCTGCCGGCCGCCGACGGCAGCCTGTCCGAAGCCTTCGAGGTGCAGACCTGGAGCCAGAAGGACAACCAGCTGCACCACACCGTGGTCAACGGCGAAGGCCTGGTGGTGGTGATCGAGGAGCGCACCGCCAACGACTCGTACAACGTGTTCACGGTGGATCCGGGCAAAGGCCCGCAGACCGTGGTGCAGGGCCCGGGGGCGGGCAATGCCTTCTCGCCCAACGGCTGGCTGTCGGGCACGCAGACCACGATCAACATCACCGGCAATAACGTCAATGCCTACCTGGACGCCGACAGCAACAACCGCGCCGACCGCGGCGGCACCACGGTGACCGGCGGCAACTTCCTCACCGCCGCCAGCCTGACCACCGCCCCCAGCACCACGGCCAACCGCGCGGTGGCGGTGCAGACCCTGTTCTACCTGAACAACCGCACCCACGACATCCTGTACAGCCACGGCTTCAACGAAGCCGCCGGCAACTTCCAGGTCAACAACTTCGCCAAGGGCGGCCTGGGCAACGACCCGGTGAACGCCGAGGCGCAGGATGGCGGCGGCACGAACAACGCCAACTTCGCCACCCCGAACGATGGCTCGCGCCCGCGCATGCAGATGTACCTGTGGAGCGGGGTGGGCCCCACCCACGAATTGCTGCTGTCCACCGGCGTCAACTATGGCGCCTATGGCTCGACTTTCGGCGCGCAACTCACCACCACCGGCCGCACGGCCACCGTGGTGGCGCTGAACGACGGCGTGGCCGCCGCCGGCGGCGGCACCACCACCGACGGCTGCGAAGCCCTGCCCGCCGGCAGCCTGACCGGCCGCATCGCGCTGGTGGACCGCGGCCTGTGCTCCTTCACCGTGAAGGTGAAGAACGCACAGAACGCCGGCGCCACCGGCGTGGTCATCGCCAACAACGCGGCGTCGGCCCCCTTCGCGCCCGGCGGCACCGACTCCACCGTCACCATCCCGTCCATGATGATCAGCCAGGCCGATGGCGCCGCGCTGCGCCAGCTGGCCGCGCCCAGTGCCACCATGCGTCGCAAGGCGGTGCAGCCGGTGCAACTGGACGGCGACCTGGATTCGGACATCGTCTACCACGAGTACGGCCACGGCCTGACCTGGCGCATGATCGGCAGCATGTCCGGCCCGGCCTCCGGTGCCATTGGCGAAGGCGCGTCGGATGTGGTGGCCTTCATGGTCAATGGCGACGATGTGATCGGTGAATACGCGGCCGGCAACCCGCTGGGCATCCGCCGTTTCCGCTATGCCGGCTACCCGCTGACCTATGCCAATGTCACCGGCGCCGAGGTGCATGCCGACGGCGAGATCTACGCCGCTGCGATGTGGCGCCTGCGCGAGCTGTGGCTGGAAAGTGGCCGCAGCAACGACAGCCTGTTCGGCCACTTTGTGGACGGCATGAACTACACGCCGGCCGCACCGAAGTTCGAAAACATGCGCAACGGCATGCTGGACGCCATCAACGCCACCGCGGGCGCCGACGCCATCGCGCGCTGCACCCTGGTGTGGCAGGCCTTCGCGCAGTACGGCGTGGGTGTGGGCGCCAGCGCCACGGTGCTCAGCGCCACCAGCGTGGCGGTCACCCCGTCCAACGTGGCGCGAGCCGACTGCTTGCACTGACGCAGCCCGCGCCCTGACAGCAACGCCCCGGTATCCCCGGGGCGTTTTTCATGGGGCGGCGCGCGACAATGCCGGCATGAACGAACTGCCCACCGTCGCCCCACCCTCCACGGAGCGCCTGCGTGCCCACCTGCAGGCGCTGGAGCAGGGCCTGCTGGAGCGCGGCACCGCCGTGCGCCTGTCGCTGCTGGCCGCGCTGGCCGGCGAACACGTGCTGCTGATCGGCCCGCCCGGCACCGCCAAGAGCGAACTGGCGCGGCGCCTGCACCGGGTGTTCGACGGTGCGCGCTACTTCGAGCGCCTGCTTACCCGCTTTTCCACCCCGGAAGAGCTGTTCGGCCCGTTGTCCCTGAAGGGCCTGGAGGACGACCGCTACGAGCGCCTGACCGACGGCTACCTGCCCACCGCGGGCGTGGCCTTCCTGGACGAAGTGTTCAAGGCCAACTCGGCCATCCTGAACGCCTTGCTCACGCTGCTGAACGAGCGCGAGTTCGACAACGGTGCCGGCCGCAGCCGCACCCCGCTGCTCAGCGTGGTGGGCGCCACCAACGAGGCGCCGGCCGACGAGGCCTTGCTGGCCTTTCACGACCGCTTCCTGCTGCGCGTGCCGGTGGCACCGGTGGGCGATGCTTCGTTCACGGCCCTGCTCACCCTGTCGCCTGCGGCTGCGCCGCATGGGGTGCCGCTGACGGCCGCCGAATGCGCGGCGGTGGCCCGCTCGGCGCAGGGCGTGGCACTGGGCGACGAGGCCCTGGCCGGCCTGCAGGCGCTGCGCACCTGGCTGGCGTCGCAGACCATGCCCGTGTCCGACCGCCGCTGGCGCCAGCTGGTGGGCCTGCTGAAGGTGCAGGCCGCCAGCGACGGCCGCACCGTCGTGGACACCCTGGACCTGTGGCTGCTGCCCTATGTGGTCTGTGCCGACCCCGACAGCGTGCCGCGCGTGGCGGCCTGGTTTGCGCAGGAACTGCTGGGGGTGGCGCCGCAGCCCGCGGCCTGGCTGGCGCAGGCCGTGGACGGTTTTGAGAAGCAGCTGGAGATTGAACTGCGCGCCGAAGGCCAGGAGGGCGATGACAGCGCCGGCAAGATCGCCCTGGCGCGCGCAGCCGGCGGCGGGCGCGACAACGGCATGACCCGGCTGCTGTCCGAAGGCGTGGAAGCCCTGTCCCGCCGGCGCTACAGCAGTGCCCACGTCGCCGCGCGCCTGGCCCAGCTGGATGAACTGCTGGCGCCGGCGCGCGAACACCAGGCCGCGGCCCGCGGCCTGTGCGATGACCTGGCCCGGCGCTGCCAGGCCCGCCTGTGGCTGCCGCCCGAGCAGGTGCAGGCCTGGGGGGATGTGGCCGCTGCCAACCTGGCGCTGCTGGACGGCCTGGTGGCGCGTGCGCAGGCCTTGCGCGACGCCTTCGCGGCGCTGCCTGTGCAGCCGGCATGACCCCTTCGCCGGACGCACCCTGGCACCGGCTGGCGCCGCTGCCGCGCAGCCTGTGGCTGCCGGCCCTGGTGGCCAGCGTGGGCGCGGCCGAGCGCCGTCTGGCCGATGTGCAGCGCTGGCGCGACGCGCTGGCCCAGGGCCAACTTCCGGACGCCAGCGCTGATTTCGGCGATGCCGCCGCCAGTGCCCCGCTGCGTGCCGCCTGCATGGACCTGGGACTGGCCGCGCTGTGCCGCGGCGCGCCGGCCATGGCCGAGCAGTTGCTGCGCACCCTGTTGTGGCACCTGGACCGCATCGTCGACCACCAGCCCCGGCTGGTGCGGGAATTGGCCATCGCGCAGGTGGCCGACGACTTCCGCGCCGCCTGGACCCTGGAAAAGGGCGACTGGGACCAGTTGCTGGCACTGCTGCAGGGCCTGGGCGATCTGGCGAACCTGCGCTGGGACGAGCTGAAGGGCCACCTCACGTCGCGCGAATGGCGCGAGGCCCAGCGCATCAGCGAACGGCTGGCCCAGTTGCCCGAACTGGCCGCCCTGATCCGCCGCCTGGGCCGCAGCCACCACGCGCCAGAACGGTCCCGGCCCGCCCCGCTGCCGCAGGGCGCTGCTGTGAAGCGCCTGCTGGGCCTGCGGCCGGTGGAAATCCGCCTGCCCGACGCGCCGGGGGAAGTGAAGGGCATCCGCCACACCGACCGGTTGGAGCGCATGCTGGGCAGCGAGGCGGCCATGATCCGCCACCCGGTGCTGCACAAGCTGTGGCGCGCGCGCCGGGCCGAAGGCCGGCTGCTGGGCTATGACAGCGAAGCGGTGCTCATTGACCTGCGGCCCGACCCCAACGCGACTCCGCGCCCGCTGGCCGCACCCCCGGCGGCCGGCACCCTGAACCGCGGGCCCATCGTGCTGTGCCTGGACACATCGGGTTCCATGCGCGGGGCGCCGGAGAACATCGCCAAGGCGGTGGCGCTGGAGGCCTTTCGCACCGCGCACCGCGAAGGGCGTGGCTGCAAGCTCATCGCCTTCGGCGGGCCGGACGAAATGCTGGAAAGCGACCTGGACCTCCATCCCCAGGGCCTGGCCGCGCTGCTGGCCTTGATGGGCCAGGCCTTCGATGGCGGCACCGACGTCCAGGGCCCGATCGAACGCGCGCTGGCCGCGGTGCACGAAGCGCGCTGGCGCAGTGCCGACCTGCTGGTGGTGAGTGACGGTGAATTCGGCTGCACCCCGGCCACGCTGGCGCGGCTGGACGCCGCGCGCGAGGAACTGGGCCTGCGCGTGCAGGGTGTGCTGGTGGGCGACCGCGAAACCCTGGGCCTGATGGAGCTGTGCGACGACATCTTCTGGGTGCGCGACTGGCGCCGCCATGGCGACGACAGTGGCAGCGCGCAGCGCCAGGGTTATTCACCGGTGCACAGCAAGAGCCTGACGGCGCTGTACTTTCCCAACGCACTCAGCGGGCGGGCGGCCAGGCACAAACCGGGCGGTGTTTAGCGTGAACCTCAGGCCGATCCGGCTCTGCCGGTCGGCTTGAGCTCCCCTCGGGGGGCGGGCCGGGCGCAGCCCGGACCTGGGGGCTCACACTTCAGGCCGATCCGGCTCTGCCGGTCGGCTTGAGCTCCCCTCGGGGGGCGGGCCGGGCGCAGCCCGGACCTGGGGGCTCACACTTCAGGCCGATCCGGCTCTGCCGGTCGGCTTGAGCTCCCCTCGGGGGGCGGGCCGGGCGCAGCCCGGACCTGGGGGCTCACATGCTGCTAGCCTGAAGAAGCATCTGCACCAGGTCCACCTGGCGCCGCGCGCCGGTCTTCTGCAGCACCGCGCGCATCTGCGAGCGCACCGTGTGCACCGAACGGCGGTTGTCCAGGGCGATCTGCTTCACGTCGCGCCCGCTCATCAGGGCGGCGGCCACGGTGGCCTCGGCGGGCGTCAGGTCGAACATGGCGCCCAGCCACTGGGCGTCCGCCGGCGCGTCGGCGTTGATGGTGAGCAGGGCCACCGGCTGCGGGCCGAAGGCGCCCTGGGTGTGCTCGGGCCGCATGTGCCACAGGCTGCACAGCAGGCGCGAGCCATTGGCGCCGCCCAGGCGCAGCGCAGTGCGGGCGGGCGAGGTGTTCACCTCGGTGCCGTGGGTGCCGGTGTGCACGGGCTGGCCCAGCGGCACCTCGGCCTTCATGATGCTGGCCATGGCGCGCGCGAACTGGGTGCCGTCCTCGCTGTTCGCACACAGCAGCTGGCCGCGGCTGACATACAGCGTGTCGGCACGGGCCAGCAGGGCGTCGGCCGGCGCGTTGGTGGCCATCAGGCCGAACTGGTCGTCCAGCAGCAACATCGGCCGCGGCGAGGCCTGCATCAGGCCCAGGCCCACGATGCCGGCGGTGCGCATCGGCAGCAGCGACGCTGCAATGCGCAGCGCTGCCCCCAGGTGTTTCACGCAGCGCGCCAGGTAGGCTTCATCGGCGGGCGAGAAGGGGGGGTGGGTGTCGGCGCGCGTCAGGCCCAGCACGGCCACCTGGTCGCTGTCCTGCGCGGCCTTGGCGCCCATCGAGGCGCACACGCCGTAGGCCGACCAGAAGTCGCGGTAGAAAGGGTGTTCCGCGTACTGCTCACGCGGGAAGGCACGCTGGGTGTTCATCACCTCGCCCACCGGCAGGGCCGCCATGTGGGCCACGTGGGGTGACAGGCGATGCCATTCGCGCAGGTACTCCAGCACCACCTCCACCGGGCTGTCGGCCGAGGCCTCGGCCAGCGTCAGTTCACCGGTGCGGCGGTCGGTGACCAGCAACTGCACCGAAAACGCCGGCGCCAGCGCACGGTGGATGCGGCTCAGGCACCCTTCCCAGGGTGCCAGCCCGGCTGCGGCCTCGTACAGGCCCTGGATCACGTCGTCCTCAACGTCCGACATCATTTTGTTCTTGCCCTCGCTGCCCGCTCTGTGGGCGGGATGCACCGCCCCCGACGCAAGGATGTTATCCGTTGTGCCGCCTGCTCATCGTCACGGTCCTGGGTCCATGTCTGCCTTTGGGTGGATGTCGGGCCGGGTTACAGGGGCAGGCCCACGTAGTTTTCGGCCAGCGCGGTGAGCGCGGCGCGCGAGCCGACCAGGTAGTCCATCTCGGCGCGCTGCATCTTCTGGCCGAAGCTGCCGGCTTCGGGGAACTGGTGCATCAACGAGGTCATCCACCAGGAGAAGCGTTCGGCCTTCCAGATGCGCGCCAGCGCACGTTCGGAATAGGCTTCCAGCGCGGTGGCGTTGCCGTGGTAGTGGTCGGCCAGGCCTTCGGCGAGGTAGCTCACGTCGGTGGCGGCCAGGTTCAGGCCCTTGGCGCCGGTGGGCGGCACGATGTGGCCGGCATCCCCGGCCAGGAACAGGCGGCCGAAGCGCAGGGGCTCGGCCACGAAGCTGCGCAGCGGGGCGATGCTTTTTTCGATGGACGCTCCGGTCACCAGGCCGGCCGCGGTGTCGGCCGGCAGGCGGGCCTTCAGTTCGGCCCAGAAGGCGTCGTCCGACCACTGCGCCACCTGGTCGTCCAGGTGGCACTGCACGTAGTAGCGGCTGCGCGTGGCGCTGCGCTGGCTGCACAGCGCGAAGCCGCGCTCATGGTGCACGTAGATCAGTTCGTGGCTCACCGGCGGCACGTCGGCCAGGATGCCCAGCCAGCCGAAGGGGTAGACCTTCTCGTGCGTGGCGATGGCGCCCGCCGGCACACTGGCGCGGCACACGCCGTGGAAGCCGTCGCAGCCGGCGATGAAGTCACAGGCCAGTTCTTGCGCCACGCCGTCCTTGACATAGGTTACCCGTGGCCGCGGGCCGTCGAAGTCGTGCAGCTGGACGTCTTGCGCTTCATAGACGCTGGGCAGCCCGGCCGCGCCGCGGTGGTCCATCAGGTCGCGGGTGACCTCGGTCTGGCCGTAGACCATCACCCGCTTGCCGGTCAGGGCCTGCAGGTCCACCCGGTGGCGCTGGCCACCGAAACACAGGTCGAAGCCGTCGTGGGGCAGGCCTTCGCGGCGCATGCGCGCGCCCACGCCCACGCGGTCCAGCAGGTTCACCGTCACCTGTTCCAGCACGCCGGCGCGGATGCGGCCCAGCACGTAGTCGGGGCTGCGCTGCTCGAGGATGAGGTTGTCGATGCCAGCCTGGGCCAGCAGCGCCCCCAGCAGCAGGCCCGAGGGCCCGGCGCCGATGATGGCGACCTGGGTTCGTTGTGCGCTCATGCGCGTTCCAGCACCAGCGCAATGCCCTGGCCCACGCCGATGCACATGGTGCACAGCGCGTAGCGGCCCTTCACCCGGTGCAACTGGTTCACCGCGGTGGTGGCCAGCCGCGCGCCGGAAGCGCCCAGCGGATGGCCCAGCGCGATGGCGCCGCCGTTGGGGTTCACGCGCGGGTCGTCGTCTTGCAGGCCCAGGTCGCGCAGCACCGCCAGGCCCTGCGCCGCGAAGGCCTCGTTCAGCTCGATCACGTCCATCTGCGCGAGCGACAGGCCGGTCAGTTCCAGCACCCGGCGCGTGGCCGGCGCCGGGCCCATGCCCATGATGCGCGGCGCCACGCCGGCGGTGGCCAGGCCCACCACGCGGGCGCGTGGCGTCAGTCCGTGGCGGGCCGCGCCGGCTTCGTCGGCCAGCAGCAGGGCGCAGGCGCCGTCGTTCACGCCGCTGGCATTACCGGCGGTGACCGTGCCATCCGGGCGCACCACGCCCTTCAACCTGGCCAGGGCGTCCAGGCTGGTTTCGCGCGGGTGTTCGTCCTGGATGACGACGAGCGGATCGCCCTTCTTCTGCGCGATGGTCACCGGCGTGATCTCGGCGTCGAAGAAGCCGGCCTTCTGCGCCGCCACCGCCTTCAGCTGGCTGGCCAGCGCCATGCGGTCCTGGGCCTCGCGCTCGATCTTGAAATCGGTGGCCACGTTCTCGGCCGTCTCGGGCATGGAGTCCACGCCGTGCATTTCCTTCATCAGCTTGTTGACGAAGCGCCAGCCGATGGTGGTGTCGTACACCGCGTTGGCGCGGCCGAAGGCGCTTTCCGCCTTGGGCATGACGAAGGGTGCGCGGCTCATGCTTTCCACCCCGCCGGCCATCATCAGGCTGGCCTCACCGGCCTTGATGGCGCGTGCCGCGGTGCCCACCGCGTCCAGGCCCGATCCGCACAGGCGGTTGATGGTGGCGCCTGGCACCGACACCGGCAGCCCGGCCAGCAGCGAACTCATGTGGGCCACGTTGCGGTTGTCTTCACCGGCCTGGTTGGCGCAGCCGAACAGCACGTCGGTCACCGCAGCCCAGTCCACCTTCGGGTTGCGCGCCATCAGCGCGCGCAGCGGGATGGCGCCCAGGTCGTCGGCGCGCACCGTGGCCAGGCTGCCGCCGTAGCGGCCGATGGGGGTGCGGATGGCGTCGCAAATGAAGGCGTGGGGCATGGCTGGTCGTCCTGGAGGGTGTGCCGCTGCGGGGGGCACATGGCCCTGGATTTGAACACCGGCCTGCTGTTTGCTGCATCGCCTCAGCGACAGCTTGTGTGAGTGCATGCCCACATCGCCCGCGGCGTTTGGAGGGGTTGGCGTGCGCCGCCAGCCCTGCCGCCGGGGCGCCCGGCGTGCGAACCGCACGGATGGCAGGCCCCGGGTCGGCCAGCGCCGGCCGGCGCGTTCAAGTTTGCCTTTGCCGCTGCCGATGTCTGGCGCAAGGCCGGCCCGGTGTCGGGTGTGACGGCCGCAATACCTGGACAAGAGGTGCGCGAATGTCGGCAACCATTGCCGTGGAAAACCTGCAGGTGGGCATGTTCATCCATCTGGATTTGGGCTGGTGGGCGCACCCGTTTGCCCTGTCCAGCTTCAAGCTGCAGACCGACGAGCAGATCGCCCAGGTGCGGGCGCTGGGCCTGCGCGAAGTGCGCTGGAGCCCCGACAAGAGCGACCTGTCGGCGGCCAATGTCCTGCCTTTGCGCCCGGCCCCGCCGGCTGCAGAGCCCCCCCCTGCCCCTGCCGAGGCCGCCGCGGCGGCCGGCGACGCCCGCACGCAGGCCGAGCGCGACCAGGCCCAGGCGCTGGCCGAGCAGCGCCATGCCGCCCAGGTGTGCGAGCGCCAGTACGCCGAGGCCCGCCAGGCCTGGCGCCAGGCCCACGCGCACGCGCAGACCGAACCCGACTTGGCCCGCCAGGTGAGCCAGGGGCTGGCGCAGGCCCTGGCCAGCAAGATGCTGGGCAGCAGCGAACTGAGCATCCGTGTGCTGGCGGAGCCGGCCGGCGACCGTGCCAGCGCGCACGCACTGAACGTGGGCGTCTTGTCCATGCTGATGGGCCGCAGCCTGGGCCTGGCCGACGCCGAATTGCAGGAGCTGGGCCTGGGGGCCCTGTTGCACGACATCGGCAAGCTGACCCTGCCGGACCGCCTCCAGCACGCCGACCCGCAGGCCAGTGCGCACGAGCAGTCGGCCTACCGCGACCACGTGGCCCAGGGGGTGGTGCTGGGCAAGCGCATGGGCCTGGCGCCCGGCACCCTGCTCATCCTGGCCCAGCACCACGAGCTGGCCGACGGCAGCGGCTTCCCGCAGGGCCTGAACAAGGAACGCATGGGCCTGGCGTCGCGCGTGGTGTCACTGGTGAACCGCTACGACAACCTGTGCAACCCGCGCCTGGCCTCGCAGGCGCTGACGCCGCACGAGGCGCTGTCGCTCATCTTCGCCCAGGGGCGCGACAAGTTCGACGCCACGCTGCTGAACACCTTCATCCGCATGATGGGCGTGTACCCGCCGGGCTCGGCGGTGCAGCTCACCGACAACCGCTATGCGCTGGTGATGACGGTGAACTCCAGCCGGCCGCTCAAACCCCGCGTGCTGGTGCACGAACCCACGGTGCCACCCGAGCAGGCCCTGCACCTGGACCTGGAGAACCAGCCCGACCTGGGCATACGCCGCAGCCTGAAGCTGCACCAGCTGCCGGCCGCCACGGTGCAGTACCTGGCGCCGCGCGAGCGGGTGGCCTACTTCTTCGAGCCGGCACTGCGCCTGGCGGGCAATTCGCTCGGGGGCCTGGCGGCGTGAGCACCTCGGCCCTGTCCCCGGCGGGTGCCGGCGTGCCGCTGCAGCCCTGGCGTGCGCTGCTGGACGCGCTGGACGAAGCGGCCTGGATCGTGCAGTCCAGCGACACCTGCGTGGTGGCCGCCAATGCCCAGGCCTCGCGCCTGCTGCGGGTGCCGCCGGCGGCCCTGCCGGGCAGCGTGGCCGAGACGCTGGTGGCCAGCCCCGAGGACATGGCCTTTTGGGCCGACGTGCGCGCCGGCCACGCCGGGCGGCTGGCGTCGCAGACGGTGGCGGTGACCGGGGACGGCGCCATGGTGAACCTGATGCGCCGCAT